>JBFWZV010000005.1:0-107876 GCA_050184975.1 Pseudolabrys sp. | reverse complement strand
TCGACGGTCCGAAGACGGCGCGCGAGTTCGGCGACAAGCTGCTCGAGACCCGCCGCTCGTTCGCCGACCGCACTTCGATCAGCGCGGCGATCGAGTTTTCGGTGACGCAGTTCGCGCGCTCACCGTTCGAGGCGAAGCGCCGGACCATCGACATCTCCGGTGATGGCACCAACAATTCCGGTCGCGACGTCGCGCAGGCGCGCGACGAGGCGGTCGCGCTCGGCATCACGATCAACGGCCTTGTCATCCTGAGCGAGCGGCCGCTGCCGTGGAACCCTGAGCACACCAATCCGCCCGGCGGGCTCGCCAACTATTTTCGCAACAATGTGATCGGTGGCCCCGGCGCCTTCGTGATCGAGGCCAAGGACTTCAACTCGTTCGGCCAGGCCATCATCAGCAAGCTGATCGCCGAGATCGCCGACGCACGCGGCGCGACCGCCGGACGCAGTTTCAAACTAGAATAGTTCTAAGTTATTGATTGTTCATTCGTATTTTATTGACTGCGATCAACGCTTGGCCTTCAACTGGGGGCGAAAGTCGGCCGCCGACGGTGGCCGAACCGACATCCGCAATACACAGTCACGCCGGAGACCATTCATGATGAGCTCGCGTACCGCCCTGCTCGCGACCGCCTTCGCGGCGGCGATGGCAGCGACCACCAGCGGCGCTTTCGCACAATCGAAGGACGTCAACGTCTACAGCTATCGCGAAGCCAAGCTGGTCCAGCCGCTGTTCGACGCCTTCACCAAGGACACCGGCATCAACGTCAACGTCATTTCGGCGAGTTCCGGCCTCGAGCAGCGCATCAAGAGCGAAGGCGCCAACAGCCCCGCCGACGTACTGCTGACCGTCGACATCGGCCGGCTCGAAGACGCCGTGAAGGCGGGCATCACGCAGCCGATCAAGTCCGACGCGCTCGAGAAGATGGTCCCGGCTTTCGCCCGTGACCCGGAGGGCCACTGGTTCGGCATCTCGATGCGCGCGCGCGTGGTCTATGCCTCGAAGGACCGCGTCAAGCAGGACGCCATCTCTTACGAGGAACTCGCCGACCCGAAATGGAAGGGCAAGATCTGCATCCGCTCCGGCCAGCACATTTATAACAACGCGCTGTTCGCCGCCTATATCGCTCATCACGGCGAAGCCAAGGCCGAAGCCTGGCTGCGCGGGCTGAAGGACAATCTCGGCCGCAAGGCGTCCGGCGGCGACCGCGAAACCGCCCGTGACGTCGCAGCCGGCAAGTGCGATCTCGGCATCGGCAATACCTATTACTGGGCGCTGATGACCAAGAATCCGGCGCAGAAGCCATGGGCCGACGCCACCCGCGTGATCCTGCCGACCTTCAAGGACGGCGGCACCCATGTGAACGTGTCCGGCGTCGTGCTCGCCAAGCACGCCCCGAACAAGGCCAACGCGATCAAGCTGATCGAATGGCTGATGGGTGAAAAGGCCCAGCACATCTACGCGGACTCGGTGTACGAATATCCGCTGCGCGGCGGCGTCGCGATCAACCCGATCGTCGCGAGCTACGGCACGCTGAAACCCGATCCGGTCCCGCTGTCGAAGATCGCCGACAACAAGAAGAAGGCGTCGGAACTGGTCGACAAAGTCGGCTTCGACAACTGATCGGCGAATGTCGATTACAGACGCACGCAGCGAAGGCCCCGCCCAGGTTCCGATCTTCGGCGGGGCCTTTCGCACGTCGGGAAGCCGGCCGGCCCCGCCGCTCTGTATCGCCATCGCGCTGACGCTCGCGGCATTCGCCGCGTTGCCGCTTCTGAGCCTCCTGCGCATCGCAGCCGCCGGCGGCGACGAAGGCCTGTGGGCGCATCTTGCCGAATACGTCATTCCGGCCGCGACCCTGCAGACGCTGGGGCTCCTGGCCGGCGTCGCCGTGGTCGCCGGCTTTGCCGGCACCGGCACGGCCTGGCTCATCACCGTCTATCAGTTTCCCGGCCGCGGCGCGCTGGTCTGGCTGCTGCCGCTGCCGCTCGCAATCCCGACCTATATCGCAGCCTATGTCTATGCCGACCTGCTGGAAGCGGCCGGGCCGGTGCAAACCGCGCTGCGCCATGCGTTTGGCTGGAATGCCGCGAACGACTACTGGTTTCCGGCGGTACGCTCGCTGCCCGGCGCCATCCTGATCTTCGCGCTGGTGCTTTATCCTTACGTCTATCTCGCCGCCCGCGCGATGTTCCAGACGCAATGCGCGGCCTTCACCGAAGCCGCCCGCGTGCTCGGCGCGCGGCCCTGGCAGCTCGCCCGCGACATTGCGTTGCCGCTGTCGCGGCCGGCGCTCGCGGTCGGCATTTCGCTGGCGCTGCTCGAATGCCTCAACGACATCGGCGCCAGCGAATATCTCGGCGTGCGCACGCTGACGCTGTCGGTCTTCAATACCTGGCTCAACCGCGGCAGCCTGCCCGGCGCGGCGCAGATCGCGCTCGCCATGCTGACGCTGGTGGTGGCGCTGATCGCACTCGAACGCTACGGCCGCGCCCGCCAACGCTACGACATGGCGGCGCAGGACGCGCGCATGAGCCATCGCATCGCCATGCGCGGCGCCTCACGCTGGCTCGCGACGCTTGCCTGCTTCGCGCCGTTCGCGCTCGGCTTCCTGGTGCCGGTCGCCTTCCTCACCCGCGAGGCCGTGCTGCGGCATCTGCTGCAGGGCTTCGACCCCGATCTGGTGCGGCACACCATGACGACAGTGTCGTTCGCGGGGGTCGCGACCGGGGCGGTGGTCGTGCTCGGCAGTGTCGCTGCAGTGGTGGTACGGATCGGCCGCACCCGGCTGGTGCGCAGCGCGATCGCCGTGGCAAGCATGGGCTATGCGATCCCCGGCACGGTGCTGGCGCTGGGACTGCTCGGGCCTGTGGTCGCGGTCGACGAGGCGGTCAACTGGATCGCGGAACGCACCGCGGGCGTTCATCCCGGCTTGATCGTCGCGGGATCGAGCGCGGCGGTGGTCATCGCCTATGTGGTGCGCTTCCTCGCCATCGCGATCGGGCTGT
Source organism: Pseudolabrys sp. (assembly GCA_050184975.1). GTDB lineage: Bacteria > Pseudomonadota > Alphaproteobacteria > Rhizobiales > Xanthobacteraceae > Pseudolabrys. The sequence goes on along the minus strand of JBFWZV010000005.1, from coordinate 104,868 downwards.
CGCAGGCGGGACTTGCCCGCATTCCCGGCGAATACGAGGACATCGCGCGCACGCTCGGCGCCCGGCCCCTGTCGATCGCGCGCAATCTCTATCTGCCGCTCGGCCGCCCGGCGCTGTGGGGCGCGGCGCTCCTGGTCTTCGTCGATTGCCTGAAGGAACTGCCGGCGACCCTGCTGCTGCGGCCGCTCAATACCGAAACGCTGGCGACCTATATCTACCAGTTCGCGACCCGCGGCAGCTTCGAGGACGGCGCACTGGCCGCGCTGCTGATCGTCGCGGTCGGCGTCCTGCCGGTGATCTGGCTGGTACACTTTGCCGAGCGATCGCCGGCGCGTTTCACCCAAAAATCTCCGGCGGCCGAGGGCCCGCGGCGGCGAGCCTGGCGCGACCGCCGGACGCAGCCTTGAAAGCGTCACAGACGCCCGTCACGGTTGGCGCAGACGCAGCGGGTGGTATAGTTCCCCGGCTACGCCATTGAAATAAACGGAATTTCGGTGTCTTGACGGTCGCAACCGGCTTCAAACGGCTTGGCCTTGCTCTGGCGCTCGCGCTCATTCTGGGCGGCGGAGCGCTGCTCGTGCTGAACCTTCTGATCTCGACCGACGCCGTGCGCGACCGCGTGCGGGCGGAAATGCGCTCGGTGACCGGCTTCGAGCCGGATATTCGCGGCACCGGCACCGTCTCGCTGTTCCCGTCGGGCACCGTGAGCTTCTCCGACGTGACGATGGGCGACCGCGCCGAACCCGCGCTCAGGGCGGAGCGGCTGGTCGCGCATCTGAAATTCCTGCCGCTGCTGATCGGCCGGGCCGAGATCGGCGACGTGACTCTGGAGCGGCCGCGCATTGCGCTCACTCTGACGGCGAATGGCCGCTCGAACTGGTCGAACCTGCTCGACCGGCTGGAGCGTGGCCAGACCGCCGGCGCACAGCAAACGCCGCTGTTCTCGGAAATCCGTATTCAGCGCGGGACAATTCTGGTGCGGGACGCCCGCCGCAATATCGAAGAACGCCTCGACGACGTCGAGATGTCGCTGGCCTGGCCTCATATCTCCAAAAGTTTCGGCGCAACCGGCCGGTTCCGCTGGCGCGGCGAGGCGATGGACGCAAGCCTGACCATGAGCGACTTCGCCGCCGCGCTGGCCGGCAATCGCACCGGCCTCAAACTGCGGGTGGCCGGCACCAGCGCCAAGGTCGCTTTCGACGGCAACCTGAGCGTCAAACCGACACTGAAGATCGAGGGCGTGCTTGCGGCCGACGCCGCCAATCTGCGCGACACGCTGGTCTGGGCCGGACAGAAACCGCTGCCGGGCGGCGGCTTCGAGCGCTTCGCCCTCAAGGCGCAGGCCAACGTGGTCGGCGGAACTATCGCGCTGTCCGGCGTCAACGTCGAACTCGACGGCAACCGTGCCGAAGGCGTGCTGACCTTCGCCACCGACGGCCGGCAGACGCTGCAAGGCACACTCGCCGCCGACACGCTCGACCTTTCGCCCTATATCGCCGCGGTGCGCGTGCTCGCGGCGAGCCAACGCGAGTGGAACAGTTCGCATATCAGCCTCGACGGATTGACCGGCTTCGACGTCGATCTGCGCCTGTCGGCCGCCAATGTCGTATTGCCGGGCACCAAACTGGGCCGCACGGCGGTCGGCGCCAACCTGCGCGGCGGCCACCTGACCATTACGGTCGGCGAGTCGCAGGCCTTCGGCGGCGTCATCAAGGGCGCATTTACGATCGCCAATTTCGAAACCGGCGTCGACGTGAAATCGCAGATCCAGTTCGTCGGCGTCGACCTCACCGCCTGCCTTGGCCAGTTGCTGGGATTGAAGCGTCTGGAAGGCAGCGGCAATGTCGTATTGGCGCTCGAAGGTTCCGGCGGCAGCGTGCTTGCGATCACGCGGACGCTGACCGGCAGCGCCAGCGTGATGGGCGAAAAAGGCGCGCTCGCCGGTCTCAACGTCGAGCAGTTGCTGCGCCGGCTTGAGCGCAGTCCGCTGTCCGGCGGCGGCGCGTACCGCACCGGCCGAACGCCCTACGACAAGCTCACGGTTATCCTGCAGATCGCCAAGGGTGTGGCGACCATCACCGATGCCCGCGTGGCGGGACCGTCGGTTCAACTGGCGCTCACGGGCTCGGCGCTGATCCCCTCGCGCGAATTGTCGCTGAAGGGCACCGCCGGACTGCTGACGGACAGCGGCAAGGACGGCGCCAAGGCCGTGAAGTTCGAACTGCCGTTCTTCGTCGAGGGTTCCTGGGACGACCCGATCATGCTGCCCGACCCGCAGATCTTGATCCGCCGCTCCGGCGCCGCGGCGCCGCTGCTCGACGCCGTGCGCGAAAAAGAGGCCCGTGACGCCGTGCGCGCGGCGATCAAGAAACTCACCGGCGGTGCGGCCGCCCCTGCAGCGCCTGCCGCGACGGCAAGCGCGCCGGCAGACGCTCAAGCCACGCCCGCGCCGGCCGGCACTGCGCCGTCCGCGAGCGGCGAACCGGCGCCCGCCACCGAGCCGCGCCTCGCCGCCGAGCCCGCTCCGGCACCGCCACCCCCGCAAACGCCGGCGCAATAGGCCGTATTCGCCGCCCTCGCGCGCGACGCGGCGCATGGCGGCGCACGGCCGTTCGACTATCATGCCGACGGGACGAATCAGCCGCCGGCACGAGGCCGGCCGCAAAGGCCACGGATGCTGCAATCCCTGCTCCGAACCCTGGTCAAGGTCGCCCTCGCCTCGCTGGTGGTGGGAACCATTCTTGCGCATTTCGGCATTACCGCCGACCAGTTGATGGCGGAGGCCGGCCTCTCCGCCGAGCGGGTCGAGGAGTTCGCGCGCAAGGGCATCGCCTGGGCGCTGCCCAACGTCATTCTCGGCGCGCTGGTGATCGTGCCGATCTGGTTCGTGATCTATCTCTTGCGCCCGCCGGGCCAGAGCCGCAGCGGCGAGCAATAAGACATCAGAGCTGGGCGCCAAGGGCGGCACGCTCACGGCGTGCCGCATCCCGCTTCATCAGGTTTCCTTTGGCGATCAGCGAGGTGGCGATGGTGGCAACCGCGACGATCGTGATCAGGATCGTACAGATCGCGTTGATCTCCGGCTTCACGCCAAGACGGACCTGCGAATAGATGCGGATCGGCAGCGTCGTCGCACCCGGCCCGGTGGTGAAACTCGCGATCACGAGATCGTCAAGCGACAGTGAGAAGGCGAGCATCCAGCCTGCCGCGATCGCCGGCGCGATCAGCGGCAGCGTGACCGTGAGAAAGGTCTTCCACGGCGGACAGCCGAGATCCATCGCCGCTTCCTCGAGCGAACGGTCGAAGCCGACCAGACGCGACTGCACCACGACGGTGACGAAGCACATCGTCAGCGTGGTGTGGGCGAGCGACACGGTCCAGACCCCACGGCCGACGTCGAGGGCGACGAACAACAGCAGCAATGCGAGGCCGGTGATGACCTCGGGCATGACCAGCGGCGCATAAACCATGCCGGTGAACAGCAAGCGCCCGCGAAACCGGCCCATCCGGGTGAGCGCCAGCGCGGCCAGCGTGCCGAGGACGGTCGCCGCGGTCGCTGACACGACGCCGATCCGCAGGCTCGCCCAAGCGGCGTCGATCATGGCCTGGTCGTGCAAAAGCTCGGCATACCAGCGCAGCGACCAGCCGCCCCAGACGGTGACCAGCCGCGAGGCGTTGAACGAATAGATCACCATGATCGCGATCGGCAGATAGAGAAACGCCATGCCGAGCGCGACCGCCGTGACACTGAAGGGCGAGAAACGCCACCGCATCAGCGCTCTCCCTCGATGGTGCGCTGCTGCAGCCGTTCGTAGGAGAGGATCGGCACGACAAGCAGCACCAGCAGCACGATGGCAAGCGCTGAGGCGACCGGCCAGTCCTTGTTGGAGAAGAATTCGAGCCAGAGCGTCTGCCCGATCATCTGCGTGCCGGAGCCGCCGAGCAGATCGGGGATGACGAACTCGCCCATCACCGGAATGAAACAGAGAAGCGAACCCGCCATGATGCCGGGCATGGCGAGCGGCACGGTGACGAGCCAGAACGCTTTCCAGCGCGGGCAGCCGAGATCGGCGGCGGCTTCGAGCAGCGTATCGTCCATCCGCTCCAGCACCGCGTAGAGCGGCAGCACCATGAACGGCAGATAGGAATAGACGACGCCGATATAGATCGCGGTGTCGGTGGCAAGCCAGGTCAGCGGCTCATCGATCAGCCCGAGCGCGCGGAGCACGTCGTTCAAGAGGCCCTCGCGCTGAAGAATAGTGACCCATGCGTAAACGCGGATCAGGAACGAGGTCCAGAACGGCAGGATGACCAGCATCAAGAGTACGGGCTGCAGGCGGCGCGGCGCGCGCGCCATGCCGTAAGCCATCGGGAAGCCGATCGCGAGCAGGATCAGGGTCGAGATCGTCGCAACCTGCAGGCTCTTCAGATACGAAAACAGATAGATCGCGTCCGAGCCGAGCAGCTTGAAATTCCCGAGCGTCAGGCCGGCGAGAAAGTCGGCGATGCCCCGCCAGCCGGCGGCGAGATCGAGCACCGGCAGATAGGGCGGCTGCGCCAGCACGGTCTCGGACAGGCTGATGCGCAGCACCAACACAAACGGCACCAGAAAAAACAGCACCAGCCAAAGGTAGGGCGCGAGCACGACCAGCCGCCCGCCCCAACGATGCCGGTTTCGGGGCGCGACCATCATTCCCTCAGCAGCACGGCGGCGTCGGCCGGCCAGGACAGCCAGACCGCATCGCCGATGGCAAACGCGCCGCGCGCGGCGCGGCCGGTGTTCGGCGTCGACACTTTCATGGCGGCGCCATCGGCAAGGCGCGCCTGATAGAGCGTGCTGTCGCCGAGATAGCCGGCGTCGGCGATGGTGGCGGCGACCGCGTTGTCGGCAGCGGGTTTGTCGCGCGAAATCGCGATCTTCTCCGGCCGCAGCGCCAGCCATACTTTTTCGCCGTTTGTCACCCCGCCCGCTCCCGCGAAGGCAAAGGCACCATTCGCGGTTTCGACGCTCGCGCCGCTGACGCGGCCTTCGAGCAGACTGACATCGCCGACGAATTCAGCCACCCAGCGCGTTTTCGGGTGCTCATAGATCTCAGCCGGCGCGTCCACCTGCGCGAGCCGGCCGCGATTCATGACCGCGATGCGATCGGCGAGGATCATCGCCTCATCCTGGTCGTGGGTGACAATCACGAAGGTGGTGCCGAGCTTGCGCTGCAAGGCCATCAGCTCGAACTGGGTCTCCGCGCGCAGCTTCTTGTCGAGCGCGGCGAGCGGCTCGTCGAGCAGCAGCACGCGCGGGCGCTTGACCAGCGAACGCGCGAGGGCAACCCGCTGGCGCTGGCCGCCGGAGAGCTGGTCGGGACGCCGGTCACCGAGACCCTCGAGCCGCGTCAGCGCCAGCATGTCGGCCACGCGCGCGGCGATCTCGTCCTTCGGCAGATTTTCCTGCTTGAGGCCGAAGGCGATGTTGCCCGCAACGCTCAGATGCGGAAACAGCGCATAACTCTGGAACATCATGTTGACTGGCCGCCGGTGCGGCGGCACGTCGGTGATGTCCGCGCCGGCCAGCCGCACGCGGCCTTCATCCGGCGTCTCGAAGCCCGCCAGCATGCGCAGCAGGGTCGTCTTGCCGCAGCCTGACGGACCCAGCAGCGCGAAGAACTCGTTGTCGTAGATGTCGAGCGTCAGGCCGTCGACCGCGGCCATCGCTCCAAACCGCCGTCGCACGGCGTCGAAGCGCACCAGCACGCCGCGTTTGCCCGCAAGTTCCGCACCCGCCGCCATCGCCGCTCCCGCGCCTTGCCCGGCGGCAAGCTAGCGGCGGCGGCGCAAAGGTCAACCGGCGGACTACACCTGCGTAATCGAATCGGTCTGGCTGTCGCCCGCCGCAATCTCGGCGTCGAGCGCGGACTTGCGCGGCTCCGGCCCGTAGTAGCCGCCGACCTGCACGCTCGCGCGCGGCTTCAGCAGGATCGACACGAATCTTTCATGCAAAGACTTCGCCGACACCGGCTTGCAGAGGAACTCGTTGACGCCGAGCCGCACCGCCTCGACGATGCGCCAGCGCTCGCCGTGAGCGGTGAGCATGATGATCGGAATATCCGGCAGCGGAAACACGCCGGGCGAGCGGACGATGCGCACAAACTCTGGTCCGTTCAGCATCGGCATTTCCCAGTCGAGGATGACGACGTCGGGCATTTCGTTGCGGATCACCTCGAGGCCGGCGATGCCGTCCGGTGCCTCGAAGATGCGCTTGACGCCGATATTGGTCAGGAGGCTGCGCACGATGTTGCGCATGAAGGCGTTGTCGTCGACGACGAGCACGCTCAACTGCGAGATCAGGGCCTCGACCTGCTTGGCGTTCATCACAAACCCGTCCGGACCCCCGGTGCATGAACGGGCCCTGTACGGTGGCGATAAGACCACGGCCAGCGTTACGGTCCCGTAAAGACGAGGCCGATAAAAAACCTTCTGAATTCAGGGGGTTCCGGACAAGGTCCGGCGGACCGCATCGCGCCAGCCGGCCCGCTTGCGCGCCCGCTCGCCGGGCGTCATGGCCGGCTCGAAGCGGCGCTCGCGCTGCCAGGTCGCGGCAAAGCCGTCGAGGTCTGGCGAGACACCTGCCGCACGCCCGGCAAGATAGGCGGCGCCGAGCGCGGTCGTCTCCATCACCACCGGCCGGTCGACCGGGCTTGCCAGAATGTCGGCAAGGAACTGCATGGCAAGGTCGCTCGCCACCATGCCGCCGTCGACCCGCAACACCGTGGCGCTTGCCGCGGCGGCGGGCCAGTCGGCTTTCATGGCTTCGAGCAGATCCGCGGTCTGATAGCCCACCGCCTCGAGCGCGGCGCGGGCAAGCTCGGGGGCGCCCGACTTGCGGGTGAGGCCATAGACGGCGGCACGTGCCTCGGCGTCCCACCACGGCGCACCGAGGCCGACAAAGGCCGGGACCAGATAGACCTGCTCGGCAGGATCGGCGCGCTCGGCAAGCGCGCCAATCTCGGCCGCTTGCCGGATCAGGCCAAGGCCGTCGCGCAGCCACTGCACCGCCGCGCCAGCGACGAAAATCGCGCCTTCAAGCGCATAGGTACGCTGGCCGCCGAGCTGGTAGGCGATGGTGGTGAGCAACCGGTTTTTCGAGGCGACGCGCTCGGTGCCCGTGTTCAGAAGTGCAAAACAGCCCGTGCCATAGGTCGATTTCATCATGCCGGGCACAAAGCAGCCCTGCCCGACGGTCGCGGCCTGCTGGTCGCCGGCGATGCCGGAAATACGGATTTCGCCGCCAAACAGCGTCGGCAACGTCACGCCAAAATCGCCGCTGCTGTCGCGCACATCGGGCAGCAACGACGGCGGCACGCGAAACAGCGCGGCAAGCTCCTCGTCCCATTCGCCGCGGCCGATGTCGAACAGCATGGTGCGCGCGGCATTGGTGGCGTCGGTAGCGTGGACACGGCCGCCGGTCAATCGCCACAGGAGAAACGTATCGATGGTGCCGAAGGCGAGCCGGCCCGCTTCCGCGGCCGCGCGCGCGCCGGGAACATGGTCGAGCAGCCAGGCAATCTTGGTGGCGGAGAAATAGGGGTCGAGCAGCAGGCCGGTCCGGGCAGAAATCGCCGCCTCGTGGCCGTCAGCACGCAGGCTGTCGCAAGACGCGGCGGTGCGGCGATCCTGCCAGACGATCGCGTTGTGGATCGGCCGGCCGGAGGCGCGGTCCCAGATCACCGTGGTTTCACGCTGGTTGGTGATGCCGATCGCGGCGACGTCGTTCGCGCCGAGACCCGCCTGCGCCATTGCGGTGCGAACGGTTCCGACGGTATCGGACCAGATCGCTTCGGGGTCGTGCTCGACCCAGCCCGGCGACGGGTAGATCTGCGGGAGTTCGCGCTGCGCCATGCCGAGCGGGCGCAAAGACGAATCGAACGCGATGGCGCGCGTCGAGGTCGTGCCCTGGTCGATGGCGATGAGAGCGGTCGGCAAGAAAATCCCCGGTCGCGGGGGCGCGGCGACGGACGCGGCCCCAGACCGAGATTAGTTCAACATCACGAGATCGGCTACGTCGGCGCCGGCCTCGGCGCGGACAGTGGCGACACGGCGTGGCGCCGGACCGTAGTAGTTGCCCTGCCGGACCACAGGGCGCGGATTGGCCAGCACAGACACCAGGCGATCAAAGAGCGCCTTGGACGACACCGGCTTCAGCAGGAATTCGTTGACACCGACCTCGACCGCCTTGATGACGCGCGAGCGCTCGCCGTGACCGGTGAGCATGATGACCGGCACAGCCGGATAAGGAAACGTCTCGGGCTGGCGGACGATGCGCAGAAAGCCGGCGCCATCGAGACCGGGCATTTCCCAGTCGAGCAACACAACGTCGGGCGCGATGTTGCGAATGGCATCGAGGCCCGAAAGACCGTCGATGGCCTCATGGATGTCGCGTACGCCGATGCTCATGAGCAGCGCGCGAACGACCTTTCGCATGTAGTGATCGTCGTCGACGATCAGAACCTTGATCGTCGCGAGCTGACGGGCGATCTGCTTGATGTCGAACGACATAGCGGTTTCAGCTTTCGCGGTTTCAGCTTTCCGAATGAATCTCGACCACCTTGATTAAAGCACGGCCGCGTTTTGATCCCGTAAACTGGTGCGTGAGTAGGGTCGGCCGGGCGGAAAGAATTCGCTAACCATGCCGCGGCGCGTCCATCTACGCGGCCCCGGCCACCACGCCCGCCATGAACCGCGCGATGTCATCACGATCCTGCCCGCTCGCCATCAGGCCGAGCTTGGTGCGACGCCAAAGCACATCGTCGGCCGTCTGCGCCCACTCGTGCGTCATCAGATAGCGCAACTCCGCGCCGGTGAGATCGCCGACAAAACGGGGACCGAGATCGGCGAAGGATTTCGCCGCGCCGAGGACGCGGTCAATCCGGGTGCCGTAGGCAGCGGCCATGCGCAACGCCGTCTCGACGCTCAAAAACGGCCAATTATTGCGGGTTTTCGTCACCTGCACGGTGAACTCGTCGGGCGCAAAATCTCCACCCGGAAGCGGCGCGTGAGCGGTCCAGTGCGGCCGGGTTTGAAAGAATTTGCCGATGCGTCCGAACGCCGCTTCCGCGAGCCGCCGCGCGGTCGTGATCTTGCCGCCGTAGATCGTCAGCACCGGGGCTTCCCGAAACTTCTCGTCGAGCGCCAGCACATAGTCGCGGGTGACGTCCTCCGGCCGGTCGGAGCCGTCGTTGTAGAGCGAACGAATGCCGGCAAAGGCCCAGACGACATCGTCGACAGAGACCTTCTGCCGAAAGTATTGGTTAACCACGCTCACCAAATAGGTCAGTTCGCCGGGGCTCGGTGCCGGCGCGCCGACGTCGCCGACGAAGGGTTCGTCGGTGGTGCCGATCAGCGTGAAATTCTGCGCGAAGGGCAGCACGAACACCACCCGGCCGTCCTTGGCCTGCAGCGTATAGCCGCGGTCGTGATCGAACATTTGCCGCACCACGATATGGCTGCCCTTGATGAGGCGGGCGTGGCGCTGTGGCGGCAGACGCAGGATGTGCTCGGAAACCTGATCGACCCAGGGACCGGCGGCATTGACGAGGACGCGGGCGGTCGTGACTTCGCGCCTGCCCTTGGTGTTGAGCACCAGCTCCCACTCGGAGCGCCGTTCCACGCGCACGCACCGGGTACGCACCCGGATCGCCGCCCCGCGCTCGGCGGCGTCCAGAGCGTTGAGAACGACAAACCGTGCGTCATCGACCCAGCAATCGGAGTATTCGAAGCCGACGCGAAACGACCGCAACAGCGGCACGCCGACCGGGTGATGCGTGAGGTCGGCGGTCCTGGTTGCCGGCAACAGCTTGCGATTGCCGAGCCGGTCATAGAGAAACAGCCCGAGCCGCAGCTTGAGCGCCGACCGCAGGCCCGGCGCCGGAGGCAGCATGAAACGCATCGGACGGATCACGTGCGGAGCGGTCCGCAACAGCACTTCGCGCTCGGCAAGCGCCTCGCGTACCAACCGAAACGCGCGGTGCTCCAGATAACGCAAGCCGCCATGGATCAGCTTGCTGGACGCCGACGAGGTGCCGGAGCCGAGGTCGTTCTGCTCGACCAGCAGCACACGCAGGCCGCGGCCGGCCGCGTCGCGCGCAATCGCGGTCCCGTTGATGCCGCCGCCGATAATGGCGAGATCGTAAGCTGCCATGACGAGCGATTTTTCAGCCGATTCGCGGAAGCTCGCGGCAGAATGGGCGCGCAACTGCGTCAACTCAAGGCGAGATACCCGCACCGACGGCGCGAAGCCACAGATATCGCGGCTAAACCGGCCGAACTGCCCTAACGCCGCCATAACCGGACGCCAGATTAGAAATCCGAAAGACTCGCGTGTTATCCTGAATTTATGCCCTCGCCTCGCCTTCTTGTGATCGAAGGAAACTCTCCCGAAACGCTGGCCGAGCACATCGCCGCCGGCGGCACGCCGGCGCACAAGGGCTATTCCGACCTGCTGCGTGAACTGCTGCCCGGCGCGAAAGTCGACACCGCCATGCCCGGCGATACCGGCGCGGTGCTGCCGGAGGGCGAACAGCTCCTCGCCTATGACGGCGTCGCGATCACCGGCTCATCGCTGCATATCTACAATGGCGGGCCGGCGGTGACGCGGCAGGTCGAACTGGTCCGCGCTTTCCTCGACGCCGGCACGCCGGTGTTCGGCTCGTGCTGGGGCCTGCAAGTTCTCACCGTCGCTGCGGGCGGCACGGTGCGCAAAAACCCGAAGGGCCGCGAACTCGGCTTTGGCCGCAGCATTCGCCTCACCGAGCAGGGCCGCAAGCACCCGATGTATATCGGCAAGCCGGACATCTTCAACGCACCGACCGTGCATCTCGACGAAGTCGAGACGCTGGCGCCCGGCATGCAGGTGCTCGCGACCAACGCGGTGTCGGATGTGCAGAGCGCGGAAATCCGCCGCAACGGCACCATCGCCTGGGGCGTGCAGTACCACCCTGAATATCCGCTGCGGGAGCTTGCGGCGATTGCCCGGCGCATCGGCACGCGGCTGATCGACGAGGGCTTCTTCCTCAACGCCGCCGACATCAAGGATTACAGCGACGACCTCGAGACGCTCGACCGCGATCCCGACTGCAAACGGCTGTCCTGGCGGTTTGGCATCCACCAGAACGTACTCAACAAGAAGCTGCGCGTGAGCGAGGTCGCGAACTGGATCGAGTATCAGGTGCTGCCGACGCGCGCGAAGCGCGGGCGCGGTTAGGCGCATGACGGATTTCACCGGCCGCCATATCGTCATCACCGGCGGCACCGGGGCGCTCGGCACCGCGGTCACAGGTCTGCTGCTCGAGGCCGGCGCGCTGTGCCGGATTTCCTTTCTGCACGCCGAAGAAGGCGAGCGCTTCCCTTACCGTGGCCACGATCGCGTGACGCTGGTGGGGGACTGCAATCTCGCCGACGAGGCCGACGTGACGCGGCTCTATGACAGCATCCCGCAGTTGTGGGCGTCGATCCACCTCGCCGGCGGCTTTGCGATGGCGCCGCTCGCTGACATGTCCAAGGCCGCGTTCGCCGGGCAAGTCGACACCAACCTGACCTCATGCTTCCTGTGCTGCCGCGCGGCGGTGCAGGCGATGAAGGCATCCGGGACCGGCGGCCGCATCGTCAATGTCGCGGCACGGCCGGCGCTCGAATGGCGTAGCGGTTCCGGCATGACCGCCTATACCGCGTCGAAAGCAGGCGTCGCCGCGCTGACCGCGGCGCTCGCCGAAGAAGTGGCGAAGGACGGCATTCTGGTCAACGCGGTTGCGCCGTCGATCATGGATACGCCGGCCAACCGCAAGGCGATGCCGAAGGCGGACTTCGAGGCCTGGCCGAAGGTCGAGGAAGTCGCGGCGACGATCGCGTTTCTCGCTTCACCCGACAATCGCGTCACGCGCGGCGGCATCGTGCCGGTCTATGGACAATCCTGAGCCTTAGCCGGTCACCGGCACCAGCTCGGCGGCGGGAGCGCCGGAGCGCAAGAGCCGCTGCACGCCGCTGGCGGCGACCACCGTGCGGCCTTCGGCATAGGCTTCATGATTTTTCTCGATGTCATCGAGATCGTAGAGATAGTTGACCATCAGGCCGTGGGCGCGCGACAGCGCCTTCTCGGACGTGTCGCCGAGCCAGTTGATGCGTTCGAGCCGGGCGCCGTTGCCGAGATGGAAACGCGCGACGGGATCGACCGGCCAGCCGCGCTCGGTGCGTGCGCGCAGGAAATACCAGGCCGCCGCCTGCATCGCGGGCCCGCGCAGCTGTTCGGCCAGTTCCTCGTTGGTCCACCAGCCGGGTTCGGCGAGCCGGGCGAGCGCCGCAGCATCGCCGTTGGCGAAGACGGGCGAGTCCTGTTTCGTCAGCTCGCGCCGGAGCCAGCCGGCAAAGCTCGGCACCGGCGACAGCGTCACGAAATTCGTCAGCCGCGGCATTTCACGGGTCAGTTCCTCGACCACCTGTTTGATCAGGAAATTGCCGAACGACACGCCGGCAAGTCCGCGCTGGCAGTTCGAGATCGAGTAGAACACCGCGGTGCGCGCTTTGTCGGGTTCGGTCATTTCGCGCTGCGGCGCAAGGATCGGCGCGATCGCGCCCGGAATGTCGCGCGCCAGCGCTACCTCGACGAAGATGAGCGGCTCATCGATCAGGGCCGGATGGAAGAAGGCGAAGCAGCGCCGGTCGGCCGGATCGATGCGCCGGCGCAGATCTTCCCAGTCATGAATCTCGTGAACGGCTTCGTAGCGAATGATCTTTTCCAGGATGATCGCCGGGGTCGACCAATCGATCCGGCGCAGCACCAGGAAACCGCGGTTGAACCACGACGAGAACAGATGGACGAAATCGCTATCGACGGCGGCGAGATCCTCGCGATGCCGAAGCGCGTCCATCAACTGTTCGCGCATGCGCACCAGCGCGGCGGTGCCGCCGGGCGCCAGATTGAGGCGGCGGAACAGCTCCTGCCGCCGCGGCTCGGACGCGGCATGCACCTCGGCGATCGCGGCATCGTCGGAAGCGTTGTGCCAGCGCGCGATCGCTGCAGAGAGCCGTTCCTTGTCGGTGCCGAATTGCCGCGCCAGCGCCTCGAAAAAAGCGATGCGCGGTCCGGTTGTCAGTTCCGAGTATCGGCGCAGGATCTCGCGCGCCAGCGCGACGCCCGAGGCTTCGCCGCGGCCGGACAGAAGTTCCTCGCACAGTTCCACGAAATCGTCCGACCGCGCGGCCTGATCGCCGCGCCGGTCGCGGGCGCGTTCGATCAAGGCGCGGCCGCGATCGGAAATCGTCTGCAGCAATTCGCCAAAGAAAGACGTGTTCATTTCGGTCCTACGGCGGCGCCCATCAAGTAATCCGGCAGCCAGGTGGCGATACCGGGGAACATTGACAAGATAATGATCGCGAGCACCATCATAATAACGTAGGGGAACGCGCCCCACAGGATCTTGTTGGTCGGCACGTCCGGCGCGATGGCGTTGACCACGAACAAATTGAGGCCGACGGGCGGCGTGATCAGGCCGATTTCCATATTGATGGTCACGATGACGCCAAACCAGACAGGATCGAAGCCGGCTGCCGTAATAATCGGCAGCAGAATCGGCGCTGTCATCAGGATGATGCCCGCCGGCGGGATGAAGCAGCCGCAGATCAGCAGGAACACGTTGATGATCCCCATCAGCACCCATTTGTTGACCTGCGCGTCGGCGATCGACTGCGCCAGCGTCTGGGTGATGTAGAGCGACGTGAGCATGTAGCCGAACAGCACCGCGGTGCCGATGATCATCAGGATCATCACGGACTCGCGGGTGGTCGAGCGCAGGATCTCCCACCACTCCTTCGGGTTCCACATCCGGTAGATCAGCACGGCGAGCAGCACGCACATCGCGGCGCCGACGCCGGCGGCTTCCGACGGCGTCGCGATGCCGCCGTAGAGCACGTACATCACGCCGATCACGATCAGGATGAAGGGTGCGATCTTCGGAATGGCGGCGAATTTTTCCTTCCAGCTGTAGCGGAAATCCGCCGCGTATTGGCGATCACCCTTGAGCCAGATGTAGATCAGCGTCCAGGCGATGAAGAGGCCGAGCAGCAAGAGGCCCGGCAATACACCGGCGAGAAACAGCCGGCCGATCGAGGTCTCGGTGGCGATGCCGTAGAGGATGAACGTGATCGACGGCGGGATGAGAATGCCGAGCGTGCCGCCGGCGCAGATCGAGCCGGCCGCGACCTCGTCCGGAAAGCCGCGCTTGCGCATTTCCGGGATGCCCATCTTGCCGATCGCGGCGCAGGTCGCGGGCGACGAGCCGGTCAGCGCCGCGAAGATGCCGCAGGCGCCGAGGTTGGAAATGACGAGGCCGCCGGGCACCCGGTAAAGCCAGCGGTCGAGCGCGATGTAGAGGTCGCGCCCCGCGGGCGAAGAGCCGATCGCCGCGCCCATCATGATGAACATCGGAATCGACACCAGCGTAAAGTCGTGCAGGCCGGAATAAAGCGTCTCGGCGGCAACCTGGAGCGATGACGGACCCTGGAAAATGACGAGAAACACGATGCCGAGCGCGCCAAGCGCGAAGGCGACCGGCGCTCCGGTCAAGAGCACGAGGATCGTGGTGGCGAGGACGATCAGCCCTTGCGTGGTCGGGCTCATAGGCCGGCCTCATGCAGCGACGGCCCGGATTTTCCGGGCGCCATGCCGAAGGGATGCTCGCGGCCGGTGACAAGCTCGATCAGGTCGACGATGTATTGCAACGACAGAACGCCGAGGCCGAACGGCATTGCGGCATAGGGAATCCAGAGCCGCGCCCGCCACATCGAGTCCGAGCGCCAGTTATTCTCGAACGACTCGTGCCAGAACTGGAAAGTGAGCCAGGTCATAATCAATGCAAAAGCAAGCGACACGCCGATCGCGATGAAGGCGAGCCACCAGCGGGTCGTCTGGCCGACATAGATCGGAACCACGTCGACGTTAACGTGGCCCTTGGTCATCAGCACGTAAGGCCCGCCGATAAAGGTCGCAGCGACCAGACTGTAGGTGACGAAGTCGGTCTGCCAGATCGTGTTGTCGTTCAGCACATAGCGGATGAACACCATCTGGCAGACGATGATGACGGCGGCAACGATGAGCGCGGCCGCAAACAGGCCGCAGGCAAAGGAAAGGTGCCTTACGCCGCGGATGAACAGATCCATGAATTCCTCGAGGGCACGGTCGGCAAAGACAACGGCCGGCTGCGCGAGGCAGCCGGCCGCCGGTCGCGATTACTTCACGGCGAGCGCCTGATCGATCAGCTTCTTGCCGTCGGGCACTTCGCTCGAAAAGCGCTTGTAGGACGAGTTCTGCGCCACCTTGAGCCACTGGTCGTATTCAGCCGGCGTCAGATGGATGACCTGAACGTTGTTCTTCTTGTAGGCCTCTTCCATTTTTTCGTCGAGCTTGCGGGTCTCGGCGTTGAAGTATTCTTCCGACTTCTTGCCGGCCTTGAGCAGCGCAGCCTGCTGGTCCTTGGTGAGCTTGTCGAAGCTCTTCTTCGACATCAGCACCGGCTCGTACATGAACCACAGCGCGTTGTCGCCCGGCGCGGTGATGCACTTCACCTGCTCGTAGAGGCGGAACGAGACGAAGCTGCCGGCGGACGTATCGGTCGCGTCGGCGACGCCGGTCTGCAGCGCGTTGTAGACTTCGTTCGACGGGATCGACACGATCGAGGCGCCCGCTTCCTGCCACATCGCGGCGAAGGTGGGTCCGGCGGAGCGAATCTTCAGCCCCTTGATGTCGGCAGGCGTCCGGATACAGCCCTTCTTGGAAGCGAAGGCACCGGCGAGCCAGGCGTCGGCGAGCACGATGACGCCGGCCTTTTCGATCTTCGCCTTGATCTCCTTCATGAAGGGCGAATTATTGAGGCGCGTCGCGCGGTCATGGTTGCGCACGAGGCCCGGCATCAGCGTCGCACTGAAGGCGCCGACCTTGCCGCTCGCGTAGTCGAGCGGGAAGGATGAGATGTCGAGCTGACCGTTGACCATGGCATTCCACTGGTCGTTCGGCTTGAACAGCGAGGCGCCGGGATAAACCTGGATCTCGAGGCCCGCGGCCTTGGCTTCGCGGGCGATGATCTGCACCATTTCGTCGCGCGGATCGCCCTTGCCGCCGGGGAACTGGTGGGACGCACGCAGCTTGACTTCCTGCGCTTGCGCCGCGATCGACAGCGCCAGTACGGCCGCGCCGGCAATCAGGACTGATTTCATTTTCATCTGGATTTCCTCCGTGTCGTTTCTTGAAGTCGGGTTTCCACCGATTGAACGCGCGCCACAATCGTGGCGCGCAAAGGCGTGGGATATCGGGCGCACTTTAGCCGCAGCCACGTGGGCAGGCCAGCACGAAGCCGCCACTATTTTTCTCCGTAAGGCCGCGCCGCACAACGACAATTCCCGGTCTGGCGCGCGTACCATTGGCTCTTTATAACCCCGCCCATCGCGGTTCATTCCACGTGAGGAGTTTGAAGATGTCGAAGCCGTTAGCCGGCCTGCGCGTGCTGGAACTTGCCCGGATTTTGGCCGGGCCGTGGGCGGGTCAAATTCTTGCCGATCTCGGCGCCGACGTCATCAAAGTCGAACGCAAGGGACCGGGCGACGACACCCGCGCCTGGGGGCCGCCCTTCGTCGAAGGTGCCGACGGCAAGCCGATCGGGGCCGCTTACTTCCACTCCGCCAACCGCGGCAAACGCTCGATCGAGGTCGACTTCGATACCGAGGAAGGCAAGCGCATCATCCACAAGCTCGCCAAGAAGTCCGACGTGCTGATCGAGAACTTCAAGGTCGGCGGCCTCGCCAAGTTCGGGATCGATTACAAAAGTCTCGCGCCGGAGAATCCGCGGCTGATCTACTGCTCGGTGACCGGCTTCGGCCAGACCGGCCCCTACGCCAAACGCGCCGGCTACGACCTGATGGCGCAAGGCATGGGCGGGCTCATGGACATCACCGGCATGCCGGACGGCCCGCCGGTGAAAGTCGGCGGCGCGGTGTCCGACATCTTCACCGGCGTCTATTCGGTGATCGGTATTCTTGCGGCACTGGCGCAACGCGAGAGAACCGGCAAAGGCGCCTATGTCGACTGCGCGCTGGTCGACTCCACCGTCGGCATCCTCGCCAACCAGGCGATGAACTATCTGGTATCGGGCAAAATCCCGAAGCGTCTCGGCAATGCGCACGCCAACATCGTTCCATACCAGGAATTTCCGACTGCGGACGGCCACATCATCATCGCCACCGGCAATGACGGCCAGTTTCACAAGCTGTGCGACGTGCTCGGCGCTCCGGAGATATCCAAAAATCCGGACTACAAGGACAATGTCGGCCGGCTCACGCAGCGCGACAAGATCATCGGCGAGCTGACCGCCTATACGAAAAAAATGAATCGCGACGACCTTCTGGCGAAGCTCGAAGCGGTCGGCGTACCGGCGGGACCGATCAACGATGTCGAACAGGTCTTCAACGATCCGCAGGTGATCCACCGCGGCATGAAGCTCGACATGCCGAGCAAGGCTGCCAAGAAGGGCTCGATCCCTGGTGTACGCACGCCGATCGTGATCGACGGCGAACCGCAGTCGTCCGGCCGCCCCTCGCCTCTCCTCGGCGAGCATACCGCTGAGATTTTGCGCGAAATCGGCGAGGACTGACGGCGCCGGCCTACGGCGGCGCGAATCAATTTCGCGCCGCGCGTGACTGTCAATTGTCTCCGGATTGCAACATTTGCCGCCAAATCGACGATAGTTATCCACGGATCGCCGCGACTCAGTTATCCCTTGCGCATCGATATGCGGCACAGGGGCATGAGAATGCGCACGGATACGCTCGATAACCGGCAGATGCCGGCAAATAACGCTGGGGCGGATACGGATCGCGTAACAACGAGTTTGATGACACCGGCACGGCGCGCGGCACTCGATGCGTTGGAACGGGAATTCCACGAACTGCTGAACGGCCCGGCCCGCAAGGTCGCCTGACCGCCCGTGCAGGCGGCAATTGCAACTTGATCGTCCTCGTTGCCTGCGGCAACGATAGCGGCGGCGGCCCTCACCGGCCGGCCGCTGCTTGGGCGTTCGATGGACAGTTTTTCCTCCCGTAACCTGCATTACGCCGCCGCGATCGCCTGCGGCGTCTTCGCGGCGCTGGCCGTCCATATCGCGCTGACGGTGCTCGGCTTCGGCATCGACGCGGGCCTGCGCGACGCCGTGCCGACCAGCAAGCAGCAGTTCATCGCGGCGCTCGCCTGGTGGGCGACCGCAGGCGCCGGTTTCTTTGGAGGGTGGATGGCCGGCGTCTATCTCATCGCCGCCGCGCGCGGCCAGGAATTCGTCTACCGGCTCGCCCGTGGATTTCTGGTCGCCATCGTTGTCGTCGGGGCGACCGTCGCCGGCATTCTGAGCAAGACCGGCGCAGCGGGCGGCGCGGTCGACGTCGCCGCCAGCCTGATCGCGCTCGGCCTCGGGCTCGTCTGCGCCTTTTGCGGCGCGCGGCTCGCCTATCTTAATGCTGAGCAGGTGTGAGCATCCCGCTCAGCGCGGCGACACAGGCTTCGGCGAATTCATTATCGTTGATGTGCAACGGCAGTTCGCGGACCTCGCCTCTGAAGTGACGGCGCAGCGTTTCGACAAAGACACGGTCCACATCCGGTTGCGCCCAGGTGCCGACGTCGTTTCCGGCGATGTCCGTCACGCGCCGCGCCATCAGCGCGCTCATGCCTTTGCCCGGGATCAGCACCTGCACCGGACCTTTCGCAGCGGCAAGGCGTTCGCCAATCAGCTTGCCGAGAGTTGCGAACTCCTCGGCATTGGTGCGCATCAGCAGTATCTCGACGTTGTATTGAACGAAGGCGCGGCTCCGGTATTTCTCCGGCACTTCGCCAACCCACCAGTTGGTGAAGTCGAGACAGCCCGGCACGACGACTTGCGGAACGCCGGCCGCTCCGGCTGCGGTCAGCCGGCCCTCGCCGGCGCTGTAGACGCCGCCGGTGACAAAATCCGTCAATTCCGACGTCGTCAGATCGATCACGCCCGCGAGTTCGCCGCGCGCGGCCAATGACTCGAGCGCCCGGCCGCCCGGCCCCGAAGCGTGAAAGTGAATGACCTCGTAGCCCTTGCCTTCAAGCAGCGCGGTCATGTGGTCCACCGCAGGCTGGGTATTGCCGAACGATGACACGCCGATCAGCGGCGGGCCATCCGATACGCGATGCGCCATGCGCGCAGCCGCCATGCCGGCGACCGCATGGGCCGCGTTGCGGATCGCGGCGCGGGTGACGCGGTTGAGCGAAATATCACCGACGGTCGGAAACATCGCGATGTCGCTCGCCCCGACATACCACTGCACGGCGGCGGTCGCGGCGACCGGCGTGACCATCGCCTTCGGCAAGCCGAACGGCAGTTGCCGCATGATGCCGCAGGCCATAGTCGAGCCATTAGCACCGCCGAGGCCGACGATACCGTCGATTTCGCCGCGCCCGAATTTCGCACGCACGACGTCAATGCCGCCCCCGATCATGCGCTCCGCGGCGTCGGCGCGCGACAGTTTCCGCAACGCTTCCCAGTCGAGGCCGGAGGCTCTCGCTACCTCGGCGCCACCGACATCGGCAAAATCCTGCCCGTGCGGCCGCAGCGACAGATCGACCAGCCACGGCGTGGCGCCTGCCTCGCGCAATGCCTCGGCCATGAAACGGATCGCTTCGTGCTTGCTGTCGAGGGTCGCCAGCAGGCAGACGGCGGGCCTCTTCACTTACTTGACCTTCGTCAGCTTGACCGCCTTGAACCGCCGCGCGGCCTCGGTGACGGACTGCTCGATCGGAAAGCGCTCGGCGGAAGAGCCGCCGACATAGCCGTCGAGCCGCGGTTCGGCGGCCTGGAACGCAGCGAAGTGCTCAGGGGTCTCGATGGCACCGCCGTGGCAGGTCACAATGCGATCCGGGTATTTCGCAGCCAACGCATCGAGCACCGCTATCGTGCGATCGCGTGCGACGTCGCCTGCGAGCACGGTCTTCGAGCCGATACTGCCGCCGGAACTGTTGCCGAAATGAACGATGATGTTGTCGACGCCGGCGTCCGCCAT
This sequence comes from Pseudolabrys sp., assembly GCA_050184975.1. Taxonomy (GTDB): domain Bacteria; phylum Pseudomonadota; class Alphaproteobacteria; order Rhizobiales; family Xanthobacteraceae; genus Pseudolabrys. The sequence goes on along the minus strand of JBFWZV010000005.1, from coordinate 84,762 downwards.
CGCCAGCGCCTCGTCCGGGGTCGTGCAGAACGCCTTGGTGAACAGGCCCATTTTCGAGGCCGCGCCGAGCACGTCGACCTCCCGCGCAAACCCCATGCCGGTTTCCTCCAGATCGCTGCGGAACTTGCCGTCGATCAGCGCCACCGTCGGACAGTTCATGACGCCGTCGAAGCCGGCCTCGGCAATGCGGCGCAGAAAGCGCGTCATGTCGCGGGTCGGGTCGACGCACAAGAGCCCGGCGATCAGCGGTGTATCGCCGACGACATTGGCGAGCGCACGCTCGCCAAGCTCAAGCGTGAGCGCGTTGGCGTCGCAGATCGGCAGATAGCCGGCCATCGAACTCATGCCCTGCATGCGGAAGTGAGCGAGGCAATGCGTGGTGACGAGATCGGCGCCTCCGCGCGCCGCCATCTTTGCGGTGATGCCGGAGCCGCACAGCGCGTCGTAGACGGCGCGGCCGGCGGCACGCTCGGCGCGCAATCGCCGGACGATGGTATCCCGTGTCAGTGCCAAGAAAGCGCCCTCCCGCCTGCCGGCCAAGCCTAGCTCAACCCTTTCGGCCGGGCCAATCGCGCAAGATGAAGTATGGAGTATGATGCGTAGCAGACGGAGGCGGCATGCAGGTGTTCATCGAGAACGAGGCAGGATCGTGCGAGAAGCGCACCTATGACGAGAGCAGTTTGCGGCTCGTGAAAACCGCGCCCGTGTCTGCGCCCTATCCGTTCCCCTACGGCTTCATTCCCGGCACCAGAAGCGGCGACGGCGACGCCGCCGATTGCTTCGTGCTGACCCGGCAGGCCCTCAAATCGGGCACGACGGTCGCCTGCAAGCCGGTCGCGCTGCTCGAGCAGATCGAGGATGGCGACGTCGACCACAAGGTCATCGCCGTGCCGGACGGTGACGATGACACCATCGACAGCGCCGACGAGGCGGCGCTGCGTGGCTTCGTTCAGACGGTATTCGCCCATGTTACCGGCAAGACGATGATCGTCGGCCGGTTGCTCGGGCGGGAAGCAGCGGAAGACTATGTTCGCCGGTGCCAGACCGGCCGGCCACGTTAGAGGCGCCGTCAGGCGGCGCGAACCCGCGGACGCAGTTTGCGCAGGATGGCCGGCACTTCGGCCACCGGACGCGGCGGACTGAACAGATAGCCCTGCCCCTGGTTGCAGCCCTCGGTACGCAGGATGTCGAGCTGCTCCTTGGTCTCGACGCCTTCGGCGGTGGTGATCATGCCGAGACTGGCGCCGAGGCGCGACACCGCTCGGATGATGGCAAGACAATCTTCCTTCTTGCCGAGTTCGCGGATGAAGGAGCGGTCGATCTTGATCTTGTCGAACGGGAAGCTGCGCAGATAGCTCAACGAAGAATAGCCGGTGCCGAAATCGTCCATCGAAATCTTGACGCCGAGGTCGCGCATCTGGTGCAGGGTGTCGAGCACCGACTTGTCATCCTGCAACAGCACTGTCTCGGTGATTTCGAGCTCGAGACGGCCGGCGGCAAGACCCGATCCGCCGAGCGCGGAAACGACCGACAACGACAGCGTCGGACTGCGGAACTGCACCGCCGACAGATTGACGGCAACGCTGAGGTCGGCCGGCCAGCTGGCCGCATCGAGACAGGCCTGCCGCAACACCCAGTCGCCAATCGCGGTGATAACGCCGATTTCCTCAGCGATCGGAATGAACTTGTCCGGCGGAACCATGCCGCGTTCGGGATGATGCCAGCGCAATAACGCCTCGAAGCCGCCAACTTCACCCGTCTCCAGCTTCACAATCGGCTGGTAGTAGATTTCGAACTCCCCGTTGCCGAGCGCCTTGCGCAAGTCGAGTTCCAGCGAACGGCGCGCCTGCAGGTCGGAGTCCATCTCGGGATGGAAAAAGTGGTAGGTGCCGCGGCCATCGCTTTTCGCCCGGTAGAGCGCCATGTCTGCGTTGCGGAGCAACTGGTCAGGCTCTTTGCCGTCAGTCGGCGCGATAGCGATGCCGACGCTGGTGCCGATCATGACCTGATGGCCCATGATGTCGAACGGTTCAGAGATCGATTCGATGATTCGTACCGCGAGATCGGTCGCCTGCCCCGGAACGCCGCCCATCTGCACGATCGCGAACTCATCGCCGCCGAGACGAGCGACCGTGTCAGCGCCGCGCACCGCCATCTGCAGGCGCTTGGTCACCTCGCACAGCAGCGCATCGCCGACCGGATGGCCGAGCGTGTCGTTAACGCTCTTGAAACGATCAAGATCGAGGAACAGCACGGCGAGCTGGTCGCCACGGTCCAGCGCCGCTTCCATGATCTCACGAAACAGCACGCGGTTTGGCAGATTGGTGAGCGAGTCATGCCGCGCCATATGCATGATTTTGGATTCGGCTTCGCGCCGCTCGGTTACGTCCTCGTAGGTCGCGACGACACCACCTGCTTCGGTCGGCCGGTAGAAACAGGCGATAACACGGCCTTTGACTTCCAGGAGACGCACACCGTTGGGATCGTTACGAATGAACTCCTGACGCTCGGCCAACAGCTCTTGTGCTGACTTCGCGGGATGATTGCCGAGTCCGACGCTCAGCTCCAGAAGCTCAAGGATCGTAATGCCCGGCCGGACCTGGTCAGACGAGAGCCCGAAGATTTCAAGGTAACGGCGGTTGAACACTTCGAGGTGCCCTTCGGCGTCATAGAGGGTCAGCCCCTGCGTCATGTTATCGAGCGCTGCGTCCAGACGCATGTTGGTGAGGCGCAGCGTCTCTTCCTGCCGCTTCGTCTGAGTGACGTCGCCGCACACCACAATGAAACCGCCATCGCGGGTCAAACTTTGGCTGACGTTGAGCCAGCGCCCGTTGTTGAGCTTGATCTGCTCGGTACCGGGCTCGTAGTAGTCCGGCCGCGACAGCAGACGCCCCGCGCCGGCGGACTTCTCGATCGCCGCCCGGACCTCCGCGACCCGCATGCCGGACGAAAACAGACTCTGCGGAACATTGAAGAAAGCCGAGGCCTGCCCGTTCGCCATGACAATGCGATCCTCCGCATCGACCAGCACCACAGCCTTCTGCGAATTCTCCAGTGCATCGGACAGCCGCGATTGCGCCGATCGACGCAATCCGACCTCACGCTCCATCGCCGCCTTGATGTTGTCGCGCATAATGCCCATGGATCCGAGCAAGGCGCCAAGCTCATCGGAACTTCTTTTCGGAATGACGACGTCGAGTTTGCCATTCGCGATCTGGCCGGCGATGTTTGAGGCTGCAGCGACCGGTCCGACGATGCGCCGCGCCAGCAGCCATGCGACCGAAGCGGACATGACAATCGCCAGCAGGGTTCCGGCGAGATTGAACTGCACGTCGCGCGCAACGGTGGCCCGAGCGACCTGCCGGTAGATGAATCCGTCGCCAGCGGTATAGTTGATCAGCAGATCAATCTGCTCATGAGCGATTTCCGCATAGCGATCCAGGGTTTCCCAGCCCGCATCCGGCCGATTCTGATTCTGAAGCGATAGCAGTTCGCGCGTTTTTTTCCATTCCGCGACAGCATCGCCAGCGCGCTTTGCTGCTTGAACGGCCCGCTCCGATTGCGAGCGCTGCGCGGCGATCGTGAGATCTTCATTCAGCGCCTTTGCCAACTCCTGGATTTCAAGCTCGAGATTGGCGCGGGCCTCCGGAGCCGATGCGATCCACAGCCGGGCGAAGGCGGCACGCATCGCGGCGAAGTCCGCCGCGGCCGCGCGTGCGTAATTGATCGACATCAGCGAGCGGTCGAATGTTTTCTCGACCAGGTTCCCGGTATCGCGCGTACTTTGCGTCGTGTAGACACCCAGCGCGCCGGTGATCGCGCTCATGGCAAGAAATGCGATCAGAATCCGGCCGCGGATCGTCTTGAAAAACGACGCAAGCGCGGTCGCGGCACAACGCAACCGGTCCCAGAAGCCGTGACTCTGCGCTCGCTGCATGAACAGACGCACCGACGTCTCGCAACTTTTGAGCGGGCAGACTTACACTTAGGCGGTTAATGCAGCTTGAGGGAGAGGTCATTCTTCCGGATTTCGTTAACGGCGCCTTAACCTCGCTCGACGACCTTCAGGCGGCGCGGCGCCAGAATTTGGCCGGACGGCGCGATGGATCAGAGCATATCGATGCGACAGACCCGCACCGTGCCCTGGCGTGCGATGTTCCTGGCCTTTGCGGCCGGAGGGATCGCAGCGATTAGCGGAACGTTAACCGTGCTGGCCCAGTCGCAAATCTCGGTCTCGCAGAAGGGGCGGATGTTTCACCCGTCCGAGGTCTCGATCAAACGCGGCGAGGCCATCCTGATCGTCAACGACGACGCCGACCTGCTGCATCACGCCTACATCGATTCGGGCGCGTTCAAGTTCGACTCCGGCGATCAGGGGCCGGGCAGCAAGACCAGGGTCAGCTTCCCGACCAACGGCACCTTCGAAGTCCTGTGCGCCATCCATCCGAAAATGAAGCTGATCGTCCACGTCAAGTGACGCGGCGGCGCAACCGGCGTCAACTGACCGGCGAACTTCCGAATAACGCCGAGTGTCCGGCGTAATAAGCTGCCATGAACAGCGCGAGCGAAGCGGCATAACCGAGTGGCGACAGCCACGGATAGCGCACGAGCTCCACATGCGTCCTGCCGCGGTCGGCGACGATGGCGAAAAGCACGACGATAATCAGCGAGTGACCGATGAAGTCGATCTTGCCGAACTGGACGACCGCGCCGACGAACATGGCCGCAAGCAGGATCGCGGAAATCCGCCGAACCAGCGGCGTCCACATCAGCGCAAAGGCCAGCGCGAACTCGATGGCGCCGGCAGCGCGCATGTAGAATTCGGGCTGGAAGCCAAGCGTCAGCGCGGCGTGCTTTGCGAGCAGCGGATAGCTCCAGTCCGGATAGGCCCATTTCTCGATCGAAGCCCACATCAGCGTGATGCCGGCGGCCCAGCGCACCACATCGATGGGGCGCTGGCCGAGCAGATCACGCTGGAGACCGGTCAGGATCAGATAAAGAGCAACGCCGAGGAAAATCGGATAGTCAGCGAGATGGAACACGCCATAGTTCCAGATCGCGACCGCATAGATGACCATAATGCCGAGACCGGACAGCGGCATGGTCCGCCGCGACAGCACGCCGGCGGCGATGCCGATATGGATGAAGCCGATGATGGTGGAGTTCGTCTTCAGCTCCGGCGTCATCAGAATGCCGCCAATCGCCCAGATCGCAACGAAGAACATGCCGACGCCGGCGCGAAACAGCATCTCGGTATTGTCGCGGATCCATTCGGTAGTGCGGTCCAGCGCCCGCAATATCGCAGCGCCAACCGGCGTCGGCTCAACGAGGCAACCCGACATCAACGCGAGCAGCGACATGCCGACCAGCAGTTCGAAATCCGGGCAAAGAACGTTGGCAAGCGTGACCGGCTGACCGCTGACGTCGAAGGCGCAGAACCACTTCACGTGCGCGGCGGCGGGTCCGCTCAGCAGCAGGTTGGCGGCAATGGACAGCAGCGCCGCTGCCCCAAAGGGCAGCCATTTGGACTGCCGGACCGGTTCGGACGGGCCTCGGTACGCTATGAACATGACTTATCACGCCATAAAAGTTACTTAAGAGACCGGTTTCACTTCGGCCTGTAGTAAGCTGGTTTCATTGTTCTTTTACCACAAATTTTAGCATTTGATTTACACATGGGCGTGAAATTTTAATCTTGGTTAACCTCCGCGCGAATTTGCCGGCCAGATCGACCGGAATCGACCGGTCCGAAGCCGGCCAGAAAGGATTGCCCGCTAATTTGCGTCGAGTATCGACGGGAATGCCGGGACAACCATGCTCATCGCCCTGATCAGTCTGACGAGTGTCGTGTCCGGCGCCGCGCTGGCGACAGTCGCGGAGCGCTATCCCGCGCGTGTGGCGCTGCTGGAAAAATGCTCCGGCGTGCTGCTGATCGGCGGCTTCGCCCTGCTCGGCTCCGGCCTGCCGCACGTCTGAACGCCACCTCCGCAAAACAAAAACGCGCGCCGAGGCGAGCGCGCGTTATTCGTTTGCGGATGATGGAAGCGTCAGCGCGGCAGTTGCGGCACGTCCACTTTCTCCGGATCGCCGGTCAGCGTCTGCATGAAGGCGATCAGGTCCGCCTTCTCGGACTTCGTCAGCCTCAGCGGCTTGATGTTGTCGGACCGGCTCGGCCGGTCGATGCCGCCGCGGTCGTACAGATCGACGACGGCCGCGAGCGTCGCGATTGACCCGTCGTGCATATAGGGCGCGCGGCGTGCGACGTCGCGCAGCGTCGGCGTTTTGAAAGCATACTGGAGCTTCGACGACGTCGGAAACAGCTTGCCGCGGCCAATGTCCTTGTCCTTGCCGACGCCGATATCGTGAAACGATGCATCGGTGAAGGACCAGCCATTGTGGCACTCGGCGCAGGCGGCCTTGCCATTGAACACGTCGAAGCCGCGTTTGGCGGCTTCGCTCACGGCTTTTTCGTCGCCCTTGATCCAGCGGTCGAACGGCGCCTCGCTGGAGACAACAGCGCGCTGATAGGTGGCGAGCGCCAGTTCGATCTTGCGGCGCGTGATGTCGCCTTCGCCATAAACGGCGTCGAAGGCGTCGACATAGGCGGGGATCGCCGACAACCGCTCGATCAGTGTCTTCTCGGGCAGGTTCATAATGCCGTCGGCGGTGATCGGACGGAACGCCACCGCCTCGAGATCCTTGAACTGGCCGACCCATCCGGGCTTCGGAACCCAGGCAATGTTCAACAAAGTCGGTGTCCGGGTGCCCATGACCTTCGTGCCGACGCCGCGCGGCAGGTTATCGGTCCACGACAAAGCGGGGTTGTGACAGGTTGCGCATGACTGCGTCTTCGAGCCCGACAGCAACGGATCGAAAAACAGCATCTGGCCGAGCCGCGCCTTGGCCTCGGAATAGGGATTGTCGTTCGGGAACGGGATCTCGGCCGGACGGACATAGGCCTTGCGCCACTCGGCCCGTTTCGGGTGAGCGGTGCTCGACAGGGCGGAAATCGAAGCGCCGGCCGCGAGTACGATCGCGAGCCCGGCGATGGCGCCACCGACTTTCCAGTTCGTCATGCGGCCGCGCTCCTTGGGGATCGGCTATCCCCAACAAAGTCGGCGATCAGGGTTTCATCGAGGTTAAGGCAGAGCGTCAGGGCGCAATGCCGGCGACCGGTCCCGCCGGCACGCAGCAAAAGGCGGTGTGGCAAAAGTTAACACCGGTTAACGAATGCGTCAGCGGTCCTTGCCGCGCCCGGCGATGCCGGCGAGATGGCGGGCGCGTGCCTTCTTGTCCTCGATCTTCATCGCGCGGGCGATCTGGATGCGCTGGGCCTGCGGCGAGCCGGCGCCGTGCAGGCTTTCGGTGAGGTAGCCGACCGCGTTGCGGCCGATCGTCATGTTCTCGATCAGCCGCAGGATGCGCATGCGGTCGGTCACCTCGACGCCGTCGCGGCCCTGCAGGAACTTGCGGATCAGCGGCCCGACCTCGTTGTTCTGGAGATCCTTCTCGGACGGCATGGTGACGATCAGCCCGCCGGCGATGTCCTGCGCCAGCCTTGAAATTTCGAAGGGAAAGCGCGTCACATTGTGCTTGGCGACGTTCGAGAGCATCTCGTCGTTGATCCAGGCGCCCGACGCGACCGGCTTGGCCTGATGCGCCGCCGCCATGCAGCTCGAATAGATCGTCTCATTGAGATGCGTCATCTCGACCAGCTTGTCGCGGATATGCGAGGCGGCCTCGACTCCATTGTGCTCGGCGGCGGACGCCGCGGCGCCGATCAGCACGTCGCCAAGGCCGGTTTTGCAGACGTAAGACGAGCGGTGATAGGTGGTGAAGCGTTCGACCAGCGAGGAGGCGAACTGCCACTCGCCATCCATGAAGACATGCTCGTACGGCACGAACACGTTGTCGAACACGATCATGGATTCCTGGCCGGCGAACTGGGCGTTGCCGGCGTCAAGCGCGCCGCCATCGAGCGCGCGGGTATCGTTGGTCTGGCGGCCAACGACATAGGTGAGGCCGGGGGCGTCGACACGCACAGCGCCGACCACCGACCAGTCCTTGTCGGCCTCGGTCATGCGCATGGTCGGCATGAAAATCAGCCAGTGCGAATTGACCGCCCCGGTCTGGTGCATCTTGGCGCCGGAGACATAGATGCCGGCGGCGTCGCGCTTGACGACACGCAGAAACATGTCGGGATCGGACTGCTGATGCGGCGGTTTCGAACGGTCGCCCTTGGGGTCGGTCATGGCGCCGCCGATCACGACATTGGCGGCTTGCGCCCGCGCAAGGAAGGCGAGGAAGCGCTTGTGATAATCGCCGCCGTTCGCGGCATCGATGTCGAAGGTCACCGAGTGGCATGAACTGATGGCGTCGAGCCCGACGCAGCGCTGGAAGCACGTGCCGGTGCGGCGGCCGAGTTCGCGCTGCATCTCGTGCTTGGCGACGAGATCGCCGGGGGCCGTCGGCACATGCAGGAAGCGGTTGATGGCGCTATCGCGGCCCGCTGGACGGGCGCTACCGAGTTCCGGCCGCTCGGTGGCGAGCCGGTAAGATTCCGCCATCGCATTGATCGACGGCCGGATCACCGGGTTGTCGACAGGCTCCGGCACACGCTCGCCCAGAAAATAGATCGTCATGCGACGGCCGCGCAGCGAATTGATGTAGTCGTCGGCACTGGCGATCGGCGTCGCGAAGTCGGCCCAGAGTTGTTCGACGGCGGTCATTGCTCATCCTCGCCCGAAAGATTGCAAACCGCTATCGCGGCCGCAGCGATGATTGCGCGGGCAGTGCCGTGCATCGCTATTACGCAACTGCACAAACCGGTGGCGACTGTAGACGAGGAGAGCTTCTGTTTCAAAATGGAATTCTTCGAAATGCCAAGCGGTTGCCGCGCACATACCGCGCAAGACAGCGATGGCACGCTCTTTGCTGCATTTGCGAAGCGCATGACATCGGCGGCCGCGTCAATGGCTGCCGCGGGAGGCGCGTCGCCCAATGGCGGGCATGAGGTCCGGCAGCGTTGCCGGGATGAGCATTGCGTTGCGGTCGCGACGACCGCGCGCGTGACCGCCACGTCATTGGAACGAATGCGATGGAGCATGTGCGCAGCGACAATCTTTCGGCCGCCTCACCGGCGGCGGTCGCGCACGATGCGCCGCTCATCCCGGAACTCGAAACGCCGGCCGGCGGGGCTCCGATTATCGTTGTCGGCGGCGGACCTGCCGGCTTGCGGGTCGCGCAGGAACTTTCACGCCGCGGCATTCCCGTCATCCAGTTCAATGCCGAGCGCTGGCGGCCCTACAACCGGCTCAAGCTGACGCCGTTCCTCGCCGGCGAAGTGCAGATAGGCATCGTCTACCAGCCGAACCTGTTTCCGGCCGGCGCCCGCGTCACGCAATACACCGGGCAGACCGTGGTCGAGATCGACCGCGCGGCGAAGACCGTCCTCAACAATCAGGGCCGCGCCTTCCGCTATTCCAAGCTCGTCCTCTGCACCGGCTCGCACGCCTACGTCCCGCCGATCCCGGGACGCGACCGCGCCGGCGTGTTCCGGTTCCGCAATTTCGATGACGTCGAGCTGCTGGTCGCGCGCAGCATGCGGGCACGGCGTGCGGTGGTGATCGGCGGCGGACTTCTGGGCCTCGAAGCGGCGCGCGGCATGGCGCTGCGCAAGGTCGACACGCTCGTCGTCGAGCACGAAAGCCATTTGATGGCGCGGCAGATCGACCGGGCGGCAGGACAACTGCTGGAAGAGCAGATTCTCGCGATGGGCATCGACGTGCGCACCGGCGCCTCGGTGCAGGAAATCGGCGGCAACGGGCGGGTCGAGAGCGTCACGCTGTCGACCGGCGAGGTGGTCGACTGCGACACCGTCATCATCTGCACCGGCATCCGCGCCAATCTCGAACTCGCGCGCGAAGCCGGCATCGCGGTCGGCCGCGGCATCACCGTCAACGACCGGATGCAGACATCGGACCCCGACATCTACGCCGCCGGCGAGTGCGCCGAGCATAACGGCCATCTCTACGGGCTGGTGGCGCCCGGCCTCGAACAGGCCGCGGTGGTCGCCGGCCACGTCGCCGGAGAAAAGACGACCTATGGTGGCTCGATCCCAACGACGAAGCTCAAGATCGTCGGCACCGACGTGTTCGCGACCGGCGATGTCGAGCAGCTCGACCAGCGGATCGATGTCTCCTCGGCCGCCTGGCAAGAACCGGCCAAGGCGGTCTACCGGCGTCTGGTGACGCGGCGCGGGCGGCTGATCGGCGCGCTGTCGGTCGGCGAATGGCCGGAGGTCAACCGCATCCAGCAGGCGGTACGCGACCGCATCATCGTGCTGCCCTGGCAAATGCGGCGGTTCCGCAAGACCGGCCGGCTGTATCCCGCGACGCAGCCGACCTCGGCCGCGCAATGGCCGGCGGCGGCGACGGTGTGCAACTGCACCGGGGTGACGCGCGGGCAGCTCGGCGAGGCGATCCGCAACGGCGCCAATACCGTCGAACTGCTGATGCGGGAGACCAATGCCAGCACGGTGTGCGGCACCTGCCGACCGCTGATCCACGAAATCCTCGGGCAGGGCGCAAAGCACGAGCCGGTATTCGGCGCCCGTACCATCGTCGTCACGTCGTTGCTTGCGGCAATCGCATCGCTGATCGCCGTGTTTGTTCCGTCATGGCCGTTCTCGCAAAGCGTCGAGACGGGCATCGGCATCGACCGCTACTGGATCGACGGAACCTGGAAACAGGTCTCGGGCTTCACGCTGCTCGGCCTCTCCGCAGTGATCGCGTTCCTGTCGATCCGCAAGCGCATCACCGCGCGATGGCTCGGCCACTACAAGTTCTGGCGCATCGTCCACACGGTGTTCGGGACGGCGGCGCTCGCCGTGCTGTTCATGCACACCGGTTTCAATCTCGGCAACAACCTCAACCGCTGGCTGATGGTGACGTTCCTCGCCGTCGCCGTCATCGGCAGCCTCACCGGTCTCGTCACCGCGCGCGATCATGTTGCGCTGGCGAACGGCGGGCGCTCGCCGCGCGCTGCCTTCGTCTGGCTGCACATTCTGACGTTCTGGCCATTCCCGGTGCTGCTGATGCTCCACGTCATCACGGTCTACGCCTACTGAGTCATCTCAAGGATGTCGCGCACGCTCATGCTCTGGTTGATCTGGCTTACGGTTTCGGCGGCAGGCGGGGCCTATGTGGTGGGCAGCATCGTCTATGGCGGCAACCGTTCGTTCCTGCTGATCGGCAAGACCAGCGCCGGTCATCACCAGATCGAACTCGCCTGCGATACCTGCCACACCAGCGTGTTTGGCGGGCCGGACATCCTCCAGGACTCCTGCGTCAAGTGTCACGGCGCGGAGCTCAAGCTCGCCAACGACTCGCACCCGCTGTCGAAGTTCACCGACCCGCGCAACGCCGACCGCATCGAGAAACTCGACGCGCGCTATTGCGTGACCTGCCACCGCGAGCACCGGCCCAAGATCACCCAGACCATGGGCGTGACGCTTCCGGGCGATTTCTGCTTCCACTGCCATTCCGACATCGCCAAGGAGCGGCCGAGCCACGCCAATCTCAAGTTCGACACCTGCGCCAGCGCCGGCTGCCATAACTTCCATGACAACAGGGCGCTCTACACCGAATTCCTGCTCAAGCACGGCAACGAAAAGGCGCAGCTCGACGTCCAACGCGTCGCGTTGATCGAGTATCTCGGCAAGGTCGAAGACCCGATCAAGCTGTCGAAGCCGCTCAAGGCGCAAGATGCCGACGCGCCCGCCGAACATCGCGGCAACGCGCAGGCCTTGACCGACTGGGTCGCCGACATCCATGCCGAGCGCGGCGTCAACTGCTCCGGCTGCCACACCAAGAAGACCGAGCCGGGTGTGTGGATCGCCGCGCCGGGCATCGAGATGTGCTCGTCGTGCCATGCCGGCCAGGCGAAGACCTTTACCGAAGGCAAGCATGGCATGCGGCTGCGCGAAGGACTGCTCGCCAGCCAGAACGGCCCGTTCGGACTGTGGAGCGAGACCAAGCTCGCGCCGATGACGCCGGCGCAGGCGCGGCTGCCGATGAAATCCGACGCCGGGCACAAGTCGCTGACCTGCAACACCTGCCATTCGGCGCACGAATTCAACCGCAAGGAAGCGGCGGTGACCGCCTGCGCCGGCTGTCACAACGACAAGCACACGCAGGCCTATTTCACCTCGAAGCACTACGAGCTGTTCAAAATGGAAGCGGCCGGGCAGGCGCCGAAGGGTTCGGGCGTGTCCTGCGCGACCTGCCACATGCCGGTGATCGAGGCGCGCGACGAATACGGCACCAAATCGATCCTCATCACCCACAACCAGAACGACAACCTGCGTCCCAACGAGAAGATGGTGCGCTCGACCTGCAACAGTTGCCACGGCCTTCAGTTCACGCTCGACGCGCTCGCCGACCGCGCGCTGATCGAGAAGAACTTCAACGGTGTTCCGGGCGTCCACATCGAAAGCATCGAGTGGGCGAAGCGGCGCGCGAAAGAACGGAGCGAAGCGCGCCGATGATCTGCTCCATTGATGCGAAGAGGAGTTCGACATGCGGACAATACTGAAACTCGGCGCCGCGGCGCTGGTCGCCGGCGGTGTCACGGCGGCGACGGCGGCCTACGCGCAGCTGTTCGGCAAGAGCGAGCCGAAGGGCGTGCCGATGCAGCAAGTCGCCGACATGCTGCATACGGTGATGAACGCCGACCGGTTCGTCTACACGACCAAAGTGGTCAACCGCCTGATGCTCGACGAGAAGGTCATCAAGGCCGACGAGCACTTCGTGGACAACAAGGCGTTGCCGCTGCCGGCGCAGATGTTCCGGTTCGGCGCCGAGCGTGCGGCCGAAACGAACAAGTCGTTCTCGTATTCGCTACTGTCGCTGTGGCCGATCAACAAGCAGAACGCGCCGCGCACCGAAATCGAGAAGACCGGCCTCAAGTACATCGTCGATAACAAGGGCAAGAACTACTACGGCGAGGAGACGCTCGGCGGGAAGAAGTACTTCACCGCGGTCTATCCCGACGTCGGCGTCGCTCCAGCCTGCGTCAGTTGCCACAACGGCCACGCCGAAACCCCGCGCAAGGACTTCAAGCTGGGCGACGTCATGGGCGGCGTGGTGATCCGTATCCCGATGTAGCGCGGCGAGCCGCGCACGAAAAAGTCCGGGACTCTTTTTCGACCAACGCCATCACGTGGAGAACTCACATGACGCCCGAACAAGTGACACTGGTTCAGGACAGTTTCAAGAAAGTCGTGCCGATCGCCGGCACCGCCGCCGACCTGTTCTACGACCGGCTGTTCGCCATCGCGCCGGAGGTACGGCCTTTGTTCCCGGACGACCTCGCCGAGCAGAAGAAGAAGCTGATCGCGATGCTGGCAACTGCGGTCAACAATCTGCACCAGGTCGGCACCATCGTTCCCGCGGTCGAAGACCTCGGCAAACGCCACGTCGCCTACGGGGTGACCGACAAGCATTACGAGCCGGTCGGCGCCGCGCTGCTGTGGACGCTGGAACAGGGGCTCGGCACCGACTTCACGCCGCCTGTCAAAGCGGCATGGACCGAGGCCTATATGACGCTCGCCGGCGTCATGAAGAAGGCCGCCGCGACCGTTCCGCCGCCGCAACCGGCCAAAAAAGGTCTGTTGTCTCGGATGTTCGGCTGATCGTCCCGTCGCTTAACCAGTCCACCGGCCGGCTCGGCCGGCCGCGGCACCTTGGAATAGGTCTTGCATGAACGCTGTGCAGGAACGTCATTTCTTTGACCGGCCCTCCGACGAAAGTGGGAGGCCGGCGGGGTTGTCGCATTTGGTCGAAATACGGAAGGGCTCCGAGCCGCCGAATACCGGGACACCGTCGTCGAGCGGACACCGGGATTCGAGCCTGAAGATCGTCATCGTGGATGAAAGCCCGATCCGGGCCGCGATCCTGGAGGACGGCCTGCGCGAGGCCGGCTTCATGCAGGTCGAGCGCATTCCCGACACTCACAATCTGCTCGCGCGCATCTACGCGATCGATCCCGACGTCATCCTGATCGACCTCGAAAGCCCGAGCCGCGACATGCTGGAGCAGATGTTCCAGATGAGCCGCGTGGTGAAGCGCCCGGTCGCGATGTTCGTCGACCAGAGCGACGCCGCCTCGATCCAGGCCGCGGTCGATGCCGGCGTCTCCGCCTACATTGTCGACGGGCTAAAGAAGGAGCGTATCACCAATATTCTCGATCTCTGCATCTCGCGGTTCAATGCATTCTCGCGGCTCCAGAATGAGCTGGAGAGCGCCAAGGGCGCGCTCGAAGAGCGCAAGATCATCGACCGCGCCAAAGGCCTCTTGATGAAAGCGAAGAAGCTCAGCGAGGAGGAAGCCTATGCGCTGCTGCGCAAGACCGCGATGAACGAGAACAAGAAAATCTCCGACATCGCACAGTCGATCCTCACCGCAGCGGAGTTGCTGCGATGAGCGCGAAGATCCGTATCGGCTATATTCCGCTGGTCGACGCCGCCGCACTCCTGGTCGCAACCGACTGCGGCTTTGCGGAAAGCGAAGGGCTCGCCGTCGAACTGATCCGCGAAGTGTCGTGGTCGAATGTGCGCGACAAGCTCAATATCGGCCTGTTCGACGCCGCTCATCTGCTGTCGCCGATGGCGATCGCCTCCAGCCTCGGCATCGGCCACATCCGCGTACCCCTGATTGCGCCTTATAATCTGGGCCTAAACGGCAATGCCATCACGGTGTCGCCGCGGCTACACGCGGCATTGTCGGGCGCCGCCGACGGCGACCTGACCGACCCGAAAGTGTCGTCGCGCGCGCTCGCCAAAGTCGTCGCCGAGCGCAAGGCGCGCGGGCTTGAGCCACTCGCCTTCGGCATGACGTTCCCGTTCTCGAACCACAATTACCAACTCCGGTTCTGGATGGCGGCCGGCGGCGTCGACCCCGACGAGGACGTGCGCCTCGTCGTGCTGCCGCCGCCCTACATGGTCGAAAGCCTGACCAGCGGCCATGTCGACGGCTTCTGCGTCGGCGCGCCATGGAATTCGGTCGCGGTCGATTCAGGCGTCGGCCGCATCCTGCATTTCGGCTGCGAGATCGTGGCGCGGATGTCGGAGAAGGTGCTTGCCGTCCGCGAGGGATGGGCGAACGACAATCTCGTTACCGTCGCGGCGCTCATCCGCGCGCTGGCGAACGCAAGCGCCTTTGCCGATGATCCCCGTAACGCCGCTGCCATCTCGGACGTGATCGCGCGCCGCCTCGGCGTCGCATCCGAACTCGTGATGCGCTCGCTGACCGGACGATTGACGGTCGCCTCCGACGGCACGAGCCGCGCGAGCAGCGACTACATGCTGATCGGACGCGATGGCGCGAGCCGCCCCGATCCCGTTCAGGCGGCGTGGCTCTACGCGCAGATCGCGCGCTGGGGTCAGGCGCCGCTGCTCACCGATCTTGCCGCCAAGGCGCAGGGCGTGTTCCGGCCCGACCTCTACGACGCCGCGCTTGGGTCCGTGCCACGGGCGCCGACGCAACGGCCACGTGACGGCATCGGCGCCTTTGCCGGGCCGGATTTCGCAGCGGAAGACCCCGCCGGCTATCTCAACGCTTGGGCGATCCGGCGACCCGGACGGCCCCGGCTCTCAATCGTTAACTGATTATTGCGCTGCACAAATGTTGCGCAGCATGCGCCTGCGCTAGGCATGGCGCAAAAAACAGTCACTCGAACAGCCGTCAAGTTCATTGAAATATCTGGATTTTTCCGGAAATCCGAACTGGCACGGGGCTTGAATTAGGAGAACCGACTAGCGCCGCCGGTCGCGGCGCCAAGGCCCAACGAAGGGCCGAGACAAGCAAAGCCGCTGTCCTGGGGAAACGCGCAACGAGCGCGCCTTGGGGCTGCGGTTTTTTTATGGGCCGGAGGGGAAACGCGAAGGCAGGCGAGCCGGACAGCTCAATGCCAACGCCGAAAGGACAAAAGGGAATGACCGACAAGACCGACCTCAAGCGCCCCCGCGGCCGGATCGACAGGCGCGCATTTTTGAAATCCTCCGTCAGCGCCGCCGCGCTCGCGGGCACCGTGCCGACCTTCGAATTCTTCGCGCCGTCGATCGCGCGCGCTGCGATCAAGCCGGAGAAGGAAGACCTCAAGTTCGGCTTCATCAAGCTCACCGACATGGCGCCGATCGCGATCGCCAAGGAGCTCGGCTACTTCGAAGACGAAGGCCTCTATGTGCAGGTCGAGCCGCAGGCGAACTGGAAAGTGCTGCTCGACCGCGTCATCACCGGCGAGCTCGACGGCGCGCACATGCTCGCCGGCCAGCCGCTCGGCGCCACCATCGGCTTCGGCACCAAGGCGCATGTCATCACGCCGTTTTCCATGGACCTGAACGGCAACGGCATCACCGTTGCGAAGACGGTCTGGGAGGAAATGAAGCAGCACATTCCGAAAGGACCGGACGGCAAGCTCGTTCATCCGATCAAGGCGGAAGCGCTGAAAAAGGTCGTCGACCGTTACAAGAGCGAGGGCAAGCCCTTCAACATGGGCATGGTGTTTCCGCTCTCGACCCACAATTACGAGCTGCGCTACTGGCTCGCTTCCGGCGGCCTCCACCCCGGCTTCTATTCGCCGACCGACATCTCCGGCCAGATCCTGGCCGATGTGCTGCTGTCGGTGACGCCGCCGCCGCAGATGCCGGCGACGCTCGAAGCCGGCACCATCCTCGGCTACTGCGTCGGAGAGCCGTGGAACCAGCAGGCGGTGTTCAAGGGCATCGGCGTTCCGGTAATCACCGACTACGAAATCTGGAAGAACAATCCAGAAAAAGTGTTCGGCTTCTCGGCCGAGTTCCAGAAGAAGAACCCGAACACGGTGCTCGCCGCCACCAAGGCGCTGATCCGCGCCGGCATGTGGCTCGACGAGAACAACAATGCCAATCGCCAGAAGGCGGTGCAGATCCTGGCGAAATCCGAATATGTCGGCGCCGACGCCAACGTCATCGCCAATTCGATGACCGGCACTTTCGAATACGAGAAGGGCGACAAGCGCGACGTACCGGACTTCAACGTGTTCTTCCGCTACTTCGCGACCTACCCCTATTACTCCGACGCCGTCTGGTACCTCACGCAGATGCGCCGCTGGGGCCAGATCCCGGAGGCGAAGCCCGACGCCTGGTACGCGCAGATCGCCAAGGACGTCTACCGGCCCGACATCTATCTCGAAGCGGCGAAGCTGCTCGTCGCCGACGGCAAGGCGAAGAAAGAAGACTTCCCGTGGACGAGCGACGGCTATCGTCAGCCTACCGCGGAGTTCATCGACAAGGTCGAATACGACGGCCGCAAGCCCAACGACTATCTCAACCGGCTTGCGATCGGACTCAAGGGCGACCAGCGCGTGACTGGTTCGAAGGTGGTCGCCAATTGACGGAGACGGCCGGGCGACCCCCGCCGCCCGGCCGCCACGCCCTCCCGCAGTTCACACGAAACAGGATCAGCGAATGTCAACCGCCAGCGATTTTCTCCCGACCTCCGATCTCACCGCCGACGCGGCACGTGCGGCGCGGCGCGAGCGCTGGCAGGTCCGCATCACCAAACTGGCCAGCCCGCTCAATGTGATCGGCCTCGGCTGGTTCGTGCCGGTGCTGCGGATCGCCGGCGGCGAGCCGGTGAAACCGCAACTCGCGGATCTGTGGCGTTCGTTCGGCATTCCGGTCCTCGCCATCGTGCTGTTTCTCGCGGCGTGGGGCGCGCTGGCGCCGAAGGTGCAGACGAGCCTCGGCGCCCTGCCCGGCCCCGCGCAGGTGTGGACACAAGCCAAGGTCCTCTGGGCCGATCATCTCGCCGAGCGCGCCAAGGAACGCGCCTTCTACGAACGCCAGGAAAAGCGCAACGCTGAAATTCTCGCCAGGAATCCCAACGCAGAAACCCGTTTGCGGCCCTATACCGGCAAGCCGACCTTCCTCGACCAGATCGTCACCAGCCTGCAGACCGTGTTCACCGGTTTCGTGATCGCAACCCTCGTCGCGGTGCCGCTCGGCGTGTTTTGCGGCCTGTCGGTGACCGTAAACGCGGCGGTCAATCCGCTGGTGCAGATTTTCAAACCGGTATCGCCGCTCGCCTGGCTACCGATCGTGACCATGGTCGTCAGCGCGCTCTACGTGTCGGACGACCCGACCTTCCCGAAATCGTTTCTCATTTCCGCGATCACGGTGACGCTCTGCTCGCTGTGGCCGACGCTGATTAATACCGCCGTCGGCGTCGCTGCGGTCGACAAGGATATCATCAATGTCGGCCGCGTGTTGCGGCTGCCCTCGCACACCAAGATCATGAAGATCGTGCTGCCGTCCTCGCTGCCGCTGATTTTTACCGGCCTGCGGCTGTCGCTCGGTGTCGGCTGGATGGTGCTGATCGCGGCCGAAATGCTGGCTCAGAATCCGGGCCTCGGCAAATTCGTCTGGGACGAATTCCAGAACGGCTCTTCGGCCTCGCTCTCCAAGATCATGGTCGCGGTGCTGACCATCGGCATCATCGGCTTCCTGCTCGACCGCATCATGCTGGCGCTGCAGGCCGCCTTCACCCACAGCGCGACCCGGTGAGACTGCAAGCCATGGCCATTCTCGAATTGAAGAACGTCTCGAAGTCCTACGGCGCGGAGCCGGCACGTACCCGCGTGCTCAAGGACGTATCGCTCAAGGTCGAAGACGGCGAATTCGTCGCCATCGTCGGCTTTTCCGGCTCCGGCAAGACCACGCTCATCAGCCTGATGGCGGGCCTGACGATGCCGGATTCCGGCGAGGTGCTGTTCAAGGGCGCGCCCGTGACCGAGCCCGGCCCCGAGCGCGGCGTCGTGTTCCAGAGCTATTCCTTGATGCCGTGGCTCTCGGTGCGCGGCAATGTCGGCCTCGCGGTCGACGCGGTGTTCCCGAAGGACACGGCGGCCGAGCGCAACGCCCGCGTCGACCGATACACCCAGATGGTCGGGCTCACGCCCGCGCGCGACCGCAAGCCGGCGGAACTTTCCGGCGGCATGCGCCAGCGCGTCGCGGTCGCCCGCGCGCTTGCGATGGACCCGCAGGTGCTGCTGCTCGACGAGCCGCTGTCGGCGCTTGACGCGCTGACGCGCGCCAAGCTGCAGGGCGAAATCGAAGAAATCTGGTCGCAGGAGAAAAAGACCGTCGTTCTCATTACCAACGACGTCGACGAGGCCATCCTGCTCGCCGACCGCATCATCCCGCTCAATCCCGGCCCCGACGCGGGCTTCGGCCCGGAATTCGTGGTGCCGTTCGAGCGCCCGCGCGACCGCTCCGCGATGAACTCGAGCGCCGCCTACAAGAAACTGCGCGCCGCGATCACGCAGTACCTGATGGACGCCGGCATGGGCCGCGCCAAGGCACAGGGCGACGACGCACGGAAACTGCCGAACGTGGTGCCGGTGCAGTTCGATCCCGGCCCGCCGTCCGCCTACAAGCGCGAGGCGGAAACCTCGGTCGAAAGCCGTTACGTCGAATTCTACGAAGTCGTGAAGGAATATCCGACGCCGAAAGGCACACTGCGGGTGGTCGACGGATTCGATACGATCATGCGCAAGGGCGAGTTCATCTCGCTGATCGGCCACTCCGGCTGCGGCAAGTCGACCGTGCTGTCGATGGCGGCGGGTCTCAACGACGTCACCAATGGCGGCATTGTGCTCGACGGCCGCGAAGTCGATACCGCCGGCCCGGACCGCGCGGTGGTGTTCCAGAGCCCGTCCCTCCTGCCCTGGATGACGGCTCGGGAAAACGTCGCGCTTGGCGTCGACCGCGTCTATCCACACGCCGGCAGGGCCGAGCGCGACGACATCGTCGGGTATTACCTCTCCCGCGTCGGCCTCGGCGACGCGATGGACAAGCTCGCCTCCGAACTCTCCAACGGCATGAAGCAGCGTGTCGGCATTGCGCGGGCGTTCGCGTTGTCGCCGAAGCTCCTGCTGCTCGACGAACCGTTCGGCATGCTCGACTCGTTGACGCGCTGGGAGCTTCAGGAAGTGTTGATGGAGGTGTGGTCGCGCACCCAGGTGACCGCGATCTGCGTCACCCATGACGTCGACGAGGCGATCCTGCTCGCCGACCGCGTTGTGATGATGACCAACGGGCCGATGGCGCGTATCGGCAAGATCATGGCGGTCGACATCCCGCGGCCGCGCACCCGCCGCGCCCTGCTCGAACACCCGCGCTATTACGAATACCGCCAGGAACTGCTCGCCTTCCTTGAGGAATTCGAACACGGCGCCGGCGGCAAGGCCGCCGCAAAACCGGCGGCGGCGTAAGCGCATGATCCCGAAAAGTGGAAACCGTTTCTCGGACAAGATCATGCGCAAACAAACGAGAGCGCAATGAGTGAGCCGCTCGTCATTGTCGGCAACGGTATGGCCGCGATGCGGCTGGTGGAGGAGCTCGCCGCCCGCGCGCTCGGCCGCTACGCCATCGCCGTGATCGGCGAGGAGCCGCGGCTCGCCTATAATCGCGTGCTGCTGTCGTCGGTGCTGGCGCAGGAAATCTCCTCGGCCGACATCGAACTGAAGCCCGCACAGTGGTGGCGCGACCGCGGCGTGACCCTGCTTTATGGTCACGGCGCAACCGCGATCGACCCGGCGATCCGCCGGGTGCGGCTGGCAAACGGCGCAACGCTGCCGTTCGAGAAGCTGGTGCTGGCGACCGGCTCGCGGCCGATCCGCCTCAACGTACCGGGCATGGAACTGCCCGGCGTCATCACCTTCCGCGACCTTGATGACGTCGCCATTCTCGAAGCGGCGGCGGCGAAGCGCACCAAAGCCGTCGTGATCGGCGGCGGGTTGCTCGGCCTCGAAGCGGCTTACGGCCTCGCCAAGGCCGGCGCGCAGGTCACCGTCATTCACCTGATGGACCGGCTGATGGAGCGTCAACTCGACGCCCGCGCTTCTGCCATGCTGCTCAAGGCCGTCGAGGCGCGCGGCATTCGAGTTCAGCTCAACGCCGAAACAGCGGCCATCGAAGGCGCGAAACAGGCGAAAGCCGTGGCACTCAAAGACGGCCGCAAGTTCGACGCCGACCTCGTCGTCGTCGCGGCCGGCATCAGGCCCAATGTCGAACTTGCCCGCACCGGCGGCCTCGACATCGACCGCGGCATTGTCGTCGACGACACGCTCCAGACCAGCCGCGCCGGCATCTATGCGATCGGCGAATGCGCCGAACACCGCCGCATCTGCTACGGCCTCGTCGAGCCCGCCTACGAGCAGGCCCGCGTGCTCGCCGGGCAACTCACGGGCGCGAGAGAAACCTACCCCGGCAGCGTGCTCGCCACCAACTTGAAGGTCTCTGGCGTCAATGTGTTTTCCGCGGGCGATTTCATCGGCGCGCCCGGCACCGAGCAGATCGTGCTCTGCGATCCCGGCATCGCAACCTACAAGAAGCTCGTGATCGCCGACGGCCGGCTCGCCGGCGCGGTCTTGTTCGGCGATACCGCCGACGGGCTCTGGTATCTCGACCTCATTCGCAACGGCGCGCCGATCGAGCCGATGCGCGGCGAGCTCGCCTTCGGCCGCGCGCTGGCCGAACGCCAGCAGAAAGCTGCGTGAGGCCGCAATGTCGAGCGACTTCACCCCGGACCAGAAACGCTATCTCGAAGGCTTCGCCTCAGGGCTGACCGCGGCGCGCGCCGCGCGCGGCGCCCTGCCCGCGGGCGGCGGCGAGCCGACCGGGCCGGACGCCATCCACCTCAAGGCGCAGGACGCGACCGTCGCCGCCGGCGGCAAGCTCGCCGACCAGGAGAAGTTCAAGCGCGACGAGCACCCGTTCGACGCCTATGAGCGACTGAAGCAACAGGCACGCGACAACGAACCGCCGAAGCCCGCCGACAATTTCCGCTGGCGCTACTATGGGCTGTTCTACGTCGCGCCGGCGCAGTCGTCCTACATGTGCCGGCTGCGCATCCCGAACGGCATTCTCAAGCACTGGCAGATGACGGGCCTCGCCGACCTCGCCGAACGCTATGCCGGCGGCTACTCGCATGTGACGACGCGCGCCAATCTCCAGCTTCGCGAGATCGAGCCGAAGAACGCGGTCGCGCTGCTCGAGGCGATCCAGGATCTCGGCCTCTGCTCGCGCGGCTCCGGCGCCGACAACATCCGCAACGTCACCGGCACGCCGACCGCGGGCATCGACCCGCAGGAGTTGATCGACACCCGGCCCTATGCGCGAGAATGGCACTTTCACATTCTCAATGAGCGGGCGCTTTACGGCCTGCCGCGCAAGTTCAATGTCGGCTTCGACGGCGCCGGCATCATCCCGGTGCTGGAAGACACCAACGATATCGGTTTCCAGGCGGTCGAAGTGAAGGACGGCTTCGGCGTCGAGCCGGGCATCTGGTTCCGCCTCGCGCTCGGCGGCATCACCGGCCACCGGGATTTCGCCAAAGACACCGGCGTCATCGTCAAGCCGGAGGATGCGACCAAAGTCGCCGACGCGGTGGTGCGCGTCTTCATTGCCCACGGCAACCGCACCGACCGCAACAAGGCGCGGCTGAAATACGTGCTCGACGCCTGGGGCCTCGAAAAATACGTCGCCGAAACCGAGAAACAACTCGGCCGCGAACTGGTGAAGGTGCCGGCCGAGGCCATCGCGCCGCGCCCGACCTTCGACCGCGCCGCCCATATCGGCGTACGCAAGCAGAAACAGCACGGCCTGAACTGGATCGGCGTCGTGTTCCCGGTCGGCCGCATCTCGCCGGCGCAGATGCGGGGCCTCGCCGATATCGCGCGCGAGATGGGCGACGGCGACATCCGCCTCACCGTCTGGCAGAACCTGCTGATCTCCGGCATTCCCGACGCCAAGGTCGCCGCGGCCGAAGCCGCCATCGAGGCCATGGGTCTGACGATCAAGGCAGACTCGGTGCGCGCCGGCCTCGTCGCCTGCACCGGAAATGTCGGCTGCCGCTTTGCCGCGTCCGACACCAAACGCCACGCCGAAGAGATCGCGCAGTGGTGCGAGACGCGCGTCGCGCTCGACGGCCCGGTCAACATTCACCTCACCGGCTGTCACCATTCCTGCGCACAGCACTACATCGGCGACATCGGCCTGATCGCCGCGAAAGTGCCGGTCAATGACGACGGCGACACAGTCGAGGGCTATCACGTCGTGGTCGGCGGCGGCTTCGGGCCTGACGCCGCAATCGGCCGCGACCTCTATCAGAATGTGAAGGCCGAGGACGCTCCGCGCACCGTCGAAAAGATGCTGAAGGGCTATCTCGCCAACCGCGACGGCAAGGAAACCTTCCTCGCCTTCTCGCGCCGCCACGAGATCGACGCGCTTAAGCGCATGTTCCAGGCGGAGGCAGCCGAATGACCAAGAACCTGCCGCCGCCGATTCCGCAACTTGTCCCCGACACCGCGCCGTTCAACGACGACCAGCGCGCGTGGCTCAACGGTTTCTTCGCCGGCCTCGTTTCGATGGACGGCTTCGGCGTCACGCCCCTGTCGGGCGATCAGGCCGCGGCGCTGCTCGCCAATCCGGGCGCGGCCGAGGACGATGACGGCGGCGCGCCATGGCACGACCAGACGCTGCCGATCGCCGAGCGCATGACGCTCGCCGCCGACAAGCCTGTGCGCTGGAAGCTGATGGCGGCGATGGCGCAGCAGGACTGCGGCCAGTGCGGCTACGACTGCCGCAATTATTCGGCCGCGATCTTCGAGGGCAAGGAAGAGCGGCTGAACCTGTGCGCGCCGGGCGGCAAGGAAACCGCGCGGATGCTGAAGTCGCTGTTTGAGGATATGAAGTCCGCGCCGATTCAGGCGGCGAAGGCTCCGGCCGAAGCCAAAGCGGCGGAGCCCGCCGCACCGACAGCCGCTCTCGGCACGTCGCGCGACAATCCGGCGACCGCAACGTTCCTGTCGCGCATGCGGCTCAACAAGCCGGGTTCGGAGAAAGAGACCTGGCATATCGAATTCGATCTGTCGGAGTCGGGTCTCGACTATACCGTCGGCGACTCGTTCGGCATCTTCGCACAGAACGATCCGGCATTGGTCGAGGCGGTCATCAAGGCGCTCGGCGCGCCGGCCGACTTTCCCATTGGTGGCCGCACGCTGCGCGAATGCCTTGCGGATGGCACGGCGCTGTCGCCCGCGCCCGACATGCTGTTCCAGCTCTATTCCTATATCACCGGCGGCGACCGGCGAAAGAAAGCGCGGGCGCTCTCGACCGGCGAGGATCCCGACGGCGACGCCGAGACGCTCGATGTGCTGGCGGCCATCGAAAAATTCGCTGGGGTGCGGCCCGACCCCGAAGCGCTGATCGAGGCGCTCGATCCTCTGCAACCGCGGCTCTATTCGATCTCGTCGTCGCCCAAGGCCGATCCTGGCCGCATCGCGCTCACCGTCGACACCGTGCGGTATGAGATCGCGGGCCGCAAACGGCTCGGCGTCGCGTCCACCTTTCTCGCCGACCGCATCGCGCCCGGCGACAAGCTCAAGGTCTATGTGCAGAAGGCGCACGCCTTCGGCCTGCCCGCCGACACCGACACGCCGATCATCATGATCGGCCCCGGCACCGGCGTGGCGCCGTTCCGCGCCTTTTTGCAGGAACGCCGCGCCATCGGCGCCAAAGGCCGCAACTGGCTGTTCTTTGGCCATCAGCGCTCCAATTACGACTTCTTCTATGAAGACGAGTTCCGCGACATGCGGCATGACGGCACGCTGACGCGGCTGACGCTCGCCTGGTCGCGCGACAGCGACCAGAAGATCTATGTGCAGGACCGCATGCGCGAAGTCGGCCGCGATCTGTGGGCGTGGATCGCCGACGGCGCGCACCTTTACGTCTGCGGCGATGCCAAGCGCATGGCCAAGGATGTCGAGATCGCGCTGGTCGATGTGGTGGCGCAGCACGGCGCCCGAAAGCCCGATGACGCGGCGGCCTTCGTGGCAGAGCTGAAGAAGTCCGGCCGCTACCAGCAGGACGTTTATTGATGAACGCGCCGACGCACGCACCGCCGGCGGTTCGCACCACCTGCCCTTATTGCGGCGTCGGCTGCGGCGTGCTGGCCAAGCCGGACGGGCGCGGCGGCGCGGTGGTGGCCGGCGATCCCGATCATCCAGCGAATTTCGGGCGGCTTTGCTCGAAGGGTTCCGCGCTCGACGAAACCCTGGCGCTCGACGGCCGGCTGCTCGCCCCGATGCTGCGGCAGGCGGACGGCACGCTCGCGCAAACATCGTGGGATGCAGCGCTCGACACGGCGGCGGACGGCTTCAGCGACATCGTCGCGAAGCACGGACCCGACGCTGTCGCGTTTTACCTGTCCGGGCAGTTGCTGACCGAAGACTACTACGTCGCCAACAAACTGATGAAGGGCTTCATCGGCTCGGCCAATGTCGACACCAATTCGCGGCTGTGCATGGCCTCCTCGGTCGCCGGCCACCGCCGCGCCTTCGGCGCCGATACCGTGCCCGGCCATTACGAGGATCTCGATCAGGCGGATTTGCTGGTGCTGGTCGGTTCCAATGCGGCGTGGTGCCACCCGGTGCTGTACCAGCGCATGATGGCGAACAAGACGCAGCGCGGCGCGAAAATCGTCGTCGTCGATCCGCGCCGCACCGCGAGCGCCGACGAGGCCGACCTGTTCCTCCCCGTCGCGCCGGGCATGGACACGATTCTGTTCTGCGGCCTGCTGGTCAACCTCGCCGACCACGGTGCGCTCGACCGCGATTATCTCGCCGCCCACACCATCGGCTTCGACGCGGCGCTGGCGCGGGCCCGCGAGCTTGCGCCCGACATCGGCATGACGGCGCGTGGGGCCGGCCTCGAGCCGGACGACGTCGCGCGGTTTTTCGAACTGTTCCGCACGACACAAAAGGTCGTCACCTGCTTCTCGCAAGGGGTCAACCAGTCGGCGCAGGGCACCGACAAGGTAACCAGCATCATCAACTGCCATCTCGCCACCGGACGGATCGGCAAACCCGGCATGGGTCCGTTCTCGCTGACCGGCCAGCCCAACGCGATGGGCGGCCGCGAGGTCGGCGGGCTTGCCAATCAACTCGCCGCGCACATGAACTTCGTGCCCGCCGACATCGACCGCGTCGGCCGGTTCTGGCGCGCATCGAACATGGCGCAGCGCGAAGGGCTGAAGGCCGTGCAGATGTTCGAGGCTATCGAGCGCGGTGAGATCAAGGCGTTGTGGGTGATGGCGACCAATCCGGCGGTGTCGCTGCCACGCGCAAGCGCGGTGCGCGAAGCGCTGAAAAAACTCGACCTGCTCGTCGTTTCCGAAAACGTGGTCTCGAACGACACCGTCAGCGCCGGCGCCCACGTGCTGCTGCCGGCCGCCGCCTGGGGCGAGAAGGACGGCACCGTCACCAATTCCGAGCGGCGCATCTCGCGCCAGCGCGCCTTCCTGCCGCTGCCGGGCGAGGCCAAACCCGACTGGTGGATTGTCAGCGAAGTCGCCAAGCGCATGGGCTTCGGCGAGGCGTTCCCCTATCGCAACGCCGCCGACATTTTCCGCGAGCACGCCGCGCTGTCGACGTTCGAGAACGGCGGCGCGCGCGACTTCGATATCGGCGGGCTGGCGGACCTGAGCGACCAGGCTTTCAACGCGCTCGAGCCGGTGCAATGGCCGGCACGCACGGGCGAGCCGCGTGGCGCCTCACGCTTCTTCGCCAAGGGCAAGTTCTATACGGCGGACGGCAAGGCGAAACTGCATGCGCCGGAGCCGCCGGCGCCGAAGAGCGCAACCGACGACCAGTTTCCATTCCGCCTCAACACCGGCCGCGTGCGCGACCATTGGCACACCATGACGCGCACCGGCATGAGCCCGCGGCTCGCGGAACACTGCGCTGAGCCATTTGTCGAGGTCCATCCCGATGATGCGCAAGCGGCCGGCCTTGCCGGCGGCTTTGCGCGGGTCACCACGCCTCACGGCGCATGCGTGCTGAAGGTCGCCATCGATGCCGGCCAACGCCGCGGCTCGTTGTTCGTGCCGATCCACTGGAGCGACGCGACATCGTCCTCGGGCCGCGTCGGCGAACTGGTCAATCCGGCCACCGATCCCTATTCCGGCCAGCCGGAAGCCAAGGCAACGCCGGCGGCGATTGCGCCGGTCGCCTATGCGACACGCGGCTTCATTCTGGCGCGCGAGATGATGACGCTGCCGCGCGAGACCTGGTGGTCGCGGCTTGCGGTCGACCACGGCGTCGGCCTGCGCATCGCCAGCAACGAGACGCCCGCAAGCTGGCGTGAACGCCTGACGGCCATGTTCAGCGCCGACGCCGAGATCGCCGAATACTCCGACGAACCGCGCGGCACCTATCGTGCCGCAGCCTTTATCGACGGCCGGCTTGCCGGCTGCCTGTTCATCGGCCCCGAGGGCGCTGCACCGCAGTGGGACGCGGTGAAGGCGCAGCTCGCTGCTGAGGCACTGCCCGACATCAGCCGCCGCGCGCTCCTGTCCGGCAAGTCCGCCGACGGCCTGCCCGACCCCGGCCCTGTCATCTGCGCCTGCTTCGGCGTCGGCCTCAATCTCATTCGCGAGGCGATCGCGAACGATGGCGCAACGGATGTCGCGGCGATCGGCCAGGCGCTGCGCGCCGGCACCAATTGCGGCTCCTGCCTGCCGGAGCTGCGAAGGATCTTGAACGATGAACGCGCCGCTCAACCCGCCTGACCAGCCCTCGCGCCGCATCCAGCGGCTGGCACGCCTGCCGGTCTTCTTCGCGCTGTTCGGCAAGCGCGCGCTGGTCGCCGGCGGCAGCGCGGCGGCAGCGTGGAAAGCCGAACTGCTGTCGGCTGCCGGCGCGGCCGTCGAGGTCTATTCGTGCGAACCCTGCGAGGAGTTGCGGGCGCTTGCCGCCAACCCACCTGCCGGCGCGATCACTATTCATCTTCGCGACTGGGTGGCGGACGATTTCGCCGGCGCGGCGATCGCGGTCGGCGCCTGCGATAACGATGACGCGGCGGCATCGTTTGCGCTCGCTGCGCGCAACGCCGGCGTGCCGGTCAATGTCATCGACAAGCCGGCGTTCTGCGATTTCTCGTTTGGCGCCATCGTCAACCGCTCGCCGCTTGTCATCAGCATCTCGACCGACGGCGCGGCGCCGGTTTTCGCACAGGCCGTACGCGCGCGGCTCGAAGCGTTGCTGCCGCAGGGCTTCGCGCGATGGACGGCGGCGGCCTCGCGCTGGCGCGCGGAGGTCGGCGCATCGGGATTGTCGTTCGCGGCACGGCGCAAGTTCTGGCACCTGTTCACGGCGCGCGCGCTTGATGCGCCGGAGCATGTGCCCGGCGAGCGGGATTTCACCGAACTCATGCACACCGCTGGAACCCTGGGCCCGACGGCGGAGCGCGGCAGCGTCTCGACCTTCAATGTCGACGCCGACAATCCGGGCCGGCTGACGCTCGATACGCTGCGCGCGCTGCAATCGGCCGACGTGCTGGTTTACGACGAGATGATTTGCGACGCCGTGCTGGATTTCGCCCGGCGCGAAGCGCGGCGCATCGCGGTCGCGCCATGGCAGCCGGATATCGATGACTTGTGTTCGCGCGAGGCCGCTGCCGGCAGGCGCGTCGTGCGGCTGCTCAGTGCCGCGCCGGCTGCGCCACGCGCGCGAGAAGACCGAAAAAGCCCCGCGGCTGAGACTCTGTCGTAACACCTGGAATAACGGTCACCGCGATATCGTCAGGAAGCGCGTCGCGAATCGCGCTGCCACCACGGTCCTCCCTCTGGACGAGCCACGCGACACGTTTACCGCGACGGGCCAAATCGACCGCCGCCATTGCGCTGTCGCCGCCGCGGGCGGCAACACGGTTCGCCTCACGGCGCGCGAAGTCGAGAACCGCGGCAGGCACGACATCGTCGTACAGAATGACATCGGCGGACTGCAGCGCGCGGACGGCACGCAGCGTCAACAGTTCAGGATCGCCGGGACCGGCATCGACCAATGTGATCGACCCGTTCTCGACCGTGGTACCGGCGGCCTCAACCTCCCGGACAAAACGAGCGAAGTCCCGCTCGGCCGGCATTTCGGCGGGATTGCCGACTGCCTTCGCCGTGAACAGTTGCCAGAAGCGGCGGCGGCCGGCGAAGGACAGCGACGTCGCCTTGAGCCTCGTCCGCCAGCGTGACGCGGCGGCCGCCCACAATGCGAAGCCCTGCGGCAACAGCGCCTCGATACGGATACGCACGGCTTGCGCGAAGACCGGCGCCGCGCCGTCGGTCGAGATGCCGATGACGAGCGGCGAGCGGTTGACGATGGCACCGAACGAGAAATCGCAGAACGCAGGCTTGTCGATCACATTTACGGGTACGCCAGCGTCACGTGCCGCCGCGGCAAAGGCTGACGCCCCTGCGTCGTCGTCGAACGCACCCACGGCCAGCGCAGCATTGCGCAGATCGTCCGACGTCCAACTGCGGCGAACGATCGTGATCGAACCGTCCGGCGGCGCATCCGCAAGCGCCAGCAACTCTTCGCAGGGCCCGCTGGCATAGACCTCGACCTGCGCGCCGCAGGCCGACAGCAACTCAGCCTTCCAGGCGGCGGCGGCGTTGCCGCCGGCGACGACGGCCCGTTTGGCCGTCAGCGCAAAAAATACGGGTAACCGCGCAAGCCTTCCCATGCGCGGCGGCGCGGCCGGAACCGTTTCAGGACGCGCGTTCATGCGGAGCGGCCCGCGCCGGTATTGGCATGGAAGTCGGCGCCATTGCCGGTCTTCGCGACAAAGCCGGCACGGATGGTGAAATCGCCGAAGCGTTCGCCGGTCTGCCGTTCCTTGGCATAGGCCGCGAAGACGGGATCGAGCGCCTTGATAATCGCGTCGTGGTCGACATCCTCGGCATAGAGTTTCGACAGCCGCGAGCCGTCGAACGCCGCGCCGAGATAAAGGTTGTAGCGGCCCGGTCCTTTGCCGACGAGGCCGATTTCAGCGAGGAAAGGCCGGGCGCAACCATTCGGGCAGCCGGTCATGCGGATGACGATGTCGTCGGCCGAGAGCCCGTGCGCGGCGAGCCGCTGGTCGAGCGCGTCGATCAGGCCCGGCAGATAGCGTTCGCTTTCGGCGAGCGCCAGGCCGCACGTCGGCAGCGCGACGCAGGCCATGGCGTTGCGGCGCAGGCCGGACCACGGCGCCAGCAGCCCGGCCTCGCGCGCGATCTCGGTGATTTCGGCCTGCAGCGCCAGCGGCACATTGGCGATGATGACGTTCTGGTTCGCCGTGATGCGGATATCGCCGATGTCCATGCCGGCGATCTTTCGCAGCGCGGAGAGCTGCTTGCGGCCCGGCGCGTCCATCAGCCGGCCGTTCTGCACATACAATGTGAGG
The DNA here is from genome assembly GCA_050184975.1 of Pseudolabrys sp. Taxonomy (GTDB): domain Bacteria; phylum Pseudomonadota; class Alphaproteobacteria; order Rhizobiales; family Xanthobacteraceae; genus Pseudolabrys. The sequence continues at coordinate 54,440 of JBFWZV010000005.1, read as the reverse complement.
TGCGCGCGGCCGTCGCCTTCGTCGCCCTGCGTCCAGCCGTAGCGGTCGCCGGTCGATGTGAACTTGAACGGCCGCGGCGCTTCAAGTTTCACGCCCGCGCGCTTCTCGACCTCGGCGCGGAACGCATCGAGCCCACGGTCCTCGATGGTGTATTTCAGCCGCGCGTGCTTGCGATTCTTGCGATCGCCCCAGTCGCGCTGCACGGTGACAACGGCTTCGGCGACGGCCACGGCGTCCTTGGTCGCTACAAATCCCATGACATCGGCGGTGCGCGGATAGGTGTCGGGCTCGCCATGGGTCATGCCCATGCCGCCGCCGACCGTCACGTTCCAGCCCTGCACCACGCCCGCCTCGTCGAGAATGGCGATGAAGCCAAGATCGTGCGCGAAAATGTCGACGTCATTCGACGGCGGCACGGCGATGACGGTCTTGAATTTCCGCGGCAGGTAGGTCTTGCCGTAGATCGGCTCCACCACTTCCTCTTCGCCGCCGGCGATGCGCTCGCCGTCGAGATAGATCTCCCGCCAGGCCGGGGTGCGCGGCATCAGGTGGTCCGAAAGCGCGCGCGCCAGATCGATGGCGCTCGCATGCGCCTTCGACTGATACGGGTTCGGATTGCACATGACGTTGCGATTGACGTCGCCGCAGGCCGCAATCGTGTTGAGCAGGATGGCGTCGATCTCCTTCATCGTCGCCTTCAGGTTCGACTTGATGACGCCGTGATACTGGATGGTCTGCCGGGTGGTGAGGCGCACGGTGCCGTTCGCATAATCGCGCGCAACCTTGTCGAGCGCGAGCCACTGCTGGCCGCTCAGCACGCCGCCGGAAATCCGCAGCCGGATCATAAAGGAGAACGCCTTCTCCATCTTCTTGCGGGTGCGTTCGGGGCGCAGGTCGCGGTCGTCCTGCAGATACATGCCGTGGAATTTGACGAGCTGCTGATCGTCCTCGACGATCGCGCCGGTCGCCTGCTCGCGCAGGCCTTCGGCGAGCGTACCGCGCAGGTAGTCGCTCGCTTCCTTGATATATTCGTTGCGCGAAAGATCGTCGGTCATAGTTTTGGGCCGCGAGCGGCGGTCAGTAGGTGTCGGTCAGATAGCGCTTGTCGCGCTCGAGCGCGGCGACAGCCTGTTCCGCAGCATCGGCCGACAACGATTTCACGTCGCCATAGGCGCGCACCAGCGCAGCGCGGACGTCCTTGGCCATCGCCTTGGCGTCGCCACAGACATAGAAGTGCGCCCCGCCGTCGAGCCATGCGACGACGTCACGACGCTGCTCCCAGATGCGGTCCTGCACGTAGATCTTCTCGGGCTGATCGCGCGAGAAAGCGACATCGAGACGCGCCAGGCCGCCGTCCTTCAGCGCCTCCTGCCAGTCGAGCTGGTAAAGGAAATCATGGGTGAACTGACGGTCCCCGAAGAACAGCCAGTTGCGACCCTTCGCCTGCGTCGCGCGGCGCTCCTGAACGAAAGCGCGGAACGGCGCGACGCCGGTGCCCGGGCCGACCATGATGACGTCCCTGTCCGGCGCGGGCAGGCGGAAATGCTTGTTCGCCTTGAGCTTCACGCGGACGCGGCCGCCCTTCTTCATGCGCTCGGCGATGTAATTTGAAGCGACACCCTTGCGGGCACGGCCGTGGCTATCGTAGCGCACGGCGGAAATCAGCAGATGAGCCTCATCCTCGAACTCCCGGCGCGAGGACGCGATCGAATAGGCGCGCGGCGCGAGCGTGCGCGTGACGGCGCGCAGGTGGTCGGCGGTGAGTGCGATCGGGAATGTCACGATCAGGTCGATCAACTGGCGGCCCACGATCCAGTCGCGCGCCGCGCCGTCGGCGATCAGTTGCTTGACGTACTGATGGCCGGTTTTCTCGGCATAGGTCTCGAGCGATTTCAGCGACAACGTGGTGATGTCGCGCGACTTGATGAACTCGGTGCGCAGCGCCGGATCGCCGGCAAGGCCGGCGGCGGCGAGCAGCTCGTCGACTTCGGCCGGATCGTTTTCCGGGTAGAGATCGAGCGAGTCGCCCGGCTCATAGGGCGGAGCCGCGCCCTCGAAGGACAGCGCGAGATGGATCGTCTCCTTGTCCGAGCGCGACGAATTGAGGTCGGTATGCTCGACGATTTCAGCCTCGACGATGTCGGTCTTCGGGGCCGCACCGGTTTTTCCGAAATCGACGGCGATGACCGTGCCGCGGCCGGCGTCCGGCGGCGCCAGCGCCTTGACGGCGCGGCCGATCCAGTCCGCCGCCGGCTCGTTGAAATCGAGGTCGCAATCGACGCGATCAACGACACGCTTGCCGCCCAATGCGGCGAGGCGTTCATCGATTCTCTTGCCGATCGCGCAGAACTCCACATAGGCGGTGTCGCCGAGCGCCAGCACGCCGAATTCGACGCCGTCGAGCTTCGGCGCGGCGTCGCTCATGAGCTCCCCATAGGCGCGTACCGCACGGGCCGGCGGATCGCCCTCGCCCCAGGTCGCGGCGATGAAAACGAGACGCTTGACGGCGCCAAGCGTGGCCATGTCGAGATCGGCCATGTCGATGATGTTCGGCTTGAGGCCGTTCTTGCGCGCGATCTTCGCGAGATCGCCGGCAAGGCGCTCTGAATTTCCGGATTCGCTCGCGAACACGATGTTGATCGGCTCAGCCGGCGCCGGCGGCGCCGCCGGCGCGTGGATACCCGGCGAACCTTCCGCAGCCTCGATGCCGGCGAGAAAGCCTGCAAGCCAGGCGCGCTGCAGCGGCGTTGCCGGTCCGACGACGCGGTTCAGCAACTCAATCTCTTCGTCCTCGAAGGGCGCGGTTCTCGGAATGCTCGCCGTCACGTCGCAGTCAATCCTTGCGAATGTCCGGCAAATGATGTGAACCACGACATGCGGCGGGGCAATATGGCCGGGAAAATAAGAAAGTTATTCGTCGTGTCGAGCGGCAGACCGCACGGACATGCTGTCTGCGCCACAATCGCCGACATGAAGAGTCTGCGGCTTTTTATCGAAAGATGAATGTTGCCGCCGATCGCCGCGAGGCGCGACGTCTGTGCTTTCAATGCGCGAACAAAGAAATTTCCTTGTAATTGACAGTCGTTTGACGCTGCCGATTTAGTGCAGCGATGCACACGGTCGACACGCAATCGCTCGGCAATACACGTGACGCCCCCGGAATTGGCGGCGATGCGGCTGATTTGTCGTCGATTGCGAAAACGCTCAATGAGTCATTAACGACGTGCGATCCAATCGCGCGGCTGCGCGGCCTGCGCGACGCGGTGGCCGGGCGTCTCGTATTCACGACCAGCTTCGGGCTCGAAGACCAGGTCGTGACGCATGTCCTGCACCAGAGCGGCATCGACGCCGAAGTCGTTACGCTCGACACCGGCCGGCTGTTCCCGGAAACCTACGACGTATGGGCGCGCACCGAGCTGCGCTACGGCCGCAAGATCGCGCCGTTCTATCCGAACCACTCCGCCGTCGAGGCGCTGGTTGCCCGGCAGGGCATCAACGGTTTCTACAATTCGGTCGAGGCGCGGCAGGCCTGCTGCCGTGTCCGCAAGGTCGAACCGCTGGAACGCGCGCTGTCCGGCGCCGCCGGCTGGATCACCGGTCTGCGCGCCGATCAGTCGCAGCAGCGCGGCAGCGTGACACTGGCCGAGGCCGACGACACGCGGCAACTCCTCAAATTCAATCCGTTGTTCGACTGGACGCGCGACCGCGCTCTCGACCTCGCCAAATCCGCCAATATCCCGCTCAACCCGCTGCACGCCGCAGGCTTCGCCTCAATCGGCTGCGCGCCCTGCACGCGCGCGCTCGAGACCGGCGAGCCCGAACGCGCCGGCCGCTGGTGGTGGGAGAACGAAGCCAAGAAGGAATGCGGCCTGCACCTCGACCACCCTGCGCGCACGAACGCGGCCGCCGAAGCGACCGGGAGCCGCTGAGATGAGCCCGCTCTCCCATCTCGACCGGCTGGAAGCCGAGGCGATCTACATCATCCGCGAGGTGGCGGCGGAAAGCCGCAACCCGGTTCTGCTCTATTCGATCGGCAAGGATTCCTCGGTGCTTTTGCACCTGGCGATGAAGGCGTTTCATCCCGGCCGCGTTCCCTTCCCGCTGCTACACATCGACACCACCTGGAAATTCCGTGAGATGATCGCGTTCCGCGACCGGCGCGCGCGGGAGCTTGGGCTCAATCTCCTCGTCCATACCAATCAGGAAGGCCTTGCGGCCGGCGTGACGCCGTTCGCCTCGGGTTCGCGCACTTACACGGACGTCATGAAGACGCAGGCGCTTAAACAGGCGCTCGACCGATTCAATTTTGACGTTGCGATCGGCGGCGCGCGGCGTGACGAGGAAAAATCGCGCGCCAAGGAACGCGTGTTCTCGTTGCGCGCGCCGGGCCACCGCTGGGATCCCAAGCGCCAGCGCCCCGAGCCGTGGCGGCTCTACAACACACGCATCCAGCCCGGCGAGACGATCCGCGTCTTCCCGCTGTCGAACTGGACCGAACTCGACATCTGGATGTACGTCGCGCGCGAGAACATCCCGATTGTGCCGCTTTACTTCTCCGAACGCCGCCCGGTCGTACGGCGTAACGGCACGCTCATCATGTGCGACGACGAACGGCTGCCGCTCGAACCTGACGAACTGATGGAAGTGCGCAAGGTCCGCTTCCGCACGCTCGGCTGCTATCCACTGAGCGGCGCGGTCGAAAGCGACGCGGCCACCGTCGAGGACATCATCGCCGAGATGAAGCAATCGCGCGTCTCCGAGCGTCAGGGCCGCCTGATCGACCACGACGGCGCCGCCTCGATGGAAAAGAAAAAAGAAGAAGGATACTTCTGATGCATATGCCCGCGGCATTGCGCCGGAACGACGCCCCGAATCTTGCTCCGGTGCGCGGCGACGTATCCCCCGCCGAGGCCGGGCCCAGCGGGCTGTTGCGCTTCATCACCTGCGGTTCGGTCGACGACGGCAAGTCGACCTTCATCGGCCGCCTGCTCTACGACTGCCAGCTCATCCTCGACGACCAGATGGAGTCGCTGACGAAGGATTCCAAGCGCCACGGCACCCAGAACGACGACCTCGATTTCGCGCTGCTGGTCGACGGCCTCGCCGCCGAGCGCGAACAGGGCATCACCATCGACGTCGCCTATCGCTATTTCGCGACGAAGCGGCGCTCCTTCATCGTCGCCGACACGCCGGGCCACGAGCAATACACCCGCAACATGGCGACCGGCGCCTCGACCGCCGACCTCGCCGTCATCCTGCTCGACGCCCGCAACGGCGCGACCGCGCAGACCAAGCGCCACGCCTTCATTGTGTCGATGCTCGGCATTCGCCACGTCGTGCTGGCGGTCAACAAGATGGATCTGGTCGGGTATTCGCAGCAGCGTTTCGAAGAGCTCGCGAACGAGTTTCGTGCATTGGCTGGCAAGCTCGGCTTCGCCAGCGTCGTGCCGATCCCGATCTCGGCGAAGCTCGGCGACAACATCTCCTCCCCGTCGGCGGCAATGCCGTGGTATCGCGGCCCGTCGCTGCTCGATCATCTGGAAACCGTCGACGTCGAGGACAACGCGACCGACGACGCCTTCCGCTTTCCCGTGCAGTGGGTGAGCCGGCCGAATTCGGATTTCCGCGGTTACAGTGGCTTTGTCGCAAGCGGCCGGGTGACGCCGGGCACCGCCGTCACGATCCAGCCGAGCGGTGTGCGCAGCGCCGTCAAGGATATCTGGCTTGCGGAGAAGTCCCTCGACGAGGCGGTGGTCGGCCAGTCGGTGACGATCACGCTTGAAGATAATGTCGACGTCTCGCGCGGCGACGTGATCGTCACGCAGGCGCAAGCGGCGACGGTGACCCGCCATGCCCGCGCGCACCTGCTGTGGATGTCGCAGGCCCCGCTTGCGACCGGCGCGTCCTATTTCGTCAAGATCGCAACCAAAACCACCGCGGCCACCGTGTCCGCCGTGCGTCATACCGTCAACGTCTTCGATTATTCCGAGGTCGAGGCCCGTGGCGTCGGCATCAACGATCTCGCCGCGGTCACGGTCGATTTCGACGTGCCGCTCGCGCTCACGCGCTACCGCGACAACCGCGAACTCGGCGGCTTCATCCTGATCGACCGGCTGACCAACGAAACCGTGGCGCTTGGCCTGATCGAGGAGCCGCTCGCGACGGGGGAAGCGGCCTCTTTTTCAGCGCACAATCCCGAAAGTCACACCCTCGTTGCGAATGTCGCACACTGGCTGTCGCAGGCGCGCGAAAAGCCGCTGCGCAGCATCGCCAAGGCCATCACCTGGCGTACCACCGGCAGCCTCGACACCTTCGTGTTGTCCTACATCTTCACCGGCAGCGCCAAGATTTCCGCTGCAATCAGCGTCTCCGAAATCCTGACCAAGCTCATACTTTACTACGTACATGAGCGGGTCTGGGCGCGCAGCAAGTTTGGCCTGCCACGCATCCCGGACACGAAGTAAGCCGGGTTCAGGCGACCGCCTTCCTGGCGGTCTGCGTCATCCGCACGTCAAAGCCCTCGAACTTCGGGTGCTCGAGATAGAGCGGGCCGGTGTTCTGGTTGCCGGCGCGTGCATGCGCGGCGCGGAATTCCTCGGACTTGGTCCAGGCTTCGAAATCAGCCTTGCTCGCCCACACGGTGTGCGAGGAATAAAGCGTGTGATCCTCGGCCTCCGGGCCCTTCAGCAGATGAAATTCGACGAACCCCTTCATCCGATCGAGATAGCTCTCGCGGGTCAGCCACACATTTTCAAAGGCCTGCTCCGAGCCCTTCTTCACCTTGAACCTGTTCATCGCGATAAACATCGTCATTGCTCCTGATGTCGTCCTTGCTGTCAGTTGGCGGCGAAAGCGTCAATACAGCCGGCAGCGGCGCCTTCGCTGTCCGGTCCGGAAACGAAGACGTCCGCTGTCAGCCGCAATCGGCAACCTGTTTCCCTAGGCTTCTCTTTGTTCTCTTCCCCTCGGTTCCTGTTCGTCGATGGTTTGCGGGACGGCGCGGCTACCAGCGCCCGATGACATTCATCGCGAAGGTCCGTCCCGGTGCCCGGTAGAGTTCGAGATTGGTGGTGGTGGTCGCAAGACCCGCCACGTCGGACGGATTGAAGTAGCTCACATCGGTCACGTTGTAGACGCCGGCGTTGATCGTCCAGTGCGGATTTGGTGCGTAGGACAGCAGGAGATCGAGCGTCGTATGCGCCGGCACGATGTAGATCGTGGTCGGGTCGCTGACGCGGTCTTTCTCCGCGACGTAGCGAACCCGGGCCTCGCCAACGAACCCCATGTAGCGGAACTTGACGCCGCTGATCGCAGTGAACGGATCGACCGAGTCGATGGCCGCGCCGGTCTGATCGTTGGTGCCGTGCGCGTAGGCAAAACCGGCGTAGACCGCCCAGATCGTGTTGATCCACCATTCGCCCTTGCCTTCGAAGCCATAGATCGTGACCTTCGGCGTGTTCTGGTACTGAAACTGCAGCAGCCCGCTCGGCGACGTCGCCGCGGTGTTGACCGTCACGGTTTCGATGAAGTCCTTATATTTGTTGTAGAACGCGGTCAGATAGAAGTTCGAACCGCCGTCAAAGCGGCCGCGAATACCGCCCTCGAAGCTGTCGACCTTTTCAGGCTTGAGATTGCCGTTCGGCAGGATTTCGTAGCCGAAGATCGCGTTGCGAAATCCGAAGTTGATGTTGTCGTAAGGCGGCGCGCGGAAACCGTGCGCATACTGCGCGACCAGCCGGTAGTTCGGCGTCAGGTCATAGGTCGCACCGAGTTTCGGCGACACCGATGTCTCGGTCTGCTCGCTGACCGTGATCCCCGTCAGGTTCGAGCGGTTGAAATCGGCGTCCGGATGCGGCGTCAGATGATAGTAATCGAACCGTACCGCCGGGATGATGCGCAGCGCGCCGCGCTGCATGATATCCTGGACATAGAATGCGGCGTTGTAGGTGCTGGTGTCCGGAAAATTCTTGTTCGGATAGGTTTCGCCCGCCACCGTCTTGGTCGTGACATTGGTCACAAGATTGGTCTCGTAGCGGTCGCGCGGCCGTGCGGTCTCCGTCTTGTCGGCCGTGATGCCGTAGATGATGTTGTGGTCGAAGCCGGCGAAATTCCGTATCAGATTGGCCTGCGACTCGCCGCCAAGAATATCCTGCTCGAATCGATTCTCGCTGTGGCGGAAACGGTTCGGCGTCGTCGCAGCCGCGCTGGTCGCGCGGTACTGGTCGGTCAGTTCGAGCTTGTTGACCTGGGTCCAGTAGAATTTGGTCGTGATGGTATCCCAGAATAGCGTCTTGTGCGGCGAGTTCCATTCGAAGCTGATGCGCGGCCGCGTGGTCGAGTCGTCGCCGTCGGACGAGAACACCCGCGATCCGAACGGCGGCGAGAAGGCCGCGGAGGTCGTCACTTCCTCGGTGTTGAGCTGGGTGTTCACACTGTGGCGCATGAATTCGGTCGTCAGCTTCCAGGTACCGACCATCGGATCGCTGAACACGAGCTTCGACAGCACGTTGTCGCGGACATAGCGCTGCGGATTGGGCGAGAGCACGTCCGTATTCGGCTTGGTCTCGCGGCCGTCACGGTGCGTGTAAAGCAGCATCGTTTCCCACGGGCCAAGGCGCCCGGCTGCAGTCGCGGTTCCGTAGACGCTGTTGTCGGTCGTATCGACACCGACCTTGCCCGACGCGAAGGAGTTCTTCCCGAATGTCGCCAGGTAGTCGGCTGGATCCTTGGTGATGAAGGACACGACACCGCCGATCGCGTCGCTGCCGTAGAGTGCGGAGGCCGGACCACGGATGATTTCCACGCGCTTGAGCGCGTCGAAGTCAACGAAATCGCGGGAGTAGTTTCCGGCGCCGATATTGCTGCCGGGGAAATCCGGAACCTTGTAGCCGTCGACTTCCAGTCGAACGCGGTTTTCGCCGATGCCGCGAATGATGAAGTTGGTCGAGCCGCCGCGAAACGGCTGATTGCCGACGGAAATGCCGGGCTCGTCGAACACGAGTTCGCGTGACGTGTTGATATTCTGCCGGTCGATGTCCTTGTCGGTCTTGACCGACACCGTCGACGGCGAGTCGAACACCGTGCCTTCCACCTTGTCCGACGAGATGGTGATCTGATCGAGCGAGATCACCGAGACCGGTGACGGCACGTCTCGCACCCGCTGGGCATTCGCCGAGCCCGTCGCCAACGCAATCAGTGACACTCCCGCCAGCAGCGCATTCGCGCCCCGCAACCGCACAACCATTGAAGCCCCCAAACGCACGTTTGTTGTTTTTCGACGTGGCTGGCGGGCGGCTGCCTGGAACGTCTGGCAGCGGCTTGCTGGCTTCGGGCGGCCGATGAATTCTTCGCCACCTCAAGTATTGATTTTGATATTGAGACGCATTACTCAAGTCAAGGCAGTTTAATTTAGATTATAGACACTCTAAACTAGAGTTTTTGTAGTTTAAAACTGCTCTAAACTAAAGATTATTAGAACGAATACACAAGATTTACTTCGATCCCGGCAAGTCGAATACAATGGCTGACGACAAGACCAAAGAACAGAGCGTCGAGCGCGCCAATAAAGGCGCCGGCTACGGCAATACAGGCGCCGCTTCTACAGGTGGCCGGCGCAGCATTGCTGTCGGCGGCGACCGGATCGACAGCCGCGACCTGTTCATCGGCACGCGCGAGATCATCATCGAACACGGTGACGACCATTACCGGCTGCGGCTGACCGCGCAGAACAAACTCATTCTGACCAAATAGGGAGAAGGTCATGACCGGCGCGTCCCGCTCAGCCGGGCTTTATCTGATGCGTGGCCTTGCTCTCGCCGGCGCGCTCGCGTCCGCCGGCGGCGCATTCGCCGACGATGCGTTGAAGGACGCAGCCGGCCACCCGGTAATCGCGCGGGACGCCAGCCGAACCGTCGCGGTCGGCGGCTCGATTACCGAGATCCTTTACGCGCTCGGGGCGCAGGACAAGATCGCCGCTGTCGACGTGACCAGCCAGTATCCGCCGCAGGCGCTCAGGGACAAGCCGAACGTCGGCTACATGCGCCAACTGTCGCCCGAGGGCGTGCTTGGTGTGCGGCCGAGCCTCATCATCGCAACCGAGGGCTCGGGCCCGAAGGAAACGCTGGCGGTGCTCGAGGCCGCGAAGATTCCTCTAGTCCTGGTGCCCGACCACTTCACCGCCGACGGCATTGTCGAAAAGGTGAAGATCGTCTCGCGCAGCATCGGCGACAACGGACGGGGCACCTGCATCGTCAATGTGTTGAACGCCGACTTCAAGGCGCTCGACAGGCTGCGCGGGCAGATCAAGAAGCCGGTCCGCGTCATGTTCATTCTCTCGTTCGTCAACAACCGCGCGATGGCCGCCGGCCGCAAGACGGCGGCCGACGGTATCATTCGCCTTGCCGGCGGCGTCAACGCGATCACGGACTACGAAGGCTACAAGCCGGTCGGCGACGAAGCGATCGTTGCGTCAAAACCGGACGTCGTGCTGGCGATGACGCGCAGCCATACCGATCCGCTGACCGCCGAAAAAGTCTTCGCCCATCCGGCGCTCTCGACGACGCCCGCCGCCAAACAGAATGCCTTCCATCTGATTGAAGCGCTCTACATGCTGGGTTTCGGGCCACGCACGGCGCTCGCCGCCCGCGATCTGTTCGGCCAGCTTTACCCGTCGCTGAAGACCGAGCCGTTCCCGTCCGAGCGGGACGCAGGCTCGCTTGAATCCTGCGTCAAATGACCGACACCGCGGCCCGGCCGTCGCCTGCATCGACCGGCGCCTGGTGGCGAACCGCGGTCGCCAAGCAGTATGTCGTCATGTTTCTGGTTGTCCTGCTCGGTGCAGCGGTGGTGATCTCGATCTGCATCGGCGCTGCGGGTATTCCGGTGTCGCGGCTGCCGGCAGCGCTCGGCATTGCGGCGGCGCATGGCGACCCCGCCGTCGCCGCGCGCGACGAACTGGTGTTGTGGTCGATCCGCCTGCCGCGCATCGTGATCGCCATCCTGATCGGCGCGCTGCTCGCCGTCAGCGGCACCATGATGCAGGGCCTGTTTCGCAATCCGCTGGCCGACCCGGCGCTGGTCGGCGTTTCGAGCGGCGGCGCCTTCGCCGCCGCGGCGGCCATCGTGATCGGCGACAAGCTGCTTGCAACGAGCACTGTCACGATCCCGTTCGGCCTGCTGACCGCCGCGGCATTCTGCGGTTCGCTCGTCACCACGTTGATTCTCTATCGCATCGCCACCCGCGAGAGCCGGACCTCGGTCGCAATTTTCCTGCTCGGCGGCCTCGCCATCGGTGCCGTCGCCAATGCCGGGCTTGGCATGCTGGTTTTCATCGCCGACGACCGCCAGTTGCGCGACATCACGTTCTGGATGCTCGGCTCGCTGAGCGGTGCAACCTGGCCGAAGGTCGCGACGCTCGCACCCTTTCTCGCAGCGATGCTGCTCGCGATGCCGTTCGTATCGCGAGGGCTCGACCTGCTCGTGCTGGGCGAGAGCGATGCTTTTCATTCAGGCGTCGCGGTCGAGCGGCTCAAGCGCATTTGCATCGTGCTGGTCTCGGCGATGGTCGGCGCCGCAGTTTCGTTCGCCGGCGTGATTGGGTTCGTCGGCATCGTGGTGCCGCATCTCTTGCGCCTCGTCATCGGGCCGAGCCACGCCATGCTGCTGCTGACCTCGACGCTGCTCGGCGCCGCGCTGCTGCTGATCGCCGACAGCTTCGCGCGCACGATCGTCGCGCCGGCGGAAATGCCGATCGGCATCCTCACCGCGCTGATCGGTTCGCCGTTCTTTCTGTTTCTCCTGCTCAGGCAGCGCGGTCTGGTTGGTCTGTGATGAATGCCGTCGAAGCAACTTCGGTCACGGTTCGTGCCGGCGCGGCAGTGCTGCTTGACGAGGTTTCATTTGCGGCCAAGCCGGGCGAGGCAATCGCCATCGCGGGACCGAACGGCGCCGGCAAGTCGACATTGCTGCGGGTCATTTCCGGCGACCGCAAGCCGGACCGTGGCAGCGTTCGACTGAGGGGCCGGCCGCTGGCGGGCTATCCCTCGCATATGCTTGCCCGCCATCGCGCGGTGCTGTCACAGAGCACGATGATCGCGTTCCCGTTCTCCGTCGCCGAAGTCGTGGCGATGGGTGTGCCCGACGGTCACGGACGCATGACTGGCGCGCTGGTTGATGCCGCGCTCGACGAAGTCGGGCTCACCGGCTTCCGCGACCGCATCGTCACCACGCTGTCCGGCGGCGAACAGCATCGGACGCATCTTGCCCGCGTGCTTGTGCAACTCGCCTGCGGCGAGCGCGAACACGGGCCCGGCGTGCTGCTGCTCGACGAACCGACCGCCAGCCTCGATCTTCACCATCAAATCGATTTCGTGGCGCTCGCCCGCAAACGCGCAGCGCAGGGCACCTGCGTCGTCGCCGTGCTGCACGATCTCAATCTCGCGGCAACCTTCGCCGACCGCATTCTGATGATGAACCGCGGCGGCATTGCCGCCGACGGACCGCCGCCCGCGATCATCACCGAACGGCTCTTGGCCGATGTGTTCGGCGTCACCCTGACGATGGGTGACCTGCCCGCCGCCGGAATGCCATTCGTGCTGCCGCAGACACTGACCGTCGCGCAGCGAAACCGTCTCTGAGGAGAACGCCCATGACGACCACGGCTGAGCAACTGAAGGAGCGTCTGGCCGCCAACCCGGACGGCATTATCGAAGCGCTGGCGCGCGAGCATGGCGTCTCGACGCTCGAGGCGACCCGCATGCTGCCGGCGCAACATTGCCGCTGGGCGGCGGGCGAGGACTTTACCACCGTGATGGGCGACCTCACCCAATGGGGTGACGTGCTCATGATCGTGCATACGCCGAGCATCGTGCTCGAATGCAAAGGCAAGATTCCACCGGGCGAATTCGGCCGCGGCTATTTCAACATCCACGGCGACAGCCCGATCGGCGGCCATATCAAGGCGGACCGCTGCACGGCGATCGCCTTCGTGCGGCGGCCGTTCATGGGCCGCGACAGCTGCTCGATCCAGTTCTTCGACACCGACGGCGAGGCGATGTTCAAAATCTTCGTGCGGCGCGGCGCCGACCGCGCCCTCGACGAGGCGCAGGTCGGTCTGTTCGAGAACCTCGCGGCGCGCTTCGACGCGCGCCGCTAGAGAGCTTCAGAAGATAATCGTGCTACGGCCGCCGACGATGAATGCGTTGCCGACCGTGGCCGCCGCGTTGTTCGGGTCGGCCACATTGCCGCCGGGCCGGACGATGTACTGGATGTCCGGCTGGATCATCCACCACGGCGCGACCTGGAAGATGTAGCTCAGCTCGAATACCGTCTCCGAGCTGCGGATCGGATAAGGCGGACCGTTGACGAGAAGTGTGTCCTGATCGAGCCCGCGAGCGGAATTGCTGATGTTGATATGGGCGACGCCGAGAGTGAGCGTATCGTCGGCGCGGCCCGGCAGCAGGCCTTTGATGCCGACGCCGCCGTCGACATACCACGACACCAGATTGCGGTCGTTCGGCACCGCGCCGGCGCGGGTAAAGACGCTTACGCTCGATTCCATGCCGCGCCAGACCATCTGGTCGACGACGCCGTAAACACCCCAGTTGCCGCGGTGATACAGCGTGGTCGGTGGACTGGTCGCAAGCGACACGGTCGCACCGGTCGCATCGATGCCGTTTCGCTGATCGGCAAACCGTCCGGAGTGATACCAGACGCCGAGCTTGTAGGCCGCAGCAAGGCCCTTGGCAGCCTTGCCCTGATTGACCTGATATTGAAGCTCGCCGATCCAAAATGCGCCGTCGTTGAACTGAAAGCGGGTGCCGTGCTTGTTGCACTCCTGCGGGTTGGCGTTGGGATCGGCGTCGTAACAGCTACGGCCGGCGGGATCGCCACTGAACACCCCGACCAGTGCCGAGATACGCTCGTTGAAGTTGACCTGAAGCCGCGCGCCGGGCGTGGCGAGCGGATAGGCCGCGCCGCCACTCGGCAGGTTGGCGGCCGTGATCGAGGCCCAGCCGAAGGTGCCGTTGATGAGGCCGCCCGCCGTCGTGCTGGTGAGGAACTCGTCGTCGGCGGCGAGCTGGCCGATCCGCAACGAAGCGAAGCTGCCGAAGCTCTGCTCGAACCATGCAGTGAACAATCGCGTGGTTGGCGTCGCGTCGATATTGCTTGGGTCGGCAATGCTGCCAACACGGTCGGCGACATTCCGCCGCGTCTTGCCGATCTGGAACACCCGGGCATGCAGCTTGCCGCCGGTCCAGCCGATCAGCTTCTCGAGATCGGCGTCGATCTGGAAGTCACCGCGGCCTTCATAGGTACCGCCGCGGCTGATACCGCCGCTGAGCACGGCGAAGGTTTCGTTGATATAGGCGATGCCGATTTCAATACCGCGATCGGCGAGCGCGGTGCGCGCACCACCCCAGTCGCCGGTCAGCTTCTCGCGCTGCCAGATGCTTTGCTCTGCAGCGCCAGCAGTCGTGCTGACGACGATACCAATGCAGACCACGAGGGTCGCAGCGATGCTGCGCGAACGAGCCTGAAGGGCCCGTCCGGATTCGGAGAGTACGGATGTCATGATGTCAGAGACCTCGGACAGAACGTTAGTGGCACGTCACTGCGAACGAAGTCTCGCCGGCGGAGAAACGAAGCTCCGACGGTTTGGCTCGTGCCGATACACCCCGACCGGCATGCTCGCGCGTGACCACAGCCGACGGCAGGTCTCCTGGCTCGCGGCTTGCCGCCTTGCGCTGCCTTCCCAGACCCGAGCGATCCAGTGGCGTCGTCGCGCAAAAGCACGCTGCTTACAGTTGCGGGGGCAGCCGCGGCGTTGGACGTCATGATTGTCCGCACCGCGTTCCCTTTTGATCCCCGAGGGGAACCGTCAGTTTCAGTGTAAATGCGACTCCGAATTCCGGTCAAAGTCGGCGACGGCTCAGTCCACGTCAGTGTCGCGACACGCCGGCTTCGCGCCGACCAAACCCCGAGTTCGTATGTCATCACTCCAATCCCCACGATGTTCTACGCTCTCAAGCAGTCGCGCTCAAAAACACTTTTTAAACATAGGCTTATGCATCGCACGAAATTTATTGCGAATAATTCGCAATTGCAATAGCGTGCCGCCTGTCGCCTGTGGATTGCGGGCTTCGATCGAGGTGCGCGCGTCATGAGTTTGTCGGGTTTCGTTTCGGCTACACGGTGGCTGCTGATTGCAGCGACCCTCTCGTTCTCCTTGGGCGGCGCTGCCTTCGCACAAAGCGCGGGCAAGAAGCCGTTCCGCGTCGTCACGACGTTCACCGTCATCCAGGACATCGCGCAAAACGTCGCCGGCGAAAGCGCGATCGTCGAGTCGATCACCAAGCCCGGCGCCGAGATCCACGACTACCAGCCGACGCCGCTCGACATCGTACGCGCGCAGGCCGCCGATCTCGTGCTGTGGAACGGCTTCAATCTCGAGCGCTGGTTCGAGAAGTTTTTCCAGAACGTCAAGGAAGTGCCGGGTGTCGTCGTCACCGAGGGCATCGCGCCGATGGGGATCACCGAGGGCCCCTATTCCGGCAAGCCTAACCCGCATGCCTGGATGTCGCCGAGCAATGCGCTGATCTATGTCGAGAACATCCGCAAGGCGCTGGTCAAATACGACCCGGCCAATGCTGACGCCTATAACCGCAACGCTGCCGCGTATACCGCGAAGATCAAGGCGCTCGACGAACCGTTGCGCAAACGGCTCGCCGCGATTCCCGAGAGCCAGCGCTGGCTGGTCTCCAGCGAGGGCGCCTTCAGCTATCTCACCCGCGACTACAATCTGCGCGAAGCCTATCTCTGGCCGATCAACGCCGACGAACAGGGCACGCCGCAGCAAGTGCGCAAGGTGATCGACCTGGTGCGCAAGAACAAGATTCCCGTCGTGTTCAGCGAGAGTACGATCTCCGACCGTGCCGCCAAGCAGGTCGCCCGCGAAACCGGCGCGCGCTACGGCGGCGTGCTCTATGTCGACTCGCTGAGCGCAGCCAGCGGCCCGGTGCCGACTTATCTCGATCTCCTGAAGGTGACGGTCGAGACCATCGCCAAAGGCTTCGGAAAGTAGTGGGCTTCGACAAATGAACGCATCAACCGCCGCCGCTCCTGCCCGGCCCACGCACCTGCCCGGCTCCAGCGTTTCGGTGCAGAACCTCAGCGTCACTTACAGCAGCGGCCTGACCGCGATCCACGACGCTACGTTCTCACTCGATCCCGGCACCATCTGCGCGCTGGTCGGCGTCAACGGCAGCGGCAAGTCGACCATCTTCAAGGCCATCATGGGCTTCGTGCGCCCGTCCGCCGGCGAGGTGCGACTGTGCGGGCTACCGGTCGACGAGGCGCTCGCGCGCAATATGGTCGCCTATGTACCGCAGAGCGAGGACGTCGACTGGAACTTCCCGGTTCTGGTTGAAACCGTGGTGATGATGGGCCGCTACGGCCACATGAACTTCCTGCGCATCCCCTCGCGCGCCGACCGTTACAAGGTCGACGAGGCTCTCGAGCGGGTCGGCATGAGCGCATTCCGCGACCGCCAGATCGGCGAACTGAGCGGAGGGCAAAAGAAGCGCGTCTTTCTCGCCCGCGCGCTCGCGCAGGAAGGCCAGATTATCCTGCTCGACGAGCCGTTTACCGGCATCGACGTCAAGACCGAGACGGCAATCATCGGCTTGCTCCGCGAGCTGCGCGCCGCCGGCCATCTGATGCTGGTCTCGACCCACAATCTCGGCAGCGTGCCGGACTTCTGCGACCGCGTCGTGCTGCTCGCCAACCGGACCGTCTTTGCTGCCGGCCCAACCGCTGAAGTCTTCACCCAGAAGAACCTCGAACATGCGTTCGGCGGCGTATTGCGCAACTTCCAGCTCAGCGGCGACACGCTGCACGATGACGACGACAGCCGCGGCGTCACTGTGCTGACCGACGACGAGCGGCCGCTCGTGTTCTACGACAACAAGCCCCGCAAGCGGCAGGAGAACGGGGACACGTGATGGAAGGCGTCCTCGATACGCTGCTGATCCCGTTCAGCTACAACTACATGTTCAAGGCGATGTGGGTCAGCGCGCTGGTCGGCGGCGTCTGCGCGTTCCTCTCCGCCTATCTGATGCTCAAAGGCTGGTCGCTGATGGGCGACGCGCTGGCACATTCGATCGTGCCGGGCGTCGCCGCCGCCTATATCATCGGCGCACCGTTCGCGGTTGGCGCCTTCTTCGCCGGCATTCTCGCCTCGGCGGGCATGTATTTCGTCAAGCAGAAGTCGCGGCTGCGCGAGGACGCGGTGATCGGCCTTGTCTTCACGGCGCTGTTCGCGCTCGGCCTCCTGATGGCGTCGATCTGGCCGACCTCGGTCAGCATCCAGACCATCGTGCTCGGCAACATCCTCGCCATCGCCGACGAGGACGTTGTTCAAGTCACGATCATCGCCGCGGTCTCGCTCGCGGTCATGCTGATGATCTGGAAGGATCTGATGGTGACGTTTTTCGACGAGAACCATGCCCGTTCGATCGGGATCAACACTACGATGCTGAAAATCGTATTTTTCGCGCTTCTGAGCGCCTGCACGGTTGCGGCGCTGCAGACCGTGGGCGCCTGTCTCGTCATCGCCATGGTGGTGACGCCCGGCGCCACCGCCTATTTGCTGACCGACCGGTTTGGCCGGCTCATCATCATCGCGGTCGCGCTCGGCACGACGACCAGCTTCGTCGGCGCCTATATCAGCTACTTCCTCGACGGCGCGACCGGCGGCGTGATCGTCTCGTTGCAGACCCTGCTGTTCCTGCTGGCCTTCTACTTCGCGCCCAAGCACGGCGTCCTCGCTGCGCGCCGGCGGCGGCTCGCCGTGATCGGCGACGCCTTGCCCGGAGCCACACGATGACGGCCGTCCTCGACTGGGTGACCGTGCCGCTGTCCTATCCGTTCATGCAGCGCGCGCTTGTCGTCTCGCTGCTGGTCGCGGCGGTCTGCGCGGTGCTGTCCTGCTATCTCGTGCTCAAGGGCTGGTCGCTGATGGGCGACGCCATTTCGCATGCGGTGCTGCCTGGCATCGTCGTCGCCTATGTGATCGGCATTCCGCTTGCGGTCGGCGCCTTTATCGCCGGTCTCGCCTGCGCGCTGTTCACCGGCTACCTGAAGGAGAACAGCCGCGTGAAGGAGGACACGGTGATGGGCATCGTGTTTTCCGGCATGTTCGGCTTCGGCCTCGTCATCTTCACCAAGGTCGAGACCGACCAGCACCACAATCAAATCATGTACGGCAACGTGCTGGGCGGCACCTGGCGCGACCTGATCGAGACCGCGCTGATCGCCGGCGGAACGCTATTCATCGTGCTGCTGAAGCGGCGCGACCTGTTGCTCTATTGCTTCGATCCCAATCACGCCCGTTCGATCGGCCTGCCGGTGCGCATCCTGCACTATGGCCTGCTGATCCTGCTGTCGCTCACCATCGTCGCCTCGCTCAAAGCGGTCGGTATTATTCTGGTGATCGCGATGCTGATCGGCCCGGGCGCGACCGCTTATCTGCTCACCGACAGCTTCGAACGCATGCTGGCGATTGCCGCCGCGGTCGCGATGGCCTCGGCCGCGATCGGCACCATCGCGAGCTTCCACATCGACGGCGCCACCGGCGCCTGCATCGTGCTGGTGCAGGCGGCGTTCTTCGTGCTGGCGTTTCTGTTCGCGCCGAAACGTGGTGTGCTCACGCGCGCCGTCTCGCTCCCGACATCCTAGTCGATCTGGGTCAGCAGGCTGGCATTGCCGCCGGCGGCGGCGGTGTTTTCCGTCACGGTCTGCTCGGCGCAGAAGCGCGCGAGATAATGCGGCCCTCCGGCTTTCGGCCCGGTGCCGGAGAGCCCTGAGCCGCCGAACGGCTGGGTGCCGACGACGGCGCCGATCATGTTACGGTTGATGTAGACATTGCCATGCGGCACGCGGCGCACGATGCGCTCGACGGTATGGTCGATCCGCGACTGAACGCCGAGCGTCAGTGCGTAGTTGCTCGCGACGATTCGGTCGACCAGCTTGTCCAATTCGCCGGCTCGCCAGCGCGCCACATGCAACACCGGACCGAACACCTCGGTGTCGAGATCGCCCGCCTCGGCCAGTTCGATGATCGTTGGCGGCACGTAGGCGCCCTGCGCGGGTAGCTTGCGGCCGGCATCCCAACGGAACCGAACCGCGCCGGCCTTGGCCGCGATCCAGGCTCCGAGCTTGTCCTTTGCCTCGGCGTCGATCACCGGGCCGACTTGTACCCCGATATCGCGCGGATCGCCGACGACAAGTTCGGCAGCCGCGCCTTGGATCATCGCAATGAGATGGTCGGCCACCTCGTCCTGAACGCACAGCAGCCGCAGCGCCGAGCAGCGCTGGCCGGCGGAGCGGAACGCCGAAGCAATAACATCATCGGTCACCTGCTCCGGCAACGCCGTGGCATCGACGATCATCGCATTGATGCCGCCGGTCTCCGCGATCAGCGGCA
This sequence comes from Pseudolabrys sp., assembly GCA_050184975.1. GTDB lineage: Bacteria > Pseudomonadota > Alphaproteobacteria > Rhizobiales > Xanthobacteraceae > Pseudolabrys. The sequence goes on along the minus strand of JBFWZV010000005.1, from coordinate 34,957 downwards.
CGATCGGACCGTCTTTCGCGGCGAGCGTTCGGTTGATGACACGCGCGACTTCGGTGGAGCCTGTGAAGGCGACGCCGGCGATGCGCGGATCGGCGGTGAGCGCCGCGCCGGCACGGCCGTCGCCGGGCACAAGATGCAATGCGGTAACCGGAATGCCGGCCTCATGCAGCAAGCCTACCGTGACGGCGGCGATCAACGGCGTCTGCTCGGCCGGCTTTGCGATCACCGTATTGCCGGCGACAAGCGCGGCGGCGACCTGACCTGCGAAGATCGCCAGCGGAAAGTTCCACGGGCTGATGCAGACGAACACGCCGCGGCCGCGCGTGCGCAGCTCATTGCTTTCGCCGGTCGGGCCGGGCAGGTCGCGCGGAGCCAATGTTTTACGCGCCTCGGCGGCGTAATAGCGGCAGAAATCCGCGGTCTCGCGGACTTCCGCGAGCGCATCGTCGAGTGTCTTGCCGCCTTCCCGCTGCAACAGCGCGATCAGCGAGCCTCGCCGCTGCTCGATCAGATCCGCGGCGCGGTCGAGCATGGCCGCGCGCTGCGCGACCGGCATCGCGTTCCATGACGGGAAGCCTTTCAGCGCCGCCGTGACGGCACGCGCGGCTTGCGCATTGGTGAGGTCATGCACCGAGCCAATCGCGGCGCCATCGATGGGCGAGATGACAGGCCGCGACCGTCCGGAACTGTCGGCAACGCCGTCGACCAGAGGAGCGGCGACGCTCGGCAGCCTCGCGGCTTTGACGGCTTCGAGCAGCGCATCGAGCTCAAGACGGCTGCCGAATTCGACGCCTGAGGAACCTTTACGGCCGGGCTGATACAGGTCACGGGGGAACGGCAGCTTCGGATGACGCGCCGCTTCAGCCGAGCCGATCAACTCACGTGGCGTCTTCAGCAGGTCGTCAGCCGAGAGCGCCGCATCGGCGGTCTGCGCGACGAACGAGGAATTCGCGCCGTTTTCCAGCAGCCGCCGCACCAGATAGGCGAGCAGGTCCTTGTGGCCGCCGACCGGCGCGTAGATGCGGCACGCCGCATCCGGATGATCGGCGAGCAACGCTTCGTAGAGCGTATCACCCATGCCCTGAAGCCGCTGGAACTCGAAGCCTTCGACGCCGCCGGCGATGGCGATCATCGTCGCGACGCTCACCGCATTGTGGGTTGCGAACTGCGGATAGAGCCGCGGCCGCGCCGCTAGCAGTCTGCGGGCGCAGACTTCATAGGACATGTCCGTCATGGCCTTGCGCGTGAAGACAGGATAGTCGGCCAGTCCGCGTTCCTGCGCCCGTTTGATCTCGGTGTCCCAATAAGCACCCTTGACCAGCCGCACGGACAGTGTGCGGCGCGTCGCCGCGGCCCGGTCTTCGATCCACGACAACACCTCGACGGCGCGCTTCTGATAGGCCTGCACGGCGAGGCCAAAGCCTTCCCAGCCCGCCAGCGAAGGCTCGGTGAGCACGCGATCGATCACCTCGAGTGACAGTTCGAGCCGGTCGGCCTCCTCGGCGTCGATCGTCAAATTGAGATCGTGCCGTTTCGCCAGCGCCGCAAGCTCGATCACTTTCGGCGTCAGTTCGGCGAGAACGCGATCTCGCGACAGCGGCTCGTAGCGCGGATGCAGCGCGGACAGCTTCACCGAAACGCCCGGCCGCGCCGGCAGCGCGTCGCCGGCAGCCTGAGCCCCAACCGCTTCGATGGCTTCGGCATAGGCTGCAAAGTAACGCCGGGCGTCGGCAGCGGTTCGCGCGCCCTCGCCGAGCATGTCGAAAGAGTAGCGATAGCGTTGATGGTCCGCCGCGCGCGCGAGCGCTGCGTCAATGGTCTCACCCAATACGAAATGCGTGCCGAGCAACCGCATCATCTGCCGCGCGGCGGTCCGCACCGCCGGAAGACCGACGCGCCGGATCGCGCCCATCACGAGGTCTTCGGGCTCATCCGCTGAAGCCACGACCCGCGCGCTGACGCCGAGCGTCCACCCCAGCGCGGTCATCAGGGTCGAAGCGTCCGCGGCGTGACGCGACCAGTCCCCGGAGCGCAATTTGTCGGCAATCAGCAGATCGGAGGTCGCATTGTCCGGCACGCGCAGCAGCGCTTCGGCCAGCGACATCAGCGCAAGGCCTTCGGCGGTCGACAGCGAATAGGCGTGCAGCACCGCCTCGACGTCCGGCACGAGATGCGGCCGTTCCCGGATCGCCGCGACCAGCCGCGCCGCATAGGGCTTGATTTCGCTGCCGCTCAACGGTCCGGCGAGGAACCGGGCCGCAAGCTCTTCATCGGCCGGCGCGAATTTGCTTCGCAGCACGTGGAACCTCTCGCTCACTCCGCACCGCAAACATCGCAACGGTTCGTGCGGGGCAGCGCAAGCCTATCAGGCGGCGGAACGAGTCGCCTTCGACGTCGAACGGAGAAAAAATGGTGCCAGGGGCGGGCCTTCAAAGCATCGTGGGGCCAGGAACTTACCGTGTCCCACCTGACCTAACCCGCTTATGAAATCTCAGGGCTTTTTGCTTCGTTGTCCCACTGTTGAACGGTCGAGAGTACCAGATTCGTAATCTGGCCCTCTCTCGCAGAGTAAAACGGCAGGCGAATTCGGCTAGCGAGCGGAATTCGGGATCAGCAGCGACAGTGACGGAAACAGCAGGATCAGCAGCAGCACAACGAAGTCGAGCAGCAGGAACCAGCCCACCCCGCGGAAGATCGCCTCGAGGCTCACCTGCGGCGGCGCGACTGATTTGATGACGAAGACATTCAGGCCGATCGGCGGCGTGATCAGCCCGATCTCCAGAAGCTTGATGACAACTACGCCAAACCAGATCAGGTTGAGGCCGTAACCTTCGACCAGTGGCACGGTGAACGGGAGCGTCAGCACCAAAATCCCGATCGAATCGAGGAACATGCCGAGCACGAGGTAGAGCAGAACAATCGCCACGATGATGAGCACGAGCGAAGCTTGCGAGCTTTGCAGCCAGTCGAGGAAGACCGGCGAAACACGCGTGAGCGACACAAACGATACAAAAATCTTTGCCCCGATCGCGATCAGGAAGATCATCGAGGTTTGCAGCACGGTCTCGCGCAGCGACGCGACCAGGCTCGCGAATGTCAGCTGGCGGCGGCCAAATCCGATCAGAATGGCGAGCGTCAGGCTGACTGCGGCCGCTTCAGTCGGCGTAAAGAGCCCGCCATAGATGCCGACGATGATAATGGCGAGCAGCGTGACGACGGGCCAGACGCTGACCAGCGCCGCAATCCGCGCAGCAGTTGGCAACGAGACTTCATCCGGCTGTGGCGCGTCCGACGGTCGCAGCCGGCTCCAGACAATCACCGTGATCATGTAGCCAACAAGCGACAACAGACCCGGGATGATGCCGGCGAGGAACAGGTTCTTCACCGATTGTTCGGTGAAGATCGCATAGATGACAAACAACAGGCTCGGCGGGATGAGCGAGCCGAGCGTACCGCCGGCGGCGACCGCACCAGTCGCAAGCTGCGGATTGTAGCGGTATCTCAGCATTTCCGGCACCGCGATTTTGCCCATGGCCGATGCGCAGGCGACGCTGGAGCCGGTGATGGCGGAGAAGCCGCCGCAACCGACGACCGAGGCAAGCGCAAGTCCGCCCGGCACCCGGGCGAGAAAGATCCGCAGCGCGCGGTAAAGATCCGTGGTGATACCCGCCGCATAGGCGACATGCCCGAGCGCGATGAACAGCGGGATCATGCTCAGTTCGTAATTGCTGATGAATTCAAACGGCGTACTGGTCAGGATCGACAGGGTCGGACGGAGGCCGCGTGCCAGGTCGAAGGCGCTGCCAGGCCGCCACGAGAAGAAGATCAAGAGCCCGAGCGAAGCCGAAACGCCGAGCGCGAAGGCCACCGGCACGCGCAGCGCGATCAGCGCCAGCACGAGGCCGAGGACAAGGCAGGCAAGCAGGATCGGTTCCATGGCGGGACGCTAACGGTCCACGGAGCGCATGCGCGCCGCGCCGAAATCGACCCACGTCATCGTCAGCATGCGCAGCCACAGGGCGGCGAGCGCGACGGCATAGGCACCATGAACGAACCAGTAGGGGATTTGGATGGTGCCGTCGAAATATTCGCCGGACCGGAACGTATCGAAGAAGAGTTCGATGGCGCCGGCGAGCAGCACGCTGAACAGCGCAAGGCCGAGGATGTCGCCAAGCAGCGTGAGGGCATGCTTCTGCCGTGTTGCGAGCCAGTTGCTGAACACGGTCACGGCGATGTGCATGCGTGCCGCAGTGACCGCCGCCATCGGAAAGATGATGACGACGACCAGAAGCTGGCGGACGATCTGGACGTCGTCAGGAATGAGCGGGCCGCCGGCTGCCCGCATGACGACGGTGTAGGCGACTGTGAAACAAAGGAGAGCGAGCGCGACGAGGCCGCCCATGAGCAACAGCCGTTCCGCCGCGCTGATTGGGCGCGGCGGAAGTTCGTCATGGCTGTCAGTGCCGGCGTGCAGGCTCACGGATCGCGGCTCAGCTGCGGGATGCTCCGCTCATTTGCCCCAAGGATAGCCCTTCGACGCCTTGGTCTTCGCAAACTCAGCGATGTTTTTCTCGTAGGCAGCGAGGATTGCCTTGCCGTCGAGGCCGTCCTTGGTGACGCCGGCGACCCATTCATCGACATACTTCTTGCCGGCCTCGACGATCTTTGCGCGGTCAGCGCCGGGGAATTCGACCATCTTGATCGACTTGCCGCCGATGCCGGCGAGCATCGCCGCCTTGTCCTTGGCCTTGCTCTCGATCATGACCTTGGCGAAGTGGTCGATGAAGGCGGCGCCTGTCTCGTCGACAGCCTTCTTCTCGGCCGCAGTCAGCCCGTCATAGGCGGCCTTGTTCATGACGATGCCGAACGACATGTTCTGCCCCCAGTTCAGTTCGGTCACGTTGGGCGCGACCTCGTACTGCTTGTAGGCCTTGATGGCGTAATAGTAATTCTGGTTGCACTCGATCAGACCAGAATCGAGTGCCTCGAACACTTTCGGCTGGGCCATGCCCTGCACCGCCGCGCCGAGATCGGTCATCGCTTTGCCGTAAGGGCCGGAGCCGCGGACCTTCAGGCCCTTCAGATCGGCCAGCGACTTGATCTCTTTCTTGCAGAGAAGCTGGATCGGGCCGGTGGTGTAGTTCGTGACGTAATGGACGCCGGCCTTGTCGAATTCCTTCTTCAGCGCCGGGTTCTGCGTCGACAGCTCATAAACTGCGCGCATGCCGACCCATTCGTCGGAATTCTCGACCGGCAGGTCAGCGAGGTTATAAGCGCGTAGTTCCTTCGGCGTCAGGAATCCGACGATCGATCCCATGTCGGCAACGCCGTCGGAGACGCCCTTCAGCACCGCCTTGGTTGCGAGCAGGGCGCCGCCCCAGTGAAACTCAAGCTCGAGCGATCCGCCAGAGCGCTTCTTGAGTTCGTCGGCGAACCATTGCAGGGCGACGGCGCGGTCACCGCGATTGGGGCCGAATTCGGCGAAGCGCAGGGTTTTTGCGTCGGCGGCGCCGGCGAACGACGCCGTGATTGCGATGGCCGCAGCGCTGGCGGCGAGACGGACAAATTTCATCGTACTCCTCCCGTTTGATCGTGCCGGCGGCTTCGCGAATTCGGCCACCGTGTTTTTCGTCGGTCAGTGATCGTGGCCGCAGCAATTGCCCGGCAGCACGCTCGATGTGTGGCCGCTATGCGCGCAGCAACCGCCCTTCCACCATTCCGCGCCGGCGCCGTGGCAATATTTTCCGTCGGCGCCGACCATCTTCATGAACATCGGATGGTAGTTGCGGCAAACCTCGAGCTCGGTCTTCACCCAGTGCAGCGGGTCCTTGGCGTAGTGATCCCAGTAGTCTCCCGGCATATTGATGCCGGGCACAGCGGGGTTCCAGGATTCGTCGAGCCACAGATCGGCATCGCCATACTTAGCGCAGAGCTGGCGGATCTTCGGATCATCGAGCGCCTTGAGCCGGCCATTCTCGATCAACGTCTCGTTGTCGCCCTCGCGCTCGAGCGTGTAGGTCGGGAAATAGAGATGGACGTGCCAATGGCCGACCAGATGGCCCATGCGAGCGGCGCGGCGTTCGGCCATCGACGAGATAATGGTGCCGAAGCCCATGTGAATGACGCCGGAGCGCACGCGCTCATAGAGGCAATTGACGAAACCGGACGGGAAATCCTTGCGCGGCCGGTGGATGTGCGGGTTGGTACCGATCGAGGCTTCCCACCAGTACATGATGCCTTTGCCGGGGAAGCCGGGATATTGCAGGTCCTTGGTGCGCTCCATGACGTCGCGCAGCTTGCGGCCGAATTCGCCGCCTTCGTTGATCTGCACGATCTTGGAATTTTCGACCACGAGCTGCGTCCAGTCGACCGGCGCAATGTGATTGGTGGTGCCGGCGATGACGCCGTTGCCGTCTTCCTTGGTCGGATGGAACATCCAGGGCCGGCCGGTAACGTGGCCCGGCAGGTAGGTCTTGCCGAAGTGCTCGTTGCCGGTCCAGGTCGCAGCGGTCAGCGCCGGGTCATAGAACTCGCGCTTGCTGTCGTAGTATTCCGCGTGATTGGTGAATTCGATGTCGGTGCCTTCCGGATCGACGATGCGGGCACGTTTGGCAGTGCGCACGCGGTCCCAGGTCCAGCGGTCGATCGCATTCAGGACTTCGATCGGCATTGCGTGCGCCGGCGACGCGAGTATTTCAGGAGTGATGAAGGGCATGCGCTGGATCTTGATGTAGCGCTCGGCCAGCACCGGGCCGCCATAGCCCATCAGGATCTTGTCGTACTGCTGCTTCTTTTCTTCCTCTTCCCACCAGTCCATCCACTCGGCGAGTTCCTTGGTGCGGAACAGGTAATAGTCGACCTCATCGGCGCCGACCCATTGCGGCACCGGGCCGCGGTCGATCTTCTTGATCTCGAATTTGACTTTGTATTTCTCGAGGATCTTCTTGCAGGCCTCGATGGTGAGGTCGCTGTGCCAATTGTCGACGCGCAACAGGACGCGCTCGCCTTCCTTCAAGTCCCAACAGGCATTCAGGCCGTGGTTGTACGGGCGCTTGGCCACGTGATCGAGATACGGCAACAACTGGTCCGAATTCGTTATCTCGACGAAGGGCGGACAGCGCGGCGGACGGCTCTGCGCCAGCGGTGGCGAGTCAAATCGCGGACGGCCGGGAACAGCCCGGGTCTTGCTGGTACGGTCAAGCATGACAATTCCCCCTTAAAGCGCGGCTGCGCGGCAGTCGGTCCCCCGCGCAGCTTATTCCTTGATTGCATGCAATATTAGGATTATCAACCCTTATGTGCGAGCCTACGGGTAATAGAAATGGCATATTGCATGCAATACCGGACATGACGCCATGACCACCCATCTCGACGAGATCACCCAGTCGCTGCGCGAAAGCATCCTGTCCGGCGTTTATCGCTCCAACGAGCGGCTCGGAGAAATCGCGCTGGCGGAACAGCTTGGTGGATCGCGGACGCTGGTGCGCCTCGCTCTCGGCGTGCTCGAACAGGAAAGCCTGGTGCGGCGCGAACCGAACCGCGGATTTCGGGTGCGCGGCTATTCGCTGGATGAGGTAACCGACGCCATAGCCGTGCGCGGCGAAGTCGAGGCCATGGCGGCTCGCCTTGCCGCGGAACGAGGGCTCGGCTCGGCCATCGCCCAGACCTTAAGCCAGACTGTTGCAGAAATGGATGCCATTCTCGGCAAGAGTTTCGAGGCGCTGGAGACACGGGCGCGCTGGATCGACCTCAACGGCCAGTTTCACCGTGAAGTCATCTCCGCCTCGGGCAATCAGGCCATCGCGGAAACGGTCGCGCAGCTATCACGCCGGCCGCTTGTGTCTTCGATCGCCATTGTATTCGACCAAACCGATCCGGAGCGCAGCAAGGCCCAGATCAAAATCGCGCACGACGATCATCATGCGATCCTTGATGCCATCCTTCACCGTCAGGGCGAGCGCGCAGCCGCGCGCATGCGCGAGCACGCGCTCGCGAGCGGGCGCAATAAACGCGAGAATATCGACGCGATGAAGCGGGGCACAATCGAACCGCGGATTCCCGGTGTCGATCTGGTGATGTCGCTCTGAGACGCCGCCCCCCAACCAGACCGATATGAGCGGTGAGACTTTTCGCCGAAAATTTCTAGGAAAATCAAAGGCCAAAATCGGAAATGGTGCCCAGGGGCGGGATCGAACCACCGACACTGCGATTTTCAATCGCATGCTCTACCAACTGAGCTACCTGGGCGCCGGATTCCGCGGACGGGCCGCGGAACGGGAAGAGCGCCGGGGTTTATAGAGGCTGGCCAAGAGCCTGTCCAGAAAGGCTTTCCGGCGAATTCCTCTGCCCCGGCAAGGGTTTCATGCCGTTACTATTCGCGCTCTTTGGGCGCGTCAGGAGCCTCGCCGTCCTCGTCGTCGTCTTCGGTGGCCGGGATCGAATAAACGCCGGAGAGCCAGCGGTTGAGATCGATATCGGCGCAGCGGCGCGAGCAGAACGGCTTCACCGCCGGGTCGGTCGCGGCGCCGCAAAGCGGACAGAGGCCGGTGGCCGGCGCGACCACGACTTAGCTCCCGCGCGCTGCGTCGCGCTGGCGCAGCGCGGTCTTGAGGATCTTGCCGTAATTGTTCTTCGGCAAAGCATCGATGAAGACGTAGTCCTTCGGCCGCTTGAAGCGCGCGATCTTTGACAGGCACAGCGCGTCGAGGTCGGCGGCGGCAGCCTCGCCGACCACATAGGCGACCACCACCTCGCCCCAGTCGCGGTCGGGCCGCCCGATCACCGACACCTCGCGCACTTTCTCGTGCTCGAGCAGCACCTCCTCGACCTCGCGCGGATAGATATTGCTGCCGCCGGAGATGATAACGTCCTTCGAGCGATCCTTCAGCGTGAGGTAGCCGTCGGCGTCGAAACTGCCGATGTCCCCGGTCCACAGCCAGCCGTTCTTCAGCGAGGCGGCGGTCGCTTCCGGATTTTTCCAATAGCCCTTCATCAGCACGTCGCCGCACACCAGAATTTCGCCGGGCTCGCCCGCCGGCAGCGCGCGGCCCTCAGCGTCCGCGACAATGACGTCAACGCATGAATAGGCACGGCCGGCAGAGCCGAGCCGCTCGCGCCAGCGTGGGTGCTCGCGCCGCGCAATGTCATGTTTCGACAGCGTCGTGATGGTCATCGGGCTTTCGCCCTGGCCGTAGATTTGCGCAAGCCGCGGGCCGAAGCGGTCGAGCGCCTTCAGCGCGTCCTCGACATACATCGGCGCGCCACCCCAGATCAGCGTGCGAATGCTCGAGGCGTCGCAGTCCGCATCGCTGTCGACCAGACGCTTGATCATGGTCGGTGCGGCAAACATCGATGTGTTCCGCCAGTGGCGAAACAGGCCGAAAATTTCCTCCGGCTCGAACGAGCCCGACTCCGGCACCACGTTGACTCCGCCGAGCGCCACGTGGGCGAGAATATAAAGGCCGGAACCATGACTCATCGGCGCGGCATGCAGGATGGCGTCACCCGGCGCAACCGGATCGACTTCCGCCGCATAGGCGTAGCTCGCTTCCTTCAGCGAACGATGCGTCAGCACCGCGCCTTTCGGCTTGCCGGTCGTGCCCGAGGTATAAAACAGCCAGGCGAGATCGTCGGCATCGCACGGCGCGAGCGGCATCGCATCGGCGGCGAGCAGCGCTTCATAGTTCTTCGCCCCGATCCGAATGAGATGCTCCAGCGACTTCGGCGCATGCGGCGCGATGGCGTCGTCGAGCCCTTCGGATGCGAAACAGGCCCGCGCGCCGGAATGTTCGAGAATGTAGCCAAGTTCGGCGCCGTGCAGTTTGGCGTTGGCGGGCACTGCGGCAAGTCCGGCATGCCAGATCGCATAAAGCAACGTGACGTAGTCGGGGCAGTTCCTGGCGACGATGGCGACGCGGTCACCGGGCTTGAGACCGAATTGGCCACGCAACGCGCCGGCGAGCTTCGCGGCGCGCAGCGCGAGCGCCGCATAGTCATAGAGAACCTGGTTGCCTTTGCCGATTGCCGGGCGATCGCCGAAACCTCTGCCGGCGCGTTCGAGCCAGACGGCGACATTCATGACGCGACCCTCACAGGCCCGCCTCAGACGGCGTTGAGCCAGCCGAACCGGATCGGGAAGCCCTCGCCTTCGAGCAGCGAGAGCGTTTCGTAGAGCGGCAGACCGACCACATTCGAATAGGAGCCGACCAGCTTGACGATAAAGGTGCCGGCGATCCCTTGCGCCGCGTAGCCGCCGGCCTTGCCGCGCCATTCGCCGGACGCGAGATAGGATTCGATGTCGTCCTTCGACAGCCGCTTGAAACGCACGCGGGTCTCGACCAGACGCTGGCGATAGGCTTCCTTCGGCGTCACGAGACAGATCGAGGTGTAGACGCGGTGATTGCGGCCGGACAAGAGCCGCAGGCACTGGGCCGCCTCGTCGAGCAGCTCTGCCTTCGGCAGGATGCGGCGGCCGACGGCGACCACCGTATCGGCGGCGAGAATGTAGGCGCCGCGCAGCTCGTCATCGAGCTTGACCGCTTCCAGCGCGGCGAAGGCCTTGGCGTGGGCAAGGCGGTTCGCATAGGCGCGCGGCAGTTCGCCTCGCCTCGGGGTCTCATCGATATCGGCAGGCTTGAGCGCATCGGGCTCGATCCCGGCCTGATTGACCAGGGAGAGCCGGCGCGGCGAGCCGGAAGCAAGGACGAATTTGGGACGACCGATCATGGGAGCGCGGCAAGGTACAAAATGGCCATGACCTTCACAACGGGCTTTATAGGCCCTTTGCAGAGGCGTTTATCGAAGATCGTCCTTGTTCAGGTTCACCAGGCCGCCATGACCGAACCGCTCGCGGATTCGCGTCATCAGTTGATCGCGTACCGCACGATAGGCGTCGAGCCGCTGTTCCCGGCTGCCCTCGGCAGCGGTCGGGTCCGGCATCGGCCAGTATTCGACATCGACGGCGAGCGCCCGGGTCAGATCGAGCGCCTTGTGATGAGCGGCTGGCGTCAGCGTGACGATCAGGTCGACATTGAGGCCTTCGAGTTCCTCGAACTCCTCGAAGGTCACCGGCTTGTGGCGCGCCATGTCGATACCGAGTTCTTCCATGGCCGCCACCGCGAACGGATCGGCTTCACCCTTCTGCACGCCGGCGGAGGCGACATAAACCGACTTGCCGAGCAGTTGCCGCGCGAGCCCTGCGGCCATCGGCGAGCGCACCGCATTGAGATTGCAGGCAAACAGCACCGCCTGTGGCCGCGCGGTTCGCTCGGAGTTCATCGGCGTGTCAGCCCTTCCAGTGCAGCACGCAGATCAGGGTGAACAGCCGCCGCGCCGTGTCGTGGTCGATCTCGACCTTGCCGGCGAGACGCTCTTTGAGGATTTCCGATCCCTCGTTGTGGATGCCGCGGCGGCCCATGTCGATCGCCTCGATCTTGTCGGGCGTCGCGGTGCGGATCGCCTGATAGTAGCTGTCGCAGATCATGTAGTAATCCTTGACCACGCGGCGCAGCGGCGTCAGCGACAGCAGATGCGCCACCACCGGCGACCCGTCCTCGTGGCGAATGTCGAAGACGAGGCGGTTGTCGTCGATGCTGAGGTTCAAGACGAACGGCCCCTCGCCCTGCCCGGCCGGCGCGAAGGTGTTCTGCTCCAGGAGGTCGTAGATCGCGACCGCGCGTTCGTGCTCGACGTCGGCATTGGAGCGACCGATCGAGGCTTCGTCGAGATTGACGGCGACGAGATGCTGCTTGCCGGGCGTCTCGTTTTTCGCCGGGCTCATGACGACGCTCTCATTTCCGGTTGAGCCGGATCGCGACCGAGCGGGCATGGGCATCGAGCCCTTCCGCCTCTCCGAGCGCGATCGCAGCCGGCGCCAGCGCCTGCAACTGATCGGGACCGCATTTGAGCATCGAAGTGCGCTTCATGAAGTCGAGCACGCCGAGCCCGGACGAGAACCGCGCCGAGCGCGCGGTTGGCAGCACGTGGTTCGAGCCGGCGACATAATCGCCGATCGCCTCCGGCGTGTGGGCCCCAAGAAAGATCGCGCCGGCATTGCGGATCTTGTCGGCCAGCGCATCGGCATCGGCGGCGACGATTTCCAGATGCTCGGCGGCGATGGCGTCGGCGAGCGGAACCGCATCGGCCATTCTCGCCACCTTGATGATGGCGCCGAAGTCGCGCCACGACGCGCCGGCGATCTTCGCGCGCGGCAGCGTCTTGAGCTGCGACTCGACGGACTTCGCGACAAGACTCGCGAGTTCGTCGCTGTCGGTGATCAGAATCGCCTGCGCGCTGTCGTCGTGTTCGGCCTGCGCCAGCAGATCGGCAGCAATCCAGTCGGCATTGCCAGTCTTGTCGGCAATAATGAGAACCTCGGAAGGACCGGCAATCATGTCGATGCCGACGGTGCCGAACACCAGGCGTTTGGCCGCCGCGACATAGGCGTTGCCGGGCCCGACAATCTTCGATACCCGCTTGATGGTCTTTGTTCCAAATGCCAGCGCGGCCACCGCCTGCGCGCCACCGACGCGGTAGATTTCATCGACGCCGGCGAGTTTCGCCGCCGCGAGCACCAGCGGGTTGAGCTTGCCGTCCGGGGCCGGCACCACCATGACAATGCGCGGCACGCCGGCGACTTTCGCCGGAACCGCGTTCATCAAGACCGATGACGGATAGGCGGCAGTACCGCCGGGAACGTAGAGCCCGACCGCCTCGATCGCGGTCCAGCGCGAGCCAAGCTCGACGCCGAGCGAGTCTGTATAGCGGTCGTCCTCCGGCAATTGCCGGCGGTGATAGGCGTCGATCCGCTTGCGGGCGAGTGTCAGCGCATCGAGCGCGGCCTTGTCGCAGGCGGCGGTCGCGGCGTCGATTTCTTCCGCAGTAATCCGCAGACCGCTCGCGGCCAGATCGACGCGATCGAATTTCTTCGTAAACGCGATCAGGGCTTCATCGCCACGCGCAACGACGTCGGCAATAATCGCGCGCACGACCTGCTCGACGTCCTGTGACGCCTCGCGCTTGGCGGCGAGAAACGCTTCGAATCGGCCGGCAAAATCGGCAGCACTGGCGTCGAGGCGGATCGGCATGAAGCGTCCCTGCCCGGGCGGAATCGGCGCCCGGTGGCATGGTCAATGAGAGAAGCAGGGCATCACGTCAACCCCGGCGGCAGGCTGTCGGCAGACTGACCGCGCGACCGGGCTATCGACGGCCTTCCTCGGCGGCAATCTTGTGTTCGGGACAGATGCCTGCATCCCGTGACGGTCCGATATCGACCAGTTCGACTTCGAGGCATTCGACCTCGAGGCGAAGCGTCGCCTTGCCGGAAAACACAAGCGTAACGGCGCCGGAGGGCGCGTCGGTTTCGTCGAATTCGACCGCCAGCAGGCTGAGCGCACTGTCCCGCGCCGGGTCGACGTCCCTGGCCTTGCAGGACCGCACCCGGTCGAAGCGAAGCGCGGCGCGACGCCGCTGATAGGCCGGCGTCTTGCTGCATGCGGCGGCCTCCCAATCGAAACGATCGAGGCCGATCACCACCCGGCGCTCCTGCGGGCGCCATAACACCTCGGCCGGATTGACGATCGCGTCCTGCAAATGCACGGACACGACCTCAAGATCATCCTTGTCGAGCGCGACGAGTTTCAGCCGGTTCATTTGCCTTCACCCCGGTCACCGCCCTTAACTAGGAAAGCGCAATTCCACGCGCAAGGTGGCCGGCAACCTAAAACGCCGGGTCGAGGCCGGCGGCCTTCCAGCGGCCGCGCGTTGCCGGGTCGGTCAGCGCCGCCAGGAACGCCGCGGCTTTGGCCTGCTGGCGGCTCGAAGCCGGGATCGCCGCAGTATACATGTTCACGCACTCGATCCCCGGAGGCAGCGGGCCGACCACGGTCACACCCGGCACCGGGAGAAACTCGCTGATAAAGGTCATGCCGATCTCGGCCTTGCCGGCGGCGATCAGATGGGCGACGTCGTGGCCACGTTCGCCCAGCACGGCCTTGGCGCCGATGGCGTCGGCAAGACCGGCCTTTTTGAAATACTCGGCAAGATAAATGCCCGACGAGCCGCCGCCCTTGGGGTCCGGATGGGACACCGTGCGTGCGGCCAGCAATGTCCTGTTGAAGGCATCGACCGTGGAAATGTCCGGATTCGGAGCGCCAGTCCTGACCGCAACGCCGGTCACGCTCTGCCCGAGATTGGTCACGCTGCCGGGTACAAACCGGCCGGACCCATTGAGCGCGGCAACCGCGGATTCCGACAGCGCGACGAGATCGGCTTCCTCGCCGGCCTCGAGTCGCTTTCGCAGCGCGCCAACCGTGGCGAATTCGATGTCGAGCCTCTCGCCGCTCGCCGTCTCGAATTCCGGGCCGAGCGCCTCCATCATGCATTGCACCGCGCCGGCGCTGAGAACCCTGATCGCCACGTCAGCCCCCGAGATAATCGCAATGGAAAAGCTAGCCGCTAATGCGCTCGATCGTCGCGCCGCAGGCGCCGAGCTTGGCCTCGAGCCGTTCAAAGCCGCGGTCGAGGTGATAAACGCGATTGACCATGGTTTCACCTTCGGCGGCAAGCGCCGCGATGACCAGCGACACCGACGCGCGGAGATCCGTCGCCATCACCGGGGCTCCCTTGAGCCTGTTGACGCCTTCGATGGTCGCGGTTTCGCCGTCAAGATGGATGCGAGCGCCGAGCCGCGCCAATTCCTGAACATGCATGAAACGGTTTTCAAAAATGGTCTCGGTGATGTGCGAGGTGCCCTTGGCCCGCGTCATCAGCGCCATCAGTTGCGCCTGAAGATCGGTCGGGAACTCCGGGAACGGCGCGGTTGTTACGTCGACCGGCAACAAACCTGAGCCGTTTCGCGCGACGCGAATGCCTTCATTGGTCGGCGTAATGCTGACGCCGGCCTTCACCAGCACGTCGAGCGCGGCCTGCAGCAGTTCCGGCCGGGCATTCTGCAGCAACACGTCGCCACCGGTCATCGCCACCGCCATCGCATAGGTGCCGGTTTCGATGCGGTCCGGCAGCACCGCATGGCGTGCGCCCCTGAGTTTCGCAACGCCCTCGACAACGAGGCGCGACGTGCCGATGCCGGAAACCCTCGCGCCCATCTTGTTGAGACAGTCGGCGACGTCGCCGATTTCCGGCTCACGCGCGGCGTTGTCGATGACGGTGGTGCCGTTGGCGAGCACCGCCGCCATCAGCGCGACATGGGTGCCGCTGACCGTCACCTTGGGAAATTTGACCTCACCGCCGCGCAGTCCCTTGGGCGCGCGTGTGATGACATAGCCGCCATCGATCTCGATTTCAGCGCCCAGTTTTTCCAGCGCCATGATGAGCAGGTCGACCGGCCGGGTGCCAATGGCGCAGCCGCCGGGCATCGACACCCGGGCTTCGCCCATGCGCGCGACCAGCGGCGCGATAACCCAGAAGCTCGCCCGCATCTTCGAGACGAGGTCGTAGGGCGCGGTGGTGTCGACGATGCGCTTGGCGGAAATGTGCAACGTCTGCCCGGCATTGTCCGGCTCGCCCGGCCGCTTGCCGGCGATCATCACGTCGACGCCATGATTGCCGAGAATACGCTGCAGGAGGCGGACATCGGCCAGCCGGGGCACGTTGTCGAGAATCAAGGTCTCATCGGTGAGCAGGCTCGCGATCATCAGCGGCAGGGTCGCATTCTTGGCGCCGGAGATCGGGATCGACCCGTTCAACCGCTGCCCGCCGACAATTCGAATTCGGTCCATGTCGCCCCCGGTTTGTCCGCTGTGCCGCGCGATTGAGGGCGGCGCGCGGCCCCCCGTCAATTCATATGGCCCTGAAAGGTTACCACGTCCATGACCGGATTAAGGCAAGGCTTGGGAATAGCTGCCCTGACGGGGCGTCACCTGCCGTCGCGATCACCGGACCGGGCTGATTTTGCCGGCTTGCGGCCGCGGGCCTGATCCTTGCGCCGCTTGAGATTTTCCCGCAGCGCGCGCGCCAGCCGCTCCTTGCGGCGCTCCGCCTCGGATTTGCCCCTCGTGTCGGTCATGGCGCCATAGATAGTGCCGAACGGCAGGGCCGCAAAGCGCCCGCGGCGGCTCGACAGAACGGCGACGATCGGATATTCGCTGCCGCACGGTCCGGGCCATTTCCGCCCGCCGGATGCTGCCGTAGCTCAGTGGTAGAGCACCTCATTGGTAATGAGGAGGTCGAGTGTTCAATCCACTCCGGCAGCACCACGCCCTCTCCCCCCGCTCAGTTTGACGCCTGAAGGTAAAACACCACGGCCTGTGCGGCGGCCGCGCCGGCTGCGAAGATCGCCGCAAAGCCGTTGAGCATCGACTGGCGCCGCAGCGCCTCCGGAATCGAATCCGGACCGCGCAGCGTGAACAGCGAGAACGGTCGAAACCGCACGCCGGCCCCCGCCAGCCAGAACACGCAAGATAACAGCGCGCAGCCGAGGCCAACGAGTTGCACGATTTCGATTGAACGCATTTTTTGCGAACCAGCAGATGCAGCAGCCCGGAACGACAAGCAAGCGACCCACCGCGGGCGGCTGCGCGCCGCGGTGGGTTGCGCGGGTTTCGGTCTCTCTTACAGCGGTTTGATCGCGACCTTGCGGAACTTGATAACGCCTTCGCCGTGCTGGAGCGTGAACGGCCCTTCGACAAACAGGCCATTGTGCAGTTCCGCCGTCTTGGCGCCGTTGAGCACCACCGTGATCTGCCGGCCCTTCGCCGTGATCTCATAGGTGTTCCACTTGCCACCAGCCTTCGGCATCGGATTCACCTCGACGAAGTGAACGATGCCGCCGGTGCCGTAGGTCGGATCCTTGCGCTTGTCGAAGATATTGGCCTCGTAGCAGGAGCGGTCCGTAATTTTTGTCGGATCCTGGCAGCGCAGGAAGATGCCGCTGTTGGCGTCGTCGCTCGCCCAGAATTCGACATAGACCTGGAAGTCCTTGTACTTCTCCTTGCTGACGAGATGCGCCGGCGCCTGGCTGGTGCGCTTGTCGGCGACGATCGCGCCATCCTCAATGCGCCAGTTGGTTTCGCCAACCTTGTTCCAGCCGTCGAGGCTCTTGCCGTCGAACAGCGTAATCCAGCCCGGCCCGCTTTGCGCGAAGGCCTGCGGCGCAAACAGCATCGCCGAAGCGATGACGAAGCCGGCGACGAAGATCGATGCGCGTGTCACTGCGCGATGCATGGTGTTTCTCCCCTGGGACATTTTGACTTTATGCGTGAAGGCGTGATCGCAGTCCGACCATCCTGCGCTCATTGTGTTTCGCTCCGGATGACAGCGACCGGATGCGGGACGCAGGTTGATGAGGATTATACCGACCCGGATATTGGCCGGTCGAGCGGTTCATGCCCGTGTGCAACGCGGCAAGGCGCGGGACAAATCCCGAGCGGTATCGGGGTGTCCCGTCAGCCCTTGCCGCGCAGGAACGCAAAGTCGCAGCCCTCGTCCGCACCGAGGATTTCCTGCGCATAGAGCCTGGCATAGCCGCGCGTGGGCCGTTCCGGCAGGGCCGGCATCGCGGTCGCCCGCTTCTGAAGTTCCATGTCGTCGACCAGCAGCTCGATCTTGCGGTTCTTGACCGACAGCCGGATGCGGTCGCCGGTGCGCACAAGGCCGAGCGGGCCGCCGGAGGCGGTGTCCGGCGTGACATGAAGCACGATCGTACCAAAGGCCGTGCCGCTCATGCGCGCGTCGGAGACGCGGATCATATCCTTGACGCCGTTCGAGGCGAGTTTCTTCGGGATCGGCAGATAGCCGGACTCCGGCATCGCCGACGCCGAATGCGGGCCCGAGTTTTGCAAGACAAGAATGTCGTTCGCCTCGACCTCGAGCTTGGGATCGTCGATCCGCGCCGCGAGATCCTCGAGCGAGGAAAACACCACCGCCCTGCCCTCGGTCTCGAACAGCTTGCGGTCGGCGGCCGAGCGTTTGAGGATCGCGCCCTTGGGCGCGAGATTGCCGAACAATGCGACGAGCCCGCCTTCGGCTTCCAGCGGCTTGCCGCGTTCGGCAATGATCGTGCGGTCGACCCAGCCGCCGTCTTCCGCCTTCAGCCGCTCGCCCAGCGTTTCGCCGGTGACGGTGACACAGTCGAGATGTAGCAGGTCTTTCAACTCGCGCAGCAGCGCGCCCATGCCGCCGGCGGCAAAGAAATCTTCCATGTAGCCGTTGCCGACCGGCTTCAGGTTCACCAGCACCGGCGTCGTGTCCGACAACTCATTGAGCCGATCGAGCGACACGTTGACGCCGGCGCGGCCTGCAATCGCGGTCAGGTGAATGATCGCATTGGTCGAACCGCCGATGGCGAGCAGCACGCGCATTGCGTTTTCGATCGACTTCTCATTGACGATCGTCTGCGGCGTCAATGTCGAACCGATCAGCCGAACGGCCGCAGCGCCCGTCGCTTCCGCCGCGCGCAGCCGGTCCGCATGCACGGCGGGGATCGCCGCTGTCCCCGGCAAAATCATGCCGAGCGCTTCCGCGATGCAGGCCATGGTCGAGGCAGTGCCCATCACCGCGCAGGTGCCCGCGGTCGTCGCCAGCCGGCCTTCGACGGTCGAGATTTCATTCGCATCGATATTGCCCGCGCGATACTGCCCCCAGAATCTGCGGCAGTCGGTGCAAGCGCCCAATCGCTCGCCGCGATGGCGGCCGGTCATCATCGGCCCCGCAACCAGCATGACCGCCGGCTTGTTCGCCGAGACCGCGCCCATCAACTGCGCCGGCACCGTCTTGTCGCAGCCGCCCATCAGCACCACCGCGTCCATCGGCTGGGCACGGATCATCTCCTCGGTGTCTATCGACATCAGATTGCGGAACTTGAGGCTGGTCGGATTGAGAAACACCTCGCCGAGCGAGATGGTCGGGAACTCGACCGGCAACGCGCCCGCCGCCAGCACACCGCGCTTCACCGCATCGAGCAGTTCCGGAAAGTGGCGGTGGCAGTTGTTGTAGCCGGAGGGCGTAAAGGCGATGCCGATCACCGGCTTCGCCAGCATGGCTTTCGAATACCCCATCGACTGGGCGAAGGAGCGCCGCAGGTACAGGGAGAAATCCCGGTCGCCGTAATTGGTAAGGCCGTGCTGAAAGCCGGTCGGACGGTCGGTCATGTAAATCACTCTCCGGTCAGCACTTTTTGCAAGCCGGTCATGCCGATGCAAGCGGCGGGTGCCCGGCCGCAGGGAATTTCCGACCCCGGCCAGCGGTTATTGATACCGATCAACGCTTTTTTTCGCGATGCGGTGAATCTCGCCTCGACAATGGGACTGGAACCCTTCTAAAAAAGCAGTCGGACGCCGGCGAACGCAAGAAGATCATGGACTACAACGCTTTTTTCGCTGAGGCGCTGGACCGGCTGCGGGGCGAACGCCGCTACCGGGTCTTCGCCGACCTCGAACGGATCGCCGGGCGCTTTCCCCACGCCTACTGGCATTCGCCGGCCGGGCGCCGTGACGTCGTCATCTGGTGCTCCAACGACTATCTCGGCATGGGGCAGCATCCGAAGGTGATCGGCGCGATGGTAGAAGCCGCCTCGCGCATCGGCACCGGCGCCGGCGGCACCCGCAACATTGCCGGCACCAATCATCCGCTGGTCGAACTCGAGGCTGAACTCGCCGACCTTCACGGCAAGGAAGCATCCCTCGTCTTCACCTCCGGCTATGTCTCGAACCAGACCGGCATTTCGACTCTCGCCCGGCTGCTGCCGAACTGCCTGCTTCTGTCGGATGCACTCAACCATAATTCGATGATCGAAGGCGTGCGCCAGTCCGGCTGCGAGAAGCAGATCTGGCGCCACAACGACGTCGCGCATCTCGAAGAACTGCTGAAGGCTGCCGACCCGGCACGGCCGAAACTGATCCTGTTCGAGAGCCTCTATTCGATGGACGGCGACGTTGCGCCAGTCCGCGCCATCTGCGACCTCGCCGAGAAGTACGGCGCCATGACCTATTGCGACGAGGTTCACGCCGTCGGCATGTACGGTCCGCGCGGCGGCGGCATCTGTGACCGCGACAACGTTATGGATCGCGTCGACATTCTCGAGGGCACCCTCGCCAAAGCGTTCGGCTGCCTCGGCGGCTATATCGCGGCGAAGAACGACATCATCGACGCGGTGCGCTCCTATGCGCCGGGCTTCATCTTTACGACCGCGCTGCCGCCCGGCATCTGCGCTGCGGCGACAGCGGCGATCCGTCACTTGAAGTCATCGTCATGGGAACGCGAGCGCCATCAGGATCGCTCCGCGCGCGTCAAGGCAGTACTCAATGCAGCCGGCCTTCCGGTGATGCCGAGCGAAACACATATCGTGCCGCTGTTCGTCGGCAACCCTGAGAAGTGCAAGGCAGCGAGCGACATGCTGCTCGCCGAGCATGGCATCTATATTCAGCCGATCAATTATCCGACCGTGCCGCGCGGCAAGGAGCGGCTACGCATCACGCCGTCGCCCTATCACGACGACGCGCTGATCGACCGCCTCGCCGAGGCGCTGGTGGATGTGTGGGAACGCCTCGACCTGCCGAGCGGCGAACGCGCGCTCGCGGCCGAATAAGCGCCCTCTAGCTTTTGGAATCGCCGGATGCCGCGTCGCGCCTTGCGCGGGCGGCCGCTTGCCGTGCGGTCAGCGGCATGATGAGAGAGACGAAGACGATGCGCACGAGATGGTGGGCGCCGACATAGACCGGGTCGATCTGCAGCGCGAGCGCCAGCACCATCATGGCGTCGACCGAGCCCGGCGCGAAGGCGATCAGCACATCGGCCGCCTTCACCGGCAGCATCGCCACCAGCCCGCCGGCGAAAGCCGCCATCACCGCTAGCGTGACCAGGAACGTGCCGAATGCAGCTCCGGTGAACCGGAGCAGCGTACGAACCGGCGTATTCGCAAAGCGTGAGCCGACAATGGCGCCGAGCGCGATCATCACGGTATTGGCGACCCACCACGGCACCACCGCGTGAATCCAGCCGCCGCCGTGCAGCGCCGCAGACGTCATCATCGCGCCGAACAGCAGCCCGCCGGGAAAACGCACGGCATGAGCGAGAATACCGCCCACCGTCGAAGCGGCGAGCAGGATGGCCAGCTCGTCGAGCTGCGACGGGTCGAAAGCGCCGCCGAGGCTCGCCGCCGCCCGCCCGGAAAGGCCCAGAGCGACCAGCAGAGCCGGCAGGCCGACCGCGACGATCACCACACGCAGGGTCTGCACGATGACGATGCGGCGTACGTCGGCATTGAGCTCGACCGCGGTTGCGACCACCTGCGACATCGCGCCGGGCGCGGAACCGAGCACGGCCGTCACCCGGTCCCAGCCATGGACGGCGCGCAGATAGGCCGCGCCGCCATAGCTGATGAGCGCGGTCGCCAGCACCATCAATGCGATACTGAGCGGATAGGTGGCGATGCCGTGCAGCGTCTCCGGTGTGACCAGCGCGCCGAGCGATACGCCGATCAGCACAAAGATCACCTGCGCGAGGCGCACCGGAACCTGCATCGGCCGGCCGGCAAGCGCGGCAATCGCGACCGCGACGATCGCGCCCGAGATCCATCCGGCCGGAAAGCCCAGCAGGCCAAGCGTCGACCCGCCCACCGCGGCGATGACGAGCGTCTCGGCGAGGCGGCCGATTGTCGGGGTGACTGTCAGGGCCATCGGCGAGACATTGCGGCGGATCACGTGGCGCGGTTCAACGATCAATGCCGCCGCATCGAGAGCACGTCAAATCATGGCGGCGTTGCACCACCGGAGCATGAAAGCCCCTCAGAACAGCAGGTCGCGCGTCAGTTCGTCGAGATGCCGCACCGCGGACAGCGCCTCCTTGAGCTTGCCGCGTTCGTGAGACGACAGCCGCTTGACCGCGACCTTGTTGCTCGGCGGCAGCCCGGCGTCGATATCGATCAACTGCTGACGCACAATCAGGTCGAGAAATAGCGCCTGCGCCTGAACCATCGCGGTGAGGTTGGCCTCCCCGCGGCCAAGCGCAGCAAGCGCAGTCAGCCGCGCCGGCGTCGAACGCTCCAGAATATGATGCCGGATCGACAGAACCCGCGCCGTTGTCACGACCTGGAACAGACCGGCGTGCTTCAGATCGATCCGGCCCTGGTCGGTGCGAATGCCGCCGAACAGCGTCAGCGAATCCGTCGTCGGCCCTGCCGACTCGGCGAGCAGCTTTGCAAAACTCGCATTGCCGCGCGCGAAGTCGAATCCGTCACGCCAGATTTCGTTGGCGAGCCGTGCATTGCCGTGGACTCCGGCAAGATCGAAGAAGATGTCGACCGAAAGCAGATCGGCCGGTTTGGAGCGTGTGATCCAGTCGGCGATCCTCGCCTTCCATGTCGCGAGCGAGCCGCGCCACTGCGGGTTCTTCGCCATCACACCGCCCTTGCAATAGGGCACGCCGACCTCGTCGAGAATATCGGCGACGATCGTGCCGAACCGGCCGAACCACTGGTCGGTGTCGCTGTCCGGCTCGCCTTCGGCGAACACGACCGCATTGTCCTGATCCATCGCCATCAGGCTTTCGCCGCGGCCGCCGGAGCCGAGCACGCAAAGCGCATAGGCACAGGGCGGCGGACCGTGGCCGTCGGCGCGCATCCGGCGCTCCGCCAGGATGCCGGCGCGGCGGGTCAGCGCGCCGAGTTCACGCGAGATGACCGCCGCGATGTCGATGCCGGGTACGCCCTCGTCGACGAGGCCACGGGCGGCGAGCGGGAGCCGCGCCCAGGCGGCGCCGAGCGCGGGCACGTCATCGGCCTGGTCGACCGCGTCGCCGAGTACGGTCGCCTCCTGCGCGCGCAGCCGCAACAAGTCGCGCGAGGTGACGATACCGCAGACTTCACCGTCCTCGTTCTCGACACCGAGATGACGCAGGCCGAGCCGGCTCATGCGGCCGAGCGCGCGGTAGACGAAGGCCGCTTCAGGCAACGTGACGAGCGGCTTGCTGGCGAATTCGGCAGCCGGCCGGGTGAGTGCGACCGGTCCGTTATGAGTGAGCGCGCGCATGACGTCGCGTTCGGTAATGATGCCGGTGTCGTTCGGCCGCATCGCGGCGTCGGGAGCCGCCGCGACGAGCAGCGACGAAATCCGCTCGGTCGTCATGCGATTGAGCACCTCGCCGAGCGGCACCGAGGCGGCAATGAATTTCGGCGGCGCGCTCATGACGTCTCGAACCCGATGCCGATACGGATAGGTGTCGATCCGCGCATAAACCTGGGTCTCGCGCCGCGACGGCGACAACACCGAGTCTTCCCATCCGGCGCGGTGCTGATCTTCCATCAGCGCCCCGAGATTGCGCACTGCCTGCTCGGCCTCCGCCAGCGTGCGGATATTCTGTTCGCGCAGCTTGGGGAGCAGTGCGAGGAAGATCCTGGCGGTCATGCGCGCGTCCGCCACCGCCGAATGACGGCCTTCGACTTCGAGCCCGAGCCAGCTCGACAGATGTTCGAGCGAATAACCGCTTAGATGCGGCGCTACCACCTGAGAGAGCATCCGCGTACAGAGGCTGCGCGGCGGGCGCCATGGCAACCCGGCGCGCTCGCATTCTCGTTTGAGCACGGCGAGATCGAAGCCGACCGTATGGCCGATCACCACGGTGTCCGACATCAAGGCCGTCACGTCTGGCCACGACGCGGCAAAGCCTGGAGCTCCGGCCACGTCGGCATCGGAAATATGATGAATGTGGGTCGCGACTTCGGGGATCGGCTCGCCGGGATCGATCAGCCTGCGGAACGTCTTATCGTCGTCGAGCTTGCCCGCGTCGATGCGGATCGCGCCGAACTCGATCACCCGCGCCCGCGCCGGATCGAGGCCGGTGGTTTCGGTATCGATCACAACAGCGTCGAGCGCAATGAGCGGCGTCGCATTGGTATCCCGCGTCATGCTGTCCTCGTGCGGTGCCCGGGATTTCAACTCCCGACCGGTGTTGCAAGTCTCGCGACCAGCGCCGGCAGATCGGCGCGGCGCACAAAGATATCGTGCATGTTGATGAGATTGGATTTCAGATAGTTGTGAATTGTTCCGGTGTCCTTGCTGCGCAGCTTTTCGTGGATCGGCATGACGCCCACATAGCGCCCCGCGTAGCGCGCCGGAATATCGGCGATACGGCGGATCGGATGCAGCGCGGCAGCGCCAAATTCCCTGTCGATCTCGTTGCGCGCCTCCTGCCAGGCGACGGCATCGACGACCGGAGGCGTCGCATAGCGATCGAAAACGCCGAGGATGATCTTCGCCAGCTCCTCGCGGATTTGCGTCGCGCGATCCGCCGCGGCCCGGCGCAACTCGCCCTCAACCATTTCGCCGACCATCATCAGGCCGAGCGGATAGGACTGCCAGCGCGACACCTCCACCGCGGCAAGAAACCCCTTGTCGTTGAACAGGATGTTGCCGTAGGGACCGGCGGCGGCACGGGAATATTCGAACACGCCCTTTTGGCCGAGAAACGCGGCCTGGGCGTCGACAAAATCCATCAGGCCCGCCCGGTCGGCGATCGGTGCCGGCCGCCGAAACAGGTCAAGTATTCCCATGCCAACGTCTCCGGCCAACTTCAGTCGCCTTGTCTGGCGCGACCAGTCTGCGCGATCCTAATCCAAGCCGCATCGATCTGTGTCAACTGGCCGGTGCCCGGACCGATCCCGACGGCGATGGACCTGACCGGCAAACTGTGGTGACTTAGGCGCGCAAAACCCTTTGCGGATCGGGGTTTAGCCCCGAAGGCCCGGAGCACGCATGCTGCAAGGCTGGGTGGTGATCGCGGTTGCGCTGGCCTATATCGGCCTGCTGTTCCTGATCGCGAGCTATGGCGACCGCATCAGCGGCTTCAGCAGCGAGCGGCGCACGCACCTGCTCATCTATCCGCTGTCGCTGGCGATCTATTGCACATCCTGGACGTTCTTCGGCTCGGTCGGCCTTGCCTCGCGGACGGGCTACGACTTCCTCACCATCTATATCGGCCCGATCCTGATGATCGGCTTCCTGTCGCCCGTCATCGCGCGGATCGTGCGGCTGGCGAAGGCGCAGAATATCACCTCGATCGCCGACTTCATCGCCGCCCGCTACGGCAAGGGCCAGGCGGTGGCGGCGACCGTCGCGCTGATCGCCATCATCGGAACAATTCCCTATATCGCGCTCCAGCTCAAAGCGGTTTCCGCCTCGCTCGAAACCATTCTGGCGCAGGTCGACCCGCAAGTTGACCTTGGCCGCCCTGTGCTCGGCGACATCGCCTTGTTCGTCGCGATGTCGATGGCCGCCTTCGCGGTGCTGTTCGGCACACGTCACATCGACGCCACCGAGCATCAGGACGGCCTGATGCTCGCCGTCGCGACCGAGTCGATCGTCAAACTGGTGGCGTTCCTCGCCGTCGGCATTTTCGTGACGTTCTGGATGTTCGGCGGTCCGGTCGCGCTGTTTTCGGCGGCGATGGAGCGGACCGACACCGCGATCATCCTGACGAGCGGCCCGCGTTTCGAAACCGTGGTAGCGATGACGCTGCTGTCGTTCCTCGCCATCGTCATGCTGCCGCGCCAGTTCCACGTGGCTGTGGTCGAGAACAACAATCCGAGCGAGATCAAGCGCGCGGCCTGGGTGTTCCCGCTCTACCTCATCCTCATCAATCTGTTCGTGGTCCCGATCGCAATCGCCGGTCTGCTGACCTTCGCGCCCGGCGAGGTCGACAGCGGCATGTTCGTGCTGGCACTGCCGTTGCGCAGCGAATCGAGCGTCTTCACGCTGATCGCCTTCGTCGGCGGCCTGTCGGCGGCGACCGCGATGGTGATCGTGGAATCGGTCGCGCTCTCGATCATGGTGTCGAACGACATCGTGATGCCGTTCGTGTTGCAGCGGCGAGCCGAATTGCTCAGCCGCCGCGAGGACGTCGGGTCGCTGCTGCTGACGGTGCGCCGCATCGCCATTTTCGCCATTCTGGCGCTCGCCTACATGTATTACCGCTCGGCCGGCGATGCCCAGTTGGCGGCAATCGGTCTGCTGTCGTTCGCCGCCGTCGCGCAACTTGCGCCGGCATTTTTCGGCGGCCTGGTATGGCGGCGCGCTACCGCGCGCGGCGCCATTGCCGGCATGACGGCGGGATTTCTGGTCTGGGCCTACACGCTGCTGCTGCCGAGCTTCGCCGATGCCGGCTTCGTCGGCGAGCACCTGCTGAAGGAAGGCCCGTGGGGTATTCACGTGCTGCGGCCCCAGCACCTGCTCGGCCTCGACCTGCCGCCGTTGGTGCATGGCGTGTTGTGGAGCCTCTTCGCCAACGTCTTTTTCTATATCACCTTCTCGATCGCGCGGGAGCCGGCGGCCATCGAGCGCCTTCAGGCCAATTTGTTCGTGCCGTCCGATCTCGCACCGATGACGCCGAGCTTCCGGTTGTGGCGCTCCTCGGTCACGGTCGAGGAACTAACAGGGACGGTGGCGCGCTATCTCGGCGAGGAGCGCGCCCGCGGCTCGTTCGCAAGTTTTGCGTCGTCGAACCGCATCAGCCTCGAACCGAACGAAGACGCCGATTTCCGGCTGGTGCGATATGCCGAACATCTGCTCGCATCGGCGATCGGCGCGGCGTCGTCGCGGCTGGTGCTGTCGCTATTGCTGCGCAAGCGCACGGTGTCGACCAAGGCGGCGCTGAAGTTGCTCGACGACGCCAACACCGCGATCCAATACAATCGTGAAATCCTGCAAACCGCGCTCGATCACGTCCGCCAGGGCATCGCGGTGTTCGACAAGGATCTGCAACTCATCTGCTGGAACCGGCAGTTCGGCGACATTCTCGACCTGCCGCCAAGCCTGATCCGCGGCGGCATCAGGCTCGACGAAATCCTGCGCTTCAACGCACGGCGCAGCGACACGCCGCCGGACCGGATCGAGCAGACGGTCGCCGCGCAGATCGCCCGTTATATTTCCGCCGATACGCCGTTCCTGCAGCGCTTCGTGGAGCGCGGTCTCGTCATCGAAGTTCGCGCCAACCGCATGCCGGACGGCGGCATCGCCACCACCTTCACCGACATCACGCCGAGCGTCGAAGCCGCGGAAGCGCTGGAGCGCGCCAATGCCACGCTGGAGCGCCGCGTGCAGGAGCGCACCGAGGAACTGACGCGGCTGAATACCGCGCTGGCGCAGGCAAAATCGGCCGCCGACGAAGCCAACATCTCGAAAACGAAGTTCCTCGCCGCCGCGAGCCACGACATTCTGCAGCCGCTCAACGCAGCGCGGCTCTACGTGACAAGCCTGATCGAGCGCAACAGCGCCGCCGCAAAACCGGCCGCCGACACCCAGCTCGTAGCGAATATCGACGCCTCGCTCGACGCGGTCGAGGAAATCTTCAGCGCGCTGCTCGACATTTCCCGGCTCGACACCGGCGCCATGCGGCCGGAACTGTCCGACTTCCGGATCGACGACATGTTCCGCCAGATCGAGGTCGACTTTGCGCCGATGGCGCGCGCCAAGAATCTCGAGCTCGTCTTCGTCCCAAGTTCGCTGACGGTGCATACCGACCGCCGCCTGCTGCGGCGCATCCTTCAGAATCTCGTCTCCAACGCGGTCAAATATACACCCGCGGGCCGCGTTCTCGTCGGCTGCCGCCGGCGCGGCAGCCAGGTGCGTATCGACGTTTGCGACACCGGCGTCGGCATTCCGCCTTCAAAGCAACGCGAAATTTTTCTCGAGTTCCGCCGGCTCGATCAGGGCGCCAAGATCGCCCGCGGCCTCGGCCTCGGCCTTTCGATCGTCGAACGCAGCGCGCGTGTGCTCGGACATCCCGTCGAAGTGCAGTCGATTCTGGGCCGGGGCTCGCGATTCTCGGTCGAGATTCCGCGCGCCGGCGACATCGCAAAGGCACGACAGCCCGTTGCCACGCCCGTCAACGATCCGGGCCAACTCGCCGGCACACTCGCGCTCTGTATCGACAACGACCCGTCGATTCTCGATGGCATGGAGACGCTGCTGCGTGGCTGGAGTTGCGACGTCGTAAAGGCGCCCGATTTGGCGACCGCACTGGCCGCGCTCGACGAACGCGGCGTCGTCCCGAACGGCCTGCTGGTCGACTATCACCTTGACGAAGGCAACGGCATCGCGGCGATCCACGGTCTGCGGCAGCGTTACGGCGCGGCGCTGCCGGCAATCTTGATTACCGCCGATCGCAGCCCGCGCGTGCGCGACGAAGCGCGCGCCGCCAACATCCAGTTGCTGCACAAGCCGGTCAAACCGGCCGCACTGCGCGCGCTGCTCGCGCAATGGCGCGTGCTGCGGGTCGCCGCCGCGGAATAATTCCGGCGAGTTGAAAGATCAGGCTTCGTTCGGCGCCGACTGCGGCCACTGCCCCGCCTCGATACGGGCGGCGGCGATCACCGCCTGGGTCCGGCTCTCGACTCCGAGCTTTTGCAGAATGGCGGACACGTGCGCCTTGACCGTGGCTTCGGAAACACCGAGCTGGTAGGCGATCTGCTTGTTGAGGAGACCTTCCGACAGCATCATCAGCACGCGGACTTGCTGTGGCGTCAGAGTCGCCATGCGCGTCATCAGTTCGGTG
This sequence comes from Pseudolabrys sp., assembly GCA_050184975.1. Classification (GTDB taxonomy): domain Bacteria; phylum Pseudomonadota; class Alphaproteobacteria; order Rhizobiales; family Xanthobacteraceae; genus Pseudolabrys. Next base: position 6,457 of record JBFWZV010000005.1, on the reverse strand, counting down.
GTCTCCGCATCCGCCCCGCCGCGAAGATCGACGTCCGGCGGCGTCCACACCCCGCCGTTGAGAACCCTCGAGATCGCGCTTCGCATCGCTTCGACGCCGAGCGTCTTGGGAATAAAACCTGAAGCGCCGAACTCCATGCAACGGCGGATCGCCGCGGGATCGTCATTGGCGGACACCACCATGACCGGAACGCCGGGATACTGCGCGCGCAGATACATCAGGCCAGAGAAACCGCGGGCACCCGGCATGGTGAGATCGAGCAGGATCAGATCGACCTCGCCGCCGCGCTCCAGCAGGTCGGCAACCTCGTCGAACGAGCCGGCCTCGGCGATGTCGACTTTTTCAAACAGTCCGGTCACGGCTTCGCGCATTGCACCGCGAAACAACGGGTGATCGTCGGCGATCACCAGCCGATATGACGAAATCTCGTTTAGCCGTTGCAAACTCGGCATCCGAAACGCCCCAGCGCGCTGCACCCGTAACTTACATGAGATCGGCAGCGCGACGCCGGATTTATCGCCACGTCGCCGCGGACGATGGTGCGCCGCAATAAATTTGATGTCACCGATACATCCCCGAAGGCCTTAGAAAACCTCAAATAAAGCTGTGCCCCTTGGCCAAAAGTCGAATTAGGGACCATTCTTTATAATGCTAATTTTACGCCGATAGCGGTCCAGTTTTCGCGTTCGTTATCAGGCCAACAAGACCGGTTCGACCGGCACCAAGGCCTTGAGGGAGGGAAGCGCCGATCTTTTCCAGGCTCGGTTTTTCTCTTCGCGCACGGGCTGCCCGGCTCGAGGCACTCGCAAACGCTTTCGGCCGGCTCGGGATTGGCGGGTCGAACGCGTCAGATCGCGTTTCAGGGGCGACTTGAGTCATCGGGATGACTCAACAACAGGAGGGACAAAGAGCATGGCTTCAAACGACAGAGACAAAATAGACCAACACTGGTCGAAGACCCGAACACTGACGATCGTCATTCTGATCCTGTGGGCCATCTTCGCCTTCGTGTTGCCGTGGAACGCCAAGGCGCTGAACTCGATGAACTTCATGGGGTTCCCGCTTGGTTACTACTTCATCTCCCAAGGCTCGTTGATCGCGTTCGTCGTGATGATTTTCGTCCAGAACTGGTTCCAGGACAAAATCGACGACGAATACGGCTTCCACGAAGACGAATAAGAAGGGGGCTCAAATATGTTTCGAATGGAAGGAAGACTGGTCGACAACCTCGGGAAGGTTTACGGCCTCTACACCGGCGGCTTCATCGCCTTCATCATTCTGATGTCGATCCTCGACAAGCTCGGCGTGAGCGCGGCGACGATCGGCATTCTGTTCGTCGCTTTCACGATCTGCATCTACGCCCTGATCGGCTACCTCTCGCGTACGATGCAGCTCGATGCCTACTATGTCGCGGGACGCGAAGTGCCTGCGGTCTATAACGGCATGGCGACGGCGGCCGACTGGATGTCAGGCGCGTCGTTCGTGGCGCTGGCCGGCGGCATCTACTTCGGCGGTTACGTTTACCTCGCCTTCGTCGTCGGCTGGACCGGCGGCTACGTGCTGGTGAACGCGCTGATGGCGCCCTATCTGCGCAAGTTCGGCTGCTACACGGTTCCGGACTTCATTGGTACGCGCTACGGCGGCAATCTCGCCCGCCTGTGCGCGGTGATCGTTCTGGTGGTGGCGTCGTTCACTTATGTGACGGCGCAGATCAACGCCTCTGGCACGATCGCGGCACGCGCGCTGCAAATTCCGTTCACCGTCGGCATCTGGGTCGGCCTCGCCGCCATCCTGATGTGCTCGATGCTGGGCGGCATGCGGGCCGTGACCTGGACGCAGGTGGCGCAGTACATCGTGCTCATCATCGCCTACCTGGTGCCGGTGATCTGGATGTCCAACAAGCAGGGCTTCGGCATCATCCCGCACTTCTCGTTCGGCAGCGCCGTCCATCGGCTCCAGGAACTGGAACCGATAGTCAAACTTGGCACGAAAGCGACCGAAACATTCGCCGGTCGAAGCGTGCTGACGACGCCGCTGAACGCAACGGGGGCGCCGCTGGAGAGCTGGAAGTTCGTCACGCTGGCCTTCTGCATGATGGCCGGCACGGCGTCGCTTCCGCACATCCTGATGCGCTACTTCACCACGCCGACCGTACGGGCGGCGCGCAAGTCGGTGGGATGGTCGCTGTTCTTCATCTTCCTGCTGTACTTCACGGCTCCGTGCCTTGCGACGCTCACCAAGCTCCAGCTGCTCGACCCGAACCTTCCGACCTCCATCATCGGCAAGCCGTTTGCCGAAGTGGCGAATCTGGCCTGGGTCAAGAACTGGACCTCCGTGGGCATGCTGGCGGTTTCCGACAGCAACAAGGACGGGATCCTGCAGCTCAACGAGTTCTTCATGCGTCCGGACATCGTCGTCCTGGCAACGCCTGAAATCGCCGGGCTGCCCTACGTGATCTCCGGCCTGGTGGCGGCTGGCGGCCTCGCGGCCGCGATGTCGACCGCCGACGGTCTGCTGCTGGCGATCGCCAACGCGCTGAGCCACGACCTGTACTACAAGATGATCGACCCGAACGCGGATGTGAAAATCCGTCTCGTCGTCGCCCGCGTCTTGCTGGTCGTGATCGGTGCCGCGGCGTGTATCATCGCGTCGTTGCAGCTCACCGGTATCCTTGGCGCGGTGGCGTGGGCGTTCTGCTTCGCCTGCTCCGGCCTGTTCTTCCCGCTCGTCCTCGGCGTGTGGTGGAAACGGGCGAACCGCGAAGGTGCGATTGCCGGCATGGTGGTCGGCTTCGTGGCCGGCTCCTGGTATCTGTGGCACGTCCGCAATGGCGGCACCCCGATCCTCGGCCTCGACCACCTGCGCTTCGGCATGATCGGCATGCCGGCCAGCCTGGTGGCGATGGTGGTGGTGACCCTGCTGACGCCGGCACCGGACGCCGAGACCCAGAAGATGGTCGACGACACCCGTATCCCGACGGGCAAGACCATCCTCGACATGAGCCACTGACCGCGAGCGGTCTTGAAAATCCGGGGGCGGGACATTTCCCGCCCCCTTCTTTTTCGGCCGTGCTAGGAACCCGCGATGGAACCGCTCACACCCTTTCCGATCGCCACGCTGCCGGCCTGGGCCGTGATCATCGACTACCTGCTCGGCGTCATCATGTGGACGCTGATCGGGCGCGTGGCGATGAACATCTTCCTGCCCGAAGACTCCCAATTCTTCTTCATGAAGATTTTCGTGAAGGCGACCAATCCGCTGATCAGGTTATTCGCCCCGGTCACGCCCAGCTTCCTGCTGCCGCCGCTGGTGCCTCTCTACGTGGCGTGGTTCTTCTTCATGATCCGCTTCTACGTAATGCCCTGGCTGCTCGGCTATTCGGTGATGGGCATGCTGTCGTTTCCGCTCGAAGGCGAAATCGCGACGCTGATCTATCAGCTCTTTACAAAGCAGCAGTAACGGACGGGGGCGCGGTCAGTTCGACGCACGCGCCGTCCAGTCGGCGGCAACCGCGTCAGCGACAAGCCGCTTGTGGAACTGCTCGCGGATATCGCGCCAGCCGAAGGTCACCGAATTCTCGACCACTTCGCGGTCGAGTTTTTTCAGGCGGTCGGCGATCGGCGCCCAGCGATAGAGCGCTTGCGGGCTCGCAGTGAAGTTTTCGGGGCTGATCGCCGCGACGCGCCACTCGGTCGCCGCGGCGCGTTCGGCAAATGCCCTGACCGCATCCTGCGGAACGAACTGTTCCGGTGCGTCCTGCGTGTTTTCGGCGATGCCTGCCTCGTAGATCTGTCGCGCCAGCGCGATCCGCTCGTCGTTACCGACCGGCTGACCGCGCAGGCTTACGGCCGTCGCGAAGACGGCAAAATCGGAGAGGCAGGCCGCGAAAACGTGATGCTTGGCGATATTGAGCGAGGCCTGGATATTGGCATCTTCGAACATCGACACGTAGCGGATGCCCATCCGCGTCTTGACGTATCCGTACAGCGTCTTCTGGGCCAGATAGACCGAGCGGGTCGACACGAATTCCTTGAGTGCCGCGACCGTGTCGATCGGCGACTTGTCCTGACGGATCGACAGCAGCGCCGGAACGTGGCGCAGCACCTCGATCGTGCGTTCGATCGTACGTTCGATAATGGACGGTCTCGACATGACATTTGGTATCAAGCGGTAACCAAATGAACAAGCACGAGGATTCGTCGCCGGCCGGCGCGGAATTGTGCCGGTTCAGACGCCTGCTAGACTTCCCGCAGACGCGGGTTCGAGGATCAATCCATGGAGCATATGCGAAAATATGCCTATGACACGATCTTGCGCGCGAGCAGCTTCGCCGCGCTCGGAATTTTCTGCACGATGTTCGGCACGTCCTGGAACATGCGCCTGGCGTTTCTGATCGGCGCGACTTTGACGACGATCTGGACGCTCATTCTCATGTACAAGGCGCGCGAGGCGCTCACCAAGGACTACCGCAAGACCGAAATGTGGATCTGCATGCCGAAGCGGCTGCGGCCGCCGGCGTCCTATGCGCAGTGGGCGAGCGCCACAGTGCTGCGGGACACCTATTTGCGTGTGGCTTCATGGTGCTCGGCGATCGCGGCCGCGCTGTGGGCGGGCGCGCTGGCCGCCTCGCTGCTCGGCGCCTAGCGGACCGCGCGTTCAACTTCGACGCGTCCGCCTATTCTTGCGCGCCGCAATAAAACCAAGTCGAAATTCATCCACGTGAGCCGAAAGTCTAATAAAGACTCGATATCGGCGGTGATACCGTGCGTCTTGGCACGAAAAAGCCTGTAAAAACAATAAGATAAATAACATCTAAACGTCGGTCTTTTGGGAATAAACGCCGCGTAATTTTTCTCTCGAATCCAAGTATTCGAGGGCGCGGAAAACAAGGGGGATAGTCTCCATGGCTGAATCAAACGACGAAGCTCACTGGAACAGGACGACTAGCCTGATGTTCAAGCACCTCGGTGCTTGGCTGTTCTTTGGCTACATCATCCACATGTTTGTCGTTCCGCTCAACAAGATCACCATTCCGGTTCTCGGATTCCCGCTCGGCTTCTACATGGCCGCGCAGGGTTCGCTGATCGCATTCGTGGTGATGCTGTTCCTGTTCGCCAAGCAGCAGGACCAGATCGATCGCGACCACGGCGTCGCCGAAGACGACTGAGGGGACGACCATGGCAACGCAAGCTGATACCAGCTCGGATTTCATCAAGAACCTCGGCCGGATCTACGGGATCTATACCGGCGGGTTCCTCGCCTTCATCATCCTGCTCGCGATCCTCGAGCAGATCGGCGTGCCGAACAAGATTCTCGGCTACCTGTTCGTGTTCTTCACGCTCGCCGTCTACGCCTACATCGGCATCATCTCGCGCACCGCGCAGGTGTCCGAGTATTACGTCGCAGGCCGGCGCGTTCCCGCCTTCTACAACGGCATGGCCACCGGCGCCGACTGGATGTCGGCGGCGTCGTTCGTCGGCATGGCAGGCACGCTGTTCCTGCTCGGCTACGATGGCTTGACCTGGGTGCTCGGCTGGACCGGCGGCTATGTGCTGGTGGCGATCCTGATCGGACCCTATCTGCGCAAGTTCGGCGCCTACACGGTTCCGGATTTCATGGCGTTCCGTTTCGGCGGCAACTTCGCCCGCGGCATCGCTGTCGTCGTGCTGGTGTGCTGCTCGTTCACCTATGTGACCGCGCAGGTCTACGGCACCGGCATCATCGCGTCGCGCTTCCTCGGCATGCAGTTCGAGGTGGCGGTGTTCGTCGGCCTCGCCGGCATTCTGGTCTGCTCGATGCTCGGCGGCATGCGGGCTGTGACGTGGACGCAGATCGCCCAGTATATCGTGCTGATCATCGCGTATCTGACGCCGATCGTGATCCTGTCGACCAAGCGTTATGGTATCCCGATCCCCGAACTCACCTATGGTTCGGCGATCCAGGACATCATCGCGCGCGAACAGCAGATGTTGCAAACGGGCCTCGCCACCGCGGCGGCGCTCAAGCCGCATATTTCGCCGTTCGTCAGCTACAGCCCGTTGAACTTCTTCGCGATCATGCTCTGCATGATGGTGGGCACGGCGTCACTGCCGCACATCCTGATGCGCTACTTCACCACCCCGACGGTGCGTGAGGCGCGTCAGTCGGTGGCGTGGTCGCTGTTCTTCATCTTCCTGCTTTACTTCTCGGCCCCCGCCTACGCAGCCTTCTCCAAACTCGAGGTTTACACCAACGTCATCGGTCGCAACCTCGACGCGGTGCGGCCGTGGCTGTTCACCTGGGGCGAGCTCGGGCTGATCAAGATCTGCGGCAAGGATGCGGTCAGCCATGAAGCGATCATCGCGGCCTGTAAGGCCATCGCCGGTCACCCCGGCGGCGTGCGCCCGCAGGACTTCCTGAACAACACCGACGAGATCGAGCTCTCGACGCCGGAAATCGCCGGCCTGCCTTACGAGAT
>JBFWZV010000004.1:0-116822 GCA_050184975.1 Pseudolabrys sp. | reverse complement strand
ACCCGATCGCGGTCGGTGACATTCAGGCGCTGGTCCGTCAGCTCACCAACCGGGGCATCGGCGTCCTCATCACTGACCACAATGTCCGCGAGACGCTCGGCCTCACCGATCGCTCCTACATCATCTATTCGGGCGAGGTGCTGATGGAGGGCCGCGCCGACGACATCGTCAACAATCCGGATGTCCGGCGGCTCTATCTGGGCGAGGAATTTCGGCTGTAGCCTTCCTGAAGCCCTGCCAAAGGTATTAATGTTGCGGTGCAAAAAACGATAGCCGCAGCCGACCAGCCCTGCTATAGATCGAACGAAGCAAGAATCGGACCAATTCCGGGCTGAGGTCCTATGGCTCTGTCGCAACGTCTCGAGTTCCGCCAGTCGCAAGCGCTGGTGATGACGCCGCAGCTGATGCAGGCCATCAAACTGCTGCAGCTCTCGAGTCTGGACTTGGCCGCCTATGTCGAAGCCGAGCTCGAGCGCAACCCGCTGCTCGAACGCGCCAACGACGACGAGGGCCCGGCCGGGGTCGAACCGGGCGTGGCCGCGGCGGAAGCTGACGCTAATCAGGATCAGGGCCAGGACTTCGGACAGGACTTCGGCCAGGATTCCGGTGACGCACAGATTGATGGTGCGGGCCCCGACGACAGTACGGCCGGTGACTGGGCCGGAAACGATCTCGAAACCAGCCGTACCGCGATCGAGCAGGGCCTCGGCACCGAGCTTGAGAATGTCTTCCCCGACGACAACCCGGAGCGTGTCGCCGCGCCGGACGTGCAGCCCGCTTATTCGGAGTGGTCGGGCGCGGGCGCAAGCGGGGACGGCGACTACAATCTCGAGGCCTTTGTTTCCAGCGAGGTGACGCTTGCCGATCATCTCGCCGAGCAGATGCATCTTGCGATTTCGGACCCCGTCGAGCGCATCGTCGGACAATACCTGATCGACATGGTCGATGAGGCCGGCTACCTCGCCGGCGATCTCGACTCGGTCGCAGATAAACTCGGCGCGCCGATCGCAACGGTCGAGCGCGTGCTCGACGTCCTGCAGACGTTCGATCCGCTTGGCGTCTGCGCCCGCAACCTTGCCGAATGCCTTGCGATCCAGCTCAAGGAGCGCGATCGCTACGATCCGGCGATGGCGGCGCTGATCGACAATCTGGACCTGCTGGCCAAACGCGACATTGCTTCGCTGCGCAAATTGTGCGGCGTCGGCGATGAAGATATCGCGGACATGATCTCGGAAATTCGCCACCTCAATCCGAAGCCCGGGCTCGCATTCGGATCGTCGGCGGTGCAGCCCATTGTGCCCGACGTGTTTGTGCGCGCGGCGCCGGACGGCACCTGGCAAGTGGAACTGAACTCCGACACGCTGCCAAAAGTGCTGATCAACCAGCGCTACTACGCGCAGGTTTCGAAAACGACGCGCGGCGACAAGGACAAGTCCTATCTGGCCGACTGCCTGCAGACCGCGACCTGGCTGGTGCGCGCCCTCGACCAGCGCGCCAAGACCATCCTGAAGGTCTCGACCGAGATCGTGCGACAGCAGGACGCTTTCTTCGTCAACGGCGTCCAGCACTTGCGTCCGTTGAACCTGAAGACGGTGGCCGACGCCATCGGCATGCACGAATCGACGGTGTCGCGCGTCACCGCCAACAAATACATGGCAACCGCGCGCGGTATCTTCGAGTTGAAATACTTCTTCACATCGGCGATTGCGTCGGCCGATGGCGGCGAGGCGCATTCCGCCGAAGCCGTGCGCCATCGCATTCGCCAGCTCATCGACGCCGAAACGTCGGATGATGTGCTGTCCGACGACACCATCGTCGACCGGCTGCGCGCGGCCGGCATCGACATCGCCCGCCGTACCGTCGCCAAATATCGCGAGGCGATGCACATCCCCTCGTCGGTGCAGCGCCGCCGCGACAAGAAGGCCGGAATATCGGCAGGCTGATGTCAAGCCTGCCGGCGGGAGCGTCGACCTGGCTCATTGACCTTTTGCGAAGGAAGCCTAGGTTTAGAGAGTCAGAGGGGCAAGGCCGCACCAGACCAAGGAGCGAGCACATGTCATTTCGGATCTCCGGGAAACACATCGATATCGGCGACGCTTTGCGCCAGCGTATCAGCGAGCGAATCGACGGCGCGGTCGGCAAGTATTTCGACCGCGGTTATTCTGGTCACGTCACCGTCGGCAAGGACGGTGCCGACTTCGTCACCGAATGCGCATTGCATCTGGATTCCGGCGCCATGCTCAAATCCGAAGCCAAGGCCGATGACGCCTATCGCAGCGCGGATTTGGCTGCCGACAAGATCGAGAAGCAGCTGCGGCGCGACAAACGCCGCCGCAAGGATCACCAGGCCGTCCGTGCAGGCCGTTAAAAGAACTGGAGAATTTTCTCCGCCATGGACCATTGACGGGGCACGGCTTGCTCCCTATGGTCCGCCGCCTTCAGCCAGCTTTTTGAAGCCACGCTGAAATCCCACATCAACCGGACCCGATCATGCCGCTCACGGACATCGTCGCGCAAAACGCGATCATTCCTGCGCTCAAGGTCAACAACAAGAAGCAGGCGATCCAGGAACTGGCCGCCCGCGCGGCCGTGCTAACCGGGCAGAACGAGAAGCAGGTCCTCGAAATCCTGCTTCAGCGCGAGAAGCTCGGCTCGACCGCGGTCGGCAACGGTGTCGCTATCCCGCATGGCAAGCTGCCGAAGCTGACGCGGCTGTTCGGGCTGTTCGCGCGGCTCGATCGCCCGGTCAATTTCGAGGCGCTCGACGGCCACCCGGTCGATCTGATTTTTCTGCTGCTCGCGCCGGAAGGCGCCGGCGCCGATCATCTGAAGGCGCTTGCGCGCGTCGCGCGTCTGTTGCGCGACCCCGAGACGACCCGCAAGCTGCGCGACCTCGACAGCGCCGAGGCGATCTACGCGGTGCTTGCGATGCCGTCCGCAAGCGCGGCCTGAGCGGCCGCGCCCGCCGTTCTGTCATCTTCCGATTTTCGAGACCGTGCGCGTCAGTGAACGCTGACGGTCTGAAGCTCCTGGCTCCAGGCATTGGCGACGGCCGCTTCGCGGCTGTCGGTCAGCATGATCGGCGTGCCGTCGGCGGCATGCAGCGTGAACAGCGTCAGGCCGGGCGCCATCTTCGGCGCCTGCGGAAACATCCGCTGCGCATCCTCCGAGCTGATCGTCTTCACATAGGCGAGCTCGCCCTCGCCGAGGTGCGCCAGCGCATCCTGGCTCATCGGCGGCATCATCGTCACATCGATTTTTTCGTTCGTCATTTTACTGTTGGTCATGGCCCTCGACTCCTTTCTACGCAGCGCATCTGTCGAGTCCTGTTTCACGCCTGTCGTCAGTCCTGCTCGTTGATCGAGATGGTTTTCACGATCCGCTCCGGCTCCGGCCGGGCAAGATCGATCATCAGCAGGCCGTTTTTCAGATCCGCACCGAGCACTTCCATGCCGTCGGCCAGCACGAAGGTGCGCTGGAACTGGCGTGCCGCGATGCCGCGGTGGAGATACTGACGGGTCTTGTCGTCCTGTTGCCGCCCGCGGATCACCAGCTGGCTCTCTTCGACGGTGACGTCGAGCTGGTCGCGGGTAAAGCCTGCGACAGCAAGCGTAATGCGCAGGCGCTCCGGGTTATCCCCGTCGCGCGGCAATCGCTCGATGTTGTAGGGCGGGTAGCCGTCCGATCCCTTGGCGACGCGGTCGAGCACGCGCTCGATCTCGTCGAATCCCAGAAGGAACGGACTGGATAAGGACGGAATACGTGACATGGCTCTCAAAGTCCTGCTTTAGCGACTTTGACGGGGCCCTGATGAGGCGCCCCGCGGTCTCGCCGGGCCTCATGCCCGCCGCAACCTCCCCAAATATGGGGAATGCCGGTTAAGGCTTCAAGAACGCCGCTTCCGGCTTCTATCGGCTATATTTCCGGCCCTTCAGCCGGGGAGTCCGATGTCCGATTTCGCCAAACCGCCCGCCCTGACCGTCCGGGCCGTCCGCGCCACGCCGGTCAGCGTGCCGCTCACCTATGTGCTTGGCACCAGCATGGGAGCCGTCACCAAGGCACCGCTGCTTCTGGTGGACCTCGAAACCGAGGAGGGGGTCACCGGCCGCAGCTATCTGTTCTGCTATCTGCCGGCCGCGGCACCCGCGATCATAAGTCTGCTGCGCGAGGTCGAGGCGATGACCAAAGGCGCGCGCATCGCGCCGGTTGAGCTCTGGGCGAAACTGTCCCGGCGGTTCACGCTGATCGGCGTGCAGGGCATCGTGCGCATGGCGATGGCGGGCTTCGACACCGCCGCCTGGGACGCCCTTGCGATCGCGGCCGGCGTGCCGCTCGCGATCTTTCTGGGTGGCAAGCCTCGGCCGATCCCCGCCTACAACAGTTGCGGCCTCGGGCTGATGACGGACAAGGGCGCGCTGGCCGACGAGGCGGGCAAGTTGCTCGACGGCGGTTTCCGCGCGGTGAAGCTGCGGCTCGGCTATCCGACACTGCAAGAAGACATCGAAGCTGTTCGCGCGGTGCGCAAGCGCATCGGCGACAGCGTGAAACTGATGGTCGACTACAATCAGGCGCTGGTTCTGAACGACGCACTGGAACGCGGCCGCGCGCTCGACGCCGAGGGTATTTACTGGCTGGAAGAGCCGATCCGCCACGACGATTACAACGGCGCGGCTATGCTTGCGCGCGAACTGAAAGTACCGATCCAGATCGGAGAGAATTTTTCCGAAACCACCGCGATGGCGACGGCGCTCGAGCAGGGCGCCGCCGATTACGTGATGCCGGACCTCGAACGCATCGGCGGGGTCACCGGCTGGCAGCGTGCCGCCGCGCTCGCCGCCGTTAACCGTGTCGAGATGTCGTCGCATCTGTTCCCGGAAGTGAGCGCGCATCTGCTCGCCGCGACGCCGACCTGCCACTTTCTCGAGTATGTCGACTGGGCGAATGTGCTGGTCGAGGAGCCGCTCGCGATCATCGACGGGCACGCCGTCGTTCCGCAACGTCCCGGCAACGGACTGGTGTGGAACAACGACGCGATCGCGCGTTATCGTCTCGAATGATTAACGCGCACGGACCGTCGAACGCGTCGTGCGCCATTCGTTAAATTAAGCATGCGCGTTTGCTTTGTTGCCGCAAAAACATCTTAACGGCCGGTAATACCGCGCTGTCCCTCGCTAGTATCCCGCGCATCAGGCCGGACAAAACCGGCCGTGGAATACGGGAGTGCTTCGGGTGGCGGCGCGCGATATCGAGCGTTTCAATCTCGATTACACCTTCGATGAAATCATGTTCCGATGGGCGAAGCGCGGCTGTTTCGCCTTCGCCGGCCTTGCGCTGGTGCTCGGCGCACTCGACATCGCCGGTGTCCATTCAATCAGTACGGCTGGCAGTTTCTGGCGCAATACGAGCGCGCATGTCGCCGCGGTCGGCGGCAGCATCCGCAGCGGCGACCTCATTCAAGGCGGCGGCGTTGCCGTCAAGGTTCAGACGACCGTCGCCGCGCGGCCGCGGCCTTCGTCGAGCGCCGTCGACCGCATCGCTGCGGCACGCAGTCGCGATGCGATGGAACTCGCGCTGGCGCCGACGATTCCCGGTCAAAAAACCGAGCTGATGACGCCGAAGCGGACCATGGTCGTCGCGCCGCCTGCGCTTCCCGCGCCGTCGCAGCCTGTGGCGCCGCAGTTCGCCTCGCTTCCGGTTGAAGCCGCGACCGCAAATGCAAAGGCGGATGCCGGCGCGAATTTCCGGCTGGCCTCGGTCGAGACCGGCGCTTCTGCGGGACCGCCCGTCGTCAACGCGACGCTGCCGTCGCCGCTCATTCCGCTCGGCAATGTCCCGTTGCCGGAACCGTCGCCGCCGATCCCGCCGCCGTCGCCGGCGATGCGGCTCAAGCTCGACGACAAGGATTACGCCAAGGCGCAGCGGTGTCTCGCCAACGCGATCTATTTCGAGGCCCGCAGCGAGCCGATCCGCGGCCAGATGGCGGTCGCGCAAGTGGTGCTGAACCGGGTATTCTCGCAGTTCTATCCCGACGATGTCTGCTCGGTCGTCTACCAAAACGCGCACCGCCGGCTTGCCTGCCAGTTCACCTTCGCCTGCGACGGCAAGAGCAAGGCCATTCACGACCGCCGCTCGTGGGCGGTCGCCAACCGCATTGCGCGGCAAACGCTGGACGGCCAGATTTATTTGCCGGAGGTCGGCAAGTCGACGCATTACCACGCGGCTTATGTCCGGCCGATCTGGGCACGCGAGATGCGCAAGCTCGCCCGTCACGGCCTGCACTCGTTCTACCGGCCCTATGCCTGGGGTAACGGTGCCGAGCTGCCGGCCTGGGGCAAGGCGATGGCGCAGGCGAAAAAGCCCGCGTCGCATTGAACGACGACTTCGGTCGAGATGAGAAAACAAAACCCGCCAAAACAAAAACCGCCCAAGTGGGCGGTTTTTTAGTGCTGGAGTTGGTGGAGCCAGGCGGGATCGAACCGCCGACCTCCTGCATGCCATGCAGGCGCTCTCCCAGCTGAGCTATGGCCCCGAACGTTAGCGCCGGATCATACCGGCAAATTCGTCAGCTTTCTTCTTCCTTCTCGATGCCGTCGCCGATGATGTCGGTCACATCGGTGTCGCCATCTTCTTCTTCTTCGATAAAGGTCGAGTCGTCCATGTTGTCGTCATCGTCCTCGACTTCGACATCGTCGCCGGTGTCCGCCTCGTCGCCCTTGGCAGTCGCGGGCTTCTTGCCCTGCGCCTCGGCGTCGGCATCCTCGAGCGACACCAGTTCGACGTCCGGCGTCTCCTTCTCCGGCTCGACGACAGGCGCCACAGGCGCTGCGCGCGCCGGCTCGGCCCGCGGCCGCGAGACCGGAACAACGAACACCGTCTCGCACTTTGGGCAGACGATCGGGTTCCTGTTGAGGTCGTAGAACTTCGCGCCGCAGCCGGCGCAAAGTCGCTTGGTGCCAAAGTCGGGTTTCGCCACTGACCGGATTCCTCGAGCGCTCTAAGAAAATCGGTGCTTCACTTGGCTAGTTGCGGCGGCTCTGTCAATAGCGCCCATGCGGCGAATTCGGGGCATTTGGCGGCCCCGCCGGGGGATCGTGCCGCGCAGATGACGCCGCCGATGGCCGCATGGTAGGAGGGCGCAAATCGCCCCGGGAACACGCTTTTGGACACTGTTAACCCCACGCCACTGACGGCACGCCGCGCCGGCCCTCTCCAGGGCCGCATCCGCGTTCCCGGCGACAAGTCGATTTCGCACCGCGCGCTCATCCTCGGCGCCATGACCGTCGGCGAGACTGCGATCACGGGGCTGCTGGAGGGCGAAGACGTCCATCGCACCGCCGATGCGATGCGCGCGCTCGGGGCACAGGTCGAGCGCACGGCCGAGGGCGTCTGGCGGGTCCGCGGGGTCGGCGTCGGCGGCTTTGTCAGCCCGCGCGGCATCCTCGACTTCGGCAATTCTGGGACCGGATGCCGGCTCGTGATCGGCGCGGTGGCCGGAAATCCGGTCACCGCGACCTTCGATGGCGATGCGTCGCTGCGCAAACGGCCGATGCGCCGTGTGCTCGATCCCCTCGAGCGCATGGGCGCGAAAATCCTGGACGTTGCCGAGGGCGGACGTCTGCCGCTGACCATCGCCGGTGCGCGCGATCCGATGCCGATCGAATACGAGCCGCCGGTGCCGTCGGCGCAGTTGAAATCCGCGGTGCTGCTGGCGGGTCTTGCCGCGCCGGGCGAGACGACGGTGGTGGAAGCGGAGGCGACCCGCGATCACACCGAGAAGATGCTCAAGCACTTCGGCGCGAGCATCCGGGTCAAACCGGTCGGCGAGAAAGGCCGCGGCCGGCGCATCGTGTTGCAGGGCCAGCCCGAGCTCGAAGCCGCGCCGGTCGTGGTGCCGGCCGATCCGTCGTCCGCCGCGTTTCCGCTCGCCGCGGCGCTGCTGGTGCCGGGCTCCGACGTCGTGCTCGAGGCGGTGATGACCAATCCGCTGCGCACCGGTCTCTACACGACGCTCCTGGAAATGGGTGCGGCACTCGAAACGCTCGAAAAGCGCAGCGACGGCGGCGAAGAGATCGCCGATTTGCGCGTCAAGGCCTCGCCGCTCAAGGGCGTCGAAGTGCCGGCCGACCGCGCGCCGTCGATGATCGACGAATATCCGATCCTGGCTGTGATCGCGGCCTTTGCCGAAGGGCAGACGGTGATGCGAGGTTTGAGCGAATTGCGCGTGAAAGAGTCCGACCGCCTTGCCGCCACCGCCGAGATGCTGCGCGTCAACGGCGTCGAAATCGCCATCGAAGGCGACGACCTGATCGTGACCGGAAAGGGCCGCGCGCCGGGCGGCGGCGTTGTCGTCACCCACATGGACCATCGCCTTGCGATGTCGGCGCTGGTGATGGGGCTTGCCAGCGAGCAGCCGGTGCAGGCCGACGACACGGCGTTTATCGCGACGAGCTTTCCGGGCTTCACCGAGCTGATGCGAAGTCTTGGCGCGGACCTGAGCTAGCAGGTCTCAGCGATAGAGATCGGCGCGCGTCGGCGGCAGACCGGACGGTCCGCGTTTGCGCTTCGACACCAGCGTCTGAAAAATCCCGACGGTGCCGCGCTGAAATGCGATCGAGCACGCCGCGAGATAGGCGAGCCACAGCCGCGTCTTCGCCGCGCCGATTTCCGCGGCTGCCGCATCGTAATTGGCGACCAGACGGTCGTGCCACATCCGGCAGGTGCGCTGATAGTGCTCGCGCCAGGCCTCGACGTCATGCACCTCGAAGCCGTGGCGCTCGAGATTGGCGATGGTCATACCGAGATGGTCGAGCTCGCCGCCCGGAAAAATGTAGCGGGTGAGCGCCGCGAATTCCGGCCGCCGCTTGCGGAAACTCTTGTCGTCGCGCTTGGCCGGCCGGCTGATGGCGTGATGCAGGTAAAGCCCGTCCGGCTTCAGCAGGCGATTGATGGTCCGGAAATATTCGGCGTGGTTGTCGATGCCGACCTGCTCGAACATGCCGATCGAGGCGATCTTGTCGAAGGTCATGTCGACCTTGGTGTAGTCGCGCAGTTCGAGCGTGACGCGATCCTGCAAGCCGAGCCGTACGACCCGTTCGCGCGCATAGTCGTACTGCTTCTGCGCCAGCGTGACGCCGTGCGCGCGCACGCCGTAGTGCTGCGCGGCATGGCAAATGAAGGCGCCCCAGCCGCAGCCGATGTCGAGCAGGGTCTCGCCCGGCTTGAGCCGCAGGCGGCGGCACGACATGTCGAGCTTGTTGCGCTGCGCGGTGGCGAGATCGTCGGACCAGTCGTGAAAATGCGCGCAGGTGTAGACCATGTCGGGGTCGAGAAAGAGCGCGTAAAATTCGTTGGAGACGTCGTAGTGGTACTGCACGTTGTCGCGGTTGGCGTCCTCGCTGCCGTCCGCGACCGGCGTTGCCGAGACGGTTTCGAGCGGCCACGGCCCGCCGCGCGGCACGAACAGGAACCGCGCCAGCGTGCGGAGCAGGAGTCCTTTGTCGAGACTGCGGACGATGTCCTTGGTGCGTACCTTGGGCCGCCGTTCGACGAGGTCGAACAGACCGCCGTTGCGCAGATCGATGCGGCCCGAGGTCCAGAGGTTGGCCAGGGTGTCGATATTGGGCCGGCGCAGCAGCGCGGCGACGGCGCCTTCGTCGGCGAGGCTGATGGCGAGCGCGTCCGCCGGCCAGTCCGCCGGCACCCGGGAGCCGTCCCACAACACGAAGCCGATATCGAGCCCGGCGCGCTCGCGCGCATGGCCGAGCAGTGTCTTCAGACCGGCAAGCCGTCTGGCGGAGGCGGGTCGCGCGCTGTCGGGCATCCAATGTTCCCTGCGCCGGATTTAGGTGCAGCGATCATGCCGGTGCGGTCGCTTGGGGGTCAATGGCATGAGGTGCTTGAATAATCTTGCCGCGCGAGGTTGATGGTGCGGGCCGATGGGCGCGGCGGAAGAAGAGGGCAGGCATGATCATCGCGATCGATGGTCCGGCGGCGTCGGGCAAGGGCACGCTGGCAAAGCGTCTCGCCGCGCATTACGGCTATCATTGTCTCGACACCGGCCTGCTTTACCGCGCAGTGGCTTTGTCGCTGCTCGACGCCGGCCACACGCCATTGGATCGCGATCGGGCGGCCGCGGCGGCTCAGGCGCTCGATCTTTCGCGCCACAATGAAGCAGCCCTGAAGGCGCCGCGCGTGAGCGAGGCGGCGTCCGTTGTCTCCGCTATTCCCGAGGTGCGAAACGCGTTGCTTGCCTATCAGAAGACTTTTGCCGCCCGTGCGCCCGGCGCGGTGCTCGACGGCCGCGATATCGGCACAGTCATCGCGCCGCATGCGGAGGTGAAGATTTTTGTCACCGCGACGCCGGAGGTGCGTGCGCGCCGGCGGTTTCTCGAGCTTCAGCAGCAGGGGGCGGGACCGTCGGAAGCGGAGGTGCTGGCCGATATCCGACGCCGCGACGAACGCGACAGTTCCCGCGGCGTCGCACCACTCAAGATCGCGCCTGACGCTCACTTGCTCGAAACTTCAGCCATGGATGCCGACGCCGTGCTGAATGCGGCGATCAAGATCGTCGAAAACAGCCGTTAACGGCCGGTTCCGGCGGTTCCCGACGCCTTTGCCGGGTGACTCGGCCTTGCCGGGATGGCGCTCGTTCGCTATACCCGCCGCCAACCGGGCTGCCATCGACCGCGTCGAGGCCACCCGAACGGGCCGGGGGTCGGCTTAACCGCCCCCGTTGTCGGAGGACCAAGCCCCGTTCGCGCCTCGAAGCCGGCATTGCCCGATCCAAACCATCGTTTCGACGCACGGTATTGTTGCGCCGGCCTTCGGTCATCTCATGTGGGAGATCGGGGCCGCTGAACGTCTTGTGAAGACGGTCAGCCCGTGCGGATGGAACGCCACTCAAACCCCGCCGGCGCGTGAACCCGAGGACTTGCATGGCTACCGCTGCTGCTACCGCTCCATCGCGTGAAGATTTCGCCAAGATGCTCGACGAGGCTTTCGACCAGGGCAACCTGCAGGAAGGCTCCGTCATCAAGGGCACGATCGTCGGCATCGAGAAGGATCTCGCCGTCATCGACGTCGGCCTGAAGACCGAAGGCCGCGTCGCGCTGCGCGAGTTCGCCGCGCCGGGCCGCCAGTCCGACCTGAAGGTCGGCGACACCGTCGAGGTTTATCTGGAGCGCATCGAGAATGCGCTCGGCGAGGCGGTGCTGTCGCGCGACAAGGCGCGCCGTGAGGAAAGCTGGGGCAAGCTGGAAAAAGCGTTCAACGCCAACGAGAAGGTCGACGGCGTTATCTTCAATCAGGTCAAGGGCGGATTTACCGTCGATCTCGACGGTGCCGTGGCGTTCCTGCCGCGCAGCCAGGTCGATATCCGTCCGATCCGCGACGTCTCTCCGCTGATGAACGTCAAGCAGCCGTTCCAGATCCTGAAGATGGATCGCCGCCGTGGCAACATCGTCGTCTCCCGCCGCACCGTGCTGGAAGAGACGCGCGCCGAGCAGCGCCAGGAGCTGGTGCAGAACCTCGAAGAGGGTCAGGTCATCGACGGCGTGGTCAAGAACATCACCGACTACGGCGCCTTCGTCGACCTCGGCGGCATCGATGGCCTCCTGCACGTCACCGATATCGCGTGGCGGCGTGTCAATCACCCGTCCGAGGTGCTCAACATCGGCCAGCAGGTGAAGGTCAAGATCATCAAGATCAACCACGAGACCCACCGTATCTCGCTCGGCATGAAGCAGTTGCTCGATGACCCGTGGCAGGGCATCGAGGCGAAGTACCCGGTCAGCGCCAAGTTCAAGGGCCGCGTCACCAACATCACCGACTACGGCGCGTTCGTCGAACTGGAGCCGGGCATCGAGGGCCTGATCCACGTGTCCGAAATGTCGTGGACGAAGAAGAATGTCCATCCGGGCAAGATCGTCTCCACCTCGCAGGAAGTCGAAGTGCAGGTGCTCGAAGTCGATCCGGTCAAGCGGCGCATCTCGCTCGGCCTCAAGCAGACCATGCGCAACCCGTGGGAAGCCTTCGTCGAGAAGTATCCGCCGGGCACGACCGTCACCGGCGAGGTCAAGAACAAGACCGAATTCGGCCTGTTCCTCGGCCTCGATGGCGATGTCGACGGCATGGTCCATCTCTCCGATCTCGACTGGAAGCGACCGGGCGAGCAGGTGATCGAGGAATACAAGAAGGGCGACATGGTCACCGCGCAGGTGCTCGATGTCGACGTCGAGAAGGAGCGCATTTCGCTCGGCGTCAAGCAGCTTGCGGGCGATCCGATGGAAAGCGCCGGCGACATCAAGAAGGGCTCGGTGGTGACCTGTGAGGTCACCAAGGTCGAAGAGCCCGGCCTCGAAGTCTCGATCGCCGGCAGCGACCTCACCGCCTACATCAAGCGTAACGAGCTTGCGCGCGACCGCGGCGACCAGCGCACCGACCGCTTCCAGGTCGGCCAGAAGTTCGACGCCCGCGTCACCCAGTTCGACCGCAAGACCCGCAAGGTCGCGGTGTCGATCAAGGCGCTCGAGGTGGCGGAAGAGAAGGAAGCCATCGCACAGTATGGCTCGTCCGATTCCGGCGCCTCGCTCGGCGATATCCTCGGCGCCGCGCTCAAGCAGCGGGAAGGCAACGGCGAGTAATCACGCGATACCGGGCCGCGGCCACGACCTTTGTCGTGCTGACCGCGGCCCGGCAATCCGCCTAGTATGGCGGTCTGATTCGTTCTCGTTTGAACATGGTGTTGCCCGAAACGACGGGTTGATTGCGCCCGGCCGGCATTGTGTACGGCTTGGATTTCAACAGGAGCGAAAGCCATGTCGCTCGACGCCGATACCATCGTCGATCGCCGCCGGATGCGGCGCAAACTCACATTCTGGCGGACCGGCGCGATCCTGATTGCGATCGTCGCCGTCGTCGGGCTCGCGATCGCCCTGGTGCCGGGCCGGCAGATGCTCGGCGGCGGCGACTACATCGCCCGCATCAAGGTGCAAGGCCTGATCCGGGGCAATCAGCAGCGTGCGGAAGCGCTCGACCGGCTCGCGCGCGAGACGTCTGCCAAGGCGGTGATCGTCCACGTCGACACGCCGGGCGGCACCACCGCCGGTTCGGAGCAACTTTACGACTCGCTGCGCCGGGTTCAGGCCCGCAAGCCGGTGGTGATCGTCGTCGACGGCATGGCGGCGTCCGGCGGCTACATTACCGCAATCGCCGGCGACCACATCGTTTCACAGGAAACCTCGCTGATCGGCTCGATCGGCGTGCTGTTTCAGTATCCGAACTTCTCGGATGCTCTCAAAACGCTCGGAATCAAGGTCGAGGCGGTCCGGTCCACTCCGCTCAAGGCCGCGCCGAGCGGTTTCGAGCCGACCAGCCCGGAGGCGCGTGCCGCCATCGAGTCGATTATCAAGGATTCTTATGACTGGTTTCGGGGGCTTGTGAAGGAACGCCGCAAGTTCGACGACGCCCAGCTCGCCACGGTCGCCGACGGACGTGTCTTCACCGGCCGTCAGGCCTTGTCGCTGAAGCTGGTCGACGCGCTGGGCGATGAGCGGACCGCCCGCGACTGGCTCGACAAGGTGAAGAATATCCCGGTC
Source organism: Pseudolabrys sp. (assembly GCA_050184975.1). Lineage (GTDB taxonomy): Bacteria > Pseudomonadota > Alphaproteobacteria > Rhizobiales > Xanthobacteraceae > Pseudolabrys. The sequence goes on along the minus strand of JBFWZV010000004.1, from coordinate 103,227 downwards.
AGTACCCCGGTGCGCGACTACGCGCTGCAACCAAGGTTCGGCGAACTGTCGTTCCTGCATGTCGCGGCCTGGACCTTCCAGACCGTCGGTCTCGACAGCTTTGCGCGCCGCATCGAGGCGTGGGGCGGGGCTTCCGGCCTCGACCGACTCAACCTTGACGGTCTGTTGGCGCTTTGGCACCCTTCGGTGTCTGAGTAAGTCAGAACGGTGGGGCAGCGATGATCAAGTCCGAACTCGTGCAACGCATCGCAGCCCAGAATCCCCATCTCTATCAGCGCGACGTCGAAAACATCATCAACGCCATCCTCGGCGAAATCACCAATGCGATGGCGCAGGGTGACCGCGTCGAGTTGCGCGGCTTCGGCGCCTTTTCGGTCAAGCATCGTCCGGCCCGCACCGGCCGCAACCCGCGCACCGGCGCGCACGTGGCCGTCGCCAAGAAGTCTGTGCCGTTCTTCAAGACCGGCAAGGAAATGCGCGAGCGGCTCAACCGCGATTCCGCCGCCGAATAGGCTGCGCTACAACGCCGGCACGAGGATGCTAGAGTGGCCGGGAGTTGATCCCGGCCTTTGTCGTTTGGGGCAGAACGGACCGTCGCGACCCATGCTGCGCAAACTGGTCACCATTGTCGTCGTTGCCCCGCTGGCGATCGCGATTGTCGCCTTTGCGGTGGCGAACCGTCAGGCGATCACGGTGTCGCTCGATCCCTTCGACTCAGCCCATCCGGCCTATTCGGTCACGCTGCCGCTGTTCGCCATCGTCTTTGCGATCCTGATCCTCGGTGTTGTTGTCGGCGGCGTTGCGGCCTGGCTGCGGCAGGGGTCGTGGCGCCGCTCGGCGCGGCGGCTCGACAACGAGGTGCGACGCTTGCACGAGGAAATCCGCGGCCTGCGGACGCAGCTTGACGGGCGGCAAGGCCAGTCGCGCCCCGATCTGCCGCAATTACCGCCTGCATCGCCGCCCTGATTGCGGCGGCCCGAGATTGCTTTGCGCGGGCGGAAGAAGGCTGTAGAACCGCTCCCGCATGGCCCTGACCGTCAAAATCTGCGGGTTGAAGACCCCTGAAGCCCTTGATACCGCGCTCGATTCCGGCGCCGATCAGGTCGGCTTCGTATTTTTTCCGCCGTCGCCTCGCCATCTCGGCCTCGAGGCGATGGGCACGCTCGGCGCTCGTGTGAAGGGTCGTGCCGGCAAGGTTGCGCTCACCGTCAACGCCACCGACGAATTGCTGTTCGATATCGTCGAAGCGCTCAAGCCTGACATGTTGCAGCTCCACGGTACCGAGACGACCGATCGTGTCATCACGATCCGCGCGCGCTTTCGCTTGCCGGTGATGAAGGCACTGCCAATTTCCGAGCGCAAGGATCTCTCGCCGATCCGCATTTATGCCGCGGTGGCGGACCGTCTGCTGTTCGATGCGCGTGCGCCGCAGGGCGCGACGCGGCCGGGTGGTCTCGGCAAGACTTTCGACTGGTCGCTTCTGAAGGACGTCGACCGCTCGATTTCATTTATGCTGTCCGGCGGGCTCGACGCCGCGAACGTCGGCGAGGCGCTCGCGATCACCCGCGCGCCCGGCGTCGATGTCTCGTCCGGCGTCGAGCGGGCGCCCGGCGTGAAAGATCCCGACAAGATTCGTGCGTTTGTGGCGGCCGCCCGCGCCGCCGAGCGCGCGCTTGCTACGCCACAGAAGACGGGAACCGTATGAACGTCACGCGTCCCAACTCGTTCCGCACCGGACCCGACGAGCGCGGGCATTTCGGCATCTATGGCGGCCGCTTCGTCGCCGAGACGCTGATGCCGCTGATCCTCGATCTGGAGAAGGCCTATAACGAGGCCAAAGCCGATCCGTCGTTTCAACGCGAGATGGACGGCTATCTCGCGCATTATGTCGGCCGGCCGTCGCCGCTCTATTTCGCCGAGCGCATGACCGGGCATCTGAACGGCGCGAAAATCTATTTCAAGCGCGAGGAGCTCAATCACACCGGCGCGCACAAGGTGAACAATGTGCTCGGCCAGATCATGTTGGCGCGGCGCATGGGCAAGAAACGCATCATCGCCGAGACCGGCGCCGGTATGCATGGCGTCGCCACCGCGACGCTGTGCGCGCGCTTCGGCCTCGAATGCATCGTCTACATGGGTGCGGTCGACGTCGAGCGGCAGAAACCGAACGTGTTCCGCATGAAGATGCTCGGCGCCGAGGTGCGCCCCGTGGTGTCCGGCTCGAAGACGCTCAAGGACGCCATGAACGAGGCGTTGCGCGACTGGGTCACCAATGTCGGCAGCACGTTTTATTGCATCGGCACGGTGGCCGGTCCGCATCCCTATCCGGCCATGGTGCGTGACTTCCAGTGCATCATTGGCCGCGAGACCCGCGAGCAGATGATGGCGGCCGAAGGCCGGCTGCCGGACTCTCTCGTTGCCTGCATCGGCGGCGGCTCCAATGCGATGGGGCTGTTTCATCCCTTCCTCGACGACAAGGATGTCGAGATTTATGGCGTCGAAGCGGCGGGCCACGGCCTCGACAAGCAGCACGCGGCCTCGATCGCCGGCGGCAAACCGGGCGTGCTGCATGGCAACCGCACTTATCTCCTGATGGATGGCGACGGCCAGATCGCCGAGGCGCATTCGATTTCGGCCGGCCTCGACTATCCCGGCATCGGCCCGGAACATGCCTGGCTCAACGATATGGGTCGGGTCACGTTCCTCTCCGCCACCGACGACGAGGCGGTCGATGCGCTGCAACTCACCAGCAAGCTCGAAGGCATCATCCCGGCGCTGGAGCCGGCGCATGCGCTGGCGCAGGTCGTCAAGCTCGCGCCGAAGAAGCCGAAGGACCATCTGATGGTCATCAATGTGTCCGGCCGCGGCGACAAGGATCTCGATTCGGTGGCGAGCTACCTGGCGAGCCGTTCGAAATGACCACGCGCATCGACAGACGTTTCACCGAACTGGCGAAGGAGGGCCGCGCCGCGCTCGTCACGTTTCTGATGAGCGGCGATCCCGACTACGACACCTCGCTTGCCATCATCAAGGCGCTGCCGAAGGCGGGCGCCGACGTGATCGAGCTTGGCATGCCGTTCACCGATCCGATGGCGGATGGGCCGTCGATCCAGGCCGCCGGTTTGCGTGCGCTCAAGGCTGGACAGACTCTCAAGAAGACCATCGCGATGGTGCGCGAATTCCGCAAAGGCGACGATGCGACGCCGATCGTGCTGATGGGCTACTACAATCCGATCTACATCTACGGCGTCGAGACGTTCCTGACCGACGCCAAGGCGGCCGGCGTCGATGGTTTGATCGTGGTCGACCTGCCGCCGGAAGAAGACGAAGAATTGTGCCTGCCGGCGCTGAAGGCCGGACTGAATTTCATTCGCCTTGCGACGCCGACGACCGACGACAAACGCCTGCCGGCGGTGCTCGCGAATACGTCAGGCTTCGTCTATTACGTCTCGATCACGGGTATCACCGGCGCGGCGACGCCCGACAGCAATGCGGTGTCGGGCGCGGTCGCGCGCATCAAGCGTCATACCAAGCTGCCGGTCGCCGTCGGCTTCGGCGTCAAGAACGCGGCGACAGCGAAGGCGATTGCCGGCGGCAGCGACGGCGTGGTGGTCGGCTCGGCGCTGATCGATGCGCTGCGCGGCTCGCTCGACGCAGACGGCAAGGCGACGGACAAGACCGTGTCGGCGGTTGCGACGCTGGTTGCCGAACTCGCTGAAGGCGTGCGCAGCGCGGCCTGCGCGCCCGCGAAATAACCTCGGTTTTTCAGTCGTTGAGAGTCGCCGGTCAGGCCACCCGGTCTTTCAGATTTTCGCTGCCGCCGCCGAGCGTGCGCCAGTTCACGGTCTTGGGCACCACGCCCTCGAACGAGCTGATCGAGGCATGCGGCACATGCGGCTCCGTGGTGCCGATCGCCGGTTTGCCATCCTGAACGTCGCGCGCGGCTTCCACCATCAGGCGGCGGAACGCTGCGACGGCGACGTCGCTGTGGCCGAGCCTTTCCTCCGACCGGATACCAATGGGACCCATCGATTCCCACATCGCGATGTCTTGATTGGGAATGCCCTTGATGCCGGTGAAATTGCCGGCAGCCATTGCGGCGCGGTCCTGCTGGTAGAGATTGTCGCGGGTGCGGATGCCGTTGAAGTGTTCGTCGACATCGACGCCCCATTCCAGCACGTTGAATTTCCGCCAGGTCGTCGGATCGATGCCCGCTTTGTCGGGGCCGGCCCAGGCGATGAAATAGAAAATCGTGTGAGTGTCGTCTTCCGGCGTCAGCAGCGTCGCGACGTTGTGGACGTTGTTCGGCGGGATCAGCGCGGTGAACGGCGCGATGTAAACCGTGGTGCGGATATAGTCGTGCGTCGCCTCGTTATGGATCGGCTTGCGGATCGCCGCATAACGGAACCCGTAGCTGGTCCGCTCGATCTGGAACCGCGGCGCCTTGTCGGTCGAGGGCCGCAGCCAGTTGACGTCGGTCGCCTTCGCGCCGTCCACCTGCGCCGGCACCATGTCCGACGAATGCAGGCTCGACGAATGTGCGGAATCGATCTGGCCTTCGAGAATCTGCGCCCAGTTGCAGTTGACGCGCACTTTGGTGGCGCTGACGCGCGCCTCTGGCGTCGGCGCAAAGGCCGGCGGCTCGAATTCGGGCATGGTCTCGGCCGGACCGAGATAGGTCCACACGAAGCCGCCTGCCTCGCGGGCCGGATAGGCTTTCTGCTTTATGCGCTGCGGAATGCTGGTGCCGGGCGGCTCCGACGCCATCTCGACGACATTGCCTTCGACGTCGAACTTCCAGCCGTGATAGAGGCAGCGCAGTCCGCACTCCTCGTTGCGGCCGAACACGAGCGACGCGCGGCGGTGCGCGCAGTATTCGTCGAGTACGCCGAGCCGGCCCTTGGAATCGCGGAACACCACGAGATCCTCGCCGAGCAGACGCACCTTGACCGGCTTGCCGTCCGGTTCCGCCACTTCTTCGGAGAGACAGGCCGCGATCCAGTGGCGGCGCATGATCCGGCCCATCGGCGCGTCGCCCTCGACGCGGCACAGCAAATCGTTTTCTTCCGGTGTCATGGCGATCCTCCGGGCGCGAAATTGTGCTCGCACCATTATTCTTAGATATCTAAGATTAGTGAACTTCCGGGGGGCTGTCGAGTTGGAGCGGGCGTGGCCGGGCGGGTGCTGAAAGTCGGAGTGACGGGGCTGGGGCGGGCGTTCAGCCTGATGATCCCGGCTTTTGCGGGCGATTCCCGCGTTTCGCTGGTGGCGGGCGCCGACCCGCGTGCTGAGGCGCGGGCGAAATTCGCGGCGGATTTCGGCGGACGCGCGCACGAAACGGTCGAGGCGCTGTGCGCCGATCGGGAAGTCGATGTGATCTATGTCGCGACGCCGCACGGGCTGCACGCGCAACACGCGATGATGGCGGCGCAGGCCGGAAAGCATGTGCTGGTCGAAAAGCCGATGGCGCTGACGTTGCAGGATTGCGCGGCGATGATCGACGCGGCAAAGCGCGCGGGCGTTCATCTGATCGTCGGCCACAGCCATTCCTTCGATGCGCCGATCCGTCGCGCGCGCGAATTGATCGCGAGCGGCGAATTCGGCGCGGTGAAGATGATCACGGCTTTCAACTACACGGATTTTCTGTATCGACCGCGGCGGCCGGAGGAACTCGATCCCGTGCAGGGCGGCGGCGCGGTGTTCAATCAGGCTGCGCACCAGATCGACATCGTTCGCCTGCTTGGTGGCGGCCGCGTCAAATCCGTCCGCGCGATGACCGGAGCATGGGATACAGCGCGCCCGGTCGAGGCGGCGTTTACCGCACAGCTTGTGTTCGAGAACGGCGCTTTCGCCTCGCTCGTCTACAGCGGCTACGGCCATTTCGATTCCGACGAATTTCAGAACTGGATAGGCGAGAGCGGCCACCGCAAGCAGCCTTATGCGAAAGCGCGCGCGGTCTTGCCGTCCGGCGCGGGTGAGGCTGCGTTCAAGAACGCGCGCAATTACGGCGGCGTCGCACACCAGCCGCAGCCGGCCGAGGCAGCCACGCATCAGCATTTCGGTCTCGTCATCGTCAGTTGCGAACGCGGTGACCTGCGGCCGACGCCGGACGGGGTGATGATCTATCAGGGCGGCACTGCGCGGCGCGAGGTATTGCCACCGCCGAAGTTGCCACGCGGCGAGGTGATCGACGAACTCTACGACGCGATTGTCAACGGCCGCGCGCCGCTGCATGACGGTGCCTGGGCCATGGCGACGATGGAAGTCTGCCTTGCGATGCTGCGCTCGGCGCACGAGGGCGGCGAGGTGCGTCTCCAGCATCAGATCGCAACACCATGAGTCGCGCACGAGCCTCTGACACGCAGGTGATCCTGCGTCACTGGCGCGAGGCCGTGCCGGACGACCGGCTCGCCCATCTCGTCAAGGACGCGGCGCGCGCGCTGGTGCGGGCGCTGACCATGCGGCTCGCCGATCACAAGGTGTCGTTCGGTCACTGGTCGTTCCTGCGTATTCTCTGGGAGGGCGACGGCCTCAGCCAGCGCGAGTTGAGCGAGCAGGCTGGCGTGATGGAATCGACCGCATTCGCGGCGCTGACCGCGATGGAGCGCGCCGGCTATGTGGTGCGTCGCCGTCGTCCCGGTGACCGCAAGAAGGTCTACGTGTATCTGACGGCGAAAGGCCGCTTGCTCAAAAACAAGCTGGTCCCACTGGCGGAAGACGTGAACCGGATCGCCGTGCGCGGCCTTGCGGGCAGGAACATCGCCGCGACACGGACGGTGCTGCTGTCGATCATCGAAAATCTCGCCGCCGACGAATTGGCCGCCGACCGGCGTATGCCGTCGACCCGCGTGCTGGCGAAGCCAGCCAGCGAGCCTGCTGCCCCGGCGCGGGGTCGCGGCAATCAACGCAGGGCTCGCAAACGCGCCGGATAAATGCCGTGTTTGCCGGCCATTAACCGCCGGTCCCGCGGGAGTGGATTTGTCGCCGGTTCGGGACTACATCAGGTTCCCATGAACTGGATTCAGAACGTCGTCCGGCCGAAAATTCGCAGCTTCCTGCGTCGCGAGACGCCGGAAAATATGTGGATCAAATGTCCGGATACCGGCCAACTCGTCTTCTACAAGGACGTCGAGGCCAATCAATTCGTCATCCCGTCGTCGAACTATCACATGCGTATCAGCGCCGGCGTGCGGCTGAAGTCGCTGTTCGACGGCGGCGCGTTCGAGGACATTGCGATCCCCGAAGTCGCGGTCGATCCGCTCAAGTTCCGCGACGAACGCCGCTATGCCGACCGGCTGAAGGACGCGCGCACCAAGACCGGTCTCGCGGACGCCGTGAAGGTCGGCTGCGGCAAGCTCGACGGCCTTGCCGTGACGGCTGCCGTGCAGGATTTCGATTTCATGGGCGGCTCGCTCGGCATGGCGGCGGGCGAGGCGGTGATTGTCGGCATGGAAACCGCGGTCAAGCGCGGCACGCCGTTCATCCTGTTCGCGGCGTCCGGCGGCGCGCGCATGCAGGAAGGCATTCTCTCTCTGATGCAGCTTCCGCGCACGACGGTTGCCGTGCAGATGCTGCGCGAGGCGCACAAGCCCTACATCGTCGTGCTGACCAACCCGACCACCGGCGGCGTCACCGCGTCCTACGCCATGCTCGGCGACATCCATATCGCCGAGCCGGGCGCGCTCATCGGGTTTGCTGGCCCGCGCGTCATCGAGCAGACCATCCGCGAGAAACTGCCGGAGGGCTTCCAGCGCGCCGAGTATCTCGAGGCGCACGGCATGGTCGACATGGTCGTCCACCGCCACAAGCTGCGCGAGACGCTGTCCCGGCTCTGCCATCTGCTGATGAAGGCGCCGCCCGCCGAAGCAAAGCCGGCCTTGCCGGCGGCTGCGACGGCCTGAGAGCGGAGCCGCCCGCGGGCGGCGGAGGCCATGGCGGACATCGACTCCATCCTGACGCGGCTCACGGCGCTGCATCCCAAGCGTATCGACCTGTCGCTCGACCGGCTGTGGCGGCTTCTGGAGAAGCTCGATCACCCTGAGCGCAAGCTGCCGCCCGTGATCCACGTCGCCGGTACCAACGGCAAGGGTTCGACGGTCGCTTTCCTGCGTGCGATGCTGGAGGCGGCCGGAAAGCGCGTGCATGTCTATACCTCGCCGCATCTCGCCCGCTTCAACGAGCGGTTTCGGCTCGCAAATCCCGCCGGCGGCGCGGGTCATCTGGTCGGCGACAATGAACTTGCCGCAGTGATTGATGAGTGCGAGCGCGCCAATGGCGGCGATGAGATTACCGTGTTCGAGATCACGACGGCGGCCGGATTTCTGCTGTTTTCGCGGCATCCCGCCGATGTGCTGGTGCTCGAAGTCGGCCTCGGCGGCCGGCTCGACGCCACCAATGTCATCGAGACGCCGCTCGCTGCGGTGCTGACGCCGATCTCGATCGATCACACCGACTATCTCGGCGACTCTCTCGCGGGTATCGCCGCCGAAAAGGCCGGCATTATCAAGCGCGGCGTTCCGGTTGTCGTCGCCGCGCAGCCGCGCGAGGCGCTTGCCGTGATCGAACGGCAGGCAGCGCGGCTGTCGGCGCCGATCCGGATCGCCGGCGAGAGCTGGACCGCGACCGAGGAGCGCAGCCGTTTCGTCTATCAGGATGACAACGGCTTGCTCGATTTGCCGGCGCCGAAACTGCTTGGGCGTCATCAGTTCGAAAACGCCGGCGTCGCCATCGCGACGCTGCGCGCGATTCCCGCGCTGAAAATTCCGCATGCCGCCTTCGAGGCCGGCATCGTCAATACCGACTGGCCGGCGCGCATGCAGCGGTTGACGCAGGGCGCGCTGGTCGATCTCGCGCCGCCGGGCAGCGAAGTCTGGCTCGATGGCGGCCATAACCCGGACGGCGGCCGCGCCATCGCGGCGGCGCTCGCCGACCTCGAGGAGCGGGTGCCGCGGCCGCTTGCAATCATCGCCGGCATGCTGACGACCAAGGATTGCGCCGGCTTTCTTGGCAACTTTACCGGACTTGCCCGCCGCCTGATCGCGGTGCCGGTGCCCGGCGTCGAGAAGGGGATGCCGGCGGCGGATCTGTCGGCGGCGGCGCGCGCCATCGGACTGTCATCGACGAGCCGTGACAATCTCGACGAAGCCTTCGTGGCGGTCGCGCGGCTCGAATTGTCGCCGCCACCGCGCATTCTGATCACGGGATCGCTGTATCTCGCCGGCGAGGTGTTGAGGCGAAACGGCACGCTGCCGACCTGATGCCACCCGCCGAAAAGCAAACGGCCGGCGCGGGGCCGGCCGTCCGAGCGATCGATGACGCGGCGATCAGGCGCCGCCGGCGATCCATTGCTGAAGTTTCTGCTTCGGCGCTGCGCCGACCTGACGCGATGCGATCTCGCCGTTCTTGAACATCATCAGCGTCGGGATCGACATGATGCCGTATTTCGCAGCGGTGTTCGGGTTCTCGTCGACGTTCAGCTTGACGATTTTCACCTTGTCGCCGAGATCGCCGGCGATTTCTTCCAGAGCCGGCGCGATCATGCGGCAGGGGCCACACCATTCCGCCCAGAAATCGACGACGACCGGGCCGTCGGCCTTGAGAACCTGCGATTCGAAATCAGCATCCGATACTTTGCCGAGCGCCATGGGGTACCTCATTCAATGGGAAAGGCGCGCATCCCTATTCCGATAATGGCGCCTCGATTCGATGGCAGAACCTATGAACGGGTTCCCGCAGCGTCAAGGCAGGGTCACGCGGAGGTGACCTGCGCCAGTGCGGCATCCAGCGCTTCACTCGAAAGTTCCATGAAATCAGGAACATCGGTCCAGACCAGCGCGGCACGCAGCGGCATGGTGGGATAAAGTTGGGCGAGCACTGCGCGATAGAGCGCAAGCTGCCGCGCGTAGCCGGGAAAGCGTGTCATCGCATCGTCGAGCGTGCGCGGCGCCGGCCGGTTGGTCTTGTAGTCGGCGATCAGCACCGCGTCGGCGGTCACGACGAGTCGATCGATCGTGCCGGATACGGTCAGCGCTCGCGTGCCGGGACGAGCGATGCGCCCTTCGATCGGCACTTCGGCGCGGCTTCCCGGTGCAAACAGTGCGGCAAAGCGCTCGTCGGCGAACAGGCCGAGTGCCTGCGCGATGATTGTCTCGCGCTCGTTCTGCGGAAGATGTCGCGCAGCACGGGTGAGAAATTGTCTTGCGGCATCGCCGCGGCGATCCGGCGCGAGGTCCGGCAGCGATTGCAACAGACGGTGGACGAGATTGCCGCGCTGGAGCGCGTTAGCTCGCGAAACGCCGGCTGACGGCGCACCGGGGGATCGATCATCGCCGGCATCCGACGGCTTGACGCGAACCAGCGATGCGACGTCGGTCACGACCGTCTTGCCGAGCCACGGCGGGAGTGCGTGCGGTTGCTTCGCCATCGCAACGGCGGTTTCCGTCGCTGGCTTGTCTGCCGGCGGCTGTTTGCGGAACCGCAACACGGTTTCCTGGCCAATATCGTCCGGTTCGCCGACGCACTTCTCCTTTAGCGCGCCTTCGACAAGCCGATACCAGCAACCGTCCGGCGGTTCGTTCTTGCCGCGCGCGCCGCAAACGACGAGCCGCTCGGCCGCGCGCGTCATCGCGACATAAAGCAGGCGGCGATGCTCGTCCTGCGCGTCGATCTGCGCCGCTTCACGGGCGTCGCCCATCGCGTCGGTGTCGCCGGCCTTCGCGGTTGCCCAGACGACGGCTTGCGCGCCGGGCGCGGCCTTGTTGAGCGGCAAGGCGAGCAGCTTCGGATCGCGCGGCCCGGCAGGCTTCGCCGTGGTGTCGGCGAGGATCACATTCTTCGCCTCAAGGCCCTTGGCGCCATGCACGGTCATCACCCGCACCTCGTCGCGGGCCAGCTCCATGTCGCGTTTGATCTCGCTTTTGGCGCTGCGCATCCAATGCACGAAGCCTTGCAGCGAAGCGGTCTCGCGCGTCTCGTAGTCGAGCGCGAGATTGAGAAACTCATCGAGCGCGTCGACAGCCTCGTGGCCGAGCCGCGCGAGGATACTCCTGCGGCCGCCGGTGCCCAGGACATCGGCGTAGAAGGCAAATGGCGACATCGCCTGAGCGGCGTCTGCAAGCCGATCAAGCGCGCGCGCGGCCGCGGCGAACATCGGGTCGTCGGACGTCTTGGCGCGCAGGGTCGAGCGCAGCGACGTTGTGCGGCCCCAGGCCAGCTTGAAGAGCTGGTCGTCGTCGAAATTGAACAGCGGGCTTTTCAGTGCCGTCGCGAGCGCGAGGTCGTCGTCTGGCAGGAGCAGCGCGTCGGCCAGCACCATGAGATCCATCACCGCAATGTGCTCGGTCAGCACCAGCCGGTCGGCGCCGGCGACCGGGATATCGGCCTGCTTGAGCGCGCGGATGATCGCCTCGAACAGCGCATTGCGCTGGCGCACCAGAATGAGGACGTCGCCCGGCGCGGTGCCGGCGGCCATCCAGGCCTTGACGGTCGCCGCGATGCGGCGGGCCAGCATGACCGGCGGGCTTTGCTCGCTCACGGTGTCGAATGGCGCGTCCCAGCCTTCGAGCTCGCGTTTCTCGGCGGGTGCCGTCAACTCCCAAAGCTCGACCAGTCCGGGCGCAGCATCGGGGAGGGCAATGTGCGGTGGCACACCGGCGATGTCGGCGGTGACGCTCGCGAAGATCTCGCGATCCTGAAAGACGTGATCGACGGCGCCAAGTACATTCGCGCCGGAGCGGAACGAATGCTCGAGCCGTACATAGCGCCAGCCCATGTCGGGACTGTCGAATTGCTGCGCGAACAGCCGACGCATGCGATCGAACTCGCGCGGCGCCGCGCCCTGAAACGAGAAGATCGATTGCTTCTCGTCGCCGACCGCAAACATCGTGCGCCGCGTGTTGGCTCGTGCGCCGCCCGGCGTGAACTCCGACACGATGGTCCTGATGATGTCCCACTGCTTCGGGCTGGTGTCCTGCGCCTCATCGATCAGGACATGGTCGATGCCGGCATCGAGCTTGTAGAGCACCCAGGCCGCCGCGGTGTTGTGGAACAGGGCCGCGGTCTTGTCGATCAGGTCGTCATAGTCGAGCAGGGCGCGGCGATCTTTTTCACTGCGGTAGCGGCCGATCACCTCCTGCGCGATGGTCAGCATGGCGTGTGTGCGCGCGTAAGCCGTGACGGCGCGCTCGCGTTGCTTCAGTGCGAGAATGCGACCCTGCTCGGCGGCGATGCGGTCGTTCCACTGCGGGTTTGATTTCGCGAAATTCGCCGTGATGACGTTCTTGCGCGGCTTGCCGTCTCCAGTGAGAAAGATCGCGGCATAGGCATCCGCGCGCTCGCGTCCAGCCAGATGACGCAGCGCCTCGATCTTTCCGATCACCTTCCGGTCTGTGTCTTTGTCGCTTGCCGACAGAAAGGCGGCGAAGTCCGGCCACGCGGCTTCGGGCATCACCGAACCAGAAAAATATTCATTTTCAATAGCTTGTAAGCCGTCTTCGGGCGCGACGCCGAGCGCTCCGGCCAGCTCCGCCATCGCCTTCGTGAAACCGCCGGCGCGGGTAAACCACTCCGTCAGCGCCTCGCGTTTCTTGATGGCGTCGGCGACGACTTCCTTCAGTGTCTGGTCGGCGGCAAAGCCGATCGCGTCGCTGAGCGCGCGGCCGAGAGCGCTGTCGGGCGCGGCAGAGGCTTCGAGCAGGATTTCCAGCGTGAGCCGGTCGAGCAGCTGCTGGGTCTGCGCCTCGTCCATCACGGTGAAACGCGCCGCGACATCGGCTTCGAACGGGAACTGGTGCAGCAGCCGCGTGCAGAAGGCGTGAATGGTCTGGACTTTCAGGCCGCCCGGCGTTTCCAGCGCCTGGGCGAACAGCCGCCGCGCGCGGTCGCGCGTCGCCTTGGCCGGCTTGACGTTCGACGCCGCCTTGATCGCCGTGTCGAGATCGTCGTCGCCAAGCGTGCTCCAGTCCGCCAGCGTTTTAAACACGCGGCCCGACATGTTGGCGGCGGCGGCCTTGGTGTAGGTGATGCAGAGGATGGTCGACGGGTCGACGCCCTGCAGCAGCAGATTGATGACGCGCTGGACCAGAACATGCGTCTTGCCGGAACCGGCATTGGCCGACACGAAGACCGACATGTCGGGATCGGCGGCTTCGTGCTGCCGCTTGCGGGCGTCCGGCGGAATATCGCGTGTCACGCTCATTCGCCGCCCTCCGACGCACCACCGCTCGCCGACCATTCCTTGACGCGGGCAAGATGATCGTAGTCGCCGTAATGCGTGGTCCACATCGGATGTACCAGCGAGCGATAGGGCTCCCTGGCGTCGTCGAATTTTCGCACGAGTTCGGTGAGGCGCTTGAGCGCGTATTCGGCCTGGCTCTCCGTGGTGCCGTCCTTGAATTTCACCGGCTTGTCGTCGCCGGCGGGATTGCCGCCCTTGAGCAGCACATAAAGCAATTCGCCGGCCGGCCCCTTCGGCACACCGTCGAAGCCGCCGTGCTGCAGGATCGCGGCTTCGAGCGTCAGTTGCGGCGCGAGCCCGGTGCGCACCTGCGGCTCGGTGCGATGCTGCCCGGTCTTGTAATCGATCACGGTATAACCGTCGTCCTTGCGCTTCTCGATGCGGTCGGCACGGGCGGTCAGGGTGAATTCGCCGTCTGTGAGAGGAATTGGAATGCGCCCGGTGATCTCGCCATAGATTGCCGCCAGCTCGGCGCGCCGTTCGCGCTCCCAGCCGACGAACCATTGCGCGATGCGTTCGAAGCGCGGCCACCAGAACGCGGTCGCCTCCGGAAAATCGGCAAGCTCCGCGAAGTGCTTCCTGCCGATGGCAAGGAGTTCCTGCAGCGGGTCTTGCGGCAGCGCGGCCGCGTAAGTTTGCGTGAACTCGCCGATGGCGGCGTGGATCACGCTGCCGCGGTCTGCAGCGCCCGGCTCGGTGTCGACCGCGTCAAGCGGCGTAAGCCCGAGAATGCGCTTCGCATAGATGGTGTAAGGATCGCGCAGCCAGTCTTCGATTTCGGTGACGGACAACTGCTTCGGCCGGGCCTCGCGCGGTGGCGTGGGGGCCGGGGCTTTCACGGGCGTTGGCGGCGTTTTCGGTGCGTCGAGGCTACGCGCCCAGTCGACATATTGTTCGCCGCGTCCGGCCGCCTTGGCCCATCGTTTGCCGCCGACGACCGCGGCAAGCCGCTGCAGGAAGCGCGACGGGACCGACGGCGCGCCTGCCACTTTGGCGGCGCGGGTCAGAAAAACCTCGCCCGCGCCAAGCCCCTGCGCGAAGTCATGCGCGGCAAGGCCGATCCGGCGTTCCGGCAGGTCGAGGCCGAGCTGGTGACGCATCGGCCGGCTGAGCCACGGATCGCTGCGGATATCCGGTGGCCAGACCCCTTCGTTGAGGCCGCCGAGCACCAGCCGGTCGGTGGGTTGCAGCCGCGCTTCGAGCAGACCGAAGATGCGGACGCGAACGTCCGGCGGCTCCGCCTGCCGCACCGTGCGGTCCGCTGCGACGGCGTCGAACGTTTCCGGATAGTCCGCGGCGTCGACGGTCAACGATTGCGCCGCGTCGTTGTCGGCGATCTCGGTGAGCGCGCTGGCAAGCGCCTCGCCATCGCGGCCGACAAGGGCGACAGACAAACCGCTATCGTCGCGTGACAATGCATCGATGACGTCACGATGCTTTGTTGCGAATTCGGACAGCGTCAGGCTCTGAGAGGTTGCCGACTCGAGTGGCGCGAGCGCCGCCGCAAGTCTGCTGGCTATTTCCTTTGCTGCGGCGAGATCGTCGGCCGCGATCGGCAGCCGCGGATCGCTGCGATGGAACCGATCGTGCGCACCGGTCTTATAGGCGGCAAGGTCCGACAGGAAGCTGTCCAGCGCGCGAACAAGCCCCGCTGTGCCTGCCCGTGGCCGCGGCCCGCGCAGAACGGCGCGCTCCAGAGCGGCGATGGCGCGGGACCACTCTCCGGCGGATCGTCCAAGCCGCAGCAATGGATGTTTGAGCAGTGCCAGCAACGGGACCGGCGCGACGCGCCCGATCGCCGTATCGGCCACGAGCCGCGCAAAGATACCGGCCGGTGTGTCCGGCAGCCGGTCGCCACCGGAGTCGTAGACCGGGACATTCCAGCGTTCGAGCGCGGCAATGACGCGGCGCGCCAGCGCGCGGTCCGGCGTCGCCAGCGCGGCGGTCTTGCCCGGCGTGTCGACGGCTTCACGCAGCACAACTGCGATGGCCAGCGCTTCTTCTTCCATATTCGCAGTTTCGATCGCGGCGATGCCCTCGAAGGCGCGGTCCGCCGTTGTCGGGAAGTCGTCCCGGGCAAGGCGCGTGCGCCATTGGTCCGTGGTCTGCGCCGGGCGCAACGCCTCCGACACGATGGCTTCACGCGGCCCCGCCGGCTCAAGCGGCGTGACGGCGTCGCGGGCAATCCCGATCCGCGCCAGCAGCGCCTGCATGGCGAATTGCGCGTGGCCGGCCGCCGGTGTGCCGCCGTCATGGGGCCTGGCCTTGCCGTCGCCGGCGATCGCGCGCCAGGCGTCTTCGTCGAGATGACGGTCGAGGCCCGGCAGCACCAGTGCGCCATGCGGCAGCTTTGCGATGGTCGCGAGCAACGCGGCGGTCGCCGGCATCGAGCCGGTCGAGCCTGCCGCAATCACCGGCGCATTGTCCTTCGCGATGCGCGCGGCCTCGGCGGCGATCAGCCGGTCGCGCCGTGCCGCCGGCTCGATCAGTCCATTGGTCTTCAGGTGCTCGGTCCAGGATGGCAGCACGTTCCGAAGGAACTTCAACGACTGCTGCCAGTACTGGTCGAGGTCGTCGGGCACCAGGCCGTCGAGCTTGTCCCAGCCAACGCCGCGCGTCGTCATGTCGTCCATCAGCCGTGCGAGATCGTCGGCAAGGCCGAGCGCGGCGCCCGGTGTGTTGGCGACAAGCGGCGAACCTTCGGTGCCGCGCATCCCCTCGGAAGCCGCCCACGCCGCGATCAACCGCGCGAGCAACAGCCGCCGTTCGAGAGGGCCGAGCGCCTCCGGTAGATCGAGGGCGTCCGCCGCGGCCGGTCCCGGCATGTCCGCGAAGATCAACTCATCCTCGTCGATGTCGCCGAGCGGCACGATGCGCGGCAGGATCGCGGCCGTCTCGCCGGTCGCCTCGAGAAAGAGATCGCGCGCGAGCCGGCAGGCCCGCCGCGTCGGCAGATAAAGCGTGGCGCGGGCGAGCGACATCGGATCGCTGCGGTCCGGGAAGCCTTCGATCAGCTTGCCGTCCCGGAGCGCGCGGATCAGCACCGGCAGGAATGGCGCCGAAGCGGGAATGTCGAAAACGTTGGTCTTGGCGGCAGGCATTGGGTGGCAGGTTCACCCGGTTCGGGCGAAGCGTCCAGCACTAAGCGTCAGGTGGACCCTCGATCACGCCGTGCTCGCCGCGATGGCGGCCTCGGCTTCCGCCACCGCCTCGGGCGTACCGACATGCATCCACAGGCCCTCGAGACGCAGCCCATGCAGCCGCCCTTGCGCTTCCGCGCGGGTGAACAGCTCGGTCAGCGCGAACGCACCGAACGGCGCGTGCATAAACAGTTCGGGCGAAAGGATTGCCGCGCCGGCGAAGACAAAGGGCGCGATCTCGCGTTCGCCGCGGCGTTGCAGGCGTCCGTCCGGCGACATTGCGTAGTCGCCGCGTCCCGCGTAGCCGACGCTGCCGGAGGATGGCGCGAGCAGCAATAGCGCGTCCATCGCGCCGGGATCGTAGGCTTCGGCGAGGCGGATCAGGTTCGGCCTGACGCCGTCGATCCACAGCGTATCGGCGTTGACGTGAAAGAACGGCGCTTCGCCGATCATCGGCAGCGCCTTGACCACGCCGCCACCGGTGCCGAGCAGTTCGTCGCGCTCGTCGGAGATGACGATGAGCGGCTTGGACCGGGTCGCCAGATGTTTCTCGATCTGGTCGGCGAGATAATGGACGTTGACCACTGCGGTCTCGACGCCGGCGGCAGCGAGGCGATCCAGCATATGGTCGAGCATCGACTTGCCGCCGACCTTGACGAGAGGCTTCGGCATCGTGTCGGTCAGCGGCCGCATCCGCGTGCCGAGGCCCGCAGCCAGCACCATTGCATATCGGGGAGAACTTCGCGTCGCGTCGGTCATGGGCCTCTCAGAGCGGTTTCAGTGCCGGTGCGTTGGTCGCATACCAGGCCTTGAGCGGCGCCAGAGCGGGGTGTTCGAGCGAACGCTGCAGATAGCCCCATACTCGCGGGATATGGCGCAAATATTGCGGCTTGCCGTCGCGGCGGTCGAGCCGCGCGAAGATGCCGAGTATCTTCGAAGCGCGCTGGGCCGCCAGCACCGAATAGCATTGCGCGAATGCGGGGGCGTCGAAGCTGGCATCCTGCGTCAGCCGCGCGCGCGTGTAGCGGCTGAGCAACGAGATTTCGGTCAGTTCCGAAACGTCGACACGCGCGTCCTGCAACAGCGAAGCGAGGTCGTAGGCCGGTGCTCCCATCACCGCGTCCTGAAAATCGAGCAGGCCAATTCGGGCATGGCCCTTGCGGTCCGGCAGCCACAAGAGGTTCGGCGAATGAAAGTCGCGCAGCACCCAGGTCGGCGGCTCGCTCAGCACCGGCCCCAGCGCCTCACGCCATAACGCCAGATAGTCGCGCTTGCGCGTCACCGACATCGGTGCGCCCAGCATGGGCAAATACCAGTCGGTCAAAAGCTCAGCCTCGATCAGCAGGGCATCGATGTCATAGGACGGTAGCGTGTAGTCGACGCCGGGTTCGACCGGGATGGTCGCCGGCAATCGCAACACATGAAGCGCGGCGAGCAGCTCGACCGCCGCCGCGTAGCGTTCTTCGATCGGCGCCGGCGGCGTGCCGGCGACGACGCCTTCGTTGCCGAGATCCTCGATCAGCAGAAAGCCCGCGGCGCGGTCGGCGGCGAGGATCGCCGGCGCCGAGAAACCGCGGCCGCGCAGTGCATTCGCCATCGCAATGAACGGGGTCACGTCTTCGGCGAGATGCGCGATTGCGCTATAGGGCTTGCCGTCGCGCACAGCCGGTCCGTCGGGCCGGCGTGGCGCGTTCATCATGACGTAGGAGTGTCCGCCGTGAGCGAAGCGCTCGTAGGATCGCGATGACGCATCGCCTTGCATGTGCTTGCGCTCGGCCTCGGCAAGCCCGCAGCGCTCGATGAAGGCGCGCATCGCCGCGATCCGTTCGGCCCGCGGCGCGCAGGTGCCATAGCCGGTGAGACGCGCATCGCGGTGGCGCGAACCCTGTTGCTGCGACAGCATCAGAGCGATGTCGAAGCGGTTTTCCGGCAGCAGCCCGGCGGCCCGCTCCGGCCACTCGATCAGCGCGACCGTCTTGTCGGCCAGATCGTCGAACCCGATCTCGGCAAGCTCGGAAGCCTCCGCCACGCGGAACAAATCGATATGTGCGACCGGAAAACGTGGCAGGTCGTAGGTCTGGATCAGTGTGAAGGTCGGGCTCGGCACTTCGAGCGCGCGGTCGCTGGCGAGCCGCCGGATCAGCGCGCGGGCAAAGGTCGTCTTGCCGGCGCCGAGATCGCCGGACAGCGTCACGGTATCGCCGGGCGCGAGCATGGCGGCGACATCGACCGCCAGCCGCTGGGTCGCGCGCTCGTCGGCGAGCGCCACGGTAAAACTGGCGGCGCCGGATTGGCCCTGAACCATCGAATCAGTCGCCCTGTGTTCGGACTTTATAGGCGCCGTCGCAGCCGATAGGCTAGCGCGTGGATCGGCGGACGGTGCCGAGCCTCATGTCATGCGTTAAAGCGACGGGTTTCTCGATGCGGTATTCTGCGTTCCTCGAAATGACAACTCGTGGCTTGGCTTTTGGCGCCGTCGTCACAGTCCTTGTCGTCGGTCATGACGGGCCGGCCAGCGCACAGAACCAACTCCAGATGCCGCAATTCTCCGCCTGTGCGGCATCCGGTGCGCCGGTGTTGCCGCAGCGTTGGCATGCGACGGCGTTGCTCCTGCCGTTCGCGAACCGCCAGCTCGATGTCGGCGAGTTCACCTTTGACGGCACATTGCCGGCCATGCGCGCGACGCTCTACGGACTTGAATCGGGCGCGGCTGATCTTCTGATTACCGACAAGCAGACATTTCTCATTCAGGGCTCGTTTGAGAAGCCGACCGGATGCGTCGCCCTCGGGGCAAAGTACCGTCTACCGCCGCAGCGCTGGATGGTCGATCCGGCGACCTGCATCGGCGAGGCGCCGGTCGCGCGCAAACGGATGCGCTGGTGGAAGACCGCGGGGCCGGACGGCCGTGCCCGCTGGCATTGGTACGATCCCGCAACGCGGCTGCCATGGCGGCTGTTGCGGCCGGCGCCGACCAGAGATCCCGCGGTGATCGGCGAGTATGCGATTTCTTATTTTCCGGAATTCCAGAGCCTGCAAAAGACGGACCTCGGCAAGCTGCGCGACTTCTGCGTGGCGAATGCCAAATCGACGCGCGCGGTTCCGCCTAATTTCACGGCCTATGATCTGATGGCCGGCAACAATCCGGCAGCCGAAGCCGAGCGCGATACGCGCATCAAGGCGATCATGCCGGGCGTCAGCCACGCCGCTTGCGGCGACAATAAGCCGCCGCGCTGGCCCGACCAGTTCGTCACCACCGCGGTCATCTCCCCGATCATGGCGCGATGGGACCCGTTACCCAGCGTCATCTATTACGATTGGACCGGACCGAAGATGCTGGCGACGGTCATGCACCTGCCGCATACGAACCCGCCGGTGCGACGCCTGTTGAGTGCGCTCACCAACGGCATCGGCTATTCGATCAGCAACCGGGGCCGCGGCCTCGTGTGCCAGGCCAACCTTCCCGGCGTGGTGCGGCCGGACTGGATGTCGACCGCCGGGTGCCGCTGCAACGCCGTGATCGATAATCCGGCCCTTAGTCCCATGGGAACGTCGGTCGTGCGCGCCTGTCCGATCAAGTGGCAGCCAGGACGGGTCATGTGGACGTCCTACACCGGGCAGGGCGCGCCGGTCCTGTTCGTGGAGGCGGGCGCGAGCGGCAGCGGCGTGATGCTTGCCGACTACGACGCGTGGCTTCCTGGCATGAAATTGCCGGCAATTTCATTCGAGTTGCCGAAAGAATGCGTCGACCCCGGCAAGCAGGCGGTCGCGCCGGGCGCCAGCGCTGTCGGCACGCCGAACGATCCAAGCTGCGGCGATTGTCATACGGCGCGCTGAGCGCCGAAATCAGGCGGCGTTGCGTTCGGCCGAGTGATCGAGCGGGAAGGTGCAGATCACCGTCGTGCCGCGGCCGACCTCGGAGTCGATCGTCACCGTGCCCTGATGCAGTTCGACAAAGGAGCGCACCAGCGACAGGCCGAGCCCGGCACCGCGATGATGCGAGCCAAGCGAGTCCGTTTCGAACCATTCGAAGACCCGGTCTATCGCCTCGGGCGAGATGCCGGGGCCACGATCGGTGACACGGAAAACGATCCGGTCTTCGTGCCGCTCCGCCGAGAGCGTCACGGTTTCGCCCGGTGGCGAGAAGCCGACCGCATTGGCCAGCAGATTGAACAGCACCTGCCGCACTCGTTTTTCGTCGGCGGTGAAACTGCCGAGCCCCGGTGTCACGCGCATATCGAGGCGAATCCGGTTTTTGGCCAGGCGATCCTGAACGCCCTCGGCGGCGGCATCCATGGTCGAACGCACGTCGACCGGGCCGAGGTTCAGCGCCATCGCGCCGGCGTCGATGGTGGCGAGATCGAGGATGTTGTTGATGATGGCGAGCAGCGCGTTGGTCGACGACGTGATGTAACCGAGATATTCGCGCTGCTTCGGCGTCAATGCGCCGAATGCCGGGTCTTCCAGCAGATGCGCGAAGCCGATGATATTGGTTAGCGGCGCGCGCAGCTCGTAGGAGACGTGGTGGACGAATTCGATCTTGATCTCGTCGGCCGCCTCGAGTGCCTCATTGCGCTCGCGTAGCGCCCGCTCGACGTTGACCGAGGCCGTGACGTCCTGAAACGTGACCAGCGTTGCGCCGTCCGGCAGCGGCAGTGTTGCGCAGTCGATCACCGTGCCGTCGCGCCGCTCGATGCGCGCCTGGGTCGGCTGGCGATTGTCGATCGCCGTCACCGCGCCCTTGAGCGTGCGCCAGACCGCGCCGTCGTCGTGCTGTGCCTGACACCAGGCGGTCACCGTCTCGGCATGCGGATTGTCGGCGAGCGCACCCGGGGCGAACTTCCACAGCTTGGCGAATGCCGGGTTGTGCAATCGCACGCGGCCGTCGCTGCCGAACACCGCGACCGCCTCGGTCAGATGGTCGAGGGTCTCGCTCTGCACCTTGATCAGCGCGTCGTAACGGCGGGCCATGGCGAGCCGTTCGCTCACATCGTGGAACAGATAGATCACGCCGCCTTCCGGGTTCGGCATGGTGACAACGCGAAGGCTGCGGCCGTCGGGGAGATGCCACATCGCCTCGCGCGGTTCGACCGCGCGATAAGCCTCGTGCAATTTCGCCTTCCACTGCCGGAAGTCGTGCTCTTCCGGCAGTTTCCGCGCGGTCCGCAGCCGATCGAGGATATTGCTGTCGGAAGGCGACTGTTCGAGAAAGCCGGCATCGAGTTCCCACAATGCGCGGTAGGCTGCATTGCAGAAATCGAGTCGCTGGCCGGCATCGAATACGGCGACGCCGGTCGGCAACTGGTCGAGGATACGGCGATGCGCGTCGATCATGCGGCCAAGCTCGGCGCGCATGGTCTCGACCTCGGTGGCGTCGACTGCGATGCCGGCGCTGCCATAGCCGCTCGGCAGGTCGACGACGTCATAGCTGCGGCGCTGGCCGCTGACGATGGCCGGCAGACGGCCGGTATATTTTTGGTTGCCGGTGCGGGCTTGCGCGAGCTGCGCCCGGCCGGCGCGATCGAACATTTCAACGCCGTTGTCGACCGCTTCGGTTGCATCGGCCGCGTCGACGGCGCGGACATAGGCCGCGTTCACGAAGGTCAGGATGCCGGTGTCGTCATGCGCCCAGATCGGCGCCGGCAAGGCGTCGATGACGCCGCGTAACGTCCGGGCGGTGCCGAGCATCATGTCATGGCGAGTGGTCAGTTCCGCGAGTTCGCGGCGAACGCCGCCAACCGCGCGCAGCCGTAGGATCGCGCAGCCGGCGATGACGCGGCCCTCGGCCTCGATCGGCTCGTCGGTCTGGGTCGTCGCGGTCAAATTGAAGCTGCGCCCGTCGGCGCGCAGCGAGGCCATGGCCTCCTCGAGCTGCCGCGCCGTGCGCGGCGTGAGCCAGTTGCGAAAGCTCAGCAGATGCTGCGCATCGGCCCCGGGCAGGAGCTGGCTTGGATCGCCGGTCATGTCGGGAGCGCCGCCCGCGGCGCTCCAGGTGAGCAACACCTGCGGTTCCGCCATCAGGATCGTGTGCAGCCGGTCGGCTTCGGCGCGCAGCGCGGCATTCTCGGCCTGCACTTCGGTTTCGAGCTGCGCGGCGCGCAGGCGGGTGCGGACCAGGACGACCGTCGACAGGGTTGCAAACAATGTGAGGCCGAGCGTCATCGCCAGCCCGGTCACTTCCATGCGGCCGAGATTTGCGAATGCGCTCAGGATATTGTCGAAAAACGGAATGCCCTGCGCGTGCGCCGGCGCGGCGTCCGCGAACAGGCAAAATGCGATGGCCAGCGACGTGACGAATCCGCCCCGCCGCGGACGAGAACGGTGTCTCTCGTTCGTCGTCCGGATCGTCTCCGGCATTCCGAAGTGCCCCAGGAGGCAGGCCGACGTCCGCCACAACGGCCTGCGAATCGTCTGACTTTACCCCCAACGGGAATCCGGCCGAAAGAGTCCAGACCGTGAACATTGTTCCGGCAAACCCTTGAAAACCGGGGTTTTTCGGACGCGCCGCCGGGCGCTCTAGCGGCCGGTCGAGCCGAAACCGCCGCCGCCGCGGGAGGTATCGTCGAGCGAGGCGGTTTCGACCAGATTGGCGCGCGCGACCGGGGCGACCACAAGCTGGGCGATCCGCATACCGCGGCTGATCTCGACCGGCGCATCTCCGAGATTGATCAGCAGCACCTGCACCTCGCCCCGATAGTCGGCGTCGATCGTACCCGGCGCATTGAGCACGGTGAGGCCGTGCTTTGCCGCAAGGCCGGAGCGCGGACGCACCTGAGCTTCGGTGCCGGGCGGCAAGGCGATGGCAAGCCCGGTGGGGACGAGCGCGCGTTGCCGTGGCGCGATCGTCAGCGGCACATCGGAAGTGACGGCGGCAAGGAGGTCGAGGCCGGCGGCGAGTTCGCTCTGGTATTGTGGCAGCGGCAGATCCTTGCCGTGCGTCAGGCGTATCACTCTGACGTCGATCGCGCTCATTTCTTTTGCCCTGAAATCGTTTCAGCGATGCGCGCGATCAACATGCGCGCCACGTCTTCCTTCGAGTGCGGCGGCCAGCTTTCGACGCCCTTGGCGCTGACCAGCATGACCGTATTGTTGTCGCCACCCATGATGCCGGTCTGCGGCGACACGTCGTTGGCGACGATCCAGTCGCAACCCTTCGACGCGAGTTTCTTCTGCGCATTGGCGACGACATCCTGCGTCTCGGCGGCAAAGCCGATCACCAGCCCGGGCCGTTGCTTGCCGCGATGTGCGATGGTCGAAAGAATGTCCGGATTCTCGACAAGCGACAATTCGGGTGTCCGCGCGCCCGGCGCCTTTTTGATTTTCTGTTGGCCGGCATCCTTCACGCGCCAGTCGGCGACGGCGGCCGCGAAGATCGCGACATCGGCGGGCAGTGCCTTCTCGACGGCGGCGAGCATCTCGCGCGCGCTTTCGACGTGAATGACGGAAACGCCCGTGGGATCGGATAAATTGACAGGCCCGCTGATGAGGGTGACGTCGGCACCGGCCGCCGCGGCGGCAGCGGCGATGGCGTGACCCTGCTTGCCCGACGAGCGATTAGCGATGTAACGCACAGGATCGATCGGCTCGTGGGTCGGACCGGAAGTGATGACGATCCGCTTGCCGGCCAGCGGGCGCTGCGTCGCTGTGTTGAGAAGCCTCTCGATCGCCGCGGCGATTTCCAGTGGCTCCGCCATGCGGCCGAGGCCGCGCTCGCCGCTTTCTGCCATCTCACCTTCATTGGGCCCGACGAAGGCGAAGCCGTCCGCTTCGAGTCGCGCGCGATTGCGCCGGGTTGCCTTGTTCGCCCACATATGCGGGTTCATCGCCGGCGCGAGGAGAACCCGCGCGCCGGTCGCGAGCAGCACGGCGCTTGCGAGATCGGAGGCCATGCCGTTCGCGAGTTTAGCCATCAGGTCTGCGGTTGCCGGCGCGACGACGACAACGTCGGCGTCTCTCGCAAGCCGGATATGGCCGACATCGAACTCGCCATCGGGATCGAACAGGTCGGTGAAGACACGCTCGCCGGCGATTGCGCCCGCGGACAACGGCGTAATGAATTCCTGCGCGGCCTTGGTCAGGATCACGCGCACATGCAGGTTGCGCTCGCGCAGGCGGCGAATGAGATCGAGCGACTTGTAGGCGGCGATGCCACCGCCGATGATCAAAAGAATGCGGGCAATGCCGGCGTCCGGCTCGGTGCGCTTGCCGCGGCTTTTACGTGCTGCGGGTTTCTCGTCGCGAACCGGGACGGCGTCGCCGTCGGCCGCCTCGCGCAGCAGCACGCGGACTTCGTCTTCCATCGAGCGGCCGTTTCTCGCCGCGCGCAGCCGCAGCCGCTTCTTCAGCGCCTCGTCGAGCTGGCGGATGGTGATGCTGGCCACCGGCGGGCCTCCGGCTGATATGATTGCACTGCAATCAATGCAATCATATCACCAGAAAGATCAGCCAGGCCAGCCCCGCCGCAATGGCCCATAAAGCGAGGGTTTTCCAGCGGTCGCGGCGGGCCTCCGCGGCCCCGATGGCGGCGACGGTCTCAGGTGCCAGCAGCAGCCCGTTCCGGGTGATGGTGTCGAGCTGGTCCATCAGCGTGCCGGCCCGCGTCAGCAGCGCCGGTACCTGGGCAACGAACCTACCGAGTTCGCTTGCGCCTTCGACGGCGTCCTCGAGCCGGCCCGCCGGGCCGAGATGCCGCGTCATCCACTCGCGCACGACGGGGTCCGCCGTCGTCCACATGTCGAGCTTGGGGTCGAGCGAGCGGGCGACGCCTTCGACGACGACCATGGTCTTTTGCAGGAGAAGAAGTTCGGGACGGGTGCGCATGTCGAACAGGCCGGTGACCTCGAACAGCAGCATCAGCAGCTTCGCCATCGAAATGTCTTCGGCGGTGCGGTTGTGGATCGGTTCGCCGATGGCGCGGATCGCCTGCGCGAAGCTCTCGACGGAATGCGTGCGTGGAACGTAGCCGGCGTCGAAATGAACCTGCGCGGTGCGTAGGTAATCTCGGGTGATGAAGCCGTAGAGGATCTCGGCGAGGAACAGCCGCTCCTTCGGGCCGAGCCGGCCCATGATGCCGAAGTCGACCGCGACCAGGCGGCCTTCGGCATCGACGAACAGATTGCCCGGATGCATGTCGGCGTGGAAAAAGCCGTCGCGCAGCGCGTGGCGGAGGAACGTCTGGATCACCTTGCGCCCGAGTGCAGGCAGGTCGTGGCCGGCGGCCGCAAGCGCCTCGCGATCGTTGAGCTTGGTGCCGTCGATCCACTCGAGCGTGAGAACCTCGCGCGTCGTCAGATTCCAGTCGACCGCCGGCACCCGGAAGTCCTGGTCCTCGCGGACATTCTCGGCCATCTCCGACAGCGCAGCAGCTTCAAGACGGAAATCCATTTCGATGGCGACCGAACGCGCGAGCGTCGAGACGACCTCGATCAGGCGCAGACGGCGGGCCTCCGCGGAGAATTTCTCGGCGGTGCGGGCGGCGAAGAAGAACGCGTCGAGATCGGCCTTGAAGCGCCGCTCGACATTCGGCCGCAGCACTTTCACCGCGACAGGTTTGCGGCCTTGCGCCGTTTCAAGTTCCGCCTTGTGAACCTGTGCGATCGATGCTGCCGCGACCGCCGGTCCGAATGTCAGAAAAGCCTTGCTGACGGGCATTTCCAGCGCCGCCGCGACGGTCACCTCCGCGTCCTTCTGCGGAAACGGCGCCATCTTGTCCTGCAGGCTCTCAAGATTCCTGGCGATGGCGGTGCCGACCACGTCGGGTCGCGTCGCGAGAAACTGCCCGAGCTTGACGTAGGTCGGTCCGAGCCGCGTCAGCGCCGCGGCGAGGCGGCTTTCGCCGGCGCGTGCGCTCGGACGTTCTATCAGCCGCGCCAGCGAGACGCCCAGCCGGGCTGGCAGGGGCATGCCGGCGGTGTCGACCAGCGCGAAGACGCCTTCGCGGGCGAACACGAAACCGGCACGGGCAAGACGGGTCAGATGTGAGATCAAGGGATCACAAACGCCAGCCGGAATGCAGGGCGACCACGCCTCCGGTCATCGGCGTGAAGCTGACGCGGCGGAAGCCGGCTGCTTCGATCATCTGCGCGAAGGCCTTTGGCTTCGGAAATTTCCGGATCGACTCGACGAGATACTGATAGGCGTCGCGGTCGCCGGTGACGGCCTCGCCGACCCGTGGGATCACATTGAACGAATAAAGCTCATAGAGCCGGTCAAGGCCCGGCATGTCGACCGACGAAAACTCAAGGCACAGAAAACGTCCACCGATCCGCAGCACGCGATGCGCTTCGCCGAGCGCCCGCTCGATGCGCGGCACGTTGCGAATGCCGAAAGCGATGGTGACCGCGTCGAAGCTCTTGTCGGCGAACGGCAGTTCTTCGGCATTGCCCTCGCGAAACTCGATCACGCCGTCGAGACCGCGCGCGGCAGTACGTTCGCGGCCCACCGCCAGCATTTCAGTATTGATATCGCAGACGGTGACGTGAACGCCGGGGCCGCCGGCCTCGATCACGCGTTGGGCGATGTCTCCGGTGCCGCCGGCAAGGTCGAGCAGGGCGAAAGGCTTCTCCGAGCGCGGCGGGTTGAGCGCCGTCACCATCGCCTCTTTCCAGGCGCGGTGCAGGCCGCCGGACATCAGATCGTTCATGAGGTCGTAGCGGCGGGCGACCGAATGGAAGACCTCGTCGACGCGCGCCTGCTTATCGCCAAGGCGCACGGTCTCGTATCCGAAATGAGTGTCCTGGTCAGTGCTCACGCCACGCCCGCAATCGCCGATAATCCTTGTCCGGCAGGACCATAGCGCGGCAAGCAGAGGGGCGCCAGAAAGTCGCTCCCGTTGGATGGCGCCGCGACAGATGCGATCAGAGGTATCGTTAACGGCGGTGCGCCAGCGCGATCAGCGGACCGACAACCGCAAAGTGCGCGATCGTGAAGCCGGTCTCCAGCGCAACGAACAGCGGCACCGACGTCATGACATGCTTGGCCGCAACCGCCATGGTCGAATAGCTCCAGGCGAACAGTCCGACCAGCAGGCCGAACTTCAATCCCTGGCCAAGCCACGAGCCGCCCGCGGGCATGAGCCGGGGAAACAGCCAGGACAGCAGACTGCCCTGGATTAACATCGCGACGATGCCGAAGGGAAAAATCAAGTCCGGCCGATAGACCTGCAATGCGTCGTACTGCTGCGCGAATATCACCAGATGCCAGACGAAGCCCAGCGCAAAGGTCGGGAACAGATAGGCGGCCAGGCCATACCAGAAACGCTTGTTCATCGGGTTCTCCCAAATACTTGCAAAATGCAAGCAATCGCCTAGCAGCAAGACTTGCAAAGCGCAAGCGAAAGCGCGAAAGAGATCGGGGCGGCCGAAAAGGAGGGTGACGAGTGCCCGGTGCGACTTCTTACCGTTCGTCCTGTCCGCTCGCTTCCGCGCTCGACATCGTCGGCGACAAATGGTCGTTGATTATTATCCGAGGGTTCTTCGTCGGCTTCTCGCGCTACGGCGATTTTCTCAAAGGCCCGGAGCCGATCGCAACCAATATCCTTGCCGACCGGCTGCAAATGCTCGAATGCGTCGGGTTGATTGAGCGCGTGGTCAAGAACTCACCGCGCTCGCCGTATCGCCTGACGGCAAAGGGCGCGGACTTGCTTCCCGTGCTTCAGGAACTCTCAGACTGGGGCTATCACCATATTGCCGACCGATGGCGACCGCCGGAGTGGTTCGTAAAAGCGAAGCCGAAGGATTTTTATCCGAAGAACGATCCGGCCCCGGCGCGACGCCGGGCGCGGAAAGGCTGAACGAATGCCCGAACTACCCGAAGTCGAGACCGTGCGCCGCGGCCTTGCGCCCGCGATGGAGGGCGCGCGCTTCGTCAAGGTCGAGGCCCGCCGCGCCGACCTGCGCTGGCCGCTGCCGAAGGATTTCGTCAGGCGGCTCGAAGGTCACAGCGTCATCGGTCTCGGCCGCCGCGCCAAATATCTGCTGGCGGATATCTCCTCGGGTGACGTGCTGGTGATGCACCTCGGCATGTCGGGTTCGTTCCGCGTCGCCAACGGTCACGCGGCGGAACAGCCCGGCGCCTACTACCACGAGAAGAACAAACTTGCCGCGCACGACCATGTCGTGTTCCACATGTCGAACGGCGCGGTCGTCACCTTCAACGATCCGCGTCGCTTCGGGTCGATGAAGCTGGTGCCGCGCGCGCAGGTCGACAGCGAGCCGCTGTTGAAGTCGATCGGACCGGAGCCGCTCGGCAACGCATTCGATGCGGCGATGCTGGCGATGGCCTGCGCCGGCAAGACGACGTCGCTGAAGGCCGCGCTGCTCGACCAGACCGTGGTCGCCGGCCTCGGCAACATCTATGTCTGCGAAGCGCTCTACCGCGCGCATCTGTCGCCAAAACGGCAGGCTTCGACGATTGCCGATCGCAAGGGTCTGCCCAACGAACGGGCCTACGCGCTGGTCGACGCCATCAAGGCGGTGCTGAACGACGCCATCAAAGCCGGCGGCTCCTCTCTGCGCGACCATCGCCAAACCGACGGCGGACTCGGCATGTTTCAGCACAATTTCCTAGTCTACGACCGGGAGGGTGGGAGCTGCCCCACGCGCGGCTGCAAGGGGCGCATTAAACGCCTGGTACAAAACGGCCGTTCGACGTTCTATTGTTCGTCCTGCCAAAAATGACGTGGTCTAAAAAACAAAACGAACTCTTTTACTGGGGGAGAAAAATGCGAATTCGAGGAGCGATCGCGCTTGCAATCTTCAGTCTGCTTTCCGTCCCGGCGTTTGCCGATTATCCGGAGCGTCCGATCCGGCTTATCGTTCCGCAGGCGGCCGGCAGCAATACCGACGTCTATGCTCGTCTGCTGGCCGCCGAAATGGCAAAGACGCTTGGTCAGCAACTCATCGTCGAAAACCGTCCGGGCGGAGCGTTCGTGATCGGCCTCGACGCCATCGCCAAGTCGCAGCCCGACGGTTACACCGTCGGCGTTGGCCTGATCGGCGGCATGGCGCTGACGCCGCACATGGTCGCCAAACTGCCCTACAGCATCGAGAAGGACTTCGTCCCGATCGGCCTGATGACGCGCGGGCATATGATGCTGGCGGTGTCGCCGAACCTGCCGGTGAAGTCGGTCAAGGAACTGATCGATTACGCGAAGAAAAACCCCGGCAAGCTATCCATGGCCTCGTCGGCGACCGGATCGCCAGGACATCTCTGCGGCGAATTGTTCAAGACCATGACCGGCACGCAAATCACGCATGTGCCGTATCGCGGCGGCGCACCGGCCATCAACGATCTCATCGCCGGCCGCGTCGACATCATGTTCGAAGGTCTTGGTTCGCTGTCGCCGTTCGCGAAGGACGGCCGCGTGCGCGCTATCGCGGTGAGCGGTCCGCAGCGCTCGCCGGCGTTTCCGGACGTGCCGACGGTGGCCGAAGCCGGCGTGCCGGGTTTTGAAATGACCGTATGGCTCGGCATCGTCGGGCCGGCGAACCTGCCGCGGCCGATGGTCGAGAAGCTCAATCGCTCGATCAACGACGCCCTCAAGTCACAGCTGATGGTCGAGCGCTTCAAGCAGATCGGCGAGGAACCGTGGCCCGGCTCGCCTGAAAACTACAGCAACGTCATCAAGACCGACTTTGCCAAATGGAAAGGCGTTATCGAGGGCGCCGGCATCAAATTGCAGTAGGGGCCGGGCAGCGGTAGGAAGAAGACTGAGCCGGAGGACGAAAGCCATGAGCTATCAGAACATCGTCGTCGACACGCAGGGCCGGGTCGGCATCATCCGGCTCAACCGCCCGCAGGCGCTCAATGCACTCAACAAGGCGCTGATCGCGGAACTCACGCAGGCCATCGACGGCTTCGAGTCCAACGATGGCATTGGCTGCATGTTGATCACCGGCAGCGAAAAGGCGTTCGCTGCCGGTGCCGACATCAAGGAAATGGCCGACAAGACCTTCATCGAGGCCTTCCTCGACAACTTCGCCGGCGATTGGGACCGTGCCTCGCGGGCGCGCAAGCCGATCGTCGCGGCGGTGGCGGGCTTTGCGCTTGGCGGCGGCTGCGAACTTGCGATGCAATGCGACATCATCATCGCCGCGACCAGCGCCAAATTCGGCCAGCCGGAGATCAAGCTCGGTGTCATTCCGGGCATCGGCGGCACGCAGCGGTTGACCCGCGCGGTCGGCAAGGCCAAGGCGATGGACCTGACGCTGACCGGCCGCATGATGGACGCCAAGGAAGCCGAGGCGTCCGGCCTCGTCGCCCGCGTCGTACCGGACGATCAGCTTATGGCGGAGGCGATGAAGGTCGCCGACACCGTTGCGACGATGTCGCTGCCGTCGGTGTTGGCTGCGAAGGAAGCAGTCAATGCCGCGTTCGAAACCTCGCTGGCGGAAGGCGTTCGCTTCGAGCGGCGCATTTTCCATTCGCTGTTTGCGACCGGCGACCAGAAAGAAGGCATGAAAGCCTTCGTCGACAAGCGCAAGCCGAACTGGACCAATACGTGACGGTCGAATTCCTCATCACGTCGTTCATCGTCGTCATCGCGCCGGGAACGGGCGTGCTCTACACGCTGGCGACCGGCCTCTCGCGCGGCTCGCGGGCGAGCGTGTTCGCCGCTTTCGGCTGCACGCTCGGCATCGTCCCGCACATGGCGGCGGCGATTTTGGGGCTTGCGGCGCTTTTGCATGCGAGTGCCGTAGCGTTCCAGGTCTTTAAGTATATCGGCGTCGCCTATCTGCTCTACATGGCGTGGATGACCGTGCGCGAGCGCGGCGCGCTCAAGGTCGAGAGCGAACTCTCCGCCCGCTCGGCGGCGCAAGTTGCCGTGACCGGCATTCTGATCAACATTCTCAATCCGAAGCTGTCGATTTTTTTTCTTGCCTTCCTGCCGCAGTTCATCAGCGCCGCCGAGACAAGCCCGCTCGCGCGCATGCTGGAACTCAGCGGCGTCTTCATGCTGATGACGTTCGTGGTGTTCGTCGGCTATGGGCTGTTCGCCGCCGCGATCCGCGACCGCGTCATCACACGACCGCGCGTCCTCGCCTGGATGCGCCGCGCCTTCGCCGGCGCGTTCGTCGCGCTCGGGGTGCGGCTGGCGATGGCGGAACGCTGAGCGCGGGCTAAACGTTCATCTGATAGCTTGCCGCGACCCAGCGGTAGCCGCCGTCCGCCGTGTCGATCCAGCCGACCGACGGAAACGGCATGTGATAGCCGACCACGTACATCTTCTCGGCTGCGACCATGGCAAGGATACGCTTGCGGGTGGCGACCGCCTTGTCCTTGTCGTCATCGACGTCGATGGTCCATTCCGGATGCTGGATCGGGAATACATAATTGATGCAGGTGTCGGCCCAGATCAGCAGGCGCTTGCCTTCGCTCTCGATCTGCCAGGCGGTCATGCCCGCCGAGTGACCCGAGGCGTCGACGGCGCGCACCCCGGTGGCGATCTCGTCGCCGGGCTTGATGAAGGTGAAGCGGTCCTCGAGCGGCGCGACCAGCTTCAGGAACAGGCCGTGATTGGCCTTGCGCGCCTCGCGGATGTTCTCGCCCTTCTTCCAGTAATCGAATTCCGCGCCGCTGATGACAAGCCGGGCGTTTGGGAACACCAGCTTGCCGCCGTCGGTCAACCCGCCGATGTGGTCCGGGTGGCAATGGGTGATCACGACCGTATCGATGTCTTCCGGCCGGTAGCCGGCTTCGCCGAGCCGTGCCAGCAGATGGCCGTCGGGCAGGCGGGCGCGCAGGGCCGGATTGTCCCGCGCCAGCGTCCCATTGCCGGTGTCGAACAGGATCACTTCCTTGCCGGTGTTCACCACGCACGGCACGAAGGGGTGCTCGTATTGATCGGCGCCAATGTTATTGGCCGCCGCGAGCGCCTTGACCTCGTCCGCCGTCGCGCCGCCGCCGAAGGATTCGTGGATGTTGCCGCGCACGACCACGCTGTCGAGCACCGGCATCACCTCGAAGCCGCCGAGCCTGAAGCGGTACAGCGTCGGCCGCAGCGGGCCTTTTAGTGCGCTCGCCACCGGCCAACCCGGTCTACAGATTCATCTGGTAGGTCGCCGGCATCCAGCGATAGTCGTTGCCGGTCTTGTCGATCCAGCCGATCGACGGGAACGGCATATGGAAGCCGACCACCATCATCTTCTCGGCGTGGGTCATTGCGAGGATGCGCTTGCGGGTCGCGACCGCTTTCTGCTGGTCGTCGTCGAAGCCGATCGTCCATTCCGGCCGCTGAATGCCGCAGACATAATGCAGGCAGGTGTCGGCCCAAAGCAGCAGGTTCTTTCCGGCGCTCTCGATGTGATAGGCGGTGAGTCCTGCCGAATGCCCGGCGGCGTCGACCGCGCGAATGCCTGGCACCACCTCATCGCCGGGCTTCAGGAACGTGCATTTCTCGGCGAGCGGCGCCACCAGTTTGGTGAACTGCATCTGCGTCGGCTTGCGCGCCTCGCTGACGCCTTCGTTCTTCTTCCAGTAATCGAACTCGGCGGCGGCCAGCGCGTAGCGCGCGTTCGGAAACACGATCTTGCCGGCGCTGATGTGGCCGCCGATGTGGTCGGGATGGCAGTGGGTGAAGCAGATGACGTCGATGTCTTCCGGCTTGTAGCCCGCCTGTGCAAGCCGCTCGACGAGATGTCCGTCCGGCACCCGGCCCTTGAGCGCTTCGTTGTCGCGGGCAAGCGTTCCGTTGCCGGTATCGAACAGCACGACATGCTTGCCGGTGTTGACGACCGCCGGCACGAAAGGATGCTCGAACCTCTCCGGGTCGATGTTGTTGGCCTTGGCCAATGCGGCGACCTCGCCGGGAGCCGAGCCGCCGCCATGCACCGCGCCGAGCCCGTCGCGCGCGACAAAACTGTCGAGCACGTTCATCATCTCGAATTCGCCGAGCTTGAAGCGGTAGAGCGTCGGCCGCAGCGGGCCCTTCATGTCACTGGCCATGTTTCGTTTTTCCTGTCTGATTGTCCGGGAAGTCGATCGTTCTGCTTGTCGTCTATTTGCGGACGCAGATGACGCGCACCACTGCGGTCCGCGCATTGCTGCCGGCATCGCTCCCGTCCGCCGCGGTCCTGATGTGATGCGCGGCCAGGAAGCCGCGTATCGTTTCTGACGAGATCAGCCGGACCGGGGGCGGCACGGTGGCGGTGCTGCCCGTCACATCCACGCTCGCAAGCTGCATCCCGGCCGAACTTGTGCTGCGAGTTTCCATCATGCCGGCAACGCGCCCCTGCGCGTCGAGCGCGGCCGCGCCGGAGAATCCCGCGACCGGCAACGGGTCGCGCAGCTCCAGTGCCGTGCCTCCGTTGAGACGGGCTTTCAGTTCGGCGCGCTTGCCGTTTCCGTTCTGGATGTGCGGATCGGGAACGCCCACCAGCGTCAGGTCGTTTGCTTGCGGTGCGCCGGATGCGAAGGCTGCCGGCGTCAGCTTGCGCCCGCCATAGACGCGCAGGAGCGCGAGGCCGTGTTGTTCGTCGGTCGCCACCGGCTCGGCATTGCCGATGCCGGGAACCACGACGACGTGGCAACCCGCGGCGAGCTTGCGGTCGGTGATGATGTGGCCGGCCGCGCTCACGACAATGCCGGTGCCGTATTCGACGTTTCGCGTCAGCGATGCGATCGGCGCGATGCGGGCGGGGAAGGGCGCGAAGGCGCTCGCCATCGCATTCAAGACCGGCGCGACAATCCCCTCGGTCGCCTGATCGAACATCATGATGAAGCCGCGCACCTCGCCGTCACGGCTGTAGGCGCGCACCGAGTATTTGCGCAGGCCTTGAAGGCCGCTGATAATGAAGTTGTCGGAGCGCAGCGCGCTGTATTCGACCTTGCGGTTGGCCGGCTCGCTCTTCATGCGCGCAAAGACGGCGTTGAGCGGCTCGTCGGTCTTGAAACGGAACGTCTCGACCTGAATGTCGCCATGGCGCGACGACCAGCGCGTACCCTGATCGGACAGCGTTGCTTGAGGGACCATCTTTGCCGGCAGGCCGAGCCGGATGCCGGTTGCGGGATCGGTCACCACCGTCCAGCCGAAGTCCTGCTCGCGTTCCCGGGCGGCGGCGAGCAGCATCTCGCGCTCTTCGCCGGTGAGCGTTCCGCTCGCCTTCGACTTGTTGCGCTTGCGGAAGGCGTCGATCGCCGCCGCGATCTGGTCGCCGGTACGGAAGGCATCTTCGCCCGCGGCCCAGAGCAGGGCGGCGCGCACCGCCGCGCGCTGCGAGAACGGGATATCGGCCAACGGATCGTTTGGCTCGGTCTTTGCGGCCGCCTTCGCGTTTGCTTTGGCTTCTTTCTTCTCTTCTTTTTTGACCGGTTCCTTGGCGTCGGCCGCGGCCCTGTCGGAGGCATTCGCCTCCGGCTTCTCCTTCGGCGCCTGCTGCTCGGCCGGTTTCGTCGCAGACTTCTTCGGCTTGACAGGTTCGGCTTGCGGGGCCGGAGCGGCCTCCTTCTCGACCTGCGGAATATAACGTCCGTTATTGTCCAGATCCTGCGCCGCCGCGGCCGCGGCGCCGAGGGCCGTCATGGCAAGCATGGACATCAGGAGGCGACGCATCACGGAAACGCCTTGGTGACAGAGATCCCGCGGCCACCATAGATGATGAGCATGGCTTCGCAACCCGCCGTCAGTGTCTGCGATGGCCAATTTTTCAAATGGTGAAGGCGGCAGGCGGCTGGCCAAAAGCCGCGTGTCGCCATAGGTTTATCCGCCATGCTCGACGCCCTCGAACTCGAACGCTACGCCCGGCATATCGTGTTGCGCGAGGTCGGCGGCCCCGGTCAGGCGCGGCTGAAGGCAGCGCGGGTGCTCGTGGTCGGCGCGGGCGGGCTCGGTGCGCCGGTGTTGATGTACCTCGCCGCCGCGGGCGTCGGCCGGCTCGGCATCGTCGACGACGATGCGGTTTCGCTGTCGAACCTTCAGCGCCAGGTGATCTTCGCGACCGACGATGTCGGCGCACCGAAGGCGGAGCGGGCCGCTGCCGCGATCGCACGGCTTAACCCGCATGTCGCGCTCGACATCCATAATGTGCGGCTGACCGCGGCGAACGCGCGCGACCTGATTTCACACTATGACGTGGTGGCGGACGGCTCCGACAACTTCGCCACGCGCTATCTCGTCTCGGATGCCTGCTACTTCGCGAAAAAGCCGCTCGTCGCCGCCGCGCTCGGCGTCTTCGACGGCTCGCTGACGACGATCCGCGCACACGAGCGACAGCCGGACGGCACGCCGAACCCGACCTATCGCTGCGTCTTTCCCGAGCCGCCGCCGGCAGGGACAATTCCCGCCTGCGCCGAGGCCGGCATCCTCGGTGCATTGCCCGGCATCCTCGGCTCGATGATGGCGCTCGAGGTGATCCGCGCGATCGTCGGTTTCGGCGAAGGGCTTGTCGGCCGCCTGCTGATGGTCGATGCGCGCGACATGCGCTTCGAGACGGTGAATTACGGCTGGGACGAGAGCAATCCGCTGAGCGGCAAGGTGCCGACGATCAGGGATCTGTCGGGCCACGCCTGAGCGCGGCGCTCAAAGCATCGAGGGCAGCACGCGATCCGGCGGGCGGTGCCCGTCCATGAAAGTCTTGATGTTGATGATGACCTTCTCGCCCATGTCGACGCGGCCTTCGATGGTGGCCGAACCCATATGCGGCAGAACCACGATCTTGCCTGCGCGTGCGAGCTTGACCAGCTTCGGGTTGATCGCCGGCTCGTGCTCGAACACGTCGAGACCGGCGCCGGCGATTTCGTCGCCTTCCAGCATCCGCGCCAGCGCATTCTCGTCGATCACCTCACCGCGCGCGGTGTTGACGACATAGGCGTCCTTGCGAAGCATCTTCAGGCGCCGCGCCGACAACAAATGATACGTCGCCGGCGTGTGCGGGCAGTTGATCGAGACGATGTCCATGCGGGCGAGCATCTGGTCGAGGCTCTCCCAGTAGGTGGCATCGAGTTCTTCTTCGATTTGCGCCGGCACACGGCGGCGGTTGTGGTAGTGAATCTGCAGGCCGAAGGCGCGGGCGCGCCGCGCCACCGCCTGGCCGATGCGGCCCATGCCGATGATGCCGAGCCGCTTGCCCCAGATGCGGTGCCCCAGCATCCATGTCGGCGACCAGCCGGCCCAGTCCTGATCGGCGGTGAGGATTTGCGCGCCTTCGGTCAGCCGGCGCGGCACGGCGAGGATCAGCGCCATGGTCATGTCGGCGGTGTCCTCGGTCAGCACGCCCGGCGTATTGGTCACCGTGATGCCGCGCTGAACCGCGGAGGCGACATCGATATTGTCGACGCCGTTGCCGAAATTGGCGATCAGCTTGAGCTGCTCGCCGGCCTTGGACAGCACCGAATTGTCGATCCGGTCGGTGACGGTCGGCACCAGCACATTGGCGGTCTTCGCAGCTTCCGCAAGTTCAGCTGTCGTCATCGGCTTGTCGTCGTCGTTGAAACGGACGTCGAACAGCTCGCGCATCCGCAGTTCGACGCTGTCGGGCAGCTTGCGGGTGACGACCACCAGCGGTTTTTTGGTCTTCGGCATGCGATTGACCCTGTGGCCTTGCTCGGACTGCGCTCTCGCCGCCCGCCGTTCAGGTCTCCTTAACCCCGGTGGCGGACACTGCGGTCCCGGGCCAGAAAGCCCCTTAAACCGCAGAAACGACAGACTTTCCTACCAGATGGTCGTCATAAGACAAAGCATCGCTCCCGACGACTGTTTGCGCGCGATTGGCGCGCTGATCCTGGCCTTCATGCTGGCGATCACGGTTCTGGGTCAGCGTCCGGCGCGGGCGGCAGGGGAAACAGGTGCGACCAGCGGGTTGCAGGTGCCGCGCTTCGTCAGCCTTAAATCGGATCGGGTCAATTCTCGGGTCGGCCCGAACCGCGATCAGGACGTGCGGTGGGTCTATACGAAGGCCGGCATGCCGGTCGAGATCATCGCCGAATTCGAGAACTGGCGGCGGATTCGCGACTGGGAAGGCGCCGAGAGCTGGGTCTACCACGCGCTGCTGTCGGGCAAGCGGACCGCCGTGGTGGTGCCGGCCAAGAAAGAGGATCTGGTTACGCTCCACGATAGCCCCGACGCCGAGTCACGGATTGTCGCCCGGCTCGAGAGCGGCGTGCTGATGAACCTGAAATCATGCAGCGGCAAATGGTGCCGTGTCAGCGGCAAGAGCTTCGAGGGCTACGTTCAGCAGGAGCGGCTGTGGGGCGCTTACCCGAACGAGAAAGTCGATTAGGGCGCGGCCGACGTCATCGCGACAACAAAAAAGCCCGGCGTCGCCGGGCTTTTGTTTTGGTGCTCGCGCGCGATCAGCTCTTGCGGCGCAGCCGAACCACCACGTCGACGCGCGCGATCTCGTAGCCTTCCGGCGCCACCGGCGTCTTGTCGAGCAGGAACTTGGCGTCGGGCACGTCGAACAGTTCGTCCTCACCCTCAATGAAGAAGTGGTGGTGGTCGGTCACGTTGGTGTCGAAATAGGCCTTCGAGCCATCCACCGCGACCGGGCGCAGCAGGCCGACATCGGTAAACTGGTGCAGGGTGTTGTAGATCGTCGCCAGCGACACCGGCACCTTGGCGCGGGTCGCTTCCTCGTAGAGCATTTCGGCGGTCAGGTGGCGGTCACCTTTGCTGAACAGGAGCCAGCCCAACGCCATGCGCTGGCGGGTCGGGCGCAAGCCAACCTGACGCAGCATTTCCTTGACGTCGTGCCAGGGGCAGCCGTTCATGTCCGTGCGATCTGGCGTCGGCGCGGCCGAGGGCTTCACGGCGCGGCTGACAACGACGGTACGGGTCTCGGCCATTTCAAATCCTGAACTGACGCTCGCCAGGTGCCATGGCGACTGCGAAGCACCCGGAGCGGCGCCTTCTACTGCGAGTTTTAAAATACATATACGAATAAGGGCGCTAGATGCAACTCCTTCGCAACAAACGGGAAAATTTGCATGAGGGCGCCGCGGCGGAAATCGCCCGGGAAAACGGGCTTTAGCCCATGAAATCTTTGCCGGTTTTCCTCGCTATGTTAGGAGTTTCGGACAACAGACCCAGCGGCAATGGGCCGGAGGCGAAAGAGCAATGACCGAGCGACGCAGCAGCTTTGAATATGAGGATCTGCTGGCCTGCGGCCGCGGCGAGCTTTTCGGGTCCGGAAACGCTCAATTACCGCTGCCCCCGATGCTGATGTTCGACCGTATCGCCGAGATTTCCGAGCAGGGCGGCGAGTACGGCAAGGGCCTCATTCGCGCCGAACTCAACGTCAAGCCGGACCTCTGGTTCTTCGGCTGCCATTTCAAGGGCGATCCGGTGATGCCGGGCTGTCTCGGTCTCGATGCGCTCTGGCAGTTGCTGGGCTTTTTCCTCGGGTGGCTTGGTTCGCCCGGCCGCGGCCGCGCGCTCGGCCTCGGCGAATTGAAATTCTCCGGCCAGGTGTTGCCGAGCGTGAAGAAGGTCGTTTACGGCATCGAGCTCAAGCGCGTGATGCGCTCGAAGCTGGTACTGGGGATTGGCGACGGCTGGTTGTCCGCCGACGGCAATGTGATTTACCGGGCGTCCGACCTCAAAGTCGGCCTGTTCCAGCAGGAAGAAATGCCGCAGCCGAGCGGCGCCTAGAGCGTGAGACTGTCGTGGTTGCGAGGGTCTTGCGGGACGGTCCCGCAGGCCTCATTTCGATGTTAACGTGGCCGCGAGGCCGGGGAGTGAAGGTTCAAGGGCATGAGGCGTGTCGTCGTGACCGGGATGGGCGTTGTTTCGTCCATCGGCAACAACACCCAGGAAGTGCTGGCGTCGCTGCGCGAGGCCAAGCCGGGCATCGTGCGCGCCGACAAATATGCTGAGCTTGGCTTTCGATGTCAGGTGCATGGCGCGCCGACGCTCGCGCCTGAAGACGCCGTCGATCGCCGGGCGATGCGTTTCCTCGGCGGCGGCGCGGCCTGGAATCATGTTGCGATGGAACAGGCGATCCGCGACGCCGGCCTCGAAGACAACGACATCTCGAACGAACGCACCGGCATCATCATGGGATCGGGTGGCCCGTCGACGCGCGCCATCGTCGAGGCCGCCGACACCGCGCGCAACAAAGGCCCCAAGCGCGTCGGTCCCTTCGCCGTACCGAAGGCGATGTCGTCGACCGCTTCGGCGACGCTGGCGACCTGGTTCAAGATCAAAGGCGTCAACTACTCGATCTCGTCGGCCTGCGCGACCTCGAACCACTGCATCGGCAATGCCGCGGAGATGATCCAGTACGGCAAGCAGGACGTCATGTTCGCCGGCGGCTGCGAAGAACTCGACTGGACGTTGTCGGTGCTGTTCGACGCGATGGGCGCGATGTCGGCCGGCTACAACGACACACCGGACAAGGCCTCGCGTGCCTACGATGCCAACCGCGACGGTTTCGTGATCGCCGGCGGCGCCGGCGTTCTCGTGCTCGAGGAGTACGAACGCGCCAAGGCGCGCGGCGCGAAAATCTATGCCGAGGTCGCAGGTTACGGCGCGACGTCCGACGGCTATGACATGGTGGCGCCATCCGGCGAGGGTGCGGCGCGCTGCATGAAGATGGCGCTGGCAACCGTCAAGGCGCCGGTCGACTACATCAATCCGCACGCGACTTCGACGCCGATCGGCGACCTGAAGGAAATCGAGGCGATCCGGGAAGTGTTCGGCGACAAGGCGCCCGCGATCTCGGCGACCAAGTCGTTGACGGGTCACTCGCTCGGGGCCGCCGGCGTCCAGGAGGCGATCTATTCACTCTTGATGATGAACAACGGTTTCATCTGCGAGAGCGCCAATATCGAGACACTCGATCCCACCTTTGCCGACATGCCGATCGTACGCGAGCGGCGCGACAACGTCACTCTCGGTTGCGTGCTGTCGAACTCGTTCGGCTTCGGCGGCACCAACGCTTCCATCGTTTTCAAGCGAACCGACGCATGATCCGCACCGCAGGCCTGTTTCTGGCGCCGTTGGCCACCGCCGCGTCATCCGGCTGTCGCACCTCGGACATAGACCGACGCAACGTTGGCGTGTCGGCGATTCGCGACAGCCAACCGGGTATTTCAAGGGCCCGGGCTATTTCGGATGAGGCCTCAGCGCATGTCAGAGGACGGCTCCGGTCGCTCGGTTCTTTCCTTCGTGCCACGGAGGCCTGCGATGGCCTCTGAAGGCAATGCAACCACCGGCAGCCTGATGCAGGGCAAACGCGGCCTCATTATGGGGGTCGCCAACGACCATTCGATCGCCTGGGGCATCGCCAAGACGCTGTTCGATCACGGCGCGCGGCTTGCCTTCACTTATCAGGGCGAAGCGCTGGGCAAGCGGGTGAAGCCGCTGGCGACGTCGGTGAAGTCGGATTTCCTGCTCGAGTGCGACGTCGAGAATATTGCCAGCGTCGACGCCGTCTTCGCCGAAATCGGCAAGCAGTGGGGCGGACTCGATTTTCTCGTTCACGCAATCGGTTTCTCGGACAAGAACGAGTTGAAGGGCCGCTACGCCGACACCACGCGCGATAACTTCGTGCGTACCATGGTGATCTCGTGCTTTTCCTTCACCGAGGTCGCCAAACGCGCCGCAGCGCTGATGCCGCCGGGCGGCAGCATGCTGACGCTGACCTACAACGGCGGCGACCGGGCGATGCCAAATTACAACGTGATGGGTCTCGCCAAGGCGGCGCTCGAATCCTCGGTGCGCTATCTCGCGGTCGATTTCGGCGGCCAAGGCATTCGTGTCAATGCGATCTCGGCGGGGCCGATCCGCACGCTCGCCGGCGCCGGCATCAACGACGCGCGCTACATGTTCGCCTTCCAGCAGAAGTATTCGCCGCTCGGCCGCGGCGTGACGCTGGGAGATTTGGGCGGTGCCGGCCTTTATCTGCTGTCGGACCTGTCCGGCGGCGTGACCGGCGAAATCCACTTCGTCGATGCCGGCTACAACGTCATCGCCATGCCGCAGCCGGACGCATTGCGCGAAAACGGAATTGCGTCGGGCTACACGGCGCCCGGCAAGGACGCCGCGCAGTAACGTCGGCGCAACCGTGTGAATTGAAAACGGCCGGGACGCTGTCCCGGCCGTTTTGCGTCGTGTCGGATCGCTACGTTAGTAGCCGCATTACTTGCGTACGATGTCGAAGCGGTCGGCGTTCATTACCTTGGTCCAGGCTGCGACGAAGTCGTTGGCGAACTTCGCCTTCGAGTCGGCGCAGGCATAGACTTCCGCGAAAGCGCGCAACTGCGCGTGCGAGCCGAAGATCAGGTCGACGCGGGTTCCGGTCCACTTGACCTGCTTGGTCTTGCGATCGCGGCCCTCGTATACGCCGTCGCCGGCTGGAACCCACTCGTTCGCCATGGTCAGCAGGTTGACGAAGAAGTCGTTCGTCAGGGTTCCCGGCTTCTTGGTGAAGACGCCGTGCTTGGAACCGCCGGCATTGGCGCCGAGCACACGCAGGCCGCCGACGAGCGCGGTCATCTCCGGCCCGGTCAGCGTCAGCAGTTGTGCGCGGTCCACCAGCGCTTCTTCGGGCGACATGAACTGCATCTTCTTGCCGTTCACGTAGTTGCGGAAGCCGTCCTGACGCGGCTCGAGCGGCGCAAAAGACTCGACATCGGTCTGATCCTGCGAGGCGTCGGTGCGGCCCGGCGTGAAGGGAACCTTCACGTTGATGCCGGCCGCCTTGGCGGCCTTTTCGATGGCCGCGCAGCCGCCGAGCACGATCAGATCGGCGAGCGAGACCTTCTTGCGGCCCTTGTTGAACGCCTGCTGGATCGCTTCGAGCTTCTTCAGCACTTTCGCCAGCTCGGCCGGATTATTGACGTCCCAATCCTTCTGCGGGCTGAGGCGAATGCGCGCGCCGTTGGCGCCGCCGCGCTTGTCCGAGCCGCGGAACGTCGAGGCCGACGCCCAGGCGGTCGACACGAGCTGGGGCACCGACAGGCCGCTCGCAAGGATCTTTCTCTTGAGCGCGGCGATGTCCTTGTCGCCGACCAGTTTCTTGCGGTCGGGGGCGGGAACCGGATCCTGCCAGATCAGCGTTTCTTTCGGCACCAGCGGGCCGAGGTAACGCACGCGCGGCCCCATGTCGCGGTGGGTGAGCTTGAACCAGGCGCGGGCAAAGGCGTCCGCGAACTGGTCCGG
The DNA here is from genome assembly GCA_050184975.1 of Pseudolabrys sp. GTDB lineage: Bacteria > Pseudomonadota > Alphaproteobacteria > Rhizobiales > Xanthobacteraceae > Pseudolabrys. Next base: position 60,758 of record JBFWZV010000004.1, on the reverse strand, counting down.
ATTCTCGTAGAAGCGCCGCGAGATTTTTTCATAAGCCGGATCGAAGCGCAGCGACAGGTCGGTTGTCAGCATCGTCGGCCGATGCATTTTCGATTTGTCGAAAGCGTCCGGAATGTCGGCCTTCGCGTTTTTTGCGACCCATTGTTTTGCGCCGGCGGGGCTCTTTGTCAGCTCCCACTCGTTCTCGAACAGGTTCTTGAAGAAGTGATTGCTCCACTTGGTCGGCGTCTGCGTCCAGGTGACTTCCGGCCCGCCGGTGATTGCGTCGGCGCCGACGCCGGTGCCGTGCTTGCTCTTCCAGCCGAAGCCCTGCGCTTCGATGGCGGAGCCTTCAGGGGCGGGGCCGACGAGCGAAGCGTCACCGGCGCCGTGGGCCTTGCCGAAGGTGTGGCCGCCGGCGATCAGCGCGACGGTCTCTTCGTCGTTCATCGCCATGCGGAAGAAGGTTTCGCGGATGTCTTTCGCCGCCGCGAGCGGGTCCGGATTGCCGTTCGGCCCTTCCGGGTTCACGTAGATCAGGCCCATCTGCACGGCGCCGAGCGGCTCTGCGAGCTGCCGCTCGCCGGAGTAGCGTTCGTCACCGAGCCAGCTTCCTTCCGGACCCCAGTAGAGTTCTTCCGGCTCCCACACATCGGCGCGGCCGCCGGCGAAGCCGAACGTCTTGAAGCCCATCGACTCGAGCGCAACATTGCCGGCGAGAATCATCAGGTCGGCCCAGGAAATCCGGACGCCGTATTTCTGCTTGATCGGCCACAGCAGACGGCGTGCCTTGTCGAGGTTGGCGTTGTCCGGCCACGAGTTGAGCGGGGCAAAGCGCTGCTGTCCCGCGCCGGCGCCGCCGCGGCCGTCGGTGATGCGGTAGGTGCCGGCGGAGTGCCAGGCCATGCGGACCATCAGCCCGCCGTAGTGACCGAAGTCGGCGGGCCACCAGTCCTGCGAATCCGTCATCATCGCGCGCAGATCCTTGATCACCGCCTTGAGATCGAGCGCCTTGAACGCCTTGGCGTAGTCAAAGTCCTTGTCCATCGGATCGGACTGGGACGAATTCCGGTGCAACACGCTCACGTCCAGCTGATCCGGCCACCAGTCGCGATTGGTCGGCCCGCGCGCGCCGGTGAAGGGGCATTTGTCAGTCTTTGCGTCCATCTCTCTCTCCGCTTGCGTTCTGTGTTCTTGTTGCTCGGACCGGGTCGATTATGCCGCCAGCATAAGACCGCGGACGAGGGCGTATCCGCGATTCCGGTCGCGGTGCCGTGACAGTGATTGTTGGTATTGGCGCACACATTGCCGCGCGCGTTTGAAATTCTACTTGCTCCAGATCAACGATAAGGTCTAATCGTATTATCTGGCAATGATGATAAGAATAACTTATTGTTATGATTACATTACGCCAACTCCGGTATCTGACCTCGCTCGCGCGCCATCGTCATTTCGGGCGCGCGGCGGAGTCCTGCTCGGTCACGCAGCCGGCGCTGTCGATGCAGATCAAGGAGCTGGAATCTGAGCTCGGCGTCGATCTTGTCGAGCGTCGTACCGGCGACATTGCGCTCACCGATGTGGGCATCGAAGTCGTCCGGCGCGCCGAGCGCGTCTTGTCCGAAGCGCGCGACCTTCAGGACTTCGCGCGGCATCGCAGCGAACTGCTGACCGGGCGCTTGCAGTTTGGCGTCATACCCTCGATTGCACCCTACGTATTGCCGAAGGTCTTGCCGGAATTACAGCGACGCTTCCCGTCACTGCAGATCGAGCTGCATGAAACGCAAACGCGCATGCTCGTCGACGAACTGACACGCGGTGCGCTTGACGTTGTCCTCCTTGCGCTGCCGGTCCCGGAGCCCGATCTCGAAACCGTCGAACTGTTTCGTGATCCTTTCCTGCTCGCGGTTCCGGCCACCGAGACGTGCCGCAACGATGCCCGCGTGACCATCGACGACATCGATCAGCAACGACTGATCCTGCTCGAAGAGGGTCACTGCTTGCGCGATCAAGCGCTGGCGCTGTGTTCGAGCGACCGGCGCGACTCGGCGCTCGGTGCGACGAGCCTTGCAACGGTGATGCAGATGGTGGCGAACGGCTACGGCGTGACGCTGCTGCCGAAGATCGCGGTCGACGTCGAACTGCGCGACAGCCGCGTGAAGTTGCTGCGCTTTTCGGAGCCGGCGCCCGGCCGGATCGTCGGGCTGGCCTGGCGGCGGACATCGCCGCGCAAGGCGGACTTCACCGCGCTTGGTGAGATCATCACCGAGACGCTCGGCGTTCGCTAGCCGCCGCCAAAAAAACGGCCGGGCTTTTGGCCCGGCCATTCTATTTCGCGACGACCGAAGTCTTACTCGGCGCTGGCGGCTGCCGGCTGATCGCCGCCGTCGCCCTTCTTCTCGAGATCTTCGCCGGTCTCCTGGTCGACGACCTTCATCGACAGGCGCACCTTGCCGCGCTCGTCCATGCCAAGCAATTTCACCTTGACCTTGTCGCCTTCCTTGACGACGTCGGTGACTTTGTTGACGCGGCTCTTGGCGAGCTGGCTGATGTGAACGAGGCCGTCCTTGGCGCCGAAGAAGTTCACGAAAGCGCCGAAGTCCATCGTCTTGACGACCGTGCCTTCGTAGATATGGCCTACTTCCGGATCGGAGGCGATCGACTTGATCCAGTTGATCGCGGCGCGGATCGACTCGCCGTTGGCGGAGGCAACCTTCACCGAACCGTCGTCCTCGATGTTGATTTTGGCGCCGGTCTTCTCGACGATCTCGCGGATCACCTTGCCGCCGGTACCGATCACTTCGCGGATCTTGTCGGTCGGGATCTTGAACGTCTCGATGCGTGGGGCGTGTTCGCCGAGTTCGGCGCGCGCCGAGGTCAGCGCCTTGGCCATCTCGTTGAGGATGTGCATGCGGCCGTCCTTCGCCTGGGCGAGTGCGACCTTCATGATCTCTTCGGTGATTCCCGCGATCTTGATGTCCATCTGCAGCGAGGTGATGCCCTGCTCGGTTCCGGCCACCTTGAAGTCCATGTCGCCGAGGTGGTCCTCGTCGCCGAGGATGTCCGACAACACCGCGTAACGCTTGTCCTCGAGGATCAGGCCCATCGCGATGCCTGCGGTCGGCCGCTTGAGCGGCACACCGGCATCCATCAGCGACAGCGAGCCGCCGCAGACCGACGCCATCGACGACGAACCGTTCGATTCGGTGATCTCCGACACGACGCGGATCGTGTAGGGGAACTCATCCTTCGACGGCAGCATCGGGTGGATCGCGCGCCAGGCGAGCTTGCCGTGGCCGATCTCGCGGCGCTTGGTGCCACCCATGCGGCCGGTTTCGCCGACCGAATAGGGCGGGAAGTTATAGTGCAGCAGAAACGTCTCTTTGTAGGTGCCCTGCAAGGCGTCGATGAACTGTTCGTCCTCGCCGGTGCCCAGCGTGGTGACGACCAGCGCCTGTGTCTCGCCGCGGGTGAACAGCGCCGAACCATGGGTGCGCGGCAGCACACCGACCTGCACGTCGATCGCGCGCACCGTCTTGGTGTCGCGGCCGTCGATACGCTTGCCGGTGTCGAGAATGTTCCAGCGCACGATCTTGGCTTCGAGCTCCTTGAACACGCTTGCCACCGCGAGCTTGTCATAGGTCGGTTCGGAGCCTTCCGGGAAGAAATGCGCCATGACTTTTTCTTTCACGGCGGCGACCGCACTCTGGCGATCCTGCTTCTTCACGATTGAATAAGCGGCGCGCAGATCCTTCTCGGCAATCCCGAGGATTTCCTTTTCGAGCGCCTTGTGATCGGGGGTGACGAGATCACGCGGTTCCTTGGCGGCTTTCTCGGCGAGCTTGATGATCGCCTCGATCACCGGCTGGAAATGACGGTGCCCGAACATCACTGCGCCGAGCATGATGTCTTCGGAAAGCTCCTTGGCTTCCGATTCCACCATCATCACGGCGTCCTGCGTGCCGGCGATGACGAGGTCGAGCGCGCTTTCCTGCATCTCGTCGAGCTGCGGATTGAGCACGTATTCGTTATTGATGAAGCCGACGCGGGCGGCGCCGATCGGTCCCATGAAGGGCGCGCCGGACAGCGTGAGCGCGGCCGACGAAGCGACCATCGCGAGCACGTCCGGGTCGTTTTCCAGATCGTGCGACAGCGTGGTGACGATCACCTGCGTCTCGTTGCGCCAGCCTTCGGCAAACAGCGGGCGGATCGGGCGGTCGATGAGGCGGGAGACCAGCGTCTCCTTTTCGGTCGGCCGGCCTTCGCGCTTGAAATAGCCGCCGGGAATGCGGCCCGCGGCGTAGAACTTTTCCTGGTAGTCGACGGTGAGGGGCAGGAAGTCCACGCCTTCGCGCGGCGTTTTGGCCGCGACAACCGTCGCCAGAACGGAGGTCTCGCCGTAAGTGGCGAGCACCGCGCCGTCAGCCTGGCGCGCTACCCGTCCCGTCTCGAGGACGAGCTTGCGCCCGCCCCAATCGAGTTCAACTCGATGCATATCGAACATAGTGTCTGTCTTTCATGGGTTTCGGCATGCCCCGAAAGCCATGAGCAAGACGGCGAGACACTGTTGCGCGCGGTTCGTGCGCTCCATTCAACAGTGTCCGGCGATCCTGCCATGGCTTCTCGGAACCTTGCCTTGGCGGCCGAACGAACCCTTTCGTCCGGTCCAAATGCCGGCGGCGCCTGTCGCCGTCCGGCGAAAACAGCGAACGCGAATGGCGTCCGCTTACGGAACGCGCGGAGGTTTACGTCCGCGCGAATTCGAAATCAGCGGCGGATGCCGAGTTTTTCGATCAACGACTTGTAGCTCGTCTCGTTGGTACGACGCAGATAGTCGAGCAACTGACGACGCTGCGACACGAGCTTGAGCAGTCCACGGCGGGAATGGTTGTCCTTGACGTGGGACTTGAAGTGCTCGGTGAGATTGTTGATGCGCTCCGACAGGATCGCCACTTGCACTTCCGGCGAACCGGTATCGCCCTTCTTCTTGGCGAATTCCTTGATGACTTCAGCCTTGCGGCTGGTGGTAACCGACATCGGTTATCTTTCCTTCAAAGCGACCCGGCTCTACCCACGAGCCCGGTCAGGTTGAACACACGCTTGGGGACGATTTCGCCGTGGTCGAGTTCCGCGAGTGCGAGCAACTGGCCCGCAACCGTCACATAGACCGTGCCGCGAAAATTGGGCGCGTCCCGTCCGCGCAACAAAACGGCCTGGCCCCTTGCGAGCCTTGCCGCGTCTGCCCGGCTGACGGCCAGCGCCGGGATGTCGTCCAGCGCGGTCTCGACGGGCATGAGCGCGTCGGCGAGGCTAGCCTCGCCGGCTGCGGCTCTATGGCACAGCGCCTCCAGATGTTCCAGCAAAATCATGGCTTTCTCGCCGAAGGGGCCGACCGCCACCCGCCGCAAGGCGCAGATATGGCCAAAACAGCCCAAAGCGCGCCCCATGTCCCGGGCCAGCGCCCGGACATAGGTGCCTTTGCCGCACTCGGCCTCGAAAACCGCATGATTAACGTCCGGCCGCTCGACCAGCGTCAGCCGGTAGATATCGACCGGCCGCGCGGCCAGCTCCACCGTCTCGCCATCGCGTGCAAGGTCATAGGCCCGTTCGCCATCGACCTTGATGGCGGAATATCGCGGCGGCGTTTGCTCGATGCGGCCGGTGAAGCGGGGAAGCAGGGCGCGGATCGCATCGTCGTCGGGGCGCGTGTCACTGGTCTGCGTGACGCGGCCCTCGGTGTCGTCGGTGTCGCGCTCCTCGCCCCACTGCACCGTGAAGCGGTAGAGCTTGCGGCCATCCATCACGAAGGGGACGGTCTTGGTCGCTTCGCCGAGCGCGATCGGCAGGCTGCCGGAGGCGAGCGGATCGAGCGTGCCGGCATGGCCACAGCGTTTCGCCGAGAACAACCGCTTGATCACGGCGACCGCGTGCGTGGAGGTCATGCCGACCGGCTTGTCGAGCACGATCCAGCCGTGGACGTCGCGCTTGTCACGCTTGAATTGCTTCTTGCGCTCGCCGCCCGGCGCCGGCTGCGAAGTCTGGTCGGCCTGGACGTTCATGTTCAATCCGCCTCGTCGTCGAGGTCGCGCGATACCGAGGGTGAGCGCAACAGCTTGTCGATGCGCTCGGCCTCGTCGAAGCGTTCGTCGAGCCGAAAACGGATCTCCGGCGCGAATTTCAGATTGACCTTGTGGGCGATCTCGCCGCGCAGGAACTTTTTGTTGCGGTCGAGCGCCTTCAGCACGGCGATGCCATCCCGGCCGCCGAGCGGCATGATGTAGATCGTGGCGAGCCGCAGGTCTGCCGTCATACGCACTTCCGGAACGGTGATCATGTGGCTTTCGATCACGTCGTCATGCACGTCGCCGCGCGTCAGCAGTTCGGCTATGGCGTGCCGCACCAGTTCGCCGACGCGCAACTGGCGCTGGGAGGCATTCGGGCCGGCGTCGCGGTGTTTCTTCGTTCGGGCCATGACAAATTGCGCTCGCGCGCCAAAGCAAATCCAGATGCCGTTAAAGGCGGTTCAAAAGTTCAGCTTGTCCAGATCGGGGAGGGGCGTCGTCCGCGCGTGCAAGATTTGGACTTACAGCGAGCGTTGGATCGTCTCCACCCGGTAACATTCGATCACGTCGCCGGCGCGCATGTCCTGGTAATTCTCGAAGGCCATGCCGCATTCCATGCCGGCGGACACTTCCTTGACGTCGTCCTTGAAGCGCTTGAGCTGCGACAGCTTGCCTTCGTGGATGACGACGCTGTCGCGGATCAGGCGCACGTTGGCGCCGCGCTCGACGTTGCCGTCGGTGACGCGGCAGCCGGCGATCTTGCCGACCTTGGAGATGTTGAAGATCTCGAGGATCTGCGCATTGCCGAGCATGGTCTCGCGTAGCGTCGGCGCGAGCAGGCCCGACATCGCTTTCTTCACGTCGTCGACGAGATCGTAGATGATGTTGTAGTAGCGGATTTCGATGCCGGCGCGTTCGGCCGCTTCGCGCGCTTCCTTGTGAGCGCGCACGTTGAAGGCGATGATCGGAACGCCGGAGGCTTCCGCCAGCGTCACGTCGGACTCGGTGATGCCGCCGACGCCGCTATGCAGCACGCGGGCGCCGACCTCGTCGGTGCCGAGCTTGTCGAGCGCGCCGTTGATCGCTTCGAGCGAGCCCTGCACGTCGGCCTTCACGACCAGAGGAAATTCCTTGCGGCCGGCGGTCTTGGCCTGCGCCATCATCTGCTCGAGCGAGCCGCGCATGCCGGCGGCGCGCGCGACCTGCTTCTCGCGCTTCTGGCGGGCGCGGTAATCCGTGACCTGGCGGGCGCGGGCTTCGTTTTCGACGACGGCGAGGCGGTCGCCCGCCTCCGGCGTGCCGGAGAAACCGAGGATTTCGACGGGCGTTGACGGGCCGGCATTTTCGACCTGATTTCCGGTGTCGGAAATCAGCGCGCGGACGCGGCCCCATTCGGCGCCGGCGACCACGATGTCGCCGGGATGCAGCGTGCCGCGCTGTACCAGCACGGTTGCAACGGGTCCGCGGCCACGATCGAGTTTGGCTTCGATGACGGTGCCTTCCGCGGCGCGCTCCGGATTCGCCTGGAGGTCGAGAATTTCAGACTGCAGTCCGATCATCTCGAGCAGCTTGTCGATATTGGTTTTCTTCAGCGCCGAGACCTCGACTTCGACGACGTCGCCACCCATCGATTCGACCTGCACTTCATGCTGGAGAAGGTCGGTGCGAACACGGGTCGGATTCGCGTCCGGTTTGTCGATCTTGTTGATGGCGACGATCATCGGAACCTTCGCCGCCTTGGCGTGATTGATGGCCTCGACCGTCTGCGGCATCACGCCGTCATCCGCCGCGACCACCAGCACGACGATATCGGTGACCCTGGCGCCGCGGGCGCGCATCGCCGTGAAAGCGGCATGGCCGGGCGTGTCGATGAAGGTGATCTTGGCGCCGGACGGCGCGGTGACCTGATAGGCGCCGATGTGCTGGGTGATGCCGCCGGCTTCACCCGCCGCGACATCGGCGGAGCGGATAGCGTCGAGCAGCGACGTCTTGCCGTGGTCGACGTGGCCCATCACGGTGACAACCGGCGGCCGCGGCTGCAGGTGCGCCGGATCGTCGGCGGCGTCGAACAGACCTTCCTCGACGTCGGCTTCGGCGACGCGGCGGACGGTATGGCCCATTTCCTCGGCGATCAGCTGCGCGGTGTCGGGATCGAGCACGTCGTTGATCGTCGCCATCTGGCCCTGCTTCATCAGCAGGCGGATGACGTCGACCGCGCGCTCGGACATGCGGTTGGCGAGTTCCTGAATGGAAATCGCTTCCGGAATTGTGACTTCGCGAATGAGTTTTTCCTTGGGCTCGTCGGAGGCATGGCCCATGCGTCGCTTGGTGCGGCGGCGGAATGAGGCAACCGAACGCTCGCGGACCTCGTCCTGGGTGAGCGCGGTAACGACGGTAAGGCGCCCGCGCTGCTTTTCGCCGCCGACCTTGGGCGCAAGGCGCGGCGTGGCCGCCGGCCGTGCGGCGCCGCGGCGTGATTTCGGCGCTTCGTCTTCGTCGGCTTCGACTGTGGTGATGCGGGGCGCAGTGCCGGCCGGACGTTCGTCGCCGAACCGCTTCTTGACGACTTCGTCTGCCTTGCGTTTGGCTTCCTCGTCGTGCTTGCGACGATCTTCTTCCTCGCGCTTGCGCGTTTCGGCTGCTTCGCGCTCGGTCTTTTCGATCTGCTCGCGGGATGCGCGGATCTTGGCTTCTTCTTCGGCGATCTTGCGTTCTTCGGCCTCGCGCGTGCGCGCGTCGGCAAGCGCATGAGCGCGTGCGGCGCGCTCCTCCTCGGTCAGCGTGCGCAGCACGACGCCGGACGTCTTCGGCTTGTCGGCAGCCGGCGAAGGCGCGGCCGCTCCGGTGCCGCGCGCCGCTGGTGCCGCGCGCTTGACAGGCGCCTCGACGACGGGCGCGGCTTCGCTCTTGGTTTCGGCGGGACCGCCGACCGAACGGCGCTTCACCTTCTCGACCACGACCGACTTGCTGCGGCCATGGCTGAAGCTCTGGCGGACCACGCCCGTCTCCGTGCGTGGCTTGAGCGTCAGCGTCTTGCCGGACACGCTCAGCTTCTTGTCGCCAGGGGTCTTCGTCTCACTCATGCCGTTCTTCGTCCTCGGCCGCCGGGATAGGCGACATTTTCAGTTCATTAAGGTCGGTTTCGCCGGAATTTTCGCCCCGGTACCGCTCAAATCGCGCCGTGCGGGCGAGAAAAGTCTCGCTGACCGGTCCGTCGAGCAGGGCTGCATGTACCACATTTAGACGGTTCAGTGCCAAATCCAATTGCGACGAGGTAAAGCAGCCGACGATCGGCGCTGATCGGGCGCGGTCCGCGCCGTTGCGCCGCAGCGCAGCGGCAATCTTGCGTTTGCCGTCGGCGGCCCCGTCCGTCGCCGCGATCACGGCGGAAAGTTCCGGGTGGGCGGTGGCGTCTTCGACCTTGCCGAAGCCGGCGACGACCCGCCCCGCCTTGGCGGCGATAGCCAGCGCGTCGAGGGCGGCGCGGGCGAGCATCTCGCCGACGCGGTCCGCCAGTGCGGCATCGGCGCGCACCGCGCGCTTGAAGCCGCGGGCGAAGACGTTGCGCTTGACGGCTTCGACCACAGCGGTGTGCGTTGCGGTCACCCAGAGGCCTCGGCCCGGCAGCTTGCGCCGTACATCCGCGACCACGTCGCCGTCGGGTCCGACGACAAAACGGATCATGTCGCCGACCGGTTTTGCGGTGCGGGTGAGGGCGCAGGTGCGCTCGTCGCCCGCGGCGACTTTCGTCGCGCCGCGGTCGAGTTCGCTCACCTCTTCGTCGTTTTGCGCCGCTGCCAGCATTATGCGCACCGTCCGTTACGCCTGCTCTTCCGCAACCTCGGCCGGTTCTTCGACCGGCGGCGCCAGTTCCGCCTCGGTGATCCAACCGGCTTTCAGACGCGCCTGCATGATGATCGCCTCGGCTTCGTCGCGGCCGACGTCGAGACCGTCAAGGAAGCCCGGCTCGCGCTTGACCTCGCCGTCCTTGCGTTCGGTCCAGCCGGTGAGGTCGTCGGTTGCGCAGCCGGCAAGGTCTTCGACGTTCTTCACGTCGTTCTCGCCGAGCTTGACCATCATCGCGGTGGTGACGCCCGGCACTTCGCGCAGCGCCTCGTCGACACCGAGTTCCTTGCGGCGTGCGTCGAGCTCGGCTTCCTGCGCCTCGAGATATTCCTTGGCGCGGTTCTGCAGTTCCTGCGCCGTTTCCTCGTCGAAGCCTTCGATGCTGGTCAATTCCTTCAGCTCGACGCTGGCGAGTTCCTCGATCGACTCGAAACCTTCGGAGGCGAGCAGCTGACCGACCACCTCGTCGAGATTGAGCGCTTCGACGAACACTTGCGTGCGTTTCTCGAACTCGGCCTGGCGGCGGTCCGACTCTTCCTGTTCGGTGAGGATGTCGATGTCCCAGCCGGTGAGCTGCGAGGCAAGCCGCACGTTCTGGCCGCGGCGGCCGATCGCGAGCGAGAGCTGCTGGTCGGGGACGACCACCTCGATGCGTTCCTTGTCCTCGTCGAGCACCACCTTGGAGACTTCCGCCGGCGCCAGCGCGTTGACCACGAAGGTGGCGATGTCCGGCGACCAGGGAATAATGTCGATCTTCTCGCCCTGAAGCTCGTTCACCACCGCCTGCACGCGCGAGCCGCGCATGCCGACGCAGGCACCGACCGGATCGACCGACGAATCGCGGGAAATCACGGCGATCTTTGCGCGCGAGCCCGGATCGCGCGCGACCGCCTTCACCTCGACGATGCCGTCATAGATTTCCGGAACTTCCTGCGCGAACAGCTTGGACGTGAATTGCGGATGCGTGCGCGACAGGAAAATCTGCGGACCGCGTGGTTCGCGGCGCACGTCGAAGATGTAAGCGCGGATGCGGTCGCCATTGCGGAACACCTCGCGCGGCAGCAACTCGTCGCGCCGCACGATCGCTTCGCCGCGGCCGAGATCGACGACGACGTTGCCGTATTCGACGCGCTTGACGATGCCGTTGACGATATCGCCGATGCGATCCTTGTATTCGGCGTACTGGCGGTCGCGCTCGGCCTCGCGCACCTTCTGCACGATCACCTGCTTGGCCGACTGCGCGGCGATGCGGCCGTATTCGAGCGGCGGCAGCGGATCGGCAATGGTGTCGCCGACCTGCGCGGCGGGGTGGCGGCGGCGGGCGTCTTCCAGCGTGATCTGGTTCGACGGGTTCTCGACCGCCTCCGACACCAGCATGTGGCGCGTGAGCTTCAGGTCGCCGGTCTTCGGATCGATCTCGGCATGGACGTCGGTCTCGGCGCCGTAGCGCGAGCGCGCTGCCTTGGCAATGGCGTCTTCCATCGCCGCGATCACGATGCTTCGGTCGATTGCCTTCTCGCGGGCCACCGCGTCGGCGATCTGCAACAATTCGAGCCTGTTGGCGCTGACAGCCATTGCTCAGTCTCCTTCAGTTAAAAATTTGCGCATGATCCTTTCCGAAAACCGGTTCCCACTTTTCGGGATCATGCGCTGCGCTTGCCCTGCCGGGCGAGCTGCCGCGAGTGTCGTGCTTCACGTTTTGCCGCCTTCGCTTCGCGCTTGGCGGCTTTCTCGCGCCGCAGGGCCAGCGTCACCAAAGCGTCGGTGAGCACCAGCCGTGCTTCGCTCATTTCGTCCATCGTCAGCATCACGTCGCCCGGCTCTTCAGCCGGCGGATTGTCGCGATGCAGTTTCACCCGTTCGCCTTCGACGCCGGCGATGGTGCCGCGAAAGCGCTTGCGGCCGCCGACCGGCACCGCCATCTCGATCTTCACTTCGTGGCCGGCGTGCCGCTCGAAGTCGGATTTGCGCACCAGCGGCCGGTCGATGCCCGGCGAGGAAATCTCCAGCCGGTAGGCACGGTCGACCGGATCGGCGACGTCGAGCACCGGTGACAGATTGCGCGACACGGTCTCACAGTCCTCCACCGTCATGGTGCCATCCGGCCGCTCGGCCATGATCTGCACCGTGCAGCCGTCGAGCGCGGAGACCTTCACCCGCACCAGCCGGTAGCCGAGACCTTCGAGCACCGGCTCGGCGATCGCGGCGACGCGCGCAGCAAGCCCCGGCTCGGTGATGAGCCGCGGTTCTGCATTTGCGTCACTCGCAAAAGTTGCCGGTCCGGTTGCGTCGGCCATTTTGGTAACAAAAAAGAGCGGGCCCCGGGGGACCCACTCTCAAAACCCGTTTGGTTATGAGGTGTATTGCTAGACGGCCGGAATATAGCGCGATTTCACGTCGTTGCAAGGCCGCGGCGCCGAATGAGGCTAACCGTTCCTTCAGACTCTGCGCCTAAAAACAGGCCCTAACCGGGCGATACGCCCGGCGAAATCGCGTTGATTTCGCGTTTCCCGGCGGAATCTCAGTATGAGCATGCCAGCGTCCCTCCTTCCTGAGCTGGAAGAAGTCGTCCAGCGCGGCTCGCCCGGCAAACGGGCGGAAATGCTCACGCGGATCACCGATCTTTTTCTCGGCGGCGCCGACAACTTCGGGCCTGAGCACGTCGGTTTGTTCGACGACGTCATCGGCTATCTGATCGACGAGATCGAGACGCAGGCGCTCGCCGAATTGTCGCGCCGGATTGCGCCGGTGCCGAATGCGCCGGACGGCGTCGTGCGAACGCTTGCAACGAGCGACGACATCACGGTCGCCGGCCCGGTATTGCGACGGACACCGATTGCCGATGACGATCTGGAGCAGATTGCGCAGACGCGCGGTCAGGCCCATCTCCTGGCGATCTCCGAGCGCCCCGGCTTGACTGAGGAACTGACCGACATTTTGGTACGTCGCGGCGACGGCGCCGTTGCGCGCAGCATCGCCACCAACCGTCAGGCTCGTATTTCCGATCAGGGGTTCACGGCGCTGGTACAGCGCGCCAAGCTCGACGGCGTGCTTGCGGAAAAAGTCGGCGGCCGCTCCGATATTCCGCCGCGGCTGTTTCGCCAGCTCGTCCTCCAGGCGACGGACGTTGTGCAAAAGCGCCTGCTCGCCAACGCGCGTCCCGAAACGCAGACGGAAATCCGTCGGGTGCTCTCCGAAGTCTCCGACGCGGTCGGCGCCAAGGCGACGCCGCGCAACTACGAGGCCGCACTTGCGCTGGTGCGCGGCCTGCAGAAAGACGGCAAGCTGAACGAGGCGGCGATTACCGGCTTTGCCTCCAACCAGAAATACGAAGAAACCATCGCCGGGCTTGCGACTCTGTCCGCGGTGCCGGTCGAGACCGTCGATCGCCTGCTGGCGGGTGACCGCTCCGATCCTGTCATCATTCTTGCCCGTGCGGCCAATTTCGGCTGGGAGACGGTTCGCACGATCATCGAATCCCGCGCCGGCGCAAAGGGCACTTCGACGCAGGTCATCGATGCCGCAAAGCAGAACTACGACATGCTGAGCCCGGCGACAGCCGAGCGGGTGGTGCGGTTCTGGCAGGTGCGTCCCAACGTTTGAGCGACCGAATCTCTTAGTTCCGCCGAAAAATGAAATAAGCCGGCGCGCGGCCTTCGCGCTTCGCTTTCGCCTCATAGCGGGTACCGACAAAGCCATTCCATGGCTCGCGCCAGTCGGCGGCGGTCTCCGCGGTCCACTCGAAATCCGGTGACCGCATGATGCGCGCAAGCGTCCAGGCGGCGTAGTCGGGGATGTCGGTTGCGAACCGTAACTCGCCGCCGGAGCGCAGGATACGTGCGAGCTGGACGAGGCTCTCGTCCTGAACGAAGCGGCGCTTCCAGTGCCTGCGCTTCGGCCACGGATCGGGGTAGAGCAGGTCAACGCGCGCGATCGAAGCCGCCGGCAGCCACTCCAGCAAATGCGCAGCGTCGCCGTGATGAAGCCGGACATTTGTCAGATGCTCGCTCTCGACCGCCGCCAGAGCCTTGGCGATGGCGTTGACGAAGCCGTCGCTGCCGATGAAGCCGGTTTGTGGATACTGCCGCGCCTGCGCGATCAAATGCTCGCCGCCGCCGAATCCGATCTCAAGCCGCACGTGGTCGACATTTTGGGGGAACAACGATCGCAGGTCGGCAGGCGCAGGCTTGTCCATGTCGATCGCGATCCGCGGCAGCAGCGTGTCGAACAATGCCGCCTGATGCCGGCGCAGCGGGTGCCCCTTGCGGCGCCCGAAAAAGGCGCGAGTACGATTTTGCGCATCGGTCTGCATCGTGGCCATCATCTGCATTGTGGCCATCATAAGCAAAGCGCCGGCCAAAAACGAAGACGGCCGGGGAGGCCCCGGCCGTCTTTTGGATTGCGGGTATCCGGCGATCAGAACGCGCGCTTGATCGCGTCGGCGAGGTCGGTGCGCTCCCAGGAGAAGCCGCCGTCCTTGTCGGGCTTGCGGCCGAAATGGCCGTAGGCCGCAGTGCGCCGATAGATCGGCCGGTTCAGCTTCAGCGTCCGGCGGATATTGGTCGGCGTCAGGCGGAACAGCTGCGGCAGAACCTTTTCCAGCTTCTTCTCATCGACCTTGCCGGTGCCGTGGGTGTCGACCAGGACCGACATCGGATCGGCGACACCGATCGCGTAGGCGACCTGGATGGTGCAGCGCTCGGCGACGCCGGCGGCAACCACGTTCTTGGCGAGATAGCGCGCGGCATAGGCGGCCGAGCGGTCGACCTTGGTCGGATCTTTGCCCGAGAAGGCGCCGCCGCCATGCGGCGCATAGCCGCCGTAAGTGTCGACGATGATCTTGCGGCCGGTGAGGCCGCAGTCGCCGTCAGGGCCGCCGACCACGAAGTTGCCGGTCGGGTTGACGAGGAAGTCGGACGGCCGCTCCGGCATCCAGCCTTTCGGCAACGCGGACGTGACCGCGCTTTCGATCATGTCCTTCACCATGCCCGGCGAGTACTTCTTCTTGTTGCGGGTCATGGCATTGTGCTGGGTCGAGACCACGACTTTGGTGCAGCCGACCGGCTTGCCGTCGACATAGCGCACCGTCACCTGACTCTTCGAGTCAGGCTGGAGATCGGGAAGTGCTTTCGAGTGCCGTTTGTCGGCGAGCACCTTCAGGATCTTGTGCGCGAAATAGATCGGCGCCGGCATGAACGAGCCCTTTTCGTAGACCTCGCTCTCCGTGCAGGCGAAACCGAACATCATGCCCTGGTCGCCCGCGCCTTCTTCTTCTTTGCCTTTCTTCTTCTTGGCATCGACGCCCATTGCGATGTCGGGCGACTGGCCGTGCAGCAGCACTTCGACGTCGGAACCGTACCAGGAGAAGCCATCCTGATCGTAACCGATGTCCTTGACGACGCCGCGTGCAATTTCGGTGACCAGCTCGCGATTCACCACCGCCTTGTCGCCGTGCTTATGGAAGAGCGGCGACTGACCGCGGCCTTCGCCGGCGATGACGATCTTGTTGGTGGTGGTGAGGGTTTCGCAGCCGAGCCGGGTGTTCACCAGACTGTCATCGGCAATGCCGAGCTTGTGGTCGTTTTCCAGAAACGCGTCGAGAATGGCGTCGGAAATCTGGTCGCAGACCTTGTCGGGATGGCCTTCGGAGACCGATTCACTCGTGAACAGAAAATTGCGGTGAGCCACAGATAACATCCTCCTGTCGCGCGGCGACTAACCGCGGCATCTCGGCTAAAAAAGTCGGGTGTTTTTTGCAGTGTGGACCGGCGAGGTCAAGGTGCGGGCAGGGTGGGAAGTATCCACAAACTGCCGCTGACGCCGAAATTTATGCCGAGAGCAGGGCAGTTTAGTCTTCGTCTCCGGCAATCTGCTCGACGAGTTCGACGATGCGGCGCCGCAGCTTGCTGCTCTTGATGCGCATGAAGGCCTTGGTCAAAGCCAGGCCGTCCGATGTCGCGAGATAATCAGAAATATAGGCGGGCGACGGGGCCTCGGCCATTCCGCTTGCGGCTTGTCCGGGAGCATGAGGCGCCCCCTCGAAGAAAAAGGAAACCGGAACCTGAAGGATGGCCGCGATCTGCTGCAGTCGGCTCGCACCGATTCGGTTGGTGCCCTTCTCGTATTTCTGGACCTGCTGGAAGGTAAGGCTGAGAGCGTCGCCGAGCTTCTCCTGACTCATGCCGAGCATCATGCGCCGCATCCGCACGCGGCTGCCGACATGTTTGTCGATGGGATTCGGCGTCTTTTTGGCCATAAGGCGCTCCTATGCCTCGTAACGGAAACTGATATGTTCACTAATTTCACATATAAGGCAGCGAATGCAATGCCGACTGTGACCGGCGACCGCGTTCCCTGCGGATAGCGTTAAAGGAGCAAGAACTGTGAAATGCAACCTGCATGCAGGCGGACGGTATTTTCACTAGTAGAAACGCCCATCCGTAGCTCGCCCATGGCGTGGCGACTCGTATCGACGCTCATCGCTGGTATTCCAGAAATTCATTGCACGGCCCGGCGTTTCAGCGTGCAAGTCTCCGGCGTGTTATCGTGATTACTCCAGCAAAGAACAGCAGAAGCAGGGCCGAGTCGCCATACCGTGCGTAGATCGTTGGTGCGATAGCCACCGGTAGACGAGCATCAAGCACGCCCTCGACGCCGAGCGGGAGCGCGGCGAGTACCCGGCCGGCCGGATCGATGACGCCAGAAATTCCGGTATTGGCCGCGCGCACAAGCGGCAGGCCTTCCTCGATCGCGCGAACCCGCGCCTGCTGGAAGTGCTGGTAGGGTCCGGTGCTGATGCCGAACCAGCCGTCATTGGTGAGATTGATGAGCCAGCCCGGACGCTCATTGGCCGGTACCGCCGCATTCGGAAAAATCACCTCGTAGCAGACGAGCGGCAGCATCTTTGGCGTGTTCGGCACGGCGATGGCACGGCGCCGGTCGCCGGCCAGAAAGCCGCCGCGAACCTTGGTGAGCTGCATCAGGCCGATGCGTTCGAGCAGGCGCTGGAACGGCAGATACTCGCCGAACGGGACGAGATGGACCTTGTCGTAGATGTCGAGGATCGAGCCGTCGCGGTCGATGACGTAGACAGAATTATACGCCTGCGTGACGCGCGTGTTGGCCGGCGCCGCCGGCGCGCGGATCGCGCCGGTGATGAGCACGGTCGAAGGCCGAATCAGGTCGACGATCTGCGCCATCGCGTCCGGCTCGCGCGTCAGGAAAAACGGGAACGCCGACTCCGGCCAGATCAGGTGCGTCACATCGCGTACGCCGTTTGCCTGCGGTCCGGTCGAGCGGTCCGACAGCCGCAGATAGCGCTCCATCACTTGCGCTTTGGCTGCATAGTTGAACTTGGCGTCCTGCGGCAGATTGGGCTGCATGATGCGCAGCTTGATATGCGGTGCGAGTTCGGTCGGAGTCGTCGAGAGACGAAACGCGCCAAACGCAGTCATTATTGCAATGACAGCGACAGCAGACATGAGATAACGCCGCGGCCGCGGCGTATCGACAGGGTCGTCGGTCAAAAGCGCCGGCGTTGCAAAGATCGCGAGCGCGAGAAAAGTCAGTCCCCAGACGCCGATCACCGACGCGCTTTGCGCGAGAACCAACGGCTCGGTCAACGCATAGCCGAAGGTGTTCCAGGGGAATCCAGTGAGCAGATGACCGCGCAGCCATTCCGCCACGGTCATCGTCATGGCAAAGGTAACGATACGTTCCGGCCCGCGCGTCCAGATGAGCCGCGCAACCACCAGCCCCGCCGCGGTGTAGAGCGCGAGATAAGCCGGCAGGCCGGCGACGGCGACAGGCAGCAGCCAGCCGAACGTCTTGGCATCGACCAGAAAAGCGTGCCCGACCCAATAAATGCCGGCGACGAAATAGCCGAAGCCGAACGACCAGCCGGCGATTGCGGCCGCCGGAATGCCGTTGTAGCGGCCGCCGGCGGCGCCGTCGGTCAGCCATATCAGCACAGGGAATGTGACGAAAAGCACCGGCCAGGCATTGAACGGCGCCATCGCCAGTACCGACACGGCGCCCGCGACAAAGGCGATCGCCGCGCGGCGCCAGCCGTCGGCAAGCACGATCGATTGGGCAAGCCGAGCGACGATCACGGTTTGGTCGCCGTCTCGGCTGGCGGCGTGACCGGAACGTTGTCCTGCTCGATGCGCCGACGCGGGTTGCGCGGCTCCTTCAGGCGATAAATACGCACACGCTTGATCCGGCGCGGATCGGCGTCGAGCACTTCGATCTCGAAATTGTCAGGACCGGGCACCAGTTCACCGCGCACCGGTACGCGCCCGGCGCGGGTAACAAGATAGCCGCCGAGCGTGTCGACCTCCTCGCCGGCGGCGCCGACATCGAAAGCCGGGCCGATGACATCGACAACGTTTTCGATGCTGGTGCGGGCGTCGGCGACATAGGAATCGTCCGCCTGACGGAAGACCTGCGGCGTCTCTTCGAGGTCGTGCTCGTCGGCGATGTCGCCGACGATTTGCTCGACGATGTCCTCGATCGATACGAGACCGTCAGTGCCACCATATTCGTCGACCACCAAAGCGAGATGGATGCGCGTCGCCTGCATGCGCGCCAGCAGGTCGAGCACCCGCATCGACGGCGGCACGAACAGAATTTCGCGCACGAGCTTGGCCGCCGACAGGGGCAACGCCAGATCGACGGCCTTGAGGTCGAGGCCGGCCGGCGGCGGCTTCTTGCGCCGCGACGGCTTTGCCAGCGGCGCACTCGCGCGATCGGCCATGAAGGCGTGCAGATCGCGGATGTGCACCATGCCGACGGGATCATCGAGCGTGTCGCCATAGGCAACGAGCCGTGAATGGCCGGCCACCTGATAGACCTTGATCAATTCACCGAGCGGGGTGTCCTGTTGCACGGCGATGATGTCGGCGCGGGGGATCATGACATCGTCGACGCGCCGCTCGCGCAGGCCGAGGATGTTCTTGAGCATCCGGCTTTCCTGCGGCGAGAAGCCGGAGTCGCCGGGGGCGGCGTCGAGCACGTCGCTCAGATCGGCGCGGATCGAGCCCGGTTTCCAGCCGAACAGCGTGCGCAGTGCGCGCCCGATCCAGCTTTCGGAGTCGCGGGCGACCTGCCGGGGCTGCGGCACCGGCACCGGCAAGTTCTTGCCGTCGAACGGCGGATTTGACGGGTCGCCGGACCCTGGTGGGACGCTGTCAGGCATTTTGCGGTTTCGCCGGTCCGGCGTGGCGGTCAGGCGCGGTCGAGATCGCGCGCGAAGTAGGGGTCGGGAATGCCGAGGCCGGCCAGAATGTCGCTCTCGAGCCGTTCCATGTCGTCGGCGTTGCGGTCATCGTCGTGATCGTATCCGAGCAGATGCAGAAATCCATGCACCGCGAGATGGGCGAGGTGATGCTGGATATCCTTGCCTTCATCGGTGCTTTCGCGCGCCACGGTTTCGTAAGCGATCACGATATCGCCGAGCATGGCGGGAGCGCCGGCGACGTCCGTCTTGGCTGCCGGAAACGACAGCACGTTGGTCGGCTTGTCGGCGCCGCGCCAATCGCGGTTGAGCGCCTGGATCGCCGAATCGTCGGTGAGAACAATAGCGACCTCGCCTTCGCTTGTTGAGAGTTGGCTTATCGAGGGATGCCCGGCGGCGGCCGAAATTGCGCGCTGAACGGTCGTTTCCGCTGCCGGCATGCGTTCCCACAGCGGCGATTGCACGAGAATATCCACTGTTACGCCGCCACGCCCGCTCATTCCTTTCCCCCGCGGGCCGGCGGAGGGGCGGCGCGGTCATAGGCCTCGACGATGCGCGTCACCAGTTCATGGCGGATCACATCGGCGGACGTGAACTTCACCTGCGCAATGCCTTCGACGCCGTCGAGCAGCCGTGCCGCCTCGACCAGTCCAGATACTTGCCCGGGCGGCAGGTCGATCTGGCTCGGATCGCCGGTGACGATCATGCGGCTGTTCTCGCCGAGCCGGGTCAGGAACATCTTCATCTGCATCGACGTCGTGTTCTGCGCTTCGTCGAGAATGACGGCGGAGTTCGACAGCGTGCGGCCACGCATGAAGGCGAGCGGCGCGATCTCGATCTCGCCGCTCTGCAGTGCACGCTCGACGATGCGGGCGTCCATCAGGTCGTACAGCGCGTCGTAGATCGGGCGCAGGTAAGGATCGACTTTCTCGCGCATGTCGCCGGGCAGGAAGCCGAGCCGCTCGCCCGCTTCGACCGCCGGCCGCGACAGCACGATGCGGTCGACTTCCTTGCGCTCGAACAGCTGCAGCGCGTAGGCGACCGCGATCCAGGTCTTGCCGGTGCCGGCGGGGCCGATGCCGAAGGTAAGCGAGGATCGCTTGAGCGCGCGGATATAGGCATCCTGCGCGGCGGTGCGCGCGCGCACCGGCCGCTTGCGCAGATTGATTTCTTCGAAATTCGGACGCGCCGACGCAGGGTCGAAATCGAACAGCGAGCCCTGCGCGATGACCTGCCGGATCGCGCCGTCGACGTCGCCTTGCACAAGCTCGGCGCCACGTTTGATTTGCTCGTAAAGCCCCTCGAGTACGCGGCGGGCCTGTTCGCAGCCGGCGCGCGAACCCTCGATGGTGACGTGATTGCCGCGCTGGTCGGCGACGACGCCGAGGCGGCGCTCGATCAGCGCGAGGTTCTGCCCGTATTGTCCGAACAGCACCGAGGCAAGCCGGTTGTCGTCGAAGGCGATGACGACCTGGGTGGTCGCGGTGTCTTCAGAGGCGGCGGCCGGCGGAATCGGAGGCTCGTTGCTGCGCAAGGCGGTTCAGGCTCCCATCAGGCTTCAAGCGTAGCGAAAGCCGGCGCGGAAGATCGATGCGCCAGCGTGCCGAACAGACTGTTGCTGCCGATCTCGGTGATCGTCACCGGCACGACGTCGCCGATCATCGCAACCGGCGCCATCACCTGCACGGCTTGCAGATAGGGCGACTTGCCGACGAGCTGACCGGGGTGACGGCCTGGCTTTTCCAGCAGCACGTCGAACGTCCGCCCTTCGGCACGCGCATTGAAGGCCTTCCAGTTGCGGGTGATTGCGGCCTGCAGCCGCTGCAGCCGCTCGGACTTTTCCGTTTCGTCGATCTGGATGCTCATCTCAGCGGCCGGCGTGCCGGGCCGCGGCGAGTAGATGAACGAATAGGCCGTCGCAAAGCCGACTTCGTCAATCAGCGACAACGAATCGAGAAACTCGGCCTCGGTCTCGCCGGGAAATCCGACGATGAAGTCCGACGTGAAGGCGATGTCGGCTCGCGCGCCGCGCAGGCGTTCGATCGCGCCGAGATAATCGCGCCTTGTGTGCTTGCGGTTCATGGCTTCGAGGACACGGTCGTTGCCCGACTGCACCGGAAGATGCACATAGGGCATCAGCGCCGGCAAATCGCGGTGTGCCTCAATCAAGCTGTCTTCCATGTCATTGGGATGACTCGTCGTGTAGCGCAGCCGCACGATGCCGGGCACTTCGGCAAGACGATGCATCAGCCGGCCGAGCGGCCACTCACGGCCGTCTGCGCCTTCGCCGTGATAGGCGTTGACGTTCTGTCCGATCAGCGTGATCTCGCGCACGCCGCCGTCGGCAAGCCGGGCGACCTCGTCGGCAATCTTCTCGACCGGACGAGAAATCTCGGAGCCGCGCGTATAGGGCACCACGCAAAAGGTGCAGAACTTGTCGCAGCCTTCCTGCACGGTGACGAAAGCGGAAATGCCGCGATTGCGGATCGCGTCGCGCTTCGGCGCGGGCAAGGCGTCGAATTTGTCCTCGACCGGAAAATCGGTGTCGACAACTTTCTCGCCATCCCGCGCCCGCGCGACCATTTCAGGCAGACGGTGGTAGTTCTGCGAGCCGACGACGATGTCGACGACCGGCGCGCGGCGCACGATCTCTTCGCCCTCGGCCTGGGCGACACAGCCGGCGACCGCGATGGTTATCTGGCGTCCGGTCGCGGCGGCTTCCTGCTTGAGGACGCGCAGGCGTCCGAGTTCGGAGTAAATCTTCTCGGCAGCCTTCTCACGGATGTGGCAGGTGTTGAGGATGACGACGTCGGCGCCCTCCGGCCCGGCGATTTCGGTAAAGCCGGACGGCGCCATGACATCCGCCATACGGCGGGAGTCGTAGACGTTCATCTGGCAACCGAAGGATTTGACGTAGAGTTTGCGGGGTTCGCTCATGCCACTTGAGGCGGTCAATTTAGGCCGGGTTGTCCGTCACCAATATGGGGCGCTGGTCTGTGCCAGCAAGTGTTTGCGAAGCCTCGATTTTGTGCGTTTGCCGGTTCGGGCATGCACGGCTCTAGGGGGTCTTAGCGCCTTTCCCGCCAAAATGAAATGATACGGCAAATGCCCGGTTTTTCAGGCGGTTTCGGCTGTCGGCGGGTGGCCGCGCAACACACCGACCGTCATCCGCCGCACGGTCGTTTCGAGGGTACGGGCGAGCGTCTTGCGATCGCTGTCGGCGGCTATCGGCGGGCCGAACGACACGACCGCATCAACGTCATTGCGGCGGATGAAGTCCTTCAGGTGCGGCACGAAATCGAGATCGCCATACCAGGCGACGCGCGGGCGCTGCGCGCGCTGCATCGGCAAGCCGGCGAGGCCCGGATAGGAAATCGACATCGGCTGCAGGGCGAGCCCGGTGATACCGGACGTTTCGCGTACGGCTGAGGCGGCGCCGATCAGCGCGGTGCGAAACGGCAGCACGCGGTTGCCGTCGCTCGAAGTGCCTTCGGCGAACAGCACGACGGGGTGGCCCTCGGCGAGCCGTGCCGCGATCTCGCTAACGGCATTGCCGGTCTGCTGACGCCGCTCGCGGTCGACGAACACGACCTTCTGCACGCGGGCGGCGGCGCCAATCAGCGGCCAGCCCGATACTTCACGCTTGGCGACGAACACCATCGGCGCGATGGCGCCGAGCACCACGATGTCAGCCCACGAGATATGGTTGGACACGATGAGCACGGGCAGTCCGGAAACCGGCGCGCCTCGGACACGAACCCGGATCCGCAGCAGCCGGCAGAGAAACCGGTAATAGGCGACCGAAGCCGCCCCCCAGCGCGATGGCCAGGCGCGCGACAACGACCACTGCAATGCGATCATGAACGGCAGCGACGAAAAGAACACCGCGAGCACAATCGGAACGCGCAGCATCGATCAGGTTTTTTTGTCGTCGTTGAGCGGGACAGCGTAAAGTTCGAGGCGATGATCGATCAGGCGGTAGCCGAGCTTGCGAGCGACCTCGGCCTGCAGCCGTTCGATTTCCTCGGACTGAAATTCGATCACTTCGCCGTTGCGCAGATTGATGAGATGGTCGTGGTGCGACTCGCGGCTCTGCTCGTAGCGCGCGCGACCCTCGCGGAAGTCGTGCCGCTCGATGATGCCGGCGTCCTCGAACAGCTTGACGGTGCGATAGACCGTCGAGATCGAAATGCGGTCGTCGACCCTGGCGCAGCGCCGGTAGAGTTCCTCGACGTCGGGATGATCGTCGGCCGCCGCCAGCACGCGCGCGATCACGCGGCGCTGTTCTGTCATGCGCATGCCCTTGGCTGCGCAGAGTTGCTCGATATCGGTTTTTTCCGATGCGGCCATATTGCCTCCGGTCGGCGGCTTTCTATCATATTGACCGTGGGGGCAAAGTGTCCACCGGCCGCCTCGTCACGCGATCAGGCGAGATCGCGGCGAAGAATCAACGCCGCGGCCGCCGCGCCGTCCACGGCCGGATAATAATTCTCGCGGCGCGAAACGTCCTGAAATCCGGCACGGCGATAGAGCCGAATCGCCGCGGTGTTGCCTTCGTCGACTTCGAGGAAGACCTTGCGCGCGCCGAGCCCGGCCAGACGACGGAGATGCGTGGTCAGCAACTCACGCGCAATGCCATGGCCGCGCCAGACGTCGTCGACCGCCACCGACAGGATTTCCGCCTCGTCTGCGGCGGTGCGCGACATGATGAAGCCGGCCACCAGCCGCCCGTTGCGGGCGACATGGGCGAGCACATTGCGTTCGGCAAGCAGCCGCTCGACCTCGCTGTCGCTCCAGCCGCGCCGGAACGAAGACCCGTGCAGCGCCGCGATGTCGCGCGCGTCACGTGGGCCGGCATTGGCGACCGCCGGCATCCTGCCGGTAAACAGTCGGCGCAGGAATCCGATCATCGCTTCGCCACCTGTGCGGCCGGCTGCGGCTTGGCGTCGGGCGGTCGCAGGTAGAGCGGTTTCGGTGGCGTGCCGGTCTCCTGCGCTGCCGCCCCGAGACGCGCCACCCAGCCGATGTCCGGCGCGCGCCGCGGATCGATCGCGGCCGGGATCGCTGCGGCCGACGGCCAGTTGGTAGCGAGCATCCGCGCGCCGGTGCCGACCACGCGCGGCGAGCCCGAAGTGGCGATCCGTAAAGCGTCGTTGAGGCTGACCAGCCGCGGCGCAACGAGCGTGCGGCCGCCGGGACCGAACACCTGGAGATAGAGATGATCGTGACGCGCATCGATCGCCGCCACGACGGGGAGTGAGTCGTCGGCGGCGATATAGGGCGCGGCGAAGCCGGCAAAGGTGGTGACGGCGATCGCAGGTTTATTTGCGGCAAGCGCAAGGCCGCGCGCGGCGGCAATGCCCACCCTGAGCCCGGTGAAACTGCCGGGCCCGACGGTGACGGCAATGCGGTCGACATCGGCCACGGCGAGCTTCGCGGTTTCGAGCGTGCGCGCGATCATCGGCATCAGCGCCTCGGCATGGCCGCGCGTCATCGATACGGACTCGTGGACGAAAGCCGCCGGATTGCCGGTGTCGAGCACGGCAACCGAGCAGGCCTCGAGGGCGGTGTCGATGGCAAGCACGCGCATGGTCGCAAATGTAAACCGTCATGGCCAGGCTTGTCCCGGCCATCCACGTCTTTCCAGACTCCTTAAAACGTGGATGCCCGGCACAAGGCCGGGCATGACGTATTTCAGGTCTGAGCTTCAGGCGGGCTTACATCGGCCGCACTTCCTGCACATCCGGCACGAAATGCCGCAGCAGGTTCTGGATGCCGTGCTTGAGCGTCGCGGTCGAGGACGGGCAGCCCGAGCAGGCGCCCTTCATGTGCAGGTAGACGATGCCTTCCTTGTAGCCGCGGAAAGTGATGTCGCCGCCGTCGCCGGCGACCGCCGGGCGAACGCGGGTCTCGATCAAATCCTTGATGGTGGCGACGGTGTCGGCGTCGGCCGGATCGAAAAATTCTTCTTCGCCCGCTGCCGCCGGCGCCGCTCCGCTCGCGAGCAGCGGCGCGCCGGTCATGAAGTGCTCCATGATCGCGCCGAGAACGGCAGGCTTGATCTGCTGCCAGTCGCCGCCGGTCTTGGTCACGGAGATGAAGTCTGCGCCGAGCATCACGCCGCCGACATTCGGCAGGTCGAACAGCCGCTCAGCGAGCGGCGACTGCGCCGCGGCTTCGCGGTTCGGCATGTCGAGGGTGCCGCTGTCGAGCACCTGCCGGCCCGGCAGGAATTTCATGGTCGCCGGATTCGGCGTCGCTTCGGTCTGGATGAACATCGTTTTGCTCCTCGCACGGGTTCAAGGCCCGCGGGCTTTCACGAAATATAGCAGATAGATGGCGCTGACGGCGCGCGCGGTCAACCCGTCGGCGGCAAGGCCCGAAAACACTCAGGAACTGGCGTCGATTTCCTCGTCGCTCAGATGGCCTGGCACGATCGCGACCGGGATCGGGAAGGTGCCCGCAATCTTGGCGAGATTGCTGACCAGCGGCCCGGGGCCTTCCTTGCCGGCGGCGGCCGCGAGCACCAGGATTCCGATGTCCTGGTCCTCGTCGATCAACTTGATGATTTCCTCCGACGTCGAGCCTTCGCGGATCACCTCGTCGGTCTTCACGCCCTTGGCAATCTTCTTGGTGCGCTCGGCGTATTTTTTGAATGCCGCCTTGGCCGCATCCATCGCCTCGGCCTTCATGATCTCGCCGACGCCGAGCCATTGCGCGCCGGCGTCACCGGTTTCGATCACGCGCAGCATCACGATCGCCGACTTGGTGCGTCCGGCGCGCTTGGCCGCCCAATAGACCGCGCGGTCGCATTCCTCGGTGTCGTCGACGACGATGAGGTATTTGCGCTTGTGCCCGGCCTCGAAACTGCGGCGCTTGGTGCTCATGGTCGCTCCCCCGCCTGGCGATCATTCAAGCCCGGCCGGCGTCGCTTGCAGACATGCAAGCGTTCAATGGTGGCATGGCGCGCGCTTGGCCAGCAAGCGGCGGCATACATGAAATATGCCGCAGGAAAAACATGCCGCAAGGCGGCATGATCTCCCGCGTTCGCGTTATCGTCGCACAAATCCGACGATATCCTTGACCGCTTTCATGGTTTCGGCGGCGATGGCCTGGGCGCGGGCGGAGCCGTCGGCGAGAACGGAGTCGATATAGACGGGATCCTGTACCAGCTTCTTCATGTCGGCGCCGATCGGTCCAAGCTTGGCGACCGCGAGATCGACGAGCGAGTTCTTGAATGTCGAGAATTGCCCGCCGCCGAACTGCCCAAGCACCTGCGCTCTCGTCGTATCGGCCAGCGCTGCATAGATGCCGACGAGGTTGTCCGCCTCGGGCCGCGACTCCAGACCCTTCTCTTCGCTCGGCAACGGCTCGGGATCGGTCTTGGCCTTGCGGATCTTCTGAGCGATGGCGTCGGCATCGTCGGTGAGGTTGATGCGTGAATAGTCGGAGGCGTCCGACTTCGACATTTTCTTGGAGCCGTCACGCAGCGACATGACGCGCGTCGCCGGGCCCTGGATCAAGGGCTCCGTCATCGGAAAGAAGGCGTCGCCGAAGCCGTGGGCGCGGATCGAATTGCCGTAGTCGTTGTTGAACTTCTGCGCAATGTCGCGGCAGAGTTCGAGATGCTGCTTCTGGTCTTCGCCGACCGGAACATGCGTGGCGCGATAGACCAGAATGTCGGCGGCCATGAGGTTCGGATAGGCGTAGAGACCGACCGATGCGTTCTCGCGGTCCTTGCCGGCCTTTTCCTTGAACTGCGTCATGCGATTGAGCCAGCCCAGTCTCGCGACGCAGTTGAACACCCAGGCAAGCTCGGCGTGCTCGGCGACCTGGCTCTGATTAAAGATAATGTGTTTCTTGGGATCGATGCCGCAGGCGAGAAATGCGGCGGTGACCTCGCGCGTCGCCTTGGGCAGTTCGGCCGGATCCTGCCATACCGTGATGGCGTGCAGATCGACGACGCAATAGATGCAGTCGTAGCTGTCCTGCAGCGCCACAAACCGGGTGATGGCGCCGAGATAGTTGCCGAGATGCAGATTTCCGGTCGGCTGGACGCCGGAAAAGACCCGTTCCTTGAAAGCCATTGTGGCCCCTTGCCGTGGGCGGTTGCGTAAAGCCGGGCTCAAATGCCACGCCGCGCCCGCGCGGCGCAAGTCTCATGCGGGGGCCTGCAACGCAAGGGGTCTCGGGTGCCGGTCAGAGCCTGCGGCGCAGGGCGCGGAGCAGGCCGGCCGGCGTGGTCACCCGCAGCAGCGAAAGGCAGCCGAGATAGACCGCAAAGCCCGCCACGATCAGCGCGCAGAGACCGAGGGAAGCCTCGAGCGGCGATGCGGCCGAAGACGTCCATTGTGGAAATCCGGCGCGGCCTGCCTCGACTGCAAGACCCATGACGACGGCCGCGAGCGCGATGCGGGGAATACGCGAGCGCGTCCGCGGATCGAGCGAAAAGCCAAACCGTCGCGCAATCTGAAAGCCAAGCATCGCCGCGCTGGCCCAGCCCGACAGCGCGATCGCGGCTGCGATGCCGACATGGCCGAACAGCGGCATTAATACGATGCTGCCACCGATCGCGATGACGAAACCGAACAGCGCGGCATGCATCGGCGTTTTGGTGTCCTCGCGGGCAAAGAAGGCTGGCGAAAACGTCTTGACGAGAACGTGGCCTGGCAAGCCGCCAGCGAAGGCGGCAAGCGCCGCCGCGGTCGCGGCGGTGTCGATGGCGGAAAAGGCGCCGCGCTGAAACAGGATGCGCACGATCGGCTCGGCGAGCGACATCAGGCCGGCGGCGGACGGCAGCGCCAGTCCGAGCGCGATCTCGATGCCACGCGATTCGATCTGCGTGCTCTCGGCGCGGTCCGCGTTGCGCGTGGCGTGAGTCAGCGCCGGCACCAGCACGGTCCCGATAGCGATACCGACAATGCCGAGCGGCAGTTCGACAAGCCGGTTGGCGTAGTAGATCCACGACACGGCACTACGCTCCGACGACGCGACGATCGTAGCGCCGATCACCGTGATCTGCGGGATGCCGGCGGCGATCAGGCCCGGTACCGCGAGTGCGACGAAGCGCCGGACCTGCGGTCCGAATGACACCGTGAGCGGTGTGATCCGCTCCGGCCCGATCCAGATCGCGGCGCCGACCAGCACGAGTTGCGAAACGCCGGCGCAGGCGACGCCGACGGCCAATATGCGCCCCGAGATCTGGCTGTCGCCGGAATTCATCGCGTAGATGACGACCAGCGCCGCCAGCATGGTGGCGTTGAAAGCCGCTGTCGCAAACGCCGCGGTGGCGAAGCGGTGATTGGCGTTCAGCACGCCCATCATCACCGCAAGCGGGCCGGCAAGCGCGAGATAAGGCAGCATCAGCCGAGCGAGATCGACGGCGATCGTCATACGTTCGCCGCCGAAGGTGAAACCCGGCGCCAGGATCAGGATGACGGCCGGCATCGCCACCGCGAAAACGATCACCAGAGCCGACAGCAGCACAGCCAGCGAGCCGACCATTCGGCCGGCAAACGCCGCCGCGGCTCCGGCGCCGCCTTCGTCCCTGGCGCGCAGATAGAGCGGCACGGTGGCGGCGTTAAGCGCGCCTTCGGCGAGTACGCGGCGCACCAGATTGACGAGCTGGAAGGCGACAAAGAAAGCGTCGGCACGCACGCCCGAGCCGAACACCGCTGCGATCAGCACGTCGCGGGCAAAGCCCAGCACGCGCGACAGCATCGTAGCGATTCCGACCGTCGCAACATTGCGCGCCAACGACATGATGGCCCCCTGCCGCGCAGTCTAAGCATGTGGGCGCAGGCCCGTCACGATGCCGCGGTTTGCAGCCCGATCCGGCTGGTTTGGCGCTTGCCGGGGGCTGTTCGACCACTATAGTGCGGCGAAATCCGAAGAGGAGTTGTTATGGCAACAGTTCGCTACGACGTGCTCGGCATCGGCAATGCAATCGTGGACGTCATCGCTCATGCTGAAGACGATTTTCTCGTCAAGCAAGGCATGCAGAAGGGCGGCATGATGCTGATCGACGAAGCGCGGGCGCAGGCGATCTACGACGCGATGGGGCCGGCGACGGAAAGCTCGGGCGGTTCTGCGGCGAACACTATCGTCGGTTGCGCGAGCTTTGGCGCGCGCGCCGGCTTCGTCGGCAAGGTCAAGGACGACGAGCTCGGTCATGCATTCGCGCATGACATTCGCGCCGCCGGCGTCGGTTTCGACACCGCGCCGGCCTCGGAGGGCCCATCGACCGCGCGCTGCTACATCCTTGTGACCCCGGACGGCGAGCGCACCATGAATACCTATCTCGGCGCCGCGCAGGATCTGCATCCGAACGACATCGTCGCGGACGCTATCGCGTCCTCGGCAATCGTCTATCTCGAGGGCTATCTGTGGGACCCGCCGAAGGCCAAGGAGGCGTTCGTGAAGGCCGCCAAGATCGCCCACGACGCCGGCCGCAAGGTGGCGCTGACGCTCTCGGACGCCTTCTGTGTCGACCGCTATCGCGACGAATTCCTCGGCCTGATCCGCAACAAGACGATCGACATTCTGTTCGCCAATGAGCGCGAATTGCACTCGCTCTATCAGACGTCTGATTTCGACACGGCACTGAAGGCGCTGCAGCAGGACGGCCGTCTCGCGGCGGTGACCCGCAGCGAGAAGGGTTGCGTCATTGTTCATGGCGACAAAGTCGACATGGTCCCGGCTGCAAAGATCGACCGGCTGGTCGACGCAACCGGCGCCGGCGATCTGTTCGCGGCCGGTTTTCTGGTCGGTCATGCGCGCGGCAAGGACAATGTCGCGGCCGCCAGGCTCGGTGCGCTGGCCGCGGCCGAAGTAATCCAGCATGTCGGGGCGCGGCCTGAGGTCTCGCTCAAGAGCCTCGCCGGGCAGAGCGGTCTCTCGATCTGACAGTTTGACGGGCCTTTCCGCAGCGTGTCGGCGCTGGCGGTCCGGGCCGGTAACCAGTCGTTAACCACGATCTGGTTACCGATTGGTGAACAGCCAGTCCGGAGCCGCCCATGTCCGAGCCGTCGTCCGAGCCGCCATCCGAGCCTTCCGACGCCGCAAGTGGCAAGAAGACGGCGCAGCCCGAGGCCGCCAAGCCGAAGCTGGCGCTCGACGATCTGCCGCATGTCGAATCACCATCGATCTCGCCGATCGGCGACGACCTGAAGACACAGGATACGCCGATCGAGATCGGAACAACGCCGTCCGAAACAACGCGCGAAGCGGCGCCCGCAGAGACCGGCACGCCGGAATCGGAGCAAACGTCCACAGCGAAAGTCTTCGCCTTTCCACGCAAGACGATCGGCCGCCGGCTCAAACGCAGGGCCACAAATGCGGCGGCGATCGTCATCGCTGCCTGCATTGGCGCGATCGCCGGCGCACTGACGATGCAAGGCTTCTCACCCAACGCGCCGAAGCAGGAAATCGCGTCGGTCAGCGAACGGCAGGCGATGCAGAAGTCCATCGCGTTGCTCGCCAAGGAGGTCTCGGCGCTGAAGTCGAACATCGATACGGCGAGCAAATCCTCGCAAACGCAGGCGGCCAAGACCGCGGCACGGATCGACAGCGCGAAGCCGGCGGCCGACAAGCGCGACGACAATGTCGTGACCGGCTCGATCAATGCGCCGGCGTCCGCTCTGCCGAACGCGATCGCGGCGGCGACCGCGGCGACCATCACCGCACCATTGCCAATTCCGCAACCGCGTCCGCAACTCGTGCAGGGCTGGAGTGTTCATCTGGCGCCGGATGGCGTCGTGCTGGCCGAACAACGCGGTGGCGATCTGTACCAGATCGCTCCAGGAGTGCCGCTGCCCGGACTCGGCCGCGTCGAGGCAATCAACCGCGACGGCGGGCGGATCGAGGTCGTGACCACCAAGGGACTCATCACCTCGCCACCGCGACAATCCGTCCGCAACCGTTACTATCGGCCCCCGCCTTATTTCGAGCCGTACTGAATCGCGCATCGGCGGACTGTAAAGCGGCGCTTTGGCGCCGCTTTTTGTTTAAGAATCCCTTCAATTCTGCGTGGGCCGCAGCGCCGCCCCGTTGGTCCGCCGGAGGGTTCCGTGGCAGACTTCACGTGCCCGGGCTTTCTGGAGGCGTGCATGCGCGGTTCTGTTCCGGCTTTGGGGCTGGCGTCGGTCGCCAGCGTCGTTTCCGCATTTGTCTTCGCTGGGCCTGCGGCCTTCGGACAGGGCGCGGCGCCGGCGACGCCGAAACCGGAAATGGTGGCGAACTGTCCGGGACTGATCGCATCGCGCTCGCAGCTGTTCCGCCGGGTCGCGCTCGCATCCGACCAGGTGCGGATTACCTACGTCGGCCATTCGACCTTTCTGATCGAAAGCCCGAAGCTCGTGCGTATCGCCACCGACTACAACGATTTCGTCAGGCCGCCGGTCGTGCCCGACATCGTGACGATGAACCACGCGCACACGACACACTACACCGATCGGCCGGAGCCCGGCATCAAGCATGTGCTGCGTGGCTGGGCAGGCGAGGAGAAGCCCGCACGCATCGACATTCAGGAACAGGACGTGCGCGTGCGCAACGTGCCGACCAATATCCGGAGCTGGGGCGGCTCGACCGAGCGGCACGGCAATTCGGTCTTCGTGTACGAAATCGCCAATCTGTGCATCGCCCATCTCGGCCATCTGCATCATACGCTGACGCAGCAGCAGCTCGACGAAATTGGCCGCATCGACGTCGTGATGGTGCCGGTCGACGGCAGCTGGACGCTCGACCTTGAAGGCACTGTCGAGGTGCTGAAAGCACTGAAAGCGCCGCTGATGATTCCGATGCACTATTTCAGCACGTTCACGCTGGAGCGCTTCCTGACCCGAATCCGACAGGATTGGGATGTGGAGATCGGTGAAGTACCCTCGGTCGTGGTGTCCAAGACGACGCTGCCGCAGAAGCCGAAATTGCTGGTATTGCCGGGCCGTTAACCGCAATGCGCATCACGTTGCGGTGAAACGTCGGAATTTATTGGGGTTTTATCAACATAAACGGCGGCCTCGGCGCATAAAACATATTCTTTGGCGGGCAATCGTTTGCTAAGAGACCGCCCGCAGGCGTCACAGTGAGAAGGTTGCCGGGGCGTGCAGACCTGGAGCAGTTGGAAACGGTTCCCGAACGCGCTGAGCGGCGATTCCGTCGAGGCGCCGATCGGGCCGGGGGTCTACGAGGTCCGCCATACGCCGAGCGGCCGCGTCGTCGCGTTCGGTCATGCCGCCAATGTCGCCAATGCGCTCGCGGAATTGAAAGTCGATGACGGCGGCGGCTCGTGGGCGCGGCTGTTCCGCCGCGTCAGCCCCAAGCCGCCTGTTCACGAACTCGAGTACCGCACCTGCGCGGCGGCGACCCGCGCCGACGCCAAGACCGCAGCCGAGCGCATGCAAAAGCTGCGGCAATCCTACTGGCGCAAGCGTCTGGAGACCGGCCGCGCTGTGCGGCACTGGCCTTCGCGCTGAAAGTTCAAGAGCCCGATCGGATGGCGACCGGCATCGAAGCCGGTCTTTTTGTTTGTCAGATCAGGACAAGACTGAGTTTTGGAAACGCAATAATCACGACCAAAACCAGCAGCATCACGACCGCAAACGGAAACGCGCCGTAGAAAATGTCATTGAGCGAGATATCCGACCGGTTGATCGCCGACTTGATGACGAAGCACGACAGGCCGAACGGCGGCGTGAGCAGGCCGATCTCCGCGCCGATCACGGTCACGACGCCGAACCAGACGAGGCTCAGGCCCAGATTGTCGATCGCCTGAAGGAACAGCGGCACGCAGACCAGGATGATCGATCCGGTGTCGATAATGGTGCCGAGAAACAGCATCAGGATGACGTAGAGCGTCATCATCGCCGAGAAACCCAGATCGACGTGGTCGAGCCATTGCGCCAGCGCGAAAGGCAGCCCCGCCATGCCCAGCATGCGGCTGTACATCGACGCGGCGATGATGAGGAACAGGATATTCGCGGTGATGTGGCCGGTGTCGACGAGGATGTCGCGAAAGTCGGCCCAGCTGAGGCGGCGCCGGATCAACGAGAGAATGTAGGCAAAAAGAGCCCCGGTCGCGCCCGCCTCGGCGGCGGTAAAGAACCCTGTGTAGATGCCGCCAAGGACGATGACGATCAGGATGAAGATCGGCGCAATCTTTGCAGCGATATCGCGGGCCGGCATCAGGTCGTCTTCGGCAAAATGATTGACCAGCGCGCCCTTGCCGATGAACTTCGGGAAGAACGCGGTCATCACCACGATGGCGACGATGAAGGCCCCCGACAGCAGCAGGCCGGGAACGACGCCGGCAAGAAACATTTCGCCGACCGATTGCTCGGCGATGAAAGCATAGATGATCATCATGACGCTCGGCGGAATGATCATGCCGAGCACCGACGACCCCGCGACGACGCCGACTGCGAAGCGCTTGCCATAGTCGAAGCGGATCATCTCCGGCACGGACACCCGCGTGAACACCGACGCCGCGGCGATCGAAGATCCGGTGACGGCGGCAAAGCAGGCGTTGGCCACCACGGTCGCGATGCCGAGGCCGCCGCGCAACCTGCGAAACAACTGATTGACCGCCTGATAGATGTCCGATCCGAAACCGCTTTTGCTGACGATCATGCCCATCATCACGAAGCTCGGGATGCTGGCGTAGTCGTAATGCTTGATCGATTCGGTGACCGATAACGACATCAGGTGAACGGCGATATGCCAATCGCCCTTGATCACCAGCACGCCGGCGAACGAAACAAAGCTCAGCGTGATGGCGACATAGCTGCCGGCATAGATCAGGACGACAATGGCGACGAGCGAAACGAGGCCGACGAGAAAGGGGTCCATGGCGGCGGTCAGAAGTCGTTGGTGTGGTCGACGGGGCCGCTCGCGGTTCTGCGCCAATGCGCGATCCCGCGGACCAGAAGGCAAAGGGCGGTGATGAGGCTGCCGAGCACCACCATGGCCTTCACCGGCCAGTCCGGAAACGTGAAGATGCCGGCTTCACCGACATAATAGCCGCGCTCGATCGATTCGATCAGGCGCGGCGTCGTACCGGCGATGATGCAGCTCATGACAATGACGCCAAGCGCATCGAAGCCGACCACGATTAGGCGCGACACGAGCCTCGGGCTTGCTTCCAGAACCGGAAGGAACGTGTCCGAGCGCGTCAGTTTGTTCAGGCGTACCGTATCGGCGAGCTGACAGAACACGATTAGCGCCATCGAAACGGCGACGACTTCGTTGACGCCGTCGAACGGCCGGTTGAACAGGCTGCGGCCGAACGAGTCGAGGCAGATGAACAGCACCAGCATCATGACCCAAAGCGAACCGATGGCGTTCAGTCCAGCGACCGCGCGATCCAGCAACGACAGCGCCGCCGGTGGCGGCAAAGGGGATTGGTCACTCAAGAAACGTCTCCGGTCGTCAGGTAGTCGCAATCGCGGCATTGCTGCCGCGATTGCATATTCACCGTCGAAGGGTGGCGACTACTTCTTGTCCCAGTCGCGGACCGGTTTCTCGCCGGCCTTGCGGAGCGCGTCCATGTAGGCCGAGAGAATCTGCTTGGCCGGATAGCCGTTCTTCTTCTCGACGTCGTCCGCCAGATCCATCGCGATGTTGGGCATCATGTTTGCCCACTTCTTTTTGTCGGCTTCCGACAGCGAGGTCACCTTGCCGCCCAGCTTCTTGAACTGCTTGACGGCGTCGTCGGCTTCGGCGAGCGCCTGCTTGCCGACCTCGTCGCGATAGGCCACCGCGACTTCCTTGAGCACTTTCTTCACGTCCGGCGGCAGGCTGTTCCACACATCCTTGTTGATCGTCACCGACTTGTTCACGCCGGTGCCGAAGTCGGTCTCGAAATAGTGCTGCGTCAGCTCCGCGAACTTGAAGGTGATCGCGGCCTCCGGCCAGATGATCACGCCGTCGGTCGCGCCGGTCTTCACCTGATTGTAATAGGTCACGAGGCTGCCGAGCACGCCGACCGCGCCGAGCGGCTTGACGTAAAGCGCGTTGGCGCCCGCGGCGTTGAGCTTCATGCCCTTGAGGTCTTCCATCTTGGTGACCGGGGCTTTGGTGAAGATGCCGTAATTGTCGATCGAAGAGAAGTTGGTCAGCACGATCTGGTTCTGATCGTCGAACTGCTTCTGGAACGCCGGAAACTTCTCCATCAACTCGTCCATCACCCGCGACACGACGATCGGGTTACGGCTCGAGAACGGCGTGTAGTAGGGCAGGTTGTTCAGCGGCAGCTTGGAGGAATGGAACACCGTGGTGACGATGCCGATGTCGCCGAGCTTGCCCTTGATGGCGTCCAACACACCGCGCGGCTTGGCGATCTGGCCGCTCCAGGACTGCTGCCATTCGATCTTGTATTTGCCGTCCTTGGCGAGCCGCTTGTCGACCTCCGGGATAAAATACTTGATGAAAACTTCGACCCACAGCGCCTTGGGCGGATAGGCGTCGATGGCGGTCAATTTGATGACTTGCTGGGCATTGGCCGTCAGCGGGATGGCGGCGATCGCCAGCGCGAGGCCGATACCGCCGATGTGTCGGCTGAGGAGAGCGCGGCAGTTCAACATTCTTGATCCTCCCTTTGTTGGACCAGTCTGAACGTTCTTGTTGTTGTCCGGTCCGTGGTTTCGTTTTTGTCGTCACCCCCACAGTGGCGAAGTCGACGGCGAGCGCGTCATCTTTTGCTGGCCGAGGCGGATAGTCAACCAATCGCAAGGATTCTTGCCGGAAAACGCTCGCGATCAGTTAGCCTGATAAATCGGGCGGTTCGATGCGGGATGTGTGGATGATGCCGCCGCTTCCGATTGCGGTGCAATAATCGTATAAATGCGAAGTGTCGGGCCGCGTGAGGCCGATGCCGGATTTCGTCGACGATGTGAAAATTCGGTCGCGACGTGACGTTGCCGTTACGATGTAAAAAGGAACGCCGTTCATGCTGAGCGCGGAAGCCAACGATCTCATCACCCGCACTGGCCCCGGCACCGCGGCGGGCAAATTGATGCGGCGCTACTGGCAACCGGCGGCGCTGGTCGAAGAGTTGTCCGGCAACCGGCCGATCAAGCCGCTCCGTCTGTTCGGCGAGGATCTTGTGATCTTCAAGGACGACAAGGGGCGCTACGGACTTGTCGGCCGCAGTTGTCCGCATCGCGGCACCGATCTCGCCTTCGGCCGGCTCGAAAACGGCGGCCTGCGCTGCGCCTTCCACGGCTGGCTGTTCGGCGTCGACGGCAGGTGCCTCGAAACCCCGGCCGAGCCCGCCGACAGCAAGCTCTGCGCCAATCTGCGGCACAAGGCCTATCCGGTCGTCGAGAAGAGCGGAATTTTGTTTGCCTATATGGGGCCCGGCGAGCCGCCGGCCTTTCCGGAGTTCGATTGCTTCGTCGCGCCGGACAGCCACACCTTCGCGTTCAAGGGACTGATCGATTGCAACTGGCTGCAGTCGCTCGAGGTCGGCATCGACCCGGTGCATACTTCGTTCCTGCACCGGTTCTTCGAGGACGAGGATCCGACCAAGGGCTACGGCAAGATGTTCCGCGACAAGTCGCGCGACACCGAGATGCCGATGACTCAGATCATGCGCGAATTCACCCGGCCGCGCATCGAGGTCGAACCGACGCAATACGGGTTCCGTGTCGCCACCCTGCGCGAGATCGGCGACGGCAAGGCGCATGTGCGCCTGACCAATCTGGTATTCCCCAACGCCTTCATGATCCCGATGAGCCGCGAGATGACGATCTCGCAGTGGCATGTGCCGATCGACGATGAGAAGCACTACTGGTACGCGATCTTCACGTCGTTCGGCGAGCCGGTGAACAAGGAGGAGATGCGGCGTCAGCGTCTCGAGCTTTACGAATTGCCCGAATATGCGCCACGCAAGAACAAGAGCAACAATTACGGCTACGATCCGCACGAACAGGAGCACACGACCTATACCGGCATGGGCGCCGACATCAACGTGCATGACCAGTGGGCCTGCGAGTCGATGGGCGTGATCCAGGACCGCACCCAGGAACATCTCGGCACGTCGGACAAGGCCATCATCGCGTACCGGAAGCTGTTGCGGCAGGCGCTCGACGACAACGCCAAGGGCGACACGCCGGTCATGGTGCTCGACCGTGCCGGAGCCGCCAGCATAACCGGACCGGCTTGCGTCGACGGCATTGGGCCCGCGGCGGAGTGGCAGACCTACTGGCAGCGGACCGAGGCCGACCGCCGGCAGACGGCGAGCTGGCAGCCCGGCCGCCACTGACGCACGACGCGCCCGGTTCACATGGCTCCTCGCAAACGCCGTTCCGCCGCAAGTTTCGTCGACCGTCACGAGCTTTGGACCGACGCACAGGGAAAGCTCGCGCGCGAGGTCGAACGCAAGATCAAGGCCGACAAGCTCGAACTGGTGCGGTTTTCGTTCGCCGACCAGCACGGGGTGCTGCGCGGCAAGACGCTGCTCGCCGAGGATGCGCTGCGGGCACTCAAGAGCGGCGTCACCATGACGACGACGCTGCTCGCGAAAGACACCTCGCATAAGACGGTGTTCCCGGTGTTCACCGCCGGCGGCGGCTTCAACATGCCGGAAATGCAGGGCGGCGGCGATTTCGTCATGGTCGCCGATCCGGCGACGTTCCGTGTTCTGCCGTGGTCGGGCAAGACCGGCTGGCTCCTGTGCGACATCTACTTCACCAACGGCAAGCCGGTGCCGTTCGCGACCCGGCAGGTCGGCCGCAATGCGCTCGCCACGCTTGCCGCCGCCGGCTTCGATTTTCTGTCCGGTCTCGAAGTCGAATTTCATCTGTTCAGGCTGGAGAATCCGCGGCTGTTGCCGGAGGACGCGACCTGGCCGCCTCGGGCCGCCGACGTCAGTTTGCTGACGCAGGGCTACCAGTATCTCACCGAGAGCCGCTACGACCTCATGGAGCCGGCGCTCGATCCGTTGCGCCGGGCGATCGTTGCGCTCGGCCTGCCGCTGCGCTCGGTCGAGATCGAACTCGGCCCGAGCCAGTGTGAATTCACGTTCGGCCCGCAGACCGGGCTTGCGGCCGCCGACACCATGATTTTGTTCCGCGCGGCGGTGAAACAGGTCGCGCGGCGCCATGGCTTGTTCGCAACCTTCATGTGCCGCCCGGCCTTGCCGAATTGCGCCTCGAGCGGCTGGCATCTGCACCAGTCGCTGATCGAAAGACGTTCGAAGTCGAATGCCTTTGCGCTCGACGACAAGGACGGACTTTCGACCATCGGTCGCTACTATCTCGGCGGCCTGCTTGCGCATGCGCGCGCGGCGGCAGCCTTCACCACGCCGACGATCAACGGCTACAAGCGCTACCGGCCGTATTCGCTGGCGCCGGACCGCGCGATCTGGGCGCGCGACAATCGCGGCGTCATGGTCCGCGTGCTCGGCCAGCCCGGAGATCCGGCGACGCATCTGGAAAACCGCGTCGGCGAGCCGGCGGCCAATCCTTATCTTTATCTCGCTTCGCAGATTTATTCGGGGCTCGACGGCATCGCGCGGCGGCTCGAGCCGGGGCCGTCGGCTGATACGCCTTATGAAATGTCGGCGGCGCTGCTGCCGAAGACGCTTGACGAAGCGCTGACGGCGCTGCGCGCCGACGATGCATTCCGCCAGGGCTTCGGTGCCGGCTTCGTCGACTACTACGCGCACATCAAGAGCGCGGAGATCAAGCGCTTCAAGGCCGACGAGCGCGACAAGCCCGAGCCGACGGCGTGGGAGCAGCGCGAGTATTTCGATCTGTTCTGATCGTCGCGGCGGTCACGTTGCGTTACGAATCGTTACGTGCGCACGGCCGTCGCCAGAAATAGCCATATTCGCCGCCTAGCTTCGCTGAAGGTTTGGGGCGCCTCACGACATGGAGGACCAAATGCTTCGTTGGGCTCTTATTTTCTTCATCATTGCGATTGTCGCCGGCGTATTCGGATTCGGCGGCATTGCCGCGGCATCTGCGAGCATTGCGCAGGTTCTGTTCGGTATCTTCGTGTTGCTGTTCCTCGTCGCGCTGGTGCTCGGCCTTGCGGCCGGACGGAGCGTCGTGCGCTGATCATGCGAGGCGAAATTGTGGTGACGCCGGCGGCGAGAGCCGCCGGCGTCGGTTTTTGCAAGGAAATACAGCCTCAAATCGGCCGGTGATTTTCGCCACAATTCAGCTCTAGCAAGTGCGTGGGCGGGTGGGGCGAAGTCGCTGGAGTTCGGGCGATGCTGAAATTGGCCCTGACATTTTTACTGATCGCCGCGGCGTCGGCGATTTTTGGCTACACCACAGCGGAAGCTGCGACGGCGACCGTCGCGCAAATGCTGTTCGGCGTGTTCGTGCTGCTGTTCTTCGGCGCGCTGGCGCTCGGCGTTCTGACCGCCGGCCGCGGTCCGCGCCTGACGGCTTGACCGCGATTGCGCGTCGACGTCGCTAGACGTCGACGCTCGCCGCCAGCGCGTTCTGCTCGATGAAGGCGCGGCGCGGCTCGACTTCCTCGCCCATCAACTGGCCGAAAATATTCTGCGCCTCGTCGACTTCCTTGACGCGGACCTGCAGCAGCGAGCGCGCGTTGAGGTCGAGCGTCGTCTCCCAGAGCTGGTCCGGGTTCATCTCGCCGAGACCTTTGTAGCGCTGCACGGTGATGCCCTTGCGGCCGGCGCCGGTCAGCGCCTCGAACAGTCCGACCGGGCCGTGAATCGCGACGTGTTCGTCCTTGCGGCGAAGCATCGCGGGCGGTGTCGGCCGCGGGAAGACCTGCTGGAGCATCGGAGCGAATTCGTCGAGCTTGCGTGCATCGGCGGAGCCGAGCAGCGCCGGATCGATGACCGCGACTTCCTTCACGCCGCGCACCATGCGCGTGAAGGTGAAGCCGTCTTCTTCGCTGAACGCGCCCTGCCAGCCGCGCTCGGTCTCCTCGGCGAGCGCGTCAAGACGCGCGACGATATAGGGCACGGCCGCTGCCGCGGTCTTGGGATCGCCGACGATGGCGGAGTTGAGGACGCCGAGGATGGCCGCCTGCTCGATGACCTTGCGGTTGTAGCGGCTGTGCAGGCCGTTGAGGATGTTGCGGATCGTGCGCGCGTCCTCGACCAGCTTGCGCAAATCGACGCCGGCGCGCTCTTCGCCGGAAGCAAGCCGCAGCACCGCATCTTCGCTTCCCGTTGCGATCAGATAATCCTCGAGCGCCCGCTCATCCTTGACGTATTGCTCGGACTTGCCGCGTGCGACTTTGTAGAGTGGCGGTTGCGCGATGTAGATGTTGCCGTTCTCGATCAACTGGCCCATCTGCCGGAAGAAGAACGTCAGCAGCAGCGTGCGGATATGCGCGCCGTCGACGTCGGCGTCCGTCATGATGATGATCTTGTGATAGCGCAGCTTGCCGGGGTCGAATTCCTCGCCGATGCCGGTGCCGAGCGCGGTAATCAGCGTGCCGATTTCGGCGGAGGACAGCATCTTGTCCATGCGCGCGCGCTCGACATTGAGGATCTTGCCGCGCAGCGGCAGCACCGCCTGGAATTCGCGATTGCGGCCCTGTTTGGCGGAGCCGCCGGCCGAGTCGCCCTCGACGATGAAGAGTTCGGACTTGGCCGGGTCGCGCTCCTGGCAGTCGGCGAGCTTGCCGGGCAGCGAGGAGACGTCGAGCGCGCCCTTGCGCCGGGTCAGTTCGCGCGCCTTGCGGGCGGCCTCGCGGGCGGCGGCGGCTTCCACCACCTTGCCGACGATGACACGGGCATTGGCCGGATTTT
The DNA here is from genome assembly GCA_050184975.1 of Pseudolabrys sp. GTDB lineage: Bacteria > Pseudomonadota > Alphaproteobacteria > Rhizobiales > Xanthobacteraceae > Pseudolabrys. Next base: position 19,903 of record JBFWZV010000004.1, on the reverse strand, counting down.
CCTCGAACCACTTGTCGAGCGCGTCGTTGATGACACCTTCGACCACCGGGCGCACTTCCGATGAAACCAGCTTGTCTTTCGTCTGCGAGGAAAACTTCGGGTCCGGCACCTTGACCGACAGCACGGCGGTCAGGCCCTCGCGGCAGTCGTCGCCGGTGAGCGCGACTTTTTCCTTGCGGGCAGAGCCCTGCTTCTCGGCGTAGTTGGTGATCTGGCGGGTCAGCGCGCCGCGGAAGCCGGCGAGATGAGTGCCGCCGTCGCGCTGCGGGATGTTGTTGGTGAAGCAGAGCACCGCCTCGTGATAGCCGTCGTTCCACCACAGCGCGGCGTCGACGGTGATGCCATCGCGCTCGGCGCGGATGGTGATCGGGGCGGGCACCAGCGGCTTTTTGTTGCGGTCGAGATATTTGACGAAGGCCTCGACGCCGCCCTCGTATTTCATTTCCTCGCGCTTTTCGACGGCGTGGCGCTGGTCGGACAGGATGATCTGCACGCCGGAGTTCAGGAACGCGAGTTCGCGCAGCCGGTGTTCCAGCGTCGCGAAATCGTACTCGGTCATGGTGAAGGTCTTCGGCGAGGCGAGGAACGTCACCTCCGTGCCGCGTTTGTCCTTGGCATTGCCAACGGCTTTCAGTGGGGCCACCGCGACGCCGTCGTTGAACTCGATGAAGTGTTCCTTGCCGTCGCGCCAGATCGTCAGCTTCAGCCAGGTCGACAGCGCGTTGACGACAGAGACGCCGACGCCGTGCAGCCCGCCGGAGACCTTGTAGGAGTTCTGGTCGAATTTTCCGCCGGCGTGCAGCTGCGTCATGATGACTTCAGCGGCGGAGACCTTTTCTTCCTTGTGAATGTCGGTCGGGATGCCGCGGCCATTGTCGCGCACCGTCACCGAGCCGTCGGGATTGAGCGTGATCGCGACTTCGGTGGCGTAACCGGCGAGCGCCTCGTCGATCGCGTTGTCGACGACTTCGTAGACCATGTGATGGAGGCCCGAGCCGTCGTCGGTGTCGCCGATATACATGCCCGGCCGCTTGCGCACGGCGTCTAGTCCCTTGAGGACCTTGATCGACTCGGCGCCATAGTCGGACGGAAGATTGCGGGCCGGTTCAGCCATCGGCGTGACCTTCACTGCGGGCAAAAAATGAATCGGAGTGTTGTGAGTTTGTGTCACGAAATATGGGAAGCGTACAGCGCAAAGTGAAGGGCAGAAAATGCCTGTCAATAAAGGGTTTTCGGCACTTTTGCGGCGCCAAAAAATCCCGATTCCGACCCTTCAAATTGCCTCAAAAATTGAGCGAATCGGCGCGCCGCTCGGCGGCCAAACCGTCGGTTCAGAGCCGTGCTGCAACGGTACCGGGCCGCACCTCGAACATCTGCGCGCGGCTTTCGATATCCGCGAAAGCGGCGGGATCGGCTCCGGTCATCCACACCTGAGCGCCCAATTTGCTCAACGCATCGTAGAGCGCGGCTCGCCGTGCGGGGTCGAGATGCGCAACCACTTCGTCGAGCAGCAGGATCGGGGCGGTGCCGGTCATGTCTTTCAGGAGACCTGCATGGGCGAGCACCAGGCGGATCAGCAGGGCCTTCTGCTCGCCGGTCGAGGCGTCGGCCGCGGCGATGTCCTTGGCGGCAAAGCGCACCGCAAGATCGCTCAAATGCGGCCCGTCGAGGGTGCGGCCGGCGGCGGCGTCGCGGGCACGATTTTCGCGCAGCACGGCGCGGTATCGGTCTTCGATCTCGGTCGCGCTGTAGCTCGGCAGCATTTGCTCCATCCAGCCTTCGAGCGCGATCGCGGCCAGCGGGAAGGGCGAGCCGTCGTCGCGGGCGGCGGCAAGCGCCGCGGAGAGCCGGTTGACGGTCTCCGCGCGCGCGGCGGTGACGGCGACGGCGAGTTCCGCGGTTTCGTGCTCGACCGCGTCGAGCCAGTGGGTATCGCGCTCTCCGGTCTCCAAAAGCCGGTTGCGCGAGCGCAGCGAGCGTTCCAGCGCCGACACACGGCTCGAATGCTGGGCGTCGACCGCCAGCACGAGGCGGTCGAGAAAACGCCGGCGCTCGGAAGCGGGACCGTTGAAGAGCTGATCCATCGCCGGCGTCAGCCAGATCACCCGCAGGTGGTCGGCGAACGCGATCGCCGAGGAGACCGGCTCGCGGTCGATCCGGCACTGCCGGGATACCGGCGCGTCGGGCGAGGGCGGGGCAACGCCGGTGCCAAGGGTGGCAAGGCCATACATGCCTTCGACCTCGGCGGACACTGCCCAGGCTCCGTCGCCTTCGGCGAAGGCGACCTCCTCAAGCGTGGCGCGGCGCAGGCCGCGGCCGGGGGCGAGAAACGAAATCGCCTCGATCAGATTGGTCTTGCCGGCGCCGTTCGGTCCGGTCAGGACGACGGGCCCGGCGCCCGTCAATTCGAGCTTGGCCGCGTGATAGCTGCGGAAATTGGTCAGCGAGAGCTTGAGAATCGCGGCGGCAGTCATGCCGGAAGCCATAGCACCGGCGCCGGGACGGTCACACCCGCATCGGCATCAGCACGTAGAGCGCGCCCTTGGCGTCCTTGTCCTGGATGAGCGTCGGCGAGCCGGGATCGGCGAGCTTCAAGACCGCGACTTCGCCTTCGATCTGCGCCGCGATGTCGAGCATGTAACGCGAATTAAAGCCGATATCGAGCGGATCGGCATTGTATTCGACTTCAAGCTCCTCGGTCGCGCTGCCGGAGTCCGGGTTGGTGACCGAGAGCACGAGCCGCGAGCCGGCGATCGACAGCTTCACCGCGCGGCCACGCTCGCTCGACACCGTCGAGACGCGGTCGACGGCTGCCTCGAAATCCTTCTTGTCGACCACCAGCGTCTTATCGTTGTTGGCCGGAATGACGCGGCCATAATCGGGAAACGTGCCGTCGATCAGCTTCGAGGTCAGCACGACGTCGCCGATGGTGAAGCGGATTTTGCCCTGGCTCAGTTCGACCGCAATTTCGCCTTCGCCGGTCTCGATCAGCCGCTGCACCTCGCTCACCGTCTTGCGCGGGATGATGACGCCCGGCATGCCGGCGGCGCCCTGCGGCAACGGCAGCTCGACCTGGGCCAGCCGGTGTCCGTCGGTCGCGACCGCCCGCAACGTACCGGACTTGGCGCTGCCGGCGACGTGCAGATAGATGCCGTTGAGGTAATAGCGGGTCTCTTCGGTCGAAATCGCAAACTGCGTCTTGTCGATCAGCCGCTTCAAGTCGCTCGCCGCGAGCTTGAAAGAATGCGTCATCTCGCCGGCGGCAAGGTCGGGGAAGTCGCTCTCCGGCAGTGTCTGGAGCGTAAAGCGCGAACGTCCGGCCCGGATCGACAGCACCGCGCGGTCGCCGGAGCCTTCGAGCACGACCTGTGCGCCGTCGGGCAGCTTGCGCACGATCTCGAAGATCATATGCGCCGGCACCGTGGTCGAGCCGCCCGGGGAAACCTCGGCGGCCATCGTGTCGGTCACCTCGAGGTCGAGGTCGGTCGCCTTCAGGCTGAGCTTGGCCTTTTCGGCCTTGATCAGGACGTTAGCGAGGATCGGAATGGTATTGCGGCGCTCGACCACGCGATGGACGTGGCCCAGAGATCTCAGGAGTTCCGCACGCTCGACCGTAACCTTCATCTGACCCCCGCCCGCTGAAGATGGGAAACGCTGGTTGCGCCGCAGGCATGTTTCGGCTTTGGCGCGACGGCAGGCCGGTCCCCTGTTGCCTTGGGGGCCGGACAGCGAAAGTGACGTGCGGAAGCGGATTTCGCAAGGCCGACCACGGTCTTTGGACGAATTTTCCGACCGATCCACAAGGCCGGGTCAGACCGCCTTGTCACGATAAAAAAACCGCCCCGGACGGGTCTCCGCCGGGGCGACGTCTTTCGGCCGTGAGACGGCTGGCCGCGTCAGGGGTTGTCCTGCAACTGCCTCTTGAGAATTTCGATTTCCTCGGCCAGCGCCATGTCGTTTCCGACCAGGTTCTCGATCTTGCGGACCGCGTGCAGCACGGTGGTGTGGTCGCGGCCGCCGAACCGCCGGCCGATCTCCGGCAGCGACCGCAACGTCAGCGTCTTGGCGAGGTACATCGCGACTTGTCTGGGGCGGACGACGTTCGCCGTCCGCCGGGACGACAAAAGATCGGAGCGGCTGACGTTGTATTGGCGGGCCACCACGCGCTGGATGTCCTCGATCTTGACGCGCTTGGGTTCCATCGGCCGCACCAGGTCGCGCACAGCCCGCTCGGCCATCTCCAGCGTGACCGGATGGCCGGTGAGCTTGTTCTGGGCGAGCAGCTGGTTCAAAGCGCCTTCGAGGTCACGGCCGTTATGGGTGACCGCCTTGGCGATGTAGTTCAGCACCGGGGGTGGCACGTCGAATCCCGGATGATGGGCGCGCGCTGCAGAGACTCGGGCTTTCAGGATTTCGAGCCGCAGTTCCTCGCCGAGCGAACCGATTTCGACCACCAACCCGCCGGCGAGCCGCGAACGCACCCGGTCATCAAGGCTTTCGAGATCGGAGGGCGGCCGATCGGAGGCGATGACGACCTGGCGGCCGGCGTCGATCAGGGCGTTCAGCGTGTGACAGAACTCGGCCTGGGTCGACTTGCCCTGCAGGAATTGCAGGTCGTCGATAACGAGCACGCCGATGCCGCGCAGAGCTTCCTTGAAGGCGAGCGCAGTCTGCGAACGCAGCGCCGAGACGAAGCCGTACATAAACTTCTCGGCGGTCAGGTAGAGAACCTTGCGCTCGCCAAGGCCGTTGCCGGTCCAGGTAATCGCCTGAAGCAGGTGCGTCTTGCCGAGGCCGACGCCGGCGTGGATGTAGAGCGGGTTGAACATGACCGGATCGGCGCGCTTGGCGGTCGCGACCTGCCGCGCCGCGGCATGGGCGAGCGTGTTGGAGCGCCCGACCACGAAACTGTCGAAGGACAACCGCGGATCGAGCGGCGAGCCGCCCAGCGCGTCGTGGGCGCCGGCGTCGCCGACCGGGACGCGGCCGTCGCCGCCATTGTGGCGCATCGGAACTCCGTTGAAGGCTTCAGCCTCACCGTTCTTGGGCTTGGTGGTCGTGGTCTTGAGGACCGCGGAGCGGACGATGAGTTCGACGCGGATGATGTTGGCGTCTTCAGACTGCCAGCAGGCGAGCAGGCGTTCGGCGTAGTGCGACTGCACCCAGCTTTTCAGGAACCGGGTCGGGACCGACTGGCGGACGGAGCCGCTTTCGAGGGCCTCGATTTCCATGCTGGCGAACCAGCTCGAGAAGACATCCTCACCAAGTTCGGCCCGCAGGCGGTCTTTGACGCGCAACCATCGGTCCTGATCGGTCTTTGTCATAGTTTAAGTCTCTTTCCGGCTCGGCGTTCGTTCGGACACTTGGCGACCAGGCTGACGGCGGTTTGCCGTCAACGCGCCTGACAGGACGCAACTTCACTCGGGATCATCGTCGATGCCGGTCGGCGGAGCCGCTGTTTCAAGCTGGCGGCTCGGGCAGGATCGGCGTCGACGCGGATGGAGAGCGCCGCGTCGTTAGGCGCGCGGCGGCGCCGTGCCTCGAAGGTCAGTGCTGAGCACGGAGGAGAGCGTGGTGGTCCACTCGGCGTTGCAGCGGAAGTTCATCTGTGGCCGGCTGTCGGCAGCCTTCGATGCGAAGCGCGATACCCTGGATAGCCCGGCCATGATTGCCATTCCCTCTGCTGCCGCCATTTGTGACCCCCGTCATTTTTTCAGTTCAGCAGGCTCGTCCGGTGTCGGAACCGGACCGTCTCGCGTGGCCTCTTCGTCGTCGCGCACCCAGAGTTTCAGACGCAGATCAATCTCGCGCGAAGCTCGGTCCAGGCAAATGAACGCCGTCCTCACCCGCGGATGAGTGAAATATCAGAACCTTGTCTGGTGCAGCGACCCGGAGAAGTCCGAGCGCGTTCGATCAAGTTACACGAGCATCTCAGCGCTGCAACGACTTTGCTCGACCATCGTCATCGCAGGTCGTGCCGCACTTGGGCCCGGTTGGCACGCAACATCGACTCGATTTTTTAAGACGTTGAATCGCCCGCAAATTTTCTGGTGCGAATGAACTCATGCGCAGTGTCACAATCGAAAAAAAAATTTCCGAGGTCAGCAAAGAAAGGCCAGCTGCGTCCGATTTTTTTGGTCCATGGAATCGCTTTGTGTTTAAGTCATTACTGTAACGAATTTTTTTTTGTTCATTGAATCAGGGTAGCCGTTGCGAGAAGTGGCTGTCAGATGCGGACTTCTTGTGTGCCCGGCGCAAGTTGAGCGCTATTTGCAGCGCTAATCAGCGCGCGGCATTTTTTTTTGACGCTGGAATAAAGAAATTATGAACGGCGCTCGGGTGAGCGCCGCCGTAAACCGCAACGATGACGTAAAAATCAGGCGAGACGAGGTCGAAGTTTGTCGTGCCCGGCGGGTGACGGCAATCGCTACTTGCCGAGTTTCGCAATGCGGTGGGCGAACCGCGACACTTTCCGGCTGGCGTTGTTCTTGTGAACGACGCCGCGCTGTGCCGCCCGCATGATGACCGGCTCCGCCTGCTTGAGAGCCGCCTCCGCCGCCTTGCGGTCGCCGCTCTTGATCGCCTCTTCCACCTTCTTCACCGAACTGCGCAGCACCGAGCGGCGCGCTTTGTTGATCTCCGTGCGGCGAGCGATCTTGCGGGTGGCTTTGCGGGCAGACGTCGTGTTGGCCATGAAGGTCTCTTGTACGTCGTGTTATGTTTCGTGGTCGGGTCGATTGCCGGCGGGCGATGTCACCCGGAGGAAGATCGTTTGACGATCAGAAATTACGTCGCGCCGTACAGCGGCGGCGACGGGCGAGGCTTATAGTCAGCCTGTGCGGAGGCGTCAACAACGGCGATTTGGCGCGGGTTTCCGCGTTCAGGCTACCATTTGGCGTCTAACGGCGTCATATCCCGCGTTTACAGCCGACCGGTCGGTGTCCGGGAAGGCGGCAAGTGGCGGCCGCACCCGCGCCAGCGCCGGGTCGCCATGGATATGCGACAGCAGCGATTTGACGCCGCTGACGAGGGCCTTGCCATCGAACAGCTTGCGGATGCCGACCGCGGCGTCGAGCGCGGATTTGCTGCCTGATCGCCAGGCTTCGGCGCAAAGATCGGCATTGAGGTTCGCCGTCGCCGAGATGCAGCCGGCAAAAGCGCCATCGCGCGCTTCATGCAGGCAGGCCTCGGTCGAGGGAAATACGTCGAAATCGGGCGAGATCGCGGCCGCGGCGCGGGCGTAGGCCATGTCGCCGGAGGAATCCTTCAGTCCGACGATGCGCTTGCCGAACTTGTCGCGCAGCCGCTTGATCAGCTCGATGTGCCAGGGCAGGCCCGATTGCGCCGGAAAATGATAGAGATAGATCGGAATCGGCTGGCTGACCGTCGCGTCGACAATCGTTTCGATATAGGCCACCAGTCCGTCGTCGGGCACGCCCTTGTAATAGAACGGCGGCAACACCAGAGCGCCGGCGAAGCCGAGCGATGCGGCATGCCGCGTCAACGCCACGGCGTCTGTGACCGCAGCGGCGCCGGTGCCGACCATCAGCCGATTGAGCGGTAGTCCGGCGGTTTTGTAGGCCGTCATTACGCTCTTGCGCTCGTCGAGCGAGAACGACGTGGCCTCGCCGGTGGTGCCAAGCACGTTGAGCCCGTCGCAGCCGTTGTCGAGCAGGAACCGGCCGAGCTTGGTCGCGCGAACGGTGTCGGGCCCGCCGTCGTCGCCGACCGGCGTCGCCACGGCTGCAATGACGCCCTTGAGATTGGTTGCCGACATCTGTTCCTCCGCAGGTGCGGCAATCCCTAGCCGCTGACATTGAAGGCGGCGAGCGCCGCCATGTTGACGATCTGGCTGTCCTTGGCGCCGAGTGAGACGATCTGCACCGGGCGGTCAAGTCCGACCAGGACCGGGCCGATCACCGTGGCGCCGCCGAGTTCCTGGAGCATCTTGGTGGAAATCGACGCCGAGTGGAATGCCGGCATCACCAGCACATTGGCGGGGCCGGACAGCCGGTTGAATGGATAGGCGGCGCCGAGATCGGGGTTGAGCGCGACGTCGGCGGCCATTTCGCCGTCGTACTCGAAATCGACCCGCTTGCCGTCGAGGATCTTGACCGCCTCGATGACGCGCGCGGAGCGCTCGCCGGGCGGATGGCCGAAGGTCGAAAAGGCGAGCATCGCAAGCCGCGGCTCGTAGCCGAGCCGGCGGGCGACGCCGGCAGCCTCGATGGCGATCTCGGCCAGTTCCTGCGCGTCCGGCATTTCGGTGACCGCGGTGTCGGCGACCAGCACGGTGCGCCCGCGTGTGACCACGAGCGAAATACCGATCACGCGATGGCCGGGTTTGGGATCGATGACGCGGCGCACATCGTCGAGCGCGACCGAGAAGTTGCGCGTCGTGCCGGTCACCATGGCGTCAGCATCGCCGAGCGCCACCATGCAGGCGGCGAAGCTGTTGCGGTCCTGGTTCACCAGCCGCTGGCAGTCGCGCAGCAGATAGCCGCGCCGCTGCAGCCGCTCGTAGAGATGATTGGTATAGGCGGTGTTGCGGGTCGACAGCCGCGCATTGATGATCTCGATGCTGTCGCCAAGCTCGATGCCGGCTTCCTTGGCGGAGCTTTTGACCAAATCCTCCCGCCCGACCAGCAGCGCGGTGCCGAGGCCCTGTTGCACAAAACTTGCCGCCGCGCGGATCACCTGTTCCTCCTCGCCTTCGGCGAAGACGACGCGGCGCGGCTGGCGGCGCAGCCGCGCAAACACGTTGTTGAGCGTGCCGGCGACCGGGTCGCGGCGCGAGCGCAACTGCTCGCGATAGGCGTCCATGTCGACGATCGGCTTGCGGGCGACGCCGGTGTCCATCGCGGCCTTGGCGACTGCCGGCGGCACGTAATGGATGAGGCGCGGATCGAACGGCACCGGGATGATGTAGTCGGGGCCGAATTTCGGCCGCGCGCCATAGGCGGCGGCGACTTCGTCCGGCACGTCCTCGCGGGCGAGATCGGCGAGCGCACGCGCAGCCGCGATCTTCATTTCCATATTGATGGCGCTGGCGCGAACGTCGAGTGCGCCGCGGAAGATGTAGGGAAAGCCGAGCACGTTGTTGATCTGGTTCGGGTAGTCGGATCGTCCGGTCGCCATGATGGCGTCGTCACGCACCTCGGCGACTTCTTCCGCCGTGATCTCGGGGTCCGGATTGGCCATCGCGAAGATGATCGGCTTTGCCGCCATCGACTTGACCATCTCCTTGGTCACCGCGCCCTTGGCCGACAGACCGAAGAAGATGTCCGCACCCTTGAGCGCATCGGCGAGCGAGCGCGCCGACGTCTTGACCGCGTAGCCCGACTTCCACTGGTTCATGCCTTCGGTGCGGCCCTGATAGATCACGCCCTTGGTGTCGCACAGGATCAGGTTTTCCGGCGGGAAGCCGAGCGCACGCAGGAGTTCGAGGCAGGCGATGCCGGCCGCGCCGGCGCCGTTGCAGACGAGCTTGGTCGTCTTGATATCGCGGCCGGTGAGATCCATCGCGTTGATAATGCCGGCGGCGGAAATGATCGCGGTGCCGTGCTGGTCGTCGTGGAACACCGGGATGTCGAGCAACTCGCGCAGCCGTTGCTCGATGACGAAGCATTCGGGTGCCTTGATGTCTTCGAGATTGATGCCGCCCCAGCCCTTGCCGAGATATTTTACGCAGTTGATGAATTCGTCCGTGTCCTCGGTCGAGACTTCAAGATCGATCGAGTCGATATCGGCGAAGCGCTTGAACAGCACCGCCTTGCCTTCCATCACGGGCTTTGCGGCAAGCGCGCCGCGATTGCCGAGGCCGAGAATGGCGGTGCCGTTGGTGATGACGGCGACAAAATTGCCTTTGGTCGTGTAGTCGTAGGCCTTGCTCTCGTCGTCCGCGATGGCGAGCACGGGCACCGCGACGCCGGGCGAATAGGCAAGCGACAGATCGCGCTGGGTCGCCATCGGCTTGGTGGCGACTACCTCGAGTTTGCCGGGACGGCCGACGCTGTGGAACTGGAGCGCTTCCTGGTCAGTAAAGGTCGGGCGGGTGCCTTTTTTCGGCGGTCTTTTGGGGGTGTCGGCAGACATCGCTACGCATTACTCCTGACTGGCCGGGAACCCCCCGGGTTTCGTTGGACCCTAGCGGAAGCACCTGCGCCCGCTCAAGCGATTGTAATGCAAAGGTCTTTGCGGATCGGTTGAACGGGGCCTGGAGTAAGGGTAATCGAAGCGGCGGCCGGCCGGACCGGTCCATGGATGCTTCAGAGACCCGCAGACCCAACAGAGCCGACCCGCGCCATGATCCGGTTTCTCCTGCGTATGATCGGCCTTTTCGGCCTGGCGGCAGCCTTCATCCTCGTCATCTACGACGGCACCAAGTCAATTGCTTCCAATACGGTGCTGCTGACCAGTGTCCGCACGCTCTGGGACACGCTGAATGCCGCCAGCCTGCAGAACCTGCGCCCGCTGCTCGAACAGAAAGCAACGCCCTATCTGTGGGATCCGGTTTTTACGACATTCCTGTCCTGGCCAAGCTGGGCGGTGCTTGCCTGCCTTGGCGTTGCGCTGATCCTGCTCGGCCGCAAGAAGCGTCCGCTGATCGGCTATTCCCGCTAGGGACCGGATGATCGCGGGCCTGTGATCGCGCGACCCTCGTCGCTTTCGTCAATGTGAATGGGCGGCCGGTGCGAAATCGCCGGTGAAAGCCTATATTGGCGTCAGCAATTGCAGGAGAACTGCGATGTTCATGTTCAAGAAATCGATTGCGATGCCGAAGCCGGAGTCCTGCCTGCCCGGACGCGCCCATGCGATCCGCACGGCGGAGACGCACTTCGTCAACGGTCGTCCCCTCAAGGGTCCTTATCCGGCGGGCAGCGAGAAAGCGATGTTCGGTCTCGGCTGCTTCTGGGGCGCGGAACGCAAGTTCTGGGAACTCGGCGATGGCGTTTTCATCACGGCGGTTGGCTATGCCGGCGGCCATACGCCGAACGCCATCTACGAAGAGGTCTGCTCGGGCCGCACCGGGCACAACGAAGTGGTGCTGGTCGTATTCGATCCCAAGACGATCAGCTACGAAACGCTCTTGAAGACCTTCTGGGAGAGTCACGACCCGACGCAAGGCATGCGCCAGGGCAATGACGTCGGCACGCAATATCGTTCCGGCATCTACACGTTCTCAGCCGAGCAGAAGAAGGCCGCCGAAGCGTCGAAGGCGATGTTCGCGAAGGAACTGAAGAAGAGCGGCTACAAGGACATCACCACGGAAATCCTCGACGCACCGGAGTTCTACTTCGCCGAGGACTATCATCAGCAGTACCTCGCGAAGAACCCGTTCGGTTATTGCGGGCTCGGCGGCACCGGGGTGTCGTGTCCGATCGGCACCAAGGTGGCGGTGCCGGGCTGATCGGCGTCTGATAGCGATGGCTCCCTGAAATCCCCGAACCGGGCCCCGCCAAGGGCCCGGTTTTGCTTTGAAATCGACGTTGGTGAGATTTTGTTAACCATAAATCGCGTTAAGTCACGTTCTGTCGTCTCGCGCGCGGGAGCGGATTCACGCGATGTCAGTGATGAGGCTTGTCTTGCTGATGGTCGCGGTTCTGGCCGCGGCCGGCTGCGCGCGGCGCGCGACGACTTACGTCGCGATCGATCCGGCGACCGGTCAGCAGGTCGCGATGGCGCCTCAGACGTCGGCTCCGATCTACGCGCAGGCGATGCCGTCGGCGCAGCAAGCGCAATTCTCGCAGCCCTACGCGCAGGCGCCGGCCGCGCCTTCATCCGGGCGGGGACTGTATGGCGCACGGTCCGGCCGTGCGACCTATGCGCAGCCGCAACTGCAGTCGCCTTCGGTCATCCAGTATACGCCGCCACCGGATCAGCAGGTCTACGCCGCGCCGACTCAAGGCTACGTCGTCGCGCCGAACGCAGGCGGTCCCTATGTCGCGCCGACCTATACTGCACCTGGCGGCTACGGCGCTTACGCGGCGGCGCCAACCTATCAGCCGCCTGCCTATACGCTCGATGCCGGTGACCGCCTGCGCGTCGTGGTGTTCGGTCAGGACGGTCTTACCAACAATTACATCGTCGACGCCGCCGGCAACGTCAGCCTGCCGTTGATCGGTTCGGTGGCGGCGCGCGGCCTGACGCCGCAGCAACTATCGAATGCGATCGCCAACAAGCTGCGCCATGGCTACGTCCGCGAGCCGCATGTCAGCGTCGAGGTCGAAGCCTACCGGCCGTTCTTCATTCTGGGCGAAGTCACCAATCCGGGACAGTATGCGTATGTCCCGAACATGACCGCCGAGACCGCGATCGCGATTGCCGGCGGCTTCTCGCCGCGCGCGAGCAAGAAGTCGGTCGAACTGACGCGTAACGTGAGCGGCCAGCAGTTCCACGGCAAGGTGCCGATGAACACGCCGTTACGCCCCGGCGACACCATCAAGGTGCCGGAGCGCTGGTTCTAGCCGCGTGGTAGAGCCGTAGCGCTCTCGCGCTATTTCATGTGCTTGCCGAGAAACTCGACGGTGCGCGACCACGCGAGCTTGGCGCTCGCCTCGTGATAGGCCTGATTGCCGTCGCGGTTGAAAGCGTGGCCGGCGCCCTCATAGACATAGACCGGAACATTCGGATGCTTGGCTTTCACGGCCTCGACATCGGTCAGCGGAATGCTTTGGTCGTTGGCGCCGAAATGCAGCATCACCGGGCACTTCGGCTGCTCGTCGGCGAACTTCGCGACCAGGCCGCCATAATAACCGACGGTGCAGGCAAGGCCCGGCAACCGGCAGGCCGACACCCAGGCGGCCGAGCCGCCCATGCAGTAACCGACGACGGCGGCCGGTCCCGCGGCCTTCATGTCGCCGACCGCGGCGGCGATGTCCGCCATCATGCCGGTCCAGTCGAGCTTGCCGAGAAACGAGCGTGCATGCGCGACTTCGTCCGGCGTGTAGCCGCTCTCGAAGCCTGGCGTGGTCAGCCGGTCAAACACTGCCGGCGCGACGGCGACGTAACCTTCCGCGGCAAAACGGTCGCAGACATCGCGGATGTGTTTGTTGACGCCGAAGATCTCCTGCACGACGACAATGCCGCCTTTCGGCTTGCCTTGCGGCTCGGCGCGATAGCCGCCGAGCTTGTGATGGTCGGACGCCGTCAGAGAAATATGCTTGCCCACGATGAGCCTCCCGGTTTGCGTTATGTCGCAATGGTGCAGGAGGTTAGCCGTGCGCGCCGGCTGGCGGCAACCCCGAAGGTTTACGCGAAAGCCTGCGCCAACAGTTCGTAGGAGCGCAGCCGCGCCGCGTGGCTGAACACCATGGTCGTGACCATCAGTTCCTGCGCCTGCGTCGCCGCGAGCAGGGCGCCGAGCCGCGTCTTCACGGTCGCGGGGCTGCCGACCGTGATGCGGTTGCGAAACTGCGCGAGGCGGGCACGGTCGGTCGCGGTGTAGGGATGGGTGCTGGCCTCTTCAGGCGGCGCGAGCGGCAGGTATTCGCCGGTCATCCGGCGGACGAAATGCAAATCGGCGGTCGATGCGAGATATTCGGCTTCCTCGGCGCTGTCGCCGCAGACGACGGCCGTTGCGAGAATTGCATAGGGCGCGGCGTGACTTTGCGAGGGGCGAAAATTGTCGCGATAGAGTCGCATCGCCTCGGCGGCGTCGAAGTTCGCAAAATGATGGGCGAACGAGAACGCCGCGCCGATCTGGGCCGCCAGTTGCGCGCTGTAGTCCGACGAGCCAAGCAGGAAAATTGGCGGCAGTGCCACGTCCGAAGGCATGGCGCGCACATTGTGAAACGGGTGTCCGGCCGGAAATCCGCGCGTCTCGAGCAACATCAGCTCGTTGAAACGGTCGAGGAAATCGTCTTCTTCGCTGATGCCCTGCCGTCGCCGCAGCGCATAAGACGTCGCGGGGTCGGTGCCCGGCGCGCGACCGAGGCCGAGATCGATGCGGCCGGGATAAAGTGCCTCCAGTACCTTGAAACGCTCCGCCACCATGAGAGGGGCGTGGTTGGGCAACATCACTCCGCCGGAGCCGACGCGGATCGTTTTCGTCACCGCGGCAATCTGTCCGATCATGATTTCGGGCGCGGAGCTGGCGATTGCGGGCAGATTGTGGTGCTCGGCCACCCAATAACGGACATAGCCAAGGTGCTCGGCGTGTTGCGCGAGATCGAGCGTATTGCGGAGTGCCTGCGCCGCTCCGGAGCCGGCCGATACCGGCGACAGGTCGAGGACGGAGAGCGCGGTCATGGGGTTATCTATCGGCGACGGTACGGTTGGCGCAAGCGCGCACCGGTGGGAATCTTACCAGTTTGCAATTTGCAAATCCGCGCCGCGTCATAGGATAGTGACGGCTCGCCGGTCGCGGAGTTCAGGTCGCGGGGTTTTGAAGGCATGACGGAACTGTCGGAATGGAAAGTGCCACCGGATGCGCAACCGCGCGTCGAGGATTACGGCTACGATCTCGACCGCGCGCTGACGTCGATGGTCGCGCTGCACGCGATGATTCCGCCCGACGGTTTTACCGCCGAGACGCTCGGCACCGAGCGCGCCGGCAACGGCGTGCTGATCGGCGACGGCCTCGTCCTCACCATCGGCTATCTCATCACTGAAGCGGAAACGATCTGGCTGCACCTGCACGACGGCCGCGTCGTGCCGGGCCACGCGCTCGCCGTCGATCAGGAAACCGGCTTCGGACTGGTGCAGGCACTGGCACGGCTCGACGTGCCGGCGCTGCCGATCGGCTCATCGGCGTCAGTGGACGTCGGCGAGCGGGTCGTGGTGGCAGGTGCCGGCGGCCGGTCGCGCTCGGTCGCTGCGCGCGTTGCCGCCCGTCAGGAATTCTCCGGCTACTGGGAATATTCTCTGGAGGAGGCGATCTTCACGTTTCCCTCGCATCCGAACTGGGGCGGCACCGGTTTGATCTCGTCGGCCGGCGAACTGGTCGGCATCGGTTCGCTCCAGCTCGAGCGGATGCGCGACGGCCGGACCGAAAATCTCAACATGATTGTGCCGATCGATCTCTTGAAACCGATCCGCGACGATCTGATGAAGTACGGCCGCGTCAACAAGCCGGTACGGCCGTGGCTCGGCATCTATTCGACCGAGGTCGAAGACCGCGTCGTCGTGGTCGGGCTTGCCGGCAAGGGGCCGGCCGCGCGCGCCGAGATCAAATCGGGCGATGTGATCGTCGCGGTTGCTGGCCGCAAGATTGCGACACTGAATGCGCTTTACCACGCCATCTGGTCGCTCGGCTCATCCGGCGTCGAAGTGCCGCTGACGCTTTACCGCGATGGCGTGACGTTCGACGTGCGGGTGAATTCGTCCGACCGCGCCAAGTTCCTCAAGGCGCCGCGGATGCACTAGCCGCCGATCGTTTCGGCAGTGCGCGCACCTTCTGGATGCTGACACGAATCATGACGATCAGCGCCAGCCAGGTCACGATGGCGGCGATGCCGAATATGGTCCGGCCGATGGTCTCGCCGAGCGAGCCGGACACGAACGGGCCCGCGATCGAGAAGGCGCGGGAACCGCCGCCGAACGCGATCCAGGTGCCGATCATGGCGAGCGACGCCACGACCAGATTGCCGCACAGGTAAGCGAGCGCCACCACGCCGCGCGCTGTGTCAGGAGGCAGGTCGGATTCCTTATCGGACATGCCGAGGTACCCGCGGATCAGAACCGCCATGCCGCCTGCGGCAAATGCGAGTCCGGCGCAGGCGATCACGAAGCCCGGGGCATGGGAACGGCTCGGCTCCGGAACGAGTCCAAAGCCGACCAGCATGAGATAAGCGCCGAATCCGGCAACGACGATGCCGATGCCGAGCAGCATCCGGTCGGGCTTGCGTGCGGTCGTGTTCGCCATCGGCATCCTCCCGCCGCGCGGGATGTGCGGCGCTTCGGTCGATGGCGATCATGCCGGCCGCGCCTTGCGATTGCGTTGCGGGGCGCGGTTGGCGGCGCGTTATGATTAACGCTTCGTATCTGTCCGCGACCTAATTGCGCTTTCGGGTTTTGCGATATCGCAGGAGGGCTGTGGCATCCTCGATGGACCGTCACAGTCAAACGCCCGGCGCACATGTTCAACAAGTACGTGCAGAATATGATCCAGGGTCTCGGCATCCTGGTCGTGGATGACAATGCCTATATGCGGCGCGTCACCCGCATGATGCTGATGAATCTCGGCGCGAAGTCGGTTTACGAAGCATCCGACGGTCTCGCAGCGCTTGAGATCATTCGCATCTACGATCCCGACATCATGGTGATCGAGTGGGACATGCCGGTGCTGAGCGGGCCGGAAGTCATGCGCATCGTGCGCTCGCCGGAAGTGTTCCCGCGGCCGGAACTGCCGGTCATCATGCTGACCGACCGGGCGCGGCGTTCCGACGTGATCGAGGCGATGCGGCTTGGAGCGCACGAATTTCTCATCAAGCCGACCTCGCCGAAGGCGCTGCAGGACCGGCTGCTGTCGATCTTCTGCAGTCCGCGCCCGATGGTGCAGATCGGCGACTATTACGTGCCTGAGCCGCGTATCCGTCGGCAGGCGCCGCCGCAGCCGAACGCTCCGCCGCCGCTATAGCACTTCGATTCTGTCGACCCGGCTCGGGTAGAAGGCGAGATGTCCGGCAATTTCATTGACCGCCGGATAAGCCGCCTCATAGGTCCAGACCGCGTTCTCGGCGGTCTTTCCGTCCGCCACAATGCTGAAATAGCCCGCATCGCCCTTGTAGGGGCAGTGCGTCGAATGCGTCGTCCCCGTGAGCAGCGTCATGTCGACGTCCTCGCGCGGGATGTAATGTACTGGCGGGTAGGTGGACTCTTTGAGCGACAGCGCGCGCGTCGTATCGGCGACAACCTTGCCGTTGAACGTAACGCGTACGCGGCCGGTGGCCGGTGTGATGGTGATGGGATGATCGGGGTCGGGTATTTTCATGGCCGTCATCATGCCGCAAAGGGCGGCGACGCCAAAATCACTAAAGCTCGATCTTGCTATGGATTGTGACGTTGAGCCCGACCTTGTCGCTCGACAGTGTCACCGCGGTCGCGAGTGGGCCGTTGTCGCGGAGCCGGCCCTCGGCGAGCGCCCGTTTCAGCGCCTTTTCGATCTCGCGCTGGGCGGTAAAGCCGACGTGCCTCACGAACTTGGCCACCGCTGCTTTCAGCTCGGCATCGTCCATTTTTTTGCCTCTCCACCCGTATAAACCGCGCGCCGGCCGGGCCGTCATCTCCCGATTGCAAATGCAGTTAATCATAACCGTGTGACCGGCGCCCCCGCTGCGTTAGCTCTGTTGGTGGGTTTCGCTGGATCGGCGGGATTGGGCGCCTATGATGGGCCTGCGCAGACGGCGCGAGCGATGGAGGGGTTTCGTGAGTTATTTTTCGGCGTCCAAGAACGACAAGGACATCAAGCCTGCCGAGGCGGCGCGATCGCAGCCGGTGGCGGCTCCGCCGCGTCCGGTGACGGCCAGCACACCGGGCAACGTCTCGACGCTTGCGAGCGGCATGCAGGTGGTCGGCAACATCGTATGTACCGGCCCGCTGCAGATTTACGGCCGCGTCAACGGCGACATCCACGCCGCGCAGCTCACGATCTGCGAAGGCGCTCGCGTCGAGGGCAAGATTGTCGCGCCGGAGACGGTGATCCAGGGGTCATTCAACGGCAGCATCCACGGCAATGTCGTCAAGCTGCAGAAGACCGCATCGGTTGAAGGCGAGATCTACAACAAGTCGCTGGCGATCGAGCAGGACGCCCGTTTCGAGGGCGTTGCCCGACGGATCGACCAGCCGGTCGCGGCGCCGACCAACGATCAGCTCGCCGCCGCGAAGGCCGTCAACGGCAGCAATGGCGCGGGTCACGCGCCACCGGAGCTGAAGATCGAGCAGCAGACGCCGGTCGCTCCCGTCGCCTGATCGAAGTCCAGAGAAAAGTCCGACGACGCGCGCCCGAGTGGCGCGCGTTTGCTTTTGTGCCGGGGCAATCGCTGACCGTCAGAACGACACCAGCCGATAGCCGTCGTCGAGATAGCGCGACAGATCGAGGATGCCGCTGGTGCCCGGAATTTTCTTGTCGCGCACCAGCGGCAAGCCGGTCGCTTGCGCACCTTCGGTTGCTCCGAACACATCGGCGCAACCACCGCAGACGCCGACAACTCTGTCGGCCACCGCCTGATAAAGTGCGTTGGCGGGATGATCGGTCTTTGCGATCTCCGCTGGCCAGCGCGCTCCCGTGCCCTGGAAAATCAGGGCGACATCCTCGCCTTTGCCTTTGAGCTCGTAGGTCAGAAACATTGCATTGAAGAGGCGTCCGAGCGCCTCCTCCGTGCCGGCCTTGGGATCCGAAAAAACGACGACAGCGGTCTTCGACATGATGCCTCCCGGTCGATCTTGACATTACCGAACGGTCGGTATATTTATCGACATGCGTTTATCGGGTCAAGCGATTTATTGACCGATCGTTCTGGAATAGCCTGCGGCCGCCGGGAGGGCCGCCTGTGATGGCGAGACCGCAATCGATCGACGAGCCGGAACTGATAGCGCGCCTGAGCCGCGTCTTTCGCGACGTGGGTTACGAGGGCGCGTCGCTGACGATGCTGGAGCGGGCCTCGGGCCTCAAGAAGGCGAGCCTCTACCACCGCTTCCCTGGCGGCAAGGCGCAGATGGCCGAGGAAGTTCTGCGGGCGTCCAAAGTGTGGATGGAGATGAATGTATTCACGCCGCTGAAGGGGTCGGGAACGCCGACGCAGCGCCTCGCGGCTGTCGCCAGGAATCTCGACGCATTTTACTCCGGCGGCCGCCAGGCCTGTCTGCTGAACATGCTTGCCGCGCCACATAGTGGCAGCGGGGCGTTTTCTGCCGCGATCAAAACCGCACTGAAAGCCCTGATCGGCGCTTTCGAGGCGCTCGCGCGCGAGGCCGGTTGTTCGCCGGCCGTTTCTGCGGCGCGCGCCGAACGCACGGTGATGCTGCTGCATGGCAGTCTGGTCCTGTCGCGCGGCCTCAACTCGCGCGATCCGTTTCAGAATTTTCTCCAGTCGTTGCCGGGCGAATTGCTCGGCGACAGAAAATCCCGCTGATCTGAAAATATCTCGTCAAGGATTACGCGCATGACCTCACGCTTTCTCAATCTGGTGTTCTCGCCCGCAGTCAAGGCTGCGCAGGAGCAGAACGGCAGCCGTCAGGCCTATGCGCGCCGCGACGATGCATCCGACCCCGACCGTCTCGGCGACAACGAGGCTGCTTTCATCGCCACGCGGGACAGTTTTTATATGGCAAGCGTCGGCGTCGACGGGTGGCCCTATGTGCAGCACCGCGGCGGCATGCCCGGGTTCGTCAAGCTGCTTGGCGACCGCGCCATCGGTTTCGCCGACTTCCGGGGTAACCGGCAATACGTCAGCATCGGAAATTTCGTCGATAACGACCGCGTCGCTCTGTTCTTCATGGACTACCCGCGGCGGGCCCGGCTGAAGCTGCTTGGACGTGCCCGGATCGTCGATCTGACGGACGACAGCAAGTTGGCGGCAATGCTGATCGATCCCGCCTACAAGGCCAAGGTCGAGCGCGGCATCGTGATCGACGTCGAGGCGTTTGACTGGAACTGCTCGCAGCACATCACCGAGCGCTTTACGCTTACCGAGATCGCGCCGACGATCGAGCGCTTCAACCGGCGGATCGCGGAACTGGAGGCGGAGGTTGCGAGCCTGAAGGCGGCAGCGCCGGCCTGAGGCTGCGTATTCAAGAGGGAGTGGCGCGCCCGAAGGGATTCGAACCCCTGACCTCTGCCTTCGGAGCAATTTAACTCGCCCTACGCTCAAAAACGATAGGGCACGCCATGCTACGCTATCATACTGGCATTGCTAACGAAATTGAAATTCGCGCTCGCCGAGCGTATCCTTCGGCACGCTCT
>JBFWZV010000003.1:0-123259 GCA_050184975.1 Pseudolabrys sp. | reverse complement strand
GCCTGATGTTTGACAAAACCGATCGAGCTCGTCCTCGCTGACCGGCTGATTGCGTTTGATGAAGGCTGCAACGATCTTGCCCCAGCGCTCGTGTGGCAAACCGGCGACGGCGACTTCGGAGACTGCCGGATGTAGCGAGAGAAGGCTCTCGACCTCGACCGGCGAAACATTCTCGCCACCGGTGATGATCATGTCGTCGACGCGTCCGGTGACGAACAGATCCCCTTCGCTGTCGAGGAACCCGGTATCGCCGGTGAAATACCAGCCGTGACGTATGGCCTTTTTGTCGGCGTCCGGCCGACGCCAGTAACCCTCGAATGCCTCGTCGCTCCTGAGGGAAGCGATGATCTCGCCTTCTTCGCCGACGGCGGCGAGCTCATCGGGCGAGGCTGAATTGAGCTTGACGACTCGGATGTGCTGATTGATGCCGGCACGTCCAGCCGATCCCGGCTTTGCGGGAGCGTTCTGGTCAATCGTAAAGGTATAGATTTCCGAAGACCCGTAGTGATTGACGAACAGCGCCGGCGTGAAGGCGGTATTGAGCGCCTTTAGCAGGCCGTCGGTCATCGAGGCGCCGGCAAACCCGAGTTTCTGGATTGAACTGACGTCGGTTTCCGCAAACCGATCATTGTGAAGCAAGTCGTGATAGAGCGTCGGCACCAGATAGAGGTTGGTAATCTTCTCGGACTCGATGAGCTTGAGCGCGTTGACGGAATCGAAGCGGGGCAGGCAGATAAACGCACCGCCGATCAACGACATCGCGAGGAGAGAGCGCACGCCCATCGTGTGATAAAGCGGCATCACACCCAGAGTACGCTCGCCATGCTGATACAAATTCTGCGCCACATGTGCCACGGCAGCCGCGCGCTCTGCACGATGGCGACGCGGTACGCCCTTCGGTTGGGCGGTGGTGCCGGAGGTATAGAGCATGACCGACCAGGAATCCGCGTCCGCGCACGGTTCGGCGTCTTGCGCCGTGCGATCGACAAGCGTCGCGAACGCGAGTTCATCGCCCTGCGGCGTCGTCAGGCTGATCCGAGGGCGTTTCAGAGCCTCGCGCGAGGTACGGATCGCCTCTGCGGAGATGCTGTCGAAGACGACTGCTTTGCCGCCCGCATTGTCGAGGGCGAAGTCGATTTCTTCGGATTTAGCGCGCCAGTTGATAGGCGTTATCACGATCCCGGCAAACTGGCAGGCCCAGTGCACCGTGGCTGCCTCCCACCGGTTCTGCAATACGGTGACGAGATGATCGCCGCGCGCAAGTCCGAGCTCGACCAAGCTGGCGGCGACCGCGGAAATCCTCGAATACCACTGGGAGTAGGTGAGCCTCAGCGGCCCGTCAACGATTGCCAGCGCGTCGGGATCGCGTGCCACGCTTGCACGGAAGCTGTTGCCGAGATCAAGCATGGGCCGGAACCTCCCGAAGGCGGGCGGCGGCGTCGAGCACGGCGGCGATGATCGGAACATATCCGGTGCAGCGACAGAGATGGCCGCTCAGATAAACGCGCAGTTCCGCCTCGGTCGGCGATCTGTGCGCGCGTAAATAGTTGTCGAGCGAGATCAAGAATCCGGGCGTGCAAAAGCCGCATTGCAGGGCATGATGACGGCGGAAAGCCTCCTGTAGGACGGACAGGCGTCCGCGCCCCGGCGCGAGATGTTCGACAGTCCGGATCGTGGCGCCATCGGCCTGAACAGCGAGCGTGAGGCAGGCCCGGGCCGGAACACCGTCGATTTCAATCGTGCAGGCGCCGCATACACCATGCTCGCAGCCGACATGCGTGCCGGTGAGGCCAAGTTCGTGCCTAAGGAAGTCCGTCAGCAGCATGCGCGGCTCGGCGTCTGCCTCGGCAGCCTTGCCGTTGAGGGTCAGGCGCACGCGGTGGCGGCGATCCGCATTCAGGCGCGGCATCGTCGGGCCTCCTCGATCGTGGCTTTACCCATCCGCCGAACCAGCGCCCGGCGATACGAAGCCGTCGCATGGAGGTCGTCACGGGCTTCGAGATCCCATGAGAAATCATCCAGCGCATCGTCGAGCGCCGTGCCCTGCAAATCGGGCCAATCGCGGCGTTGCGGCTTGTCGGCGACGCCGCCCACGCTGAATGCAATTCCGGCGGCGGACGCAACGGCCGCGCAGGCGACAATCGCGAAATCGCCGTGGCGACGGCCGTATTCCTGAAACGCAGCGCCAGTGTCCGGCTTGCGCGCCGGCAGCGCGACTGCTTCGATGACCTCATCACTGAAGCGTGCCGTCGACATCATACCGCTGAAAAACGTGTCGGCAGGCAGGCTGCGGCACCGGCGGCGCGAAGAGAGTTCTATCCTTGCGCCGAGCGCGACCAATACCAGGGGGATTTCCCCGGCCGGATCGGCATGGGCGACCGAACCGCACACTGTGCCGCGGCTTCGTGTCTGTGCATGCCCGACCCAAGGTAGGGCGGCCGCGAGGAGGGGGAGCGTTCTGCCGAGTTCCGGCCACGCCATTATGTCCGCCTGACGGACGCCTGCGCCGATGCGGATTTCCTGCTCGTCGGCCTTGATTGCTTGCAACTCGGGCAAGTGCATGATGTCGACCAGCACCTTTGGCCGTGCAAGCCGCATGGACAGCATCGGCATCAGCGTTTGCCCGCCGGCGATCACGCGCGCTTCGTCGCCTTGTTCGGCGAGCACCGCGTGGACTTCGCTCACGCTGTCGGCGCGCACATAATCGAACCGTGCGGGTTTCATGCGCCGCTCCCGAACAGACGCGCCAGCAGGCCGCGTTTTTTCGGCGGACCGGCGTGGCGCGCAAACGCTTCGAAAAACTGGCGGATCACGACCCTGGCCGCGCCATCGAGCAGCCGGCCGGCAATTGCGGCGACCTTCCCTCCAATCTCCGCGTCGTAGTCGTAAGCCATGCGGGTGCCGCCGCCTTCGATGCTCGACAGTCTGATGCAGCCGGTGCCGCGTGCCTCGCCAAGCGCGCCGGTCACCGTGCCGGAGAGCGTTACGGATTCCGCATTGACGAGATCGGACAGCACGATGTCCGCACGGTAGCGCCCGCTCACCGGTCCGACGCCGAGGGTAACGAGGGCGCGGAAATGCGTGTCGGAGAGCTTCTCGACGCCGTGGCAGCCCGGAATGATCGCGGCGAGCGTCGAAGCATCGAGCAACATGTCCCAGACGGCCTGGGGCGAGACGCTGACTGTGGCTTCGCCCTGGCCGCGCAACGCGCGTGCATCGCCCGTCTGTTGTCGGCTGCGCCCGCTTCGCGACGGCGACGGCTTGGGATCCCGCTCATGCAGGTAAGGCGCGAGTTTCGCGGGGGTCAGCGGCAGGTCGAGCGAGGCGGCGCCGAGCGCATCGGCAACCGCGTTGGCGATGCAGACGGGCGTCGACATGCAATTGCCTTCGCCAACGCCCTTGGTCCCGAGTGGCGTAAACGGCGACGGGGTTTCGATGTGGAGAATGACCGGGCTAGGCACCTCCATGGTGGTCGGCACAAGGTAATCGGCAAATGTGCCGGTGAGAAAGCTACCGTCCTGTGCGTAGGCGTATTCTTCGTAGAGTGCGGCGCCCAGCGCATGCGCGAAGCCGCCCGTGATCTGGCCTGCCACCATGCCTGGATGCAGGATGCGGCCACAGTCGTGCATGGTCACATACTTGTCGATCTTGACCGCGCCGGTGATGCGATCGACCTCGACGCCGCAAAAATCGAAAATGAAACCGTGACAAAGCGATGAGTTGATCTCGTCGGTTTCCGTAGGCGGTGTCAGTTCCGGCGGTGTCCAGAATGCCGTCTCGCGTAGTGCCTGATCCTCGACCGGAACCAGGCCGGGCGACCAGTGGCTCGCCGCCGCCAGCCGTCCGAACGGAATGAAGTTGTCGGGGTTCGTGCGCGACCGCGCACGCCCTCCGGCGAATTCGACGTCACTTGCCGCGACATTGAGTTGCGCCGCGGCCGTCCGCGCGAGCTTCGCCTTGATCTTCTGGGCGGCAAGATAAGCTGCGCCACCGGTGGCGGCTGCGAATCGACTCGAATAGTTGCCCGAGGCGATCGACCAGGGATCGCGAGCGGTATCGAGCTCGGTCACGACCTTGATATCGCTGGGCGTGAGGCCGAATTCGTCGGCGATGATTTGTGCGATGACGGTGCGGTGCCCCTGGCCCTGGGGAACCGAGGAGACATGCACCGACACCGCGCCGAGAGGATCGAGCGATACGGTCGCCGTCGCCTGTGCGCCGTTCTTCGGCCCCGCCTTGCGCCGTTCCTCGGGCGTCAGGACGGTGGTGATGTAACCCATATTCGAGAGGCTGGGCTCGACAACCGCGGTGCAGCCGATGCCGTAACACCGCCCTTCGGCGCGAGCCGCCTTCTGCCGCGCCCGCAGCTCGGCCAAATCCCCGTCTGCGAGCGCGGTCTCGAATGCTCTGACATAGTCGCCGGAGTCGAGCAGAGCCCCTGTCGCCGTGCGATAGGGGAAGCGGCCGGACGGGATCAGATTGCGGCGGATCACGTCGATCGGATCAAGGTTGAGATCGACGGCAATGCGCTGCATCAGGCGCTCGAGGGCGTAATAGACTTGGGGGCCGCCAAAGCCGCGGTTCAGCCCGGTCGGAGTCTTGTTGGTCACAACGACGCGGTTGCGAACCGACACGTGGCGAATGTCGTAAGCGCCGGTGAGATTGCCGTGCATCCGGTAAAGCGTAGCGGGTTCAGGCGCGCGGATATGAGCG
The DNA here is from genome assembly GCA_050184975.1 of Pseudolabrys sp. Taxonomy (GTDB): domain Bacteria; phylum Pseudomonadota; class Alphaproteobacteria; order Rhizobiales; family Xanthobacteraceae; genus Pseudolabrys. Next base: position 118,546 of record JBFWZV010000003.1, on the reverse strand, counting down.
CCGACGTCCTCGATCTGGTCCCAGGCGAGCGCGTGTACCCTTCCGTCGTCGCCGACCGCGGCATCAAGGGTGGTGACGCGATTGGTGGCGGAAACCGATGCCGCGAGATGCTCGAGACGGTCTTCGACCCATTTGACCGGTCGTCCGGCGACGCGGGCCGCCGCAGCTGTGAGGACGATATAGGGGAAGGCACCTTGCTTGATGCCGAAGCTGCCGCCGGAGTCCGGCGGCGTGCGCAGTCGAAAGCGGTTTCCGGGCACCTTCAGCGCCCGGGCCATGACCGCATGCAGGCTGAACGGTCCCATGAAATTGGCGAGCACGTCGTAGCTGTCCTCGCCGTCGTCGTACTCCGCGACAATCCCGTAGGTTTCTAGCGGGGTGCAGGAGTTGCGCGGATAGCGGATTGTCACCGAGATCCGGTGTTCGGCTGCGGCAAATGCAGCTTTCGGATCGCCGTAACGGAAAGACCGCTCGCTCGCGAGATTGGAGCCGAGGGCCGGATGCAGCATCGGTTGCGACGGGTCGAGCGCGGACAGCGGATCGATCACCGCGGGCATCTGCTGATATTCAATCTCAATGAGATCGAGTGCGTCCTCTGCGATATAGCGGTTCGCGGCGACGACGATCGCAACCGGCTCGCCGACATAACGCACCCGTCCGACCGCGATTGGCCAGCATTCGATCGGGGCCCGGACCCCGACCACCAGACTCGTGGTCAGTGCCCTGATGTCGTCACCGACCAAGACACAGGCCACGCCCGGCAGAGTCCGAGCGGCATCGACGCGGATTGCGAGGATGGTGGCGTGTGCGTGGGGAGAGCGCAGGATGGCGGCATGCAGCGTGCCGGGCTTGACGCCGACATCGTCGACAAAACGGCCGCTTCCGGTCAGCAGAGCGGCGTCCTCCACGCGCTCGACCGATTGGCCGCACCAAGGCACCGGTATGGCTTGCATGCGCTTTGCGTTCCCCACTGCGCTCTTGATGGCGCAATCCGGGTAGACGCTGGCATGAGGGTTATGGAGGCGCGATACCGCGCTGTCTCACGACTTACCAAAACGTCTCATTTGAAGCCGCGGCTAGCCGACGGCGGCCGAGCTCATCCGTGCGACGCTGCGGAACTCGCTGGGATTGACGCCGGCATGATCGCGGAAAAATCGGGTAAAATGGCCTTGATTGCTGAAACCGAGCTTGTGGCCGACATTCGCCAGGCTGTCGTCGGCATGAACGACGGAGTTCACCGCGAGTTCCATCCGCAACAGGTTGAGATAGACATGAGGCGTCATCCGCGTTGAACGCTCGAACAGTCGATAGAAGTGAGCACGAGACAGGCCGACTTCCTTGGCGAGTGTGTTGACGTCTCGAACGGCAGCTGGCGTGCTGCGCAGCAGCGTGACCGCGCGGCGAATACGCCAATCGAAACGGCCACGATCATGATTTAAGTTACTGAGGCTGACAGCGACCTTTCGCCATGATGTAAAGCGCTCGATGACGGAAATCATGAGATCGGACAGCAGCTGTTCATGAGCGGAGCTTGCGCCCGGGTCGGCCAGCATGACCGCAGCGAGTTCCATGGCGAGGTGGCGGATGCGCGTATTGACGTTTCCAGCAGACGTCTCGAAAAATCCCGGTGCGCCGCTGGCGATCCAGTTCGGACGAAAGGATTTGAGCCAGCCCGGCTCGATGTAGAGCGCCAGGATGGTCGTTCGCGGCCGTTGTGGGTCATGCACATAAGCGTGCGGTTCCCAGGTGTTGATCAAGACAGCCTGAGTATCGGTCAATGGGACGAGGCGGTCCCCGACCGAGAACTGCGTGTCGGCGCCATCGGCCTTAATCAGGACATGGCAATGCGGATGGGCGTGTCGGACAAGCGAACGGTCCATGTCGAGCAATGCGACACGGCCAAAAGCACCATGAGCAATCCGAAGTGCCGTGGACATTGCGCTTCCTGACGTCTCAAAAGACGGAATTAAACCAAGCTTCCTGAGGGAATCCGGCCTGCTGCGGAAGCCTTGAATTTATTGTCCTCTAAATCCGGCCGATCGCAAAGAGATGAAATGGCGCGGAATCTCTCAGAAAAATCGGTCGGTTAGAGCGGATTGGTGCACGCGGCTCCGGTCGTTGAATGGGAATCGAGTGCAAGAGATTCCCGATTACGAAACGATCCGCAGTGCTGCGGGGAAAATATTCTTCAATGTATCGATTGCCGTGGATTCCGCGAGACTCAAGCTCAAAAGGAACATTTACTCTGGAATTGACCGCGGTGGATGCATTGATCCTGTTTGAACTCTGCAATTCGCCAAAACACTCTTTTAGTTTCCCTGTTTTCGATTAGCGAATTTGGAGTTCGTAGTCGTGCTACGGCCTATTTCCGTCTGTCTCACAATTCCCGAACCGGATTAGACGGCGAAATTCCCTGTAGAAATCCCTGAATGCAGGGAAGTCGGTCGGAGCAGGCCGCATTGGCCACTGGGCCGCCAGCCAACCGGTGCGGATGGGGATAACGCTCCGGTGTGAAAAAAGTGCGCAAAGAAAATGAGGCAGCATTGGCGACGGTACAGCCTGCATCACGTCGCCAATGCCGTTTTATGATTCGACTAAAACAGGGACGGCTTATTTTTTGCGCCGGACCATGAAGTTGTCGAAGGTATATTCGGCGACCTGCCACCACAGGTACTGGTCGTCCCTGAACGAGCTCATGGCAGCGTACATCTTCTTGAAGTTCTCGTTCTTCGCCGAGATTTCGGCATAGAGTTCGTTCGCGGCCTTGTAATAGGCCTCCATGATCTCGAACGAGAACGGCCGCAGCTTCGCGCCTTTGGCGATGAGGCTCTTCAGCGCCGCGGGATTTGCGGCGGCGTAGCGGGCCTGCATCCAGGTGTTGGCGTAATTTGCGGCATTGGTGACGACCGCCTGATAGGACTTCGGCAAGGAGTTCCATTTCTCTAGCGTGACTTCACCGTTGCCCTGCGCGACCTTTCCGATGATGTCGCGATGCTCCGGCAATACGGTGAAGTCTGTGCCTGGTGGCGGCAACTCGTCGACAGAGCCGAGGACGCTCTACAGCGTGACGATGTCGCCAGAGCGAATGGTCAGCACCGGCGACTGGGCGGCGTCGTAATAGCCCCAGTGGACGGTGTCGGGCCGGGCGGGAAGAACGTGATGGGACGTCATTAGCAATCATGCCGGCAACGCTGGGCGATTGACAATGACCTCGGCCGCTCGACGCGACGGTGCAGGATACAAAATTGGAATTGGACGAAGCGTACCTTCAAGCCTTGGTTGTTGTGTCAAACCGATCAGGCTTATAAATCACTTGGAGCGAAATCGGAGGGCGGCCGAATGAGCGAACGGAGTACGGAGACGCGGTCGCCTGCAATGCCGGCACGGCAAGAGCCGCCATTCCGTGCCGAGCACATCGGCAGCCTGCTGCGGCCCAAGATCTTGCTCGACGCAAGAGCCAAGTTTGCAGCCGGTGAAATCAGCCGCGAAGCGCTCGCCGCGGCCGAAGATGCCGCCATCAAGGAGGCCTTCAGGCTGCAGGAGCGGGTCGGGCTGAAACTCGCCACCGACGGCGAGTTCCGCCGCGCCTCCTATCACAGCTTCTTTTATCGCCAGCTCGGCGATCTCAATATCGACACCGTCACCGGGAGCGATCAGGCCGGTCGCCGCGGCAGCCAACCCGTGGCGATGATCCGAAGCCGGGTGAAATGGCAGGCTCCGATCCACGTCGCCGACTATAAATTTATTGCGGCAAACACCAGCCTGGTGCCGAAAATCACAATTCCCGGTCCCTGCGCGTTGCATTTTCGCGGCGGCGATGCAGCCGTTCTTGCGGTCGCGTACAAGGATCTCGACCAGTTCTGGGATGACACGGTCGAGGCGTTTCGCTGCGAGTTGCAGGCGCTCGCCGATGCCGGTTGCCGCTACGTACAGATCGACGAAACCGCTTTTGCCAAGTTCGGCGATCCGGAGGTGCAGGCGGCGCTGACGGCGCGTGGCGACGACTGGAGCGCGCTGATCGACAAATATGTCGCCGTCACCAACCGGGTTCTGGCCGGTGCGCCGCCGGACATGCGGATCGGCATGCACCTTTGCCGCGGCAACCGCGGCGGCATCTGGCATTCCGAGGGCAGCTATGACGACGTCGCCGAGCGGTTGTTCAACGCACTCGATATCCCGTTCTACTTCCTCGAATACGACACGCCGCGGGCCGGAACTTTTACACCGCTTCGGCTGGTGCCGCGTCACAAGACAGTCGTGCTTGGTCTGGTTTCGACCAAGACACCGGAGATGGAAAGCAGGGACGCGCTCAAGCGGCGTATCGAGGAGGCGGCGCGTCTCGTCGATCTCGACCGTCTCGCCATCAGCCCGCAATGCGGTTTCGCCAGCATCGACACCGGCAATCCGATTTCGTCCGACGTGCAGCAAGATAAACTTCGGCTTGTGGTCGAACTAGCGCACGAGATTTGGGGTGAGGCGTAGGACATTCCGCACTGCGGAAATTGACCGCTGGTTGCACGGTAAACGTGCGTCCAATCGACGCTTTTCACACAGCGCAAGTGGGGCGCATCGCATCTTTTTTGGGATAGTTCCCGTATCCGCGCTACGATAGTTTTCAGACTGGGGAACAAAAAGCTCAGGAACAAGGGAGGAGACACATGAAGAAGACGCCGTTTGCCGCATTGCTTGCCGTCGGCCTGCTGACCGGACCGGTCGCAGCGCAACCCTACAATCTGACAGTTGCCGGCTACAGCCCTGGTGGCCTGGTGTCGACCATCGGCGCCGGCCTCGATGCGGCCATGGCGGCCGCCTATCCGGGCTCGACCATTACCTACCAGACCGGCAGCGGCGGTCTCGCCAACGCGATGCTGCTCGAGCAGAACAAGGTGCCGCTCGCCCTCATCGGCGGTACGGAACTCAATGTGGCCATCAAGGGCTTGAAGCCGATCCCGAAAGCTCTGACCGATCTGCGGTTGCTGGTACAGCCTTACGCGGCGAGTTCGCGTTTCCAGGCGACCCACGTGCTGGTCAACAAGGAATGGGCCGAGAAGAACGGCATCAAGACGGTTGCCGACATCGCCGCCAAGAAACCGGCGATCAAAGTCGCGTTCAACCGGCCGGGCAATCTCGACGGTGACGTCGGACTTGCCGTGTTCGAAGCAAACGGCATTTCCCAGGACGACATCAAGAAGTGGGGCGGCCAGGTCGTGCGCGCCGCGTCGCAGGAGATGACCTCGCTGATGCTCGACCGCCGGCTCGATGGCGTCGTGTTCGGTATCTCCATCAACCATCCGCGGATTCGCGAAATGGCGAATGGACTTGACCTTGTCATGCTGCCGATCACGGAAGCGACCGCCAAGAAGGTCGCCGACGACCTCGGCGCCGAGCCCTGCGATGTCAAGGCTGGCGAATACAAGTTCCTTGCGTCAGACTCGTCTTCGGTCTGTGTCGGAATGAACCTGGTCGTTCGCGCCGACATGGATGAAAAGACCGCCTACAATCTCACCAAGGGCATCATCGAGCAGGCCGAGAAATACAAGGCGGCCCATCGGCTGTTGCAGAAGGTGGTGAGCAACGAGACGCTCGCGCGCAAGGGGCTGATCGCGCATCATCCGGGCGCCGCGAAGTATCTCAAAGAGAAGGGTCTGCTGAAGTAAGTCAGTCCCGGCTGGAAACAAGCAAAGGCGCGGCGGCGATGTGACCGCCGCGCCGTCAATGCTGAGCGACCCTCAATGAAAAAGTTTGGCTTCTTGAGCCCGGATGTCTGGTTTTCCGTCGGCGTGCGCCGGAAACCGAAGGGCTGGCTCGACTGGGTGATCACACCGCTGGCGGTCGCGCTCGCGGTCTACGCGATCGTTGCGGCGACGGTATTGATCATTCAGCCCTGGGCGCTGGTCGCGGTGTTCCTGATGGGCATCATGGCCATCGCCTTCGTGGCGGTCGGCGCTTTTCCGAACTCGGATCCAGAGCGGCCGCATCCGGTCGACTATGCGCTCGCCTTCGCCAGCTTCGCAGCCGGCGTTTATTTCTTTATCAAGGCGCCTGAGGTCGTCGACCGCATCGCCTTGCTCACGCCGCTCAGCGAATGGGACCTGTTCTTCGGCATTCTCACGGTCCTGCTGACGCTTGAAATCACGCGGCGGACCACCGGCGCCGGACTGACGGTCGTCGTGCTGCTCTTCATCGCCTACAACTTCTTCGGCCATCTCCTGGGCGGCGTGCTCAAGCACGGCTATATCGACTACATCCATTTCATCGACATCATGGTCTACACCACCGACGGGATCATGGGTCTGCCAGCGCGGGTGGCGGCGACCTACGCCTTCATGTTCGTGTTGTTCGGTACGCTGCTGTTCGCCGCCAAGGGCGCCGACTTCTTCTTCGATTTCGCGGCGGCGATTTCGGGCGGTCGCCCCGGCGGTCCCGCCAAGGTTGCGGTCATCTCATCGGGCATGTACGGCATGGTGTCCGGCAGCCCGACCGCCGACGTCGTCACTACCGGCTCGGTCACCATTCCGGTGATGAAGCGGCTCGGCTACCGGCCCGCGGTCGCCGGTGCGATCGAAGTGACGGCTTCGACCGGCGGCAGCATCATGCCGCCGGTGATGGGGTCGGCGGCCTTCATTATGGCCGAATATACCGGCATCGAGTATCGCGACATCGCGATCGCCGCGCTTCTGCCGGCATTGCTTTATTATGTATGTGTTTACGCACAGGTTCATTTTCGTGCGTTGCGCTTCGGGCTTGGCGGTCTCGATCCGAGCACCATCCCGCCGTTGCTGAAGACCCTGCGGCATGGCGGATTGTTCTTCGTACCGCTGATCGTGCTGACTGCCGCGCTGCTCTATGGCTATACGCCGACCATGGTCGCGATCTATGGCGGCATCGCCGTGATCGTCGTGTCATGGATGCGCCGGAATACCTTCGTTGGGCCACTTGGTCTTTGGAGGGCGCTCGCGGAGACGACGCTGCGCATGGTGCCGGTCGCCGGCGCCACCGCCGCCGCGGGGCTGGTGATCGCCGGCTTGACCATGACCGGGCTCGCCGCGAAGTTTGCTCACGTGGTTTACGCGGTGACCGACGCCAACCAGTTCATGGCGCTGTGCCTTGCCGCCGCCCTCACGCTGGTGCTCGGTCTCGGCATGCCGACGCCGGCGGCCTATATTCTGGCCGCCGTACTGATGGGGCCGCTGATGGCGCGGCTCGGTATCGACGCGCTCGCCGGCCACATGTTCATCCTCTATTTCGCAGTGATGTCGGCGCTGACACCCCCGGTGGCCGTTGCGGCTTATGCGGCGTCGGCGATTGCCGACGACAATCCCATCACGATCGCCGGCCATTCGGTGAAACTCGCGCTGGCGGCCTTCGTGGTGCCGTTCGTATTCGTGTTCGGGCCCGAGCTGTTATGGAATGGTCCGCTCTGGAAGACCGCCATCACTTTTATCAGCGCGGGCATCGCGCTGACCTTGCTCGCGGCAGCGATCGAGCACTACGAGAAATGGTGCGACGCTGGCTGGACCCGCGGGCTGCTTGCGGTTGGCGCGCTGTGCATGATCGCACCGAGCATCTGGGCGACCACGGTCGGCGTCGTGCTGGCCGCGATCGCAATTGGCGCGAACATGTTGACTCGCCGCCGGCAGGTGGTTTCGGGCTAGCCGTCAGGACAGCGCTTTGAGGTGCCGGATCGGCCGGCCGGGTGCGATCGCCTGCGCGGCGGCGACGATGGCATTGGCGTCGATGCCATAGTGCCGGTAAAGCTCGGCAAGGCTGCCGGTCTGGCCGAAGTGCTCGACGCCGAGCGACCGCACGCGGTGGCCGCCGACGGCGCCGAGCCAGGCGAGCGTCGCAGGATGGCCGTCGATCACAGTGACGATGCCGCAATGCGGCGGCACGTCGGCGAGCATCCGCTCGATGTGCGAGCGCGCGTGAATGAGGCCGCGTTCGCGGGCGCGTTGCGCCGCGGTCCAGCCGGCATTGAGCCGATCAGCCGAGGTCACGGCGAGCAGGCCGACGTCGCGGCGATCCTCGGCGATCAGGCCAACCGCTTCGATTGCCTCAGGAACGACGGCGCCGGTAGAGGCGACCACCACCTGACAATTTGGGCCGGGCTTTCTCAACCAATAGGCGCCATCGACGATGGATTGCCGAAGCTCGGTCGTCATCGGCCGTTGGATCTGCTCGATAGGCCGCGTCGACAGACGCAGATAGACCGAGCCGCCGGTCTCGTCGCGGAGCCAGTTCTGCTCGGACGTTTCACCGCCGCTTTTCTGAATATAAGCAAGCGACCAGGCCATGATGGCGGCGAGTTCGTCGACGAACGCCGGCTCGAACGCGGCGAGGCCATCCTGCGCCATGCCGATCAGCGGCGTTCCGATCGACTGGTGCGCGCCGCCTTCGCCGGCAAGCGTGACACCCGACGGCGTCGCCGCGAGGATGAAACGGGCATCCTGATAACAGGCGTAATTCAGGGCATCGAGACCGCGCGCGATGAAGGGGTCGTACAGCGTGCCGATCGGCAATAGCCGCTCGCCGTTGATGCTGTGCGACAGGCCGAGCGCGGACAGCAGGATGAACAAATTCATTTCCGCGATGCCGAGTTCGATGTGCTGGCCCTGCGGGGAGAATTCCCAGTTGAAGGTTGACGGGATTCGCTCGCTCTTGAAAATGTCCGCCATCGCCTCGCGCGCGAACAGTCCGCGGCGGTTGACCCACGGCCCGAGATTGGTAGAGACCGTGACGTCCGGCGACGTCGTAACGATGCGTTTGGCGAATTCCGCGTCGCTGCGGCCGATCTCGTTAAGGATGGCGCCGAAGCCGGTTTGCGTCGCCATGACGGGCTGGATCGTGACCGGCAATGCGTCCGGGACGGCGATCTGCGGCGCTTCGAGCCGGCGCGGGGGGGCTTGCGCGAACGGAACGTTAGACAGGAAGGCTTCGATGTCGCGCGGCGGCAGTTTGAGCCCCTCGAACTGATCCCATTCGTGACCGGGCCGAACATTCATCGTGGCTCGGAACGTCTCCATCTGCGCCGGAGTCATCAAACCGGCGTGGTTGTCCTTGTGACCGGCCAACGGCAGGCCGAAGCCTTTGATGGTGTAGCAGATGAAGCAGACCGGCCGATCGTGCTTGATGGAATGGAATGCCTCGCGTAGCGACGGGAGATCGTGCCCCGCGAGATTGGTCATGAGCGCGGCAAGCTCGTCGTCGCTGCGCTTGCCGATGAGCGCGGATACGACGCCCTGGTCGCCGATCTCGTCTTCGAGGCGCTTGCGCCACGCCGCGCCGCCGCCGAACACCAGCGCCGAGTAAAGCTGGTTGGGGCAGTTGTCGATCCAATCCCGCAGCCTGTCGCCACCGGGCTCCTTGAAGGCCGCTTTGAGCAGGGAGCCGTACTTGAGGATGACGACGTCCCAGCCGAAATCGCGGAACAGTGTTTCAAAGCGTTGCCAGAGGCCCTCGCGCACGACGGCGTCGAGGCTTTGCCGGTTGTAGTCGACGATCCACCAGCAGTTACGCAGGCCCTGTTTCCAGCCTTCGAGCATCGCTTCGAAGATGTTGCCTTCGTCCATCTCGGCGTCGCCGACGAGCGCCACCATTCGGCCTTCGCTGCGGCCAGTGCCCCAACCGTGCGCGCGGACATAATCCTGCGTCAGCGAGGAGAACAAAGTCTGCGCGACGCCGAGGCCGACCGAACCGGTCGAGAAATCGACGTCGTCGGCGTCCTTGGTGCGCGAGGGGTAGCTCTGCGCACCCTTGTAGCCGCGGAACGTCTCAAGCCGTTCGCGCGTCTGCTTGCCGAGCAGATACTGGATCGCGTGAAAGATCGGCGAGGCGTGCGGCTTCACCGCGACGCGGTCCTGCGGCCGCAGCGCCTCGAAGTAAAGCGCGGTCATGATCGTCGCGAGCGAGGCGGACGAGGCCTGATGGCCGCCGACTTTCAGTCCGTCGGCGCTGTCGCGTAGATGGTTCGCATGATGGATGGTCCAGCTCGCAAGCCAGAGCACCTTGCGCTCGAGTTCGCAAAGAATGTCGAGATCAGTAGCCATGGCTCGTCCCGGTCCTGGAGTCGAAAGCCATTATGCGCTGGGCGGCTGGGCAGGGCATGCCAATATCGGCTTTAATCTCCATATAAATTGGCATATTCTGCTAATAATAAAATATCGAGAATTTGATTATGCCAAAAACCTCCCTCGATGAGACCGACCGGGCCATCCTCAATCTGTTGCAGGACAACGGCCGCATCAGCCTCGCCGAGTTGGCCGCCAAAGTCGGCCTGTCGCCGTCGCCCTGTCTGCGCCGGGTTCGCCTGCTGGAAAAGGCCGGCGTCATCGCGCGCTATGTCGCCGTCCTCGATCAGCAGGCGGTCGGTTTGCCGGTCAGCGTGTTCGTATCGGTCAAACTCGACCGGCAGCGGCAGGACGCGCTCGATCGGTTTTCCAAGACGATCGCGCGGTGGCCGGAGGTTCTGGAATGCTACCTGATGACCGGCCCGCGCGATTATTGGCTGCGTGTCGTCGTGCCGGACCTTGCCGCCTACGAGCGATTCCTCAAGCAGAAATTGACCCGCCTCGATGGCATCGCTTCGATCGAGTCGAGCTTTGCGCTCGAGCAGGTCAAATACACGAATGTGCTGCCGATCGCCCGCTAGCGGTCCTCGCCCGTTGACGTCCGAATGCGGTTGAGCAGGTTTATCAGTTGTCCGCGTTCCTTCTCGGTGAGATTGGTAGCGGCCCGTTGTTCATGCTGCCGGTTGATATCGCGCAGCTTGGTCATCAGCGTCTTGCCTTGCCTTGTCAGGTGGAGGCTGTTGGCGCGCTGATCCTCCGCGCTGCGGCGTTCGGCAAGGCCGCGCCGTTCGAGCTCGTTGATCAGATGAACGAAGTTGGCACGCTTGATACCAAGTGCCGCGCAAACCTCGATCTGCTTGAGGCCCGGATTGGCTTCGATAACGGTGAGAACGCCATACTGAATGGGGCGAATCTTGAATTCATCAAAGGAGCGGCGAAAGTCGCGAAAGATCGCAAGCTGCGCGCGCCGGACGGCGTATCCGATCAGCTCGGTCAGATGGCCGAGACTGGCGCGGCGTTGCACAGCCTTGCCCGATTTACGGCTCTTGCCGTTGTCCGCGCGCTTTTTCGTCGATGGCGATCGGCCTGTCGGCATCCGTTCATCGGTCCGTTATTGAAACCGGCAGTTTGTCTTATCGGAACTGCGCGTCCGAGAGAAGCCCTTGGGCGCAGACGCATCGGATCGCGTGTGGCCGCCAGAAGATGAACTATGCCGCGCCTCCTTGCGCCGGTTCCATTGTGAAATGCATAATGGAACAAATGTAATGTGCCGTAACTTTATTGACTGCACCGGGGCAATCGCATGACCGAAAAACTCCAGAGCTATCTTGCCGGAAAATGGCAGGACGGAGCCGGCTCCGAGACCGAGCTGAAGGATCCGACGACGGGCGAGGTGCTCGCAATCGCGTCAGCGAAGGGGCTCGATCTCGCCGCCGCTCTCGATTTTGCTCGCAGCCGCGGTGGTGCCGCGCTTCAGGAGTTGGGGTATGGCCAGCGTGCAGAATTGCTCGGCAAGATCGCGGACGTCCTCATCAAGAACAGAGCGCAATACGAAGCAACCGCGATTGCGAATTCAGGCAATACACGCCGGGATGCGGCAATCGACATCGACGGCGGCATCGGTACGTTGAAATACTATGCAAAGCTCGGCGCAGGGCTCGGCGGCGCCCGCTCGCTGCTCGATCAGGGCCCGGTACGCCTCGCGAAAGACGAAAGCTTTCAGGCGATCCATCTGTTGGTGCCGCGCCGCGGCGTCGCGGTTCATATCAATGCCTTCAATTTTCCAAGCTGGGGTCTTTGGGAGAAGGCCGCGGTGTCCTTGCTCGCCGGGGTTCCGGTGCTGGCAAAGCCTGCCTCCAGCACGGCCTTGCTGTCGGCCCAGATGGTCCGTGATGTGATCAATGCCGGTGTGTTGCCGGCCGGCGCGCTCAGTCTCTTGTGCGGCAGCGCCGGCGATTTGTTGTCGCGCCTCACCGCGGACGATGCAGTCGCTTTCACCGGATCGCACGACACCGCACGGCGCATTCGCGGCGAGCGCGCCGTCATCGACAATAACGTGTCGGTGAATATCGAGGCGGACAGCATCAACTCTGCCGTTCTGGCGCCCGACGCGGCGCCGGGCGATGCGTCGTTCAATGCCTTCGTGCGCGAGGTCGCGCGCGAAATGACGGTCAAGGCCGGGCAGAAATGCACCGCGATCCGGCGCGTATTCGCGCCTGCCCAGCACGCAGCCGCGGTGATCGAGGCATTGAGCGAGCGCTTGAAGAAGACCGTGGTCGGCGATCCGCGTCAGGAGGCAACGCACATGGGCCCTGTCGTGACGGCGGGCCAGCAGGCCGCTGTCATCGACGGCATCGGCCAACTGACCAAGGAAGCGCAGATCGTTTTCGGTAGCGGCAAACCCCCGAAACTGGACGGCATCGACGGCGCCAGGTCCGCCTTCGTGTCGCCGACGCTGTTGCAGGCGAACGATGCGGGATCGGCCGGTCTGGTCAACAGTGTCGAGGTGTTCGGTCCCGTCGCAACCGTTCTCCCCTATCGCAACGAGGCGGACGCCGTGGCGCTGGTGCGCGCCGGCGGCGGTTCGCTGGCGGTGTCGGTCTTTGGCGACGACGTGGAGTTTCTTGCGCGCATGTCGCGTGATCTTGGATCGGCGCATGGCCGCGTGCTCGTAGTCCACCCGTCGATTGCCGACAGCCACACCGGCCACGGCATCGTCATGCCGCAATGCAATCACGGTGGGCCGGGCCGCGCCGGTAACGGCGAGGAACTCGGCGGCTTGCACGGGCTGCGGTTCTACCATCAGCGTGTCGCTGTGCAGGGATCGACCGATACGCTCAAGCGCCTGCAGGACGGCGCAGCGCCGCTGCGCTGACGCGCTTGCCGATCAACGCGCGCCGGCGCTGTCTTCTTCGCGCAGCTTGAAGCGCTGGAGCTTGCCTGTTGCCGTGCGTGGCAGGTCGTCGCGCACGTCGATCCAGCGCGGGAATTTCCAGGTGCCCGCCTTGTTCTTGACGTGCGTCTTGAGGGTTTCGAACAGGTCCGGGCCGGCGGAGTAGCCGTTCTTCAGAACGATGAACGCCTTCGGTTTGATCAGGCCGTCGCTGTCTTCCTTGCCGATGACGGCGGCCTCGAGAACGGCTTCGTGCGAAGTGAGTGCCGCCTCGACGTCGAACGGCGAAACCCACATGCCTGAGACCTTGAACATGTCGTCGGTGCGGCCGCAGTAGTAGTAATAGCCTTCGGCATCGCAACGGTACTTGTCGCCGGTATGCGTCCATTCGCCGACGAAAGTAGTCCTGCTCTTGGCGCGCTGGTTCCAGTAACCCTCACCGGCAGAGGGGCCGCGCACGATCAGTTCGCCGATCTCGCCCGTCGCCACATCGTTCCCGGTTTCGTCGACGATGCGGGTCTTGTAGCCGGGCACTGGTTTCCCGGTCGAACCGTAGCGGACATCGCCAGGCCTGTTGCTGAGGAAGGTGTTCAGCATTTCTGTCGAGCCGATGCCGTCGAGCACGTCGACACCGACAATGTCGCGCCACCGCTCGCCGATATGGGCCGGCAGCGCCTCGCCGGCTGTGACGCAGATGCGCAACCGGTCGGAGCCGGCTCCCTTGCAGATGTCCTTGTGCGCGAGCAGGGCGGTGTAGAGCGACGGTACGCCGTAAAAAATCGTTGGCCGGTGGGTGCGCATGATCTCGAAAACGCCCTCGGGCGACGGCCGGTCCGGCCAAAGCACAGCGGTCGCGCCTACAGACAACGGAAATGACATGGCGTTGCCGAGTCCATAGGCGAAAAAGAGCTTCGACGCCGAATGCACGACGTCGTTTTCGGTGATGCCGAGCACACCTTGGCCAAACAGTCTGGCGGTCATCATCAGGTTAGTGTGGACGTGTTTGACGCCCTTGGGCTCGCCGGTCGAGCCAGAGGTGTAGAGCCAGAACGCGACTTCGTCGGAGACCGTCGGCGCGGTCAGCGGCGCCGGGCTTGCCGAGACGATGATGTCCTCGAAATCGACGACCTTGCGGTCGGGAAAAACGTTACGAGCGTCGTCCGAGGCTTCGACAAGGATGATGGTTCGCAAGTGGGGCAGCATCTCGATGAGTGGGGCAATCAAAGGTATCAATGCGGAGGTCAGCACCAATGCCGATGCGCGCGCATCGGCCAGCATGAAGGCAAGCTGCGGCGCCCTGAGATAAGTGTTAAGCGGGATCGCGATGCAACCGGCGCGCATCGTGCCCCAGAAGGCGACCGGATAGTCGACCGTATCGTGGACCAGCAACGCGACGCGGTCCTCGGGCTCAAGCCCCAGGGCGCGCAGGCCGTTGGCGAAACGAATTGTTCGGGTCTGCAAGTCGCCATAGGTGAGCGAACGTTTGGGGTCGATGAAGGCAATCTTGTTGGCGCGGCCTTGTGCGATGTGGCTGTCGACAAAATCGGTAACGGCATTGTAAGGGCGGCGTGCGGTGAAGTCGTCCTGCATGCCGGCCCGCCGTCACTCTTCGAACAGTCGTTGCATCAACCGGCGTGTCAACACGCCGGCAACGCGCCGGCGGTAGTGCCCGGGGGTGAATGTCGTCTTCATCGGCATGATCTGGTCGCGCACCAGCGCATCGAGACCGTTGATGACGCGTTCATCCAGTCCACCGCCGCAGAGTTCGGCGGTGCCGGCAAGCAGCACCGGCCGCGGATTGGTGCCGGTGATGGCGACGCGCAGGTCGACGAGCTTGTCCGCCTCGCGCCGGAGCGCAACGGCGACGCCGGCGACCGGATATTCGATCGACTTGCGGATGCGGACCTTGTCATAGGCGGAGCGCAGGCCGGGCGTATTCTTCGCCCGCACGCCGGTGACGATCTCTCCGGGACGCAGCGACAGAAAGAACTTGCCGTCGCCCTGCGTTTCGGTGACCGGCACATCCTGGCGGGCAAAGCCGATATAGAGCTTTTCCAGCGGTAGGGATCGGCGGCCTTGCGGCCCGGCAATATCGATTTCGGCGCCGAGCGTCAGCAGCGCCGGTGCAAGGTCGCCCGAAAACGTCGCAAAGCAGACGCCGCGGCTCTTCGGCGCGACATGGCACATCGTCCCGGTGGTCTTCAGGCAGTGATTGTTGGCGCCGCGCCACCATTCGCTCTGATTGTAATAGATGCAGCGGGTGTCGAGGCAGAGATTACCGCCGACGGTGCCCATGTTGCGGTGGGTCGGGCCGGCGATCTCGCCCGCGGCCTGCGCGACGACGGGGTAGTGCTTGATGACGTCAGGGTGTCCGGCAAGTTCGGTCAGCGTCACCGAGGCGCCGATTTCCAGCGTCGCTGCGTCAGCCTTGATCGTGCGCAGCTCGGCGACGCGCGTCATGTCGATCAGCACCTTCGGCGCGACGATGCCGCGGCGGATGTTGACGACCAGATCCGTGCCGCCGCCGAGCGGCTTGGAATCCGGGTGCGCGGCGCGGGCGGCCAGCGCATCGTCGAGTGTCGCTGGGTTGAGCGCGCGGAATTCGGGGAGGGCATCCATCAGGCGCCGCCTTTCCGCTCGAGCGCACGCCGGCGCTTTTCAATCGCCTCGAACACGCGGTCAGGCGTCACCGGCAGATCGTCGAAGCGGATACCGATGGCATCGGCGATGGCGTTGGTGAGCGCGGGCAGGAACGCGGCGAGCGAGCCTTCGCCGGCCTCCTTGGCGCCGAACGGACCGTGCGGGTCGTTGCTCTCGATAATGCCGACCTCGATCGGCGGGGAGTCCTGGATGGTCGGGACGCGGTAGTCGAGCATATTACCGGTGACTAGCAGACCATTGTGATAGCCGGTCTCCTCGCTCATCGCCTGACCCATGCCCATCCAGACCGAACCCTGCACCTGGCCTTCGACGGTCAGGCGGTTGAGCGCCTTGCCGCAATCGTGCGCGACCCAGACCTTGTCGACTGTGACGACGCCGGTTTCCTCGTCGACCGTCACCTCGACCACCTGCGCCGAATAGGAATAACCCATGGTGCCGCCGATTGCCGCGCCACGATATTTCTTGCCGCCGTGCGATTCCGGGATCGTCGAGTAATTGCCGGTGACGGTGATGGTGCCGCTATCCTTCAGCGCCTCGACAACCACCTCGTCGAAGGTCGCGCCCTTGTCCTGCGCGCCGGCGCGGTAGACCTCGCCGAGGCACTCGATGTCCTCGGGCCGTGCCTCGAGCTTGCGGGCGGCAGCGTTGACCAGCAGCGCCTTGAGATTGCGTGCCGCTTCGAGCGCGGCGTTGCCGACCATGAAGGTGACGCGTGACGAATACGAGCCGTTGTCCTTCGGCACGACCTCACTGTCGCCGGTGACGACGCGCACGCGCGAGAGGTCGAGGCCGAGCACTTCGGCCACGGTCTGCGCCAGGATCGTCGTCGAGCCCTGGCCGATGTCGGCCGCGCCCGAGAGGACGACCAGCGAGCCGTCGAAGTCGAGCTTGATCTTGACCGTTGCATGCGGCTCGCCGGTCCAGTTCACCGGCTTGGAAGCTCCCGAAATGTAATGCGAGCAGGCCATGCCCCAGCCCTTGCGGAGGTGGGTTTTGCTGCCGTTCTTGCCGCTGCCGGATTTTCTGCGATGCTCTTTCCACTGGCTCTCGCGCTCGACCCAGTCGAGACATTCCGGCAGACCGTAAGAGTTCACCATCAGGTCGTTGTCGGTGAAGCAGGGCGCGTTGAGCAGATTGGCGCGGCGCACGGCAAAGGGATCGAGCCCCATCTCTGCGGCCATCTGGTCGATCAGGCTTTCGAACGCGAAGCGGACGTCGACCGTGCCGTGGCCGCGGAATGCGCCGCAGGGCGGTGTGTTGGTCAGCACGCGCTTGCCGACGTATTTGACGTTGTGCAGGTCGTAGATCGCGTAGAGCATCGAGCCAGCATAGAGAATCGTGACGACACCGTATCCCGAATGCGCGCCGCCGCGCTGGAAGCATTCGCACTCGACCGCGGTGATGCGGCCGTCATTGCGCATGCCGATCTTGAGCTTGATGTCGGTCTCGGGCCGGCCGCGATGGGTGATGAAGGTTTCCTCGCGGTTCGTGACGATCCGCACGGTCCCTTGCGCCTTGCGGGCGAGCAGCGCGGCGATCAGCTCGACGTTGAGCGTTTCGGTACGGCAGCCGAAGCCGCCGCCGACGTGTGGTTTTACGACGCGGATGCGTGACATCTCCATGTCGAGGATTTGCGACAGCATCAGGTGGACGTAATAGGGCACCTGGGTCGAGGCATGCACCGTCATGCGGTGACGTCCGGCGTCGTACTCGGCGACGGCTGCATGCATTTCCATCTGGTTTTGGCAGACCTCGGCACAGTTATAAGTGCTTTCACGCACAAGATCGGCCTCAGCGAACCCTTGTTCGACCGATCCCAGTTCGTAAAAGACGTCGCGCTCAAGATTGCCGGGCTTCTTGTCGTGCAGCGGCACGGCGTCGGGCGCGAGCGCGGCCTTCGACGTGTAATAGGCGGGTAGTTCGCGCACCGTCATTTTGATGCGGCGGATCGCCTCCCGTGCCACGGCGTCATCGACCGCAGCGACGGCGGCGACCGGTTCGCCACGATACCGGACCCTGTCGCGGGCGAGCGGATGTTCGCTGCGCGCGATCGGCAGCACGCCGAAGGTCTTGTCGCAGTCGGCGCCAGTGACGATTGCCTTGACGCCCGGCACCTTCAGCGCCTCGGAGACGTCGACCGAAACGATCTCGGCATGCGAATAGGGGCTGCGGTAGATGCAGCCAACGAGCTGTTTTGGTGCCAACAGATCGGCGGTGAACTTCGCCCGGCCGGAGACTTTCTCCGGGCCGTCGATCATCGGGACGTAGCTACCGATATTGTGGACAGGGATCGGCTTGTTCACTGTGCGACCCCTTGCGCGTTCAGCGCGGCGGCGTATTTCACCGCTTCGATAATCTTCACGTAGCCCGTGCAGCGGCAGATATTGGAACCGAGCGCGGCGATGATGTCGTCGTCGGTCGGGTCTGGGTTCTCGCGCAGCAGACCGACCGAAGCCATGATGAAGCCCGGCGTGCAATAGCCGCATTGCGATCCGAGTTTCTCGTGGAAGCCACGCTGTACCGCCGAGAGATGGCCGTCATGATCGAGCGACTCCACCGTATCGACGCGCCGTCCTTCGACGCTGGCCGCGAGCGTCAGGCAGGACAGGACAGGTTTATCGTCGATCAGCACCGTGCAGGCGCCGCACTCGCCACCGTCGCAACCGGTTTTCGTGCCGGTCAGTCCTGACATCTCTCGCAGGTAGTCGAGTAACAGCACGTTGTCCGGCACGGCGTCCGTCCGTAGACGGCCGTTCAGCGTCAGGCTGAGCAAACGAAACATGTGCGACCACTTCCTCGGAATTGCCTGTCGATTGTGTGGCGTCCGGCCGAATGCGTTTCCCAATGCCCGCGATCTCATGCGCCGGATCGCGTGGTCAATTTGTTATATCATAGCACAAATGCCGGCCGGCTTCTACCGGTGTCGGTCTCGCTTCATCAGTCGCCGGCGCCCGGATTCGGCGAAAAGTATTTCTCGAATTTTCCAGTCACGCCTTCCCATTCTTTCGAATCCTGCGGTGGATCTTTGCGCGCCGTGATATTCGGCCATTGAGTCGCGTATTGCGCATTGAGCGTGACCCATCTCTCAAGATCGGGTTCGGTGTCCGGCCTGATCGCCTCGACCGGGCATTCCGGCTGGCAGACCCCACAGTCGATGCACTCGTCCGGGTGAATGACGAGCATGTTCTCGCCTTCATAGAAACAGTCGACCGGACAGACCTCGACGCAGTCGGTGAGCTTGCACTTGATGCAGCTGTCGGTGACGACGTAGGTCATGGCGTTTCTCCCGGCGGAATAATGATATGCCACATAACAATAAGTCAACACTGCGTCCGGTGCCGACTGTCCGGCATCCCCATGACGTCCGCGCCGGGGCGTCTCGCCGGCGAAACCACGCATTCCCGCACGGGGATCGCCCGACACTTGCCGAGCGGCCGCAAATGCTGCCAAAAGAGCGGCGTTAGAGAGAGCACGGGCGGGCGTCGCGGCGGCGGCCGCCCGGCGGGACAAGGACAGGCAGGGCAAGGACAGGCAAAGAATGACGCCCTTTGTTTATCGCAGGCAGGTGACCATCGAGTGGGGCCAATGCGACCCGGCCGGCATGATGTTCAACCGGCGATTCTTTGAAATCTTCGACACCAACAGCTGGTTCATGTTCGAGGCCGCTCTCGGTGTGAAGCCGCAGCACCTCGCAAGCCATTTCGGTATTCTCGGCATTCCGCTGGTCGATGCCCGCGCCAACTTCCTGAAAGCCGTCAAGTTCGGCGACGTTGTCGAAGTCGTTTCCTCGGTCGCCGAATTCCGGCGCTCGAGCTTCGACGTCGCGCACCGCATGATGCTCGGCGGCAAGGATGCCGCCGAAGGGCGGGAAACGCGGGTGTGGGCCGCCCGTGACAAGACCAATCCTGAGAAGATCGGCGCGGTTCCGATTCCGGACGATGTCGTCGCCCGGTTCGGCCACAACCGCGCTTAACCCGCCGCTTTCTCCTGACGAAATGCGCGTCAACATCGCAGCCTTGCGCCAATCGCGGCTGGCCGCATGGTGATGCGGCCGGTATTCTGGCGCGAAAGCGATAAACACCATTGGGGGGTCTGAACGCCATGAAAGGCAAGATTGCGCTCGAGGAACACTTCGCGATTGAGGCAACCCTCGGCGACTCGCAGGTGTTCGGGCCTCACGTCTGGCCGGAATTGCGGTCACGCCTGCTCGACATTCGTACCAGACTGATCTCGGAAATGGATACTTACGAGATCGAGATGATGATCCTCTCGCTCAATGCGCCGGCGGTGCAGGCGATCGACGACCCTAAGCGGGCAATCGACATCGCGAAGGCCGCCAACGACACGCTCGCCGATCATGTCCGCGCATTGCCGAAGCGGTTTGCGGGATTCGCGGCGTTGCCGATGCAGGATCCCGAGGCCGCGATCCGGGAACTCGAGCGCTGCGTCAAAGATCTGAAGTTCGTTGGCGCTCTCGTGAATGGATTCAGCAACAGCGGCGATCCGAACAATCTTCTTTATTATGACCTGCCGCAGTACCGGCCGTTCTGGAAGGCGGTCGAGGCGCTCGGCGTGCCGTTCTACCTGCATCCGCGCAATCCGTTGCCGGACCAGATTCCCGGCTACCGCGGTCACAACTGGCTGCTCGGCCCGAACTGGGCGTTCAACGCCGAAACGTCGGTTCACGCCCTGCGGCTGATCGGCAGCGGCATTTTCGACGAGTGTCCAAGCCTGAAGATTGTGATCGGCCATCTCGGCGAGGGCATCCCGGCGCTGCTGTGGCGGATCGACCACCGCAACGGCTGGATGAAGGCGCCGCACAAATACGCGGCGAAGAAACCGGTGGCCGACTATTTCCGCAAGCATTTCTGGGTGACGACCTCGGGCAACTACAGCACAAGCGCGCTGAAACAGGCAGCCGAGGAGCTTGGCGTCGAGCGCATCATGTTTTCGGTCGACTGGCCGTTCGAGGATCCGAGCGAGGCAAGTGACTGGTTCGACAAAGCGCAGATCGCGGACGGCGACCGTCAAAAGATCGGTCGCGACAATGCGAAGGCGTTGTTCAAGTTGCCCGTGGCCTGACAGGTAGCGCGTGCGCCCGTTCCGCTACAATCCGCTGCCGGCCAATGTGATCTTCGGTTTCGGCACGATCACCGCATTGCGGACGGAAGTGAAGAAGCTCGGCGCTTCGCGCGCGCTCGTCGTCACAACGCCGGGGCAAGCCCGGCTCGGTGAATTGGCGAAGACGCAGCTCGGTTCCGCGTTCGGCGGCTTGTTTGCTGGCGCACAGATGCATACGCCGGTCGAGGTATCCGAGCGTGCGCTCGCCTACGCGCGAGAAATAAGGGCGGACTGTGTCGTCGGACTTGGCGGCGGCTCCACCGTCGGTCTCTGCAAGGCCTTGGCGCTGCGAACCGACCTGCCGCAGATCGTCGTGCCGACGACCTATGCCGGCTCGGAGGCGACACCGATCCTCGGCGAGACTGCCGGCGGGCAGAAGACCACGCAGCGGTCCATGAAAGTATTGCCGGAGACGATCATCTACGACGTCGATTTGACCATGGGGCTGCCGAAGCGCGTGACCGCGGTGTCGGGAATGAACGCGATCGCGCATGCGGTCGAGGCGCTCTACGCGAAAGAACTCGATCCGCTGATTGCCTTGTTGGCAGAAGACGGCATCAGGGCGCTGGCAAGATCTTTGCCGGCTCTCGCCGGCGGGCTCGACGACCGCGAAGCGCGGTCCGACGCGCTCTATGGCGCCTGGGCCTGCGGCACATGCCTCGGCGCCGTCGGCATGGCGCTGCATCACAAGCTCTGTCATGTGCTCGGCGGCGCCTTCAATCTGCCGCATGCGGAAACTCACGCGATCGTTCTGCCGCACGCCGTCGCCTATAATACGCCCTATGCCAAAGACGCGATGACACGCATCGCTGCGGCGATCGGCACGGACAAAGCGGCGGCGGGTCTTTACGCGCTCAATCGCAAGCTCGATATTCCGCTCGCGCTGAAAGACATCGGTATGCCGGCCGACGGCGTCGGCAAGGCTATCGAACTGGCGTTGGCGTCACCTTACTGGAATCCCGGGCCGGTCGAAGAAGCGCCGCTGCGACGGCTCCTGAAAAACGCCTATGAGGGTAAGGCGCCGGAGGTCTCGACCTAACACCGATGGTCGGCTGTTCTTGCCGGCACGAGTTGTCGGCTTCATGATGCGCAGAAGCACGGAGGCGAAGATGGGTTACGACAAGGGGCACAAGGAATTTCACCGGTTGGATCTCGGCGAAGGCTGGCATACGCCGGAGGGCTATCCGCCGGGCATCCAGCAGAAGATCATCGCCGGCGAGCTCGACGAAAAGAACAAAAAGGGCAACCGGACGCGGCTACTGCGCTTCGCGCCGGGCACCTACACAACCGTGCCGTTCGTGCATGAGTATTGGGAGGAGGTTTTTCTGGTCTCAGGCGATCTGATCGTCGGTAATGACAAGAACGGCAATGGCGGGGAGTCGTTCGAAGGTTATACCTATGCGGTTCGTCCGCCCGGCGCGTATCACGGTCCTTTCAAGTCGGTGAATGGCTGCGTTTTGCTCGAGACGCACTACTACATCGACTGAGCGCGCCGCTATTCGCCAGTAATCGGCACGACCTGGACCGTGTAAGCGTGTGTGAGGCTGCGCTTGAGCACCGGATCGTGCAGTTCCATCTCGAACCGTGACGCCGGCCGCACGCCGCCGATCGCGGCCAGCGTCCCGCAAAACATCGCAGTGCCGACCGGCAGCCGACCATTCTGTGCGCCCGGTGCGCCCGCCATCAACTCGAGCGGCGGGCGCATCGCGGCCGTCAGCCCATCCTGATAGGGCACGCGCTTGCCGCCTTCGACGATAAAGGACTTGAGTTGCAGTTGATCGTAGTGCCTGGCCACGTCGTCGAAGCGCCACAATGTGAGCGATACCGGCTTGGCGCAAAGCTGTTTCGACACCGACACCGAAAACGCTTCGACACGGCGATCGGTATGGTCGGAGCCAAGCCCGATCCATAGCCCGTCGTTCATCGAATAGAGGACGACCTCGGCTTCGCCACTGGAGTCCGGCCCGAGCATCGCCACGTCGTTTGCCGTTGTCAGCAAGTCCGGCGTGACGGTGTAGTAGCAAGGCACGGTCTTCGGCCGTTTGACGCCGAGCTCCTCAAGCTCGCGGATATGCTTTTCGACTGCGGCTGGATCGCGGCCCGTCCATCCGGCGATGGTCACTGCGGCGATCGTTTCGTTGCTGCGTGTGCTGGCGCCAAGACTTTGCTTCTCGAAGGCGATGATGGGCATGGGTGGCGAATTCCGATCAGGTTTGCGGGGCGGACGACTGGCTTTGTCTGCAAATAATTTGTTTGACTAGCTAGGTTACCAAGCTAATCTGGAAGGCGTCAATTCTCCAATGACCCGGTTTTGGTCTGATTTTCAGGGAGGGCGGGGGCGATGCTTCGGACCGGCGAGGAACACCTGCAATCGCTGCGCGACGGGCGCGTGGTCTACGTCGGCGACGAGAAAATCGACGATGTCACCACGCATCCGGCCTTCAAGAACGCCGCCGCGACGGTGGCCGCGCTGTTCGATATGAAGTCCGACCCGGCCAACCGTGCCGAGATGACCTACGAGGAGGATGGCGGCCGGCATTCGATCTATTACCTGCGCCCGAAATCCCGCGAGGACTTGCAGCGGCGCATGGTCGGCCACCAGCGCATCGCCGACTTCACCTACGGCATGTTCGGCCGCTCACCGGACCACGTCGCGTCTTTCGTGACAGGGATGATGTTGAAGCCGGAGGAGTTGAAGGCGCCATTCGGTAATCCCGAGAGCCTCAAGTCCTACTACAAGCATATCCGTGACAACGATATCTACACTGTCTATGCGGTGATCCCGCCGCAAGCTGCGCGCAATCCGGAGTTCTATCAGCGCCAGAATATTCCGGCGCCCACGCTGCGCGTGGTGCGTGAGGAGGACGATGGAGTCATTATCTCCGGCATGAAAATGCTGGCGACCGGCGCGCTGTTCGCCAACGAGATCTGGATCGGCAACGTCATCCCGCTCGCGCCCGACCAGAAGAAGGAAGCGATCACCTGCGCCATTCCCTGCAACGCGCCGGGTCTGTCGCTGTGGTCGCGCCAGCCGGTCGAGAACCGCGTCATTTCCGAAGTCGATTCACCGCTCGCCTACCGCTACGACGAATCCGACAGCATGTTGTTGT
Organism: Pseudolabrys sp.; assembly: GCA_050184975.1. Classification (GTDB taxonomy): domain Bacteria; phylum Pseudomonadota; class Alphaproteobacteria; order Rhizobiales; family Xanthobacteraceae; genus Pseudolabrys. The sequence goes on along the minus strand of JBFWZV010000003.1, from coordinate 94,694 downwards.
GCGACGAGGTCAAGGTGCCGTGGGAGCGTGTGTTCGTTCACGACGACGCGCTGTTGTCGCGGGACATCTACATCAAGACGCCGAGCCATTGTTTTGGCAATCACCAGTCGAACGTGCGCTACTGGTCGAAGATGAAGCTGCTGCTTGGACTGAGTGCGAAGATCGCCAATGCGACCGGTGCCGATCAGGTGCCGGCGGTCCGCGAGAAGCTCGGGCACTTGGCCGCACAGGAAGCCTGCATTGCCGGCATGGTCAACGGGCAGATCAACGCGTTCGAGTCGTGGCCGGCCGGCGACGAAGGTTATGTCTGTTTCAATCGTCGCATGATGTATGCCGCGCTCGACTGGTGTACGCAAAATTACAGCGGGTTCATCGATGAGTTGCGCGAATTATGCGGAGGCGGCGTGTTCCAGATGCCCGCCAACGCGACCGTCGTGCGTGATGCCGAACTTGCCAGGCAGTTCCAGACGTTCTGGCATACGCCCCAGTGCGATGCGCAGACGCGGATGAAGTTGTTCAAGCTCGCCTGGGACATGGTCGGCTCGGAATTTGCGGGCCGCCACCAGCAGTATGAAAAATTCTACGCTGGCGCCTCGTTTATCATTCGCAATCATTCGTTCCGCGAGACCGACTGGGGTGCTTTCACGGCCATCATCGATGAGCTGATTGGCAGCTACCAGTTCCCCGCGGTTGCGTCGGCAATCAAGCCGGCTGCCGAATAGGCGGTTGGGGATGATGTTCGAGATCGTTTTATTGGCTATCACGACAGTCCTGCAAGGCCAGCGAACTATTTAAGTATATGATATTGTTTGATTTTTTATAACATTGACATCGGGCCACCGGTCCGGAATCTATTGAGAACAAAACATGAACATGAACTAGTCAGGAGCTGGTGCATTGACGATGACCGCGCCCGCTGTGCTGCCGCGCCTCCGGCGCGCGGTGGCGGAGATCGAAACGCAGAATGCGTACGCCGCGCGTGGCGATAGCCCGGTGCTCGCCTTTACCGATGACGCGATCGATACCGTCCTCGATAAGGGACTTGCGTCCGGCGCCCTGCATGAAATCGCGCCGGCGGCGCCCATGCATCTCGGCGCCGCCACCGGCTTCGTGCTGGCGCTTGTGGCGCGCATCGGCTCACGCCGGCAAGCGCTCTGGATCAGACCGGACTATGCCGATGGCGAAGCAGGTCATCTTTATGGCCACGGTCTGGCGGCTTTCGGTCTTGCACTCGATCGCATGCTGATGCTGCGTATTGCGCATGCGCGTGATGCGCTTGGCGCGATGGAGGAAGCGCTCAGGTGTCGCGCGCTCGGCTGCGTGGTCGCCGAATTGCCGCATGACGGGCCTGCCGCCGATCTCACCGCAACGCGGCGGCTGACGCTCGCGGCGCGCGAGGGCGGCGGCTTTAGCTTCCTGCTGCGTCACCGGCCCTCGGCGCTCACCAGCGCGGCGCAAACGCGCTGGGAGATTTCAAGCGCTGCGAGCTGCCCCGACCGTTTTGGCGGACTGGGCCGTACGACGTTTTCGCTTTCGCTTACCAAGAATCGCCGCGGACCGACCGGCCGCTGGACTGTCGCGTGGAATCACCATGATCGTTCCTTCTCGGCGCTATCTCTCGCTGTGGCTCGCCCGGCTGCCGACCGACCGGCTCGTGCGCCGTTTGCCCGCGCCGGATGATGTGCCACTGGCGACCGTCGCGCTGGTGAAGTCGACACTGCGGCTATGCGCGCTCAATGACGCCGCGGCGGCGCGTGGTCTCAAGCGCAGCATGCCGCTTGCCGATGCGCGCGCGATGCATCCTGACATCAGGGTCGAACCGGCCGACCCGCAGGCCGATCGAGAACTGCTCGAAGCGCTCGCCGACTGGTGCGACCGCTATACGCCGCTGGTTGGACTCGATCCGCCCGACGGTCTTCTGCTCGACGTCACCGGCTGTGCGCATCTGTTCGGGGGTGAAAAAGAACTTGCGCGCGATCTCATCGCGCGGTTCGCGCAGCAGGGTTTGCAGGCGCACGTGGGTCTTGCGAGTACCGTCGGCTGCGCTTGGGCGGTGGCGCGGTTCGGAAAAACGGCGTTGGTCCCGGAACAGGCGACCCATGATTCTGTGTTACCGCGACCGCTTGCTGCGCTGAGGCTTGACGGCGAAACCGTTGATGCTCTCGCCCAATCCGGACTTAAATACGTTGCCGAGGTGCTTGCGCGATCGCGCGCTTCGATGGCGGCGCGGTTCGGGCAGGACATGCTGCGCAAGCTCGATCTCGCCCTTGGCCATGCCGAGGAGCCGATCACGCCGCGGTTGCCGCTGCCGTCCTATGTCACGGAACGGCGGTTTCCCGAGCCGATCGCGCTGCAAGCGGATGTGTTGGGAACCATCGCACAACTTGCACAGGAGCTCGGTCAGGTTCTGGAGCGGCACGGTGAGGGCGCGCGCCGGCTTCAGGCCGCGCTGTTCCGCGCGGACGGCAAGGTCTACCGGGTCGAGGCCGGCGCCGGCGCGCCCCTGCGCGATGGCGAGCGCATCCGCCGTCTGTTCGTCGAGCGGCTCGATGCCGTCGGTGATGAATGCGATCCGGGCTTTGGCTACGACGTCATACGGTTGTCGGCGCTTGCGACCGAGCGCTTCGATCCGGCGCAAACCGGATTCGGCGGCCACGATCACGACACCGAGCTTGCCGATCTCGTCGACCGACTGAGCGCGCGATACGGCGCGCGCCGGCTGATGCGGCTTGTCCCGCGCGACACTCATATTCCCGAATTCGCGGTCGCCGCTATGCCGGCGCAGTACCTGCGCGGGAGCTGTGCGGCGGAGGCTCTTTTGCAAGACAGTCTCGCGCCATTGCGGCCGCTGCGGCTGTTCGAACGGCCGGAGCTGATCGAGGCGGTTGCGGAAGTCCCCGACGGCCCGCCGGTGCGCTTTCGCTGGCGCCGCGTGCTGCACGAGATCGCTGTTTCCGAAGGGCCGGAACGCATCGCGATGGAATGGTGGCGCGACGATCAGGGCCGCGCGCTGACACGCGACTATTTCCGCCTCGAAAGCCGAAGCGGCATGCGGGTCTGGGTTTATCGCGAAGGTCTTTATGGCCGTGAGACCCAAGAACCGCGCTGGTTCCTGCACGGCTTGTTTGCGTGAGCGTTCCGATGTCCGCTTATGCCGAACTTGCGGTGACTACCAACTTCTCCTTCCTGCGCGGCGCGTCGGACCCGGAGGAACTGGTCAAGCAGGCAAAAGCGCTCGGCCTTGCCGGCATTGGCATCGCCGACCGCAACAGCGTTGCCGGCGTCGTGCGTGCCTATGCCGCTCAACGCGAGTGGGAAACGAGGGAAGAAGATGGTTCAGCGCCGTTCAGGCTTGCAGTCGGCGCGCGGCTTGTTTTCGATGACGGTGCGACGCCCGACATTCTCGCTTATCCGTGCGACCGCGCTGCCTGGGGCCGGCTGACGCGGCTCCTGTCGCGCGGCAAGCTGCGGGCGGACAAGGGTGAGTGCCTCTTAGGCCTGCCCGACCTGATCGATTTCATCGACGGGCTCAATCTCATTGTTTTGCCGTCCGAACGGATCGAGACAGCATCGCTCGGCCGGCTGCTGGAGCGGCTGAAGCAGGCCACTTCGCCGAAGTCGGTCCGGTTGGGTGCGAGCGTGCTTTATCGCGGCGACGATACGCGGCGGCTTGCGCGGCTCGCCGAGATCGCGCGCAATCAGTTCGTGCCGCTGATCGCGGTCAACGACGTGCTCTATCACGTGCCGGAGCGACGCGAATTGCAGGACGTCGTCACCTGCATCCGCGAGCACGTCACCATCGATGTTGCCGGGAAACGGCTACTCGCCAATGCCGAACGCCATCTCAAGCCGTCGAGCGAAATGGCGCGGCTGTTCCGTCATTATCCCGATGCGGTCGCGGAAACATCGCGGTTCCTCGCCCGCTGCCGGTTCTCGCTCGCGGAACTGCGGGCGACCGAATATCCGGAGGAAACCCGTAAAGGCTTCACCACGCCGCAGCAAGCGCTCGTCGCCTTCGCGGAAGAGGGTGCGCGGCGGCGATTTCCGAACGGCATGTCGGCCAAGGCGCGCCACGCGCTCAACGAAGAACTGCGGCTGGTCGGCGAACTCAATTACGCGCCGTTCTTTCTCACTGTGCATGACATCGTTAATTTTGCCCGCAGCGATGGCGTCAATATTCTCTGCCAGGGCCGTGGGTCCGCCGCCAATTCGGTCATCTGCTATTGCCTGGGCATCACCGAGGTCAGTCCCGAACGGGCCGATTTGCTGTTCGAGCGGTTTGTTTCGGCGGAACGGCGAGAGCCGCCCGACATCGACGTCGATTTCGAGCATGAGCGGCGCGAGGAAGTCATTCAATATATCTACCGGACCTATACCCGCGAGCGCGCCGGGCTGGCTGCCACGGTCATCAGCTATCGCGGCCGCAGCGCCATCCGCGACGTCGGCAAGGTGTTCGGCCTGTCCGACGACATGGTCGGTAAACTAGCCGGCACCTTGTGGGGCTGGTCGCAGAAAGGCGTCACCGGTGAGGAGGCGCGCGGGATCGGCTTCGATGTCTCCGAGCCGCGGCTTACGCGCGTTTTGGCTTTGAGCAAGGAGCTGATCGGTTTCCCCCGACATTTGTCGCAGCATGTCGGCGGCTTCGTTATCACGCGTTCGCGACTCGACGAGGTGGTGCCGATCGAGAACGCGGCGATGGAGGATCGAACCGTCATCGAATGGGACAAGAACGATCTTGAGGCGCTCGGCCTGCTGAAAGTCGACGTGCTGGCGCTCGGCATGCTGTCCTGCCTGCGGCGTAGCTTTGTATTGCTTAAATCCCACTATGGCGTGTCGCGCGATCTCTCGATCCAGGACGAGGACGAGGAAACCTATCGGATGATCCGCCGCGCCGACACGCTCGGCGTGTTCCAGATCGAAAGCCGGGCGCAGATGTCGATGTTGCCGCGGCTGCGTCCGAAAGAGTTCTACGATCTGGTCATCGAAGTCGCGATCGTGCGGCCGGGGCCGATCCAGGGCAAGATGGTGCATCCTTATCTCAAGCGGCGGGCCAACCCTGATCTCGTCACCTATCCGGCACCGAAGTTCGGCGACCCCAACGAGTTGCGCGAGGTGCTCGGCCGTACGCTTGGCGTTCCACTATTCCAGGAACAGGCGATGCGGATCGCTATCGTGGCGGCGAAGTTCGAGCCGGGCGAGGCCGACCGGTTCCGCCGCGCGATGGCGACCTTCAAGCGGGTCGGCACCATCCATTCCTTCGAGCAGAAGTTCGTCGAGGGCATGACCAGGCGCGGCTACGACCTCGACTTCGCCCAAAGTTGCTTCAGGCAGATCCAGGGCTTCGGCGAATATGGATTCCCGGAAAGCCATGCCGCGAGTTTCGCCAACCTGGTTTATGCATCGTGCTGGCTGAAATGCCGTTATCCGGACGTGTTCGCCACAGCACTCCTGAACAGCCAGCCGATGGGATTCTACGCTCCGGCACAGATCGTGCGTGACGCGCAGGACCATGGCGTCGAGGTGAGGGCGGTCGACGTCAATGCGTCTTTTTGGGATTGCACGCTTGAGCCAGGTTCCGATGCCGTGCCGCGCCTGCATCCGCGCCATACCGAGATGAAAGATGCGATCAGGTCGAACCATGCAATACGGCTCGGCTTCCGGCAGATTGCCGGCCTGTCACAGCAGTGCGGTGAAATCATCGAAAGCACGCGGGGCAGCGGATTCGATTCCGTGCGCGACCTATGGCTGCGCACGGGCTTGCAACCGGCGGCGCTCGAGCGGTTGGCTGCGGCCGATGCCTTCCGGTCGATCGGCCTCGACCGCCGCGATGCGCTGTGGGCAATCCGCGCGCTCCGGCGCTCCGGCGACAAGGACGACTTGCCGCTGTTTGCGCGGGTGTCGATGCCGGACCTGGAGCCGGACGCCGATCTGCCACCGATGTTGCCGGGCCAGCATGTCGTCGAGGACTATCGACATCTGCATCTATCGCTCAAAGCGCATCCGGTATCGTTCCTGCGCGGGGAATTCGAGCGGCGCGGCATCGTGCGTCACGAGCGGCTATCGCAAATCCGTTCTGGCAGGCGGGTGATCGTTGGCGGTCTCGTGCTGGTGCGCCAGCGGCCGGGTACGGCCAAGAACGTCATCTTCATGACGATGGAAGATGAGACCGGCATTGCCAATATCATCGTCTGGCCAAGGGTGTTCGAGAGCTTCCGGCCGCAGGTGCTGGGCGCGCGGCTCGTCAGCGTGGCTGGCGAGCTCCAGAATGAGCAGGGCGTTATTCACGTCGTTGCCGACACAATCGAGGATCTGACGCCAATGTTGCGCCGTCTCTCGGAGGATCTAGAGCCGGCCGAGGCCGCCGCACAGGACGCAAGGGAAGTTGCCGCAGTGATGCCGCGCGGCCGGAATTTCCATTAGACGTAGTCACATCCGCCGTGACCGGATCAGGTCGGCGGCGCGTTCGGCGACCATGAGCGTCGGCAGGTTCGTATTGGCGCTGGGAACCCGCGGCATGATCGAGGCGTCGACTACGCGCAGGTTGGCTACGCCGTGGACGCGGCACTGCGCGTCGACGACGGCCAGGGGATTGTCAGCCGGTCCGATCGAGCAGGTGCTGGTCGGATGCGCCATCGGCACCGCGGCGGAGAGGATTTCGTCGTCGGAAAGCGGCGCGTGGCCGTGGCGATTGGCGATCCAGCGGCCGGGCGCGATCATGCGGCCGACAATGGCGCGCGTCAGAGGCGCCGGCAGGTTCAGCGCCGTTTTAGCCGCGGCCGCAAGTGTGCGCCCGAACAAGCCCGGCTTGTTGAACTGGTTGAGGGCCATGACCGGCGGCAGCAGAAAGGCGTCGGTGTAGTCGGCGGCAAGTTTGGAGTCGTGCAGCAGCGCTTCGATGAAACGCGTAGCCATCAGAAGGCGGGGCGGGTCACGCGGGTCTTCGAGCAGACGAAATTCGATCCGGGGCGGGGTATCCGGCGCGGCGTCGACGAGCGTCACTGCGCCGCGCGAGAACGGCGCGTAAAGCGCCGCACCGAAGAGCGCGACATCGGGGCCAAAGGCGTAGGGGCTGACCCGGCCGGTGACGAACGTAAGGAGGTCGCTCGCCGGTGCGCCGTCGATTTTTGATGACAGTCGCATTCCGGCGACCGCAAAATGACGGAGATGTGCCGCAAGCCTCGCGTGCGGCGGCAACGTAATCGCAAGATTAAGATAGATATGGTTTTGCAGATTGCGTCCGACACCAGGGCGATCCGCTACGGGTGAAATTCCGAGCGCCTTGATTTCGTCGGTCGGTCCGATGCCCGAGCGCAGCAGCAGCGCCGGCGAGTGAATGCCGCCAGCGCTCAGAATCGTCTCGCGCGTGACGATCGTGCTGGTGTCGTTGCCGCGCCGGACCGTGACGCCGGTAACGGTTTGGCCGTCGCACAGGAGTTTGAGTACCTGTGTTCCCGGCATGATGGAAAGGTTGCTGCGCCTGCGGACGTCAGCGGTCAGATAGCAGCTTGCCGAAGTCGAGCGCGCGGCGGAATTGTGACTGACAGGCATCGCAAAGAACCCGTCGCCGGGCATCTCGTTGATGTCAGGGACATCCGCGAGGCCACGAAGCGCAGCAGCGCTTTCCAGTGTCCGGATGAAGCCGGACCATTCATCACGCGGCGCGCGCCGGATCGCATAGGGCTTGGTTGCACTTTGGCTCTGGTCGCGATCGGCGTCGTTCTCGAGCTTTCGGAAATACGGCAGCACGTCGGACCAGCCCCAGCCGGTCGCGCCGGCCGCCGTCCAATCATCGTAGTCGGTCGGCACGCCCCGCAGCGACCACAGGCCCATCACCGAAGAGCCGCCGCCCATGATTCGGGCCTGCGGAAATGGCCGCGCCGGCGCGTCGCTCGATCGTTTCGCGTTGAGATCGGGCCAGAAGTAATCCGGGTTAAGCGTCGAGCGCGGAAAAATGTCGGCGATGTCGTCGGGCACCGCGCCCGGCGGCGTGTCGGGACCGGCCTCGATCAGCAACACGCGCGTTGCCGGGTCCTCCGATAGGCGCGCGGCCAGCACCGCGCCGGCGCTGCCGCCGCCAACAATCAAAAAGTCGGGATTGTCCATCGTGCTGCGCCCATGAAGTCAGGTCAGTGCGGCGTGCAATCGCGACCATGCTTCGTCATCTGCCGGCATTCCGAAGCGAAGCCATTTCTTATGCGATGGAAAGCGCCGTACCACGATCCCGGCCTTGCCGAGCCGACGATAGACTGTTTCGGCTTCCTGCGCTTCGACCAGGCGAAATAACGACGTGCCGCCGACAATCGCCAAACCTGCTTTTGTCAGCAGATCGTCGAGTCGCGTGGCGTCGTGCGCAAGCCGCGCACGCATGGACTTGACCCAGGCGACATCTGCCAGAGCGCGTTCCGCGATCGTAATTCCGACGCCTGATACCGGCCAGGGCCCGAGCAAGGCACGCAGACGTGCCGCATGGGCGGGTGCTGCGATGGCGAAGCCAAGCCGGATTCCGGCGAGGCCGAAGAATTTTCCGAACGAGCGCAATACGACAATGTTGCCGGTATCGATATCGTCGGCAAGCGAAGTGTAATCCGGCCCCACATCCATGAAGGCTTCGTCGACAACGAGAATTCCATTACGATGACGCAGCTTTTCAGCAAGCGCGAGCAGATCAAGCCGCACCACCACACGCCCGTCCGGATTGTTCGGATTTGTCACGATGGCAAGGTTGGCGTTCGCCAACTGCGACGGATCGGAAACCAATGCGACGTCATGGCCGACGAGTTTCGCGACCCGTGCGTGTTCCTCATAGGTCGGGCTCAGGATTGCGGCACGGCCGAGAGGCGCCAACGCCGCAACGAGCGGCAGCAGGATCTGCGTGCCTGGCGCGATGACGACATGGTCTGCCGATGGCGCGCCATAGGTATTCGCGGCGGTCGCAGCCAGCTTGGCGATTGCGGCGGGCTCAGGCAGTCGCGCAAAGATATCTGGTGGGAACGGCGGGATCGGATAAGGATAGGGATTGATCCCGGTCGACAGATCGATCAGGGGTTCCGGTGCTTGCGGGAACGCGAGGCGCGCGGCGGCGAGGTTGCCGCCGTGCATCAGAGGCGTCTCGTCGTCCGTCCAATCGTCCATCACACCGTCTGTCATGGCCATTACGCTTGCCTTACTTGCCCTCTTGATCGAACTGGCACTCGGCTATCCGGACCGTCTCGTACGTGCGGTCGGCCACCCGGTGAGCTGGATAGGCGTGTTGATCGGCAGGCTCGACCGTACACTCAACAAGGATGGCGCGGGACCACGCCGCCGGCGGATAATCGGTGTTGCCGTGCTCGTCGCTATCGTCGGATGCGCAGGTGTGCCGGTATATTTCATCGAGCGTGGCTTGCTTGGTGTTCCATTCGGAATTGTCGTCGTTGCTTTGCTTGGTAGCAGCCTGATTGCGCAGCGCAGCCTGCACGCCCATGTCGCGAAGGTGGCGGAAGCGCTCGAAGGGCAGGGACTCCAGGCCGGCCGTGATGCAGTCTCGCAAATCGTCGGCCGCGACACCGCATCGCTCGACGAGGCCGGTGTCTCGCGCGCGGCGATCGAAAGCCTTGCCGAGAATTACTCGGATGGCGTCGTGGCGCCGGCCTTCTGGATGGCGGCCGGCGGTTTGCCTGCCGCCGCGGCCTACAAGGCCGTCAACACGGCCGACAGCATGATCGGGCATCGGACGCCCCGGCATGAAGCGTTCGGTTGGGCTGCGGCACGCTTCGACGATCTCATCAATTTGCCGGCCTCGCGGCTGACCGCGCTCCTGCTCATAGCCGGAGCCGCGTCGATGCCGAAGGCGTCCGCTGTGAACGCCTGGCATGCGGTACGCCGCGACGCACATCGGCACCGTTCGCCCAACGCAGGCTATCCGGAGGCCGCGATGGCCGGGGCGCTTGGCCTCGCGCTCGCCGGGCCGCGCAGTTACGGTGGTCAGCATGTCGAGGACGCTTTCATGGGCGACGGCCGGCGCGACGCAAATGCCGCCGACATTCGCGCGGCGCTTGCGCTGTATCGCCGCGCCGACTGTATTTTGATTGCGCTCGTTGCGGTGATCGCCGGTCTGGTCATCGCGATACGCTGAGCAGCCTGTCGAGATCGATATGCGCTGCAAGATGACTTGCGAGCTTATCGAGCGTCCGTTCGACGGTCTCTTCATAGGCGATTCCTGGCGGTCCGGCTCTGAAGCGCGCGAGCCATGCCGAACGCTGGCGGTCGTCGGCAAAAATTCCATGAACATACGTGCCGAGCACGAGGCCGTCAGCGGACACCGCGCCTTCCGGCGTCCCGTCCGAGAGCCGCGCGAACGGCCGCGCGAGGTCGGCACCTCGCGTCACGCCGATATGCATCTCATATCCGGCGAACTTGACCCCGTCGGCGCTCTCGCCTTGAACCGGATCGAGACGTTTTTCCGGTGTCAGGGTGGTTTCGATGTCGAGCAGGCCGAGACCCGCGACGGTCTCCGCCGGACCTTCGATGCCACCGGGGTCGGAAATCGAGCGTCCCAGCATCTGAAATCCGCCGCACAGACCGAGCACCATGCCGCCGCGGCGGATATGCGCGGCGATGTCGATGTCGAAGCCTGCAGCACGCAGCGCGCCCAAGTCCGCGATCGTGGCTTTCGATCCCGGCAACAGCACCAGATCGGCGTCGCCCGGAATTGGCGTACCGGGCCGTAGTCGTAGCAATTCGACGGCGGGTTCCGCCTCCAGTGGGTCGAGATCGTCGAAATTGGCGATGTGCGGCAGGATTGGCACGGCGATCCTGAACTTCGCGTCCGGTTTCGCTTCGCGCGCGTGATCCAGCGCGAGCGCGTCTTCCGCCGGCAACAGCCGTGCATCGGCGAAGTAAGGCACCAGACCGAGCGCCGGCCAGCCGGTCGCGTTCTCGATCGTTCGCAGACCGTCTGAGAAAAGCGCAGGATCACCGCGAAATTTATTCACGATGAAACCATGGATCATCGCCGCGTCGGCCGGATCGATCACGGCCTTGGTTCCGGCGAGACTTGCGATCACGCCGCCGCGGTCGATGTCGCCGATCAATATCACCGGCACGTCCACGGCGCGGGCGAAGCCCATATTGGCAATGTCGTTGGCGCGCAGGTTCACTTCCGACGCGCTGCCGGCACCCTCGACCAGAACGAGATCGGCTTCCGCCTTCATGCGCGTGAAGCTATCGAGGACAAACGGCATCAACTCCGGCTTCATCTTTTGATAGGCGGCGGCTTTGGCGTTGCCATGAATACGGCCATGCACGATCACCTGCGCGCCGGTTTCGCTCTGCGGCTTCAGCAGGATCGGATTCATATGGATACTCGGCGCGATCCGCGCGGCACGGGCCTGAAGCGCCTGAGCGCGGCCGATCTCGCCGCCGTCGCCGGTGACGGCGGCGTTGTTCGACATATTTTGCGGTTTGAACGGCCGCACATGCAGGCCGCGATTTGTGAAAGCGCGTGCGAGTCCGGCAACAATCAGCGATTTGCCGACATCGGAGCCGGTGCCCTGAAACATGAGAGCGCGGGCGGCCATCTCAGAATTCGATGCCGGCCTGCGCCTTCACGCCGGCGGCGAAGTGATGTTTCACCAGCGTCATCTCGGTGACGAGGTCGGCAGCGGCGATCAATTCGGGCTTGGCGTTGCGACCCGTGACGACGATATGCAGGCCGTCACGGCGGGCATTGAGCGCCGAGACGACGGCGGGAAGGTCGAGATAGTCGTAGCGCAGCGCGATGTTGAGTTCGTCGAGGATGACAAGGCCGAAGGAGGGGTCCGTCATCAACTCGCGCGCTTTGGCCCAGGCGCGCTCGGCGGCGGCGACGTCGCGCTGCCGGTCCTGGGTTTCCCAGGTGAAACCTTCGCCCATGGTGTGCCACGACACCTGATCGCCGAACTTCGCCAGCGCGTCGCGTTCGGCTGTGTGCCAGGCCCCCTTGATGAACTGCACGACGCCGACGCGGTGGCCACGGCCGATCATGCGCAGCGCCAGCCCGAAGGCGGCGGTCGATTTGCCCTTGCCGGGGCCGGTGTGGACGATCAGCAATCCTTTCTCGACGGTTTTGCCGGCGACCTCGGCATCCTGAACAGCCTTGCGCTTCGCCATCTTGGAGCGATGACGCTCGGCCTCCTGGTCGGTGTTGCTCATGGTTCGCCCTTCACGATCATCGGCAGACCGGCGACGACCAGCACGACCCGGGTCGCGAGGGTCGCGATACGCTGATTGAGGATGCCCTGCCAATCGCGAAACTGACGCGCCAGCGCATTGTCGGGGACGATGCCGGACCCGACTTCGTTGCTGACGAGGACAATCGGTACGCTCGTTGCGCGCAACGCGGATTCAAGTTTCACGACTTCCGCCTCGATGTCGGCATTCGCCAGCATAATGTTCGACAGCCAGAGCGTCAGGCAATCGACGAGGTGCGGCGAAGAATCTGGAGTGGCGAGGGCGCCGGCGAGATCGCGCGGCGCTTCGACGGTCTTCCATTGTCCGCCACGACGTGAGCGGTGTGCGGCGATGCGCGTCGCCATTTCGCCGTCGCCGGCCTGTGCCGTTGCGATGTAGGTCCATGGCGGCGTTGCGGTGGTGACGAGGCTCTCGGCATAGCGGCTCTTGCCGGAGCGCGCGCCGCCGAGAACCAGCGTTACACTGGCGAGCGTCGGCACGCCCGCCTCCCTTGTTCAGGCGCCGGAAAAGAACTGACCGGCCAGCACCACGACGCCAATGACGGCAATCGCAACGCCGGCAAGCCTTGGCGCCCGGTCGGCAATGCCGGTCCGCAGCCGACGCGCGAGCAATGTGACGCCGACGGCCACCGCGCTCTGCATCACGACCAGACCGAGCAGATACGCGCCGATAGGCGTTGTCTCCGCGCCAAACACGGCCTCGCCGTAAGCATGGCCGTGGAACACGCCGGCGAGCGCAAACAGCGCGGCCCAGGCCCCAAGCGGCAGCTTGTGTCCGCGCGCGATGATCAAGCCGATTGTCAGAACCGAAAGGGCCACGACCACTTCAACGGCGGGAAGACCGATGGCGTAGACATGCAACAGCACGCCGACCGCCGAAAACGCTACGAAAACAACCGGCAAACCAAGGTTCAATCCGCCGACGCCGACGGCAATACCGATTGCGACAATGAACGCAAGGTGATCCGGGCCAATGACAGGGTGACCGAACCCCGACAACAGACCTTCGATAAAAGTCGACGGTGTCTTGCCGCCCATTGGATGATGCGCAAATGCCGAAACAGTCGCTGCAAGAAGGCCGGCGGCGGTGAAAACGAGACGTTGAATGGTGTGCAGTTGAATGGTGTGCATATGAGCCCCTGTTCGCCCTCCACCCGAGGGCAAGGTTTCAGTTATGCGCCGGCAGGTCTCCTGGCTCGCGGCTCGTTCGTCCACACGCGGCCTTCCCGGAGCCCTGGCTCCAGTGGACTATCGCAGAGGACTCGCCGCTTACAGTTGCGGGGGCAGCCGTGGCATCGAACGCAGCCCTGTCCGGGCGTTGTCCTCACCACATTCCCTTTCTCGTCCCGCAGGATGCGGGAACCGACGACTCCTGAACTATAGCGGCTCGCCGATGTCGTGCAAACGGTCGGCGCTGTGGACAGTCCAGCGTAATCCGCGCATTGACAAAGATGCGCATCCGTCCCTTTATTTGAGCCAAGTCGATGGTCTCTCGCGAGAGAGCGAACAGGGAATGCGGTGCGGAACCACGGTTCCAAATCCGCGGCTGCCCCCGCAACTGTAAGCGGTTAGCCTGTCTGCCATAGCCACTGGGATACCCGGGAAGGCGGCGACGGGCGGTGACCCGCAAGCCAGGAGACCTGCCATCGACGGGAATCGCGGCCCGGGCGGGGTGCCTCGGCGCTGACGTTGCCTTTCGCGCACCCGCTTGTTGTCGCTTTGGCGCATTGTCGCGCAAGGAGCATTGCGGGTGTCTGGCAGCCAACATTCCAAAGCCGACGAAACATCGCGCGAAGCCCACGCGGCGACGATCTACGTCTGCACCACCTGCCGCAAGCGCGATGAGCAAGGCGTTGCGATCGATAGCGATCCACGGCCGGGCGCGCTCCTTGCGGCCGACACCGCGCGGGCGGCATCGGGAACCGGTGTCACCGTTCGCGAAGTCAAATGTCTCGCCAACTGCAATCGCGGTCCGAGTGCAGCGCTACGCAGTAACGGTTCGTGGACCTATGTCTTCGGCGAACTCGACGTTGCGAGCGGCGCGGTGTTGATCGAGGGCGCGCGGCTGCTCGCCGGCGCTGCCGACGGAATTTTGCCATGGCGGGGGCGGCCAGACCCGCTCAAACGCGGCTTGATTGCCCGCATCCCACCCATCGGTTTTGTCGAGGAGAACAAATGACCGCATCGGTTGCGCGCGTCCCCTGCACCATCGTCACCGGTTTTCTTGGTGCCGGCAAGACGACGCTGATCCGCCATGTGCTCGGCAACGCCAAGGGCCGACGGCTGGCCGTGATCGTCAATGAGTTCGGCGATGTCGGCATCGATGGCGAGATTCTCAAGGGCTGCGGCGACGCTGCATGTCCCGAGGAAAATATCGTCGAACTCGCCAACGGATGCCTGTGTTGCACGGTGGCCGACGATTTCGTGCCGGCGCTCGACACGATCCTGAACCGCATGCCGCCGGTCGAGCATATTGTCATCGAGACTTCCGGCCTCGCATTGCCCAAACCGCTGGTGCAGGCGTTCCATTGGCCGGCGATCAGGAGCCGCGTCACGGTCGATGGCGTCGTCACGGTCGTTGATGGCGCGGCGCTCGCGGAGGGCCGGGTTGCCGACGATCTCAAGGCGCTCGCGCGCCAGCGCGCGGCCGATGACGCGCTCGACCATGACGATCCGATCGAGGAGGTGTTCGAGGATCAGATTGCCTGTGCTGATCTTGTCGTGCTCAACAAGCGCGATCTGCTCGACGATGCCGGACTTGAAAAGGCGAAGTCGACGATCAACACGACACTGCCGCGCGCCGTGAAAATTATCACCGTCGCGGACGGCAAGGTCGACGCTGCGGCCTTGCTTGGACTCGGTATCGCGACCGAAAACGACATCGGGAACCGCAAGACTCACCACGATGACGAACTGGACCACGATCACGACGACTTCGACAGCTTCGTCGTCGCCGTGCCGGAAGTCACGGACCCTGTGGCGCTTGCCGACAGAGTGAGCGCCGCGGCGGCCGACTTCGATGTGTTGCGGGTGAAGGGTTTTGCGGCCGTGTCCGGGAAGCCGATGCGGCTTCTGGTTCAGGCCGTCGGGCCACGGGTGACGCATCACTTTGACCGCCTATGGAATTCGACGGAGACGCGCGAAGGCCGTCTCGTGGTGATTGGCCTCAAGGGGCTCGACCGCGACGCGGTGACGCGCGCGATATTGGGATAGGCGGATGCATCTGCTGACGACCAGTTCGGTGACGCTCGACGATGTCGTCGAACCGGTCGATCTCGGCCAGGAGCCGGGTGACATCGTCATTTTATCTTTCGCGGACAGCGACCTCTCGGCGCTGGCGGCAGCGTGGTCGGCTGAGCGCGAAACGCTGCCCGTTGTGCGGCTCGCGCATCTGCGCGACCTCAGGCATCCGATGTCGGTCGATTTGTGGATCGACAGGGTTGCGGCGCACGCCAAGGTCATCGTCGTGCGGCTGCTCGGTGGCCCGGACTGGTGGCGTTACGGCGTCGACCGGCTCACGGCAATCGCGCGACAAAGCGGGGTAATGCTGGCTTTTCTTCCGGGCGAGGATCGGGACGACGTGGAAATCGCGGATGCTTCGACCCTGCCGCGCAGTGAACTTGATGCGCTGCTGCGCTATTTCCGCGAGGGCGGCGCGATGAACATGCGTGCTCTGCTGCGTCGGCTGGCAGGCCACGCCGGTTGTGATGTCGACGTCGCCGAGCCGCAGCCGGTGCCACGCCACGCCGCCTATCTGCCGGGCGAGGGTACCGTACCGCTGCATCGTTTGATCGCGCAGATCGGACCCGGCCAGCCAGTGGTTCCGATTATCTTCTATCGCGCGGCCGTGCTCGCGGCTGACACGGCGGCGGTCGATGCGCTTTGCGTTGCTCTTGCGGCGCGTGGCCTTGCCCCGGCGCCGCTGATGATAACCAGCCTGAAAGAGGCAGCGGCCGCGGCTTTTGCGCGCGACGCGCTGGCGCAGCTCACGCCGTCGGTGGTCGTGACGACGACCGCGTTTGCGGTCGGCAGTGGCGACGGCGACTCAACCGTGTTCGATGGGACCGACGCGCCCGTGCTGCAGGCGATCATCGCGACGACACGGCACGAGGCGTGGCGCGACAGCCCGCGCGGGCTCGGCGCCGCCGATCTCGCCATGCATGTGGTTTTGCCGGAACTCGACGGTCGTGTGCTTGCCGGCGCTATCGCTTTCAAGGATGCGCAAGCGAAGAACGAGGCGCTGTCCTTCACGGGCGTGGCAAGCCGCCCGGAGCCTGACCGTATCGATGCGGTGGCCGACCGTATCGCCGGTCTGGCGCGACTTCGTGCAACGCCGCGTGCGGAGCGCCGGGTCGCAATCCTGATGCCTGACTATCCTGGCATGGCAGGACGAACGGGCTATGCGGTCGGCCTCGACGTTCCGCAAAGTGTCGTTGCGCTTCTGGGCGATCTAGCCAAGGAAGGCTATGCAATATCGGACGCGCCATTGGGCGCGGTCGATCTGCTTGGCCGACTGGAGCAACGTTCGGCCGAACTGTCGCTGCCGCTCGCCGACTACCGGCGTCTGCTTGCGGCCCTACCAGCCGACAGCGCAGCGCGTCTCGGCGACGTCTGGGGCGACGCTGCCAACGACCCCGATGTTGGCGATGGAGCTTTTCAATTTCGTGCCGTGCGGTTCGGCAACGTCATTGTTGCGCTGCCACCAGACCGTGGCCGGCCGGGTAGCCGCCGCGCCGACTATCACGACGCCGAACTGCCGCCGCGCCATGCGCTGGTTGCATTTGGGCTTTGGTTGCGACACGTCGTCAAAGTGGACGCGCTTGTTCACATGGGCGCTCACGGTACGCTCGAGTGGTTGCCGGGCAAGGCGATTGCGCTCACCGCCTCGTGCTTCCCGGAGCTTGTCGTCGGTGCGCTACCGGTCATCTATCCCTTTATCGTCAGCAATCCGGGCGAGGCGGCGCAAGCCAAACGCCGCATCGCCGCGGTGACGCTCGGTCATCTGCCGCCACCGCTGGTTGCTGCGGGGCTCTCCGGTGACGCGCAACGGCTGGAACAGCTTGTCGATGAGTATGCGCAGGCTGACGGGCTCGATCGCCGCCGCCGCGACCGTGTCGGACGACTGATCCTCGATCTTGCCGAACGGACCGGTCTCGCGCGCGAAGCGGGTGTCATGAGCGATGCCGGGGCGGAGGACGCCTTGCGTCAGATCGACGCCTGGCTATGCGACATCAAGGATCAGTCGGTCAAAGATGGGCTTCGTGTCTACGGCCGCGCTTCGCCAGCCGACGGCGATGCGCCGGACTGGCGGCAAAGCCCGCAGGCCGAGCGCCAGGCGTTGCTCGACGCGCTCGACGGCAAACGTGTGGCCGCCGGTCCGGCGGGCGCGCCTTCGCGCGGCCGACGCGACGTGCTGCCGACCGGACGTAATCTCTTCACGGCCGATCCGCGCATGCTGCCAACCCCGACGGCGATGGATCTTGGCCGGTTGGCCGCAGATGAGATCGTGCGCAATCATATGCAGAGCCACGGCGAAATGCCGCGTGCGCTGGTCATGGATCTTTGGGGCAGTGCAACGCTACGCACCGGCGGCGAGGAGATCGCTCAAGGGTTGGCATTGCTCGGCTGCCGGCCGACCTGGGATGCGGCGACCGGCCGGGTCACCGGCATCGAAGTGCTGCCGACCGCGACGATGGGGCGTCCGCGCGTCGACGTAACCTGGCGAATTTCCGGCCTTTTCCGCGACCTGTTTCCGGTACAACTGTCGCTGCTCGATGCGGCCGTGCAGGCGGTGGCCGCGCGAGCTGAAACCGCGGACGAAAACCCACTTTCAGCCGCACGAGGCCGCGGGGGGAGAGTGGCCCGCATTTTCGGGACCG
This sequence comes from Pseudolabrys sp., assembly GCA_050184975.1. Taxonomy (GTDB): domain Bacteria; phylum Pseudomonadota; class Alphaproteobacteria; order Rhizobiales; family Xanthobacteraceae; genus Pseudolabrys. The sequence continues at coordinate 76,606 of JBFWZV010000003.1, read as the reverse complement.
CGCCGGGCGTCTACGGGTCCGGCGTCGAAGCAATGCTCGGCAGCGACAGCAACCGTGCGGCGGTCGGCAAGGCCTACCTCGCGTCGGCCTCGCACGCCTATGGCGGTGCCGATGGGGCCGGCACGGCGTCGCCTGAAGCCTTTACCGAGCGTGTTGCGGCTGCCGACCTGCTGGTGCATCCGGGCGACGATCCTGGCCGCGACTTGCTTGAAGGCGCGGAGGACGCGGCATTCGTCGGCGGATTTGCCGCGGCGGCGGAAACGCTCGGCCGTGTGCCCGATCTTATCATGCTCGATCTCACCGATCCACAACGGCCGCGGGCACGGCCGCTCGACGCCGCGCTTGCGCGCATTGTGCGCGCTCGCGCGATCAATCCGCGCTTCATCGCGGGGCAGATGCGTCACGGTCCGCGCGGCGCGGCAGAACTGGCCGAGACAGTCGACCGGCTGGTCGCTTTCGCAGAAATGACCGGCATGGTGTCGAGCACGTTGTTCGATCTGGTCTACGACGCCTATCTCGGCGACTCCGCCGTGTGCAACTTTCTGCTGCGAGAAAATCCGGAAGCCGCGCGCGCGATCGCCGAGCGGCTCGATGCCGCCCGTCGCCGTGGATTATGGCACCCGCGCCGCAACGACATCGGCGCGGACTTGCTGCCGCGCGAAAACAGGATGGCGTCATGAGCGCACCCCACCGGCGTGGCGCATGTCCCGGCCTGTCGGCGCCGATGCTGACCGGCGATGGTCTGCTGGTCCGTCTGACACCGGTTGCCGCGATTGCGCCGGATCGCTTTGCGGCGTTCTGTTCGGCAGCATCGCGCGATGGCAACGGCACCATCGAGATCACGGCGCGCGGGAGCTTTCAGGTTCGCGGGCTGACGCCGCAATCGGCGTCAACCTTTGCGGATGAGATTTCGACGCTGGAAATCGCCGCCGATGGCGTCACACTCCTTACCAATCCACTCGCCGGCGAAGCAGCGGCGGAATTCGATGAGGCGGGCTTCGCCGATGCGCTGCGTGAGGCGGTCTCGAAGGCGAGACTTGCTCTCGCGCCCAAAATTTCGGTCGTCGTCGACAATGGCGACGGGCTGCATCTCGATGCATTGTCGGCCGATTTGCGGCTACGAGCGGTGTCAACGCCGGGCGGTGTGATGATCCACGTCGCCGTCGGCGGCGATGCGGCGAGCGCCATCGCGCTTGGCGCGGTTGTTCCCGCCGAAGCGGGCGCCGCCGCGCTTGCCTTGCTGAAGGTGATTGCCGCACGCGGCGCCGTGCGTGCAGCCGATATCCTTAAATCCGAAGGCGCCGGAGTTTTTGCCGACGCGGTGGCTGGCAAGCTGATGGCGTTCGCGCCGCCGTCACGCGCGGCCGCCGAACCGGTCGCCCGCCATCGGGCGCGGGACGGGAAGGTCGCTGTCGGCGTGGCGCTGGAATTCGGTCACGCACATGCCGATGCGCTTTCGGAACTGGCTGCGACCGTGTTTTCGTGTGGCGCGACAGGCCTGCGTCCCGCCTTGGGTCGCGCGTTGCTCGTGATCGGGCTGTCGGAGGATGGAGCGGATCACATCACGGCGGCGGCGGAGCGGCTCGGCTTTATTGTGCGCGCCGACGACCCGCGGCGCCGTATTGTCGCCTGTCCCGGTGCGCCTGCCTGCGCCTCCGGCCTGATCCCGGCGCGGGTGCTTGCGGCGCAACTCGCGGAAGGTTTGCCGAGACTGCCGCGCGACACTATCGTTCACATCTCGGGTTGCGCCAAGGGCTGCGCGCATCCGGCGCCCACGACCTTGACGCTCGTTGGCACCGATGACGGCTGCGGCCTTGTACGTGACGGTACAGCACGCGCCGCGCCCGAACGCATTGTCGATGCCGCGCACCTGCCCGATATCGTCGCGAGGCTGGCCGATCCGGAACGCGAGGCCGCCTATGGCTGAGTCGCAGACCTATCTTCGCGACGGCGAGGCGATCTATCGCCAGTCCTTTGCGATTATCCGGGCTGAAGCCGATCTCTCGCGCTTCTCGGACGACGAGGCCGATGTCGTGATTCGCATGATTCACGCTTGCGGCGTGGTCAATGTTGCCAAGGACATCGTGTTCGGCGGAGATTTCGTCACGGCCGGACGCGGCGCGCTCGCGCGGGGCGCGGCGATCCTGTGCGATTCCGAGATGGTCGCGCATGGTGTAACGCGGGCGCGACTCCCTGCGAACAATGACGTGGTCTGTACGTTGCGCGACTCGCGTGTGCCGGAGTTGGCTGCGACGATGAACAACACCCGTACGGCGGCTGCTATGGAACTCTGGCGTGAGCGCTTGACCGGCGCGGTCGTCGCTATCGGCAATGCGCCGACTGCACTCTATCGGCTTCTGGAGATGATCGATGCCGGCGCACCGAAGCCGGCCGCTATCGTCGGCATTCCGGTCGGCTTTGTCGGCGCGGCGGAATCGAAGGCGGCGCTGGCCGCGAACTCGCGCGGCATTTCGTTTGTGACCGTGCGTGGACGCATGGGCGGCAGCGCCATGACCGCGGCGGTATTGAATTCACTCGCGAGGCCCGGCCTATAATGGCAACAGGAAAACTCTACGGGATTGGTGTCGGACCGGGCGATCCGGAGCTCATGACATTGAAGGCCGTTCGGTTGCTCGATGCAGCCGATGTCGTGGCGCATTTTGCCAAGGCTGGCCGGCCAAGCAACGCACGCGCGGTCGTCGCGGCGCACATCAAGCCGACGGTTCTTGACCTGCCTTTGCTCTATCCGGTGACGACGGAACTGCCGGGCGGCGGCGAAGCGTACCGCGCGGCAATCTCCTTATTTTACGATGAGTCTGCCGCCGCCATTGCGGCGCAGCTTGACGCCGGCCGCACCGTCGCGGTGTTGAGCGAAGGCGATCCGATGTTCTACGGCTCTTACATGCATATGCATGTGCGGCTCGCGCATCGCTATCCGACCGAAGTGGTGGCGGGCGTCACCGGCATGGCCGGCTGCTGGACGGCAACCGGCACGCCGATCGCGCAGGGTGACGATGTATTTTCTGTCATCCCCGGCACGCTGCCGGAAGCCGAACTCGAGCGGCGCTTCCTCGATACCGGCGCGGCTGTTGTGATGAAGCTCGGCCGCAATCTGCCGAAGGTGCGCCGTGCGCTCGACCGCACCGGGCGTCTGGCGCGTGCGATCTATGTCGAACGCGGCACTACGCCGCGCGCAGTGACGATGCCACTTGCCGCCAAGAACGACGACAGCGCGCCGTATTTTGCCGTGGTCTTGGTGCCGGGCTGGGAGCGGCGGCCATGAACGCAGCAACGCTTGGACGCATCAGTGTCGTTGGGCTCGGGCCGGGCGATCCAGACCTGCTCACGGCGGAAGCATCCAGTGCGCTGGCCGATGCCGAGGCTGTCTATGGCTATGGTCCCTATCTCGACCGCGTTCCGCCGCGTGCCAGGCAGTCGCGCCATGCCAGCGACAACCGCGAGGAGACGAGCCGGGCCGCCGCGGCGCTGCGGCACGCCGCCCACGGCGCGCATGTTGCAGTGGTTTCGGGCGGCGACCCCGGAGTCTTCGCGATGGCGGCCGCGGTATGCGAAGAGATCGAACGCGGTCCGCCGGAATGGCGCGCGCTCGATCTTGCCGTCGTGCCGGGCGTGACGGCGATGCTGGCGGTTGCCGCACGGGTCGGGGCGCCGCTTGGCCACGATTTCTGCGCGCTCTCTTTGTCGGACAATCTGAAGCCGTGGCCACTGATCGAGCGCCGGCTCGATGCGGCGGCGCAGGCAGGTTTCGTGATCGCGCTTTACAATCCAATCTCGCGGGCGCGACCCTGGCAACTCGGCAAGGCCTTTGAGCGGCTTCGTGTCCATCTGCCACCGGCAGTGCCGGTCGTGTTCGGCCGGGCCATTGCGCGCGTCGATCAAGCGATTGCGGTGACGACTCTCGATGTCGCGGACGCGGCCGCCGCCGACATGGCGACGCTCATCATTGTCGGATCGGCGGAGACGCGCGTGGTGACACGGCCGGGGCGACCGCCGCTGGTCTACACGCCGCGGTTTGCCGCCGGCAACGCTGCGGAGGCGAGCGCATGATCGAGCCAGGCCATAGCCGTGTCGATCGAACTCGCCGCCGGAACATCGGGCAAGACGGGACGTTTGAGCAGGACCACCGCGACGCCGAGCGCGCGCGCCGCGGCGATCTTGCCGTAGCTCGCATCCCCGCCGCTGTTCTTGGAAATCACGACGTCGATGCGGTGCGACTTGAGCAGTTCGCGGTCATGCGCCTCGCTGAAAGGTCCACGCCCGGTGATGTATTCCGCATGCGGAACCACGAGCGGCGGATCGACCGGATCGACGCTGCGCACGAGATATTTGTGCTGGGGTGCCTGCGCGAATGCCGCAACGTTCTTGCGGCCGATGGCGAGGAAGACCGACTTCGGACGCTCACCAAGCATGTGGATCGCACCGGCGATGTCCGCGACCTCGGTCCAGCGGTCGTCCGCCTGCGCGGTCCATGGCGGCCGGCGCAACGCGAGCAGTGGAATCTTGGTGGTCTGCGCCGCCAGCGCGGCACTCTCCGCGATCGCGGCGGCATAGGGATGCGTTGCGTCGATCAAGACATCGAACTGCTCGTCGGCCAGGTAGCTGGCGAGCCCGTCGGCGCCGCCGAAGCCGCCGACACGGACCGGGACCGGCTGCGCTGCCGGACTGGCGGTGCGCCCGGCCAGCGACATCGTCACGGCAAGATCGCGGCGCGCCGCCAGCCGTCCTGCGAGTTGCCGTGCTTCCGCCGTGCCGCCAAGAATGAGAATACGTGCCATGTCCCCGGCTGACCCGTTGCGGCAGGAGAGATCGGGCGAGAGTGCCGTACCGCGGCGCTGGTTGTCCATCGTCGGCATCGGCGAGGACGGGATCGGCGGGTTGGGCGATGTCGCGCGAGGCCTGATTTCTGACGCCGAGATCGTCTTCGGCGGGAAGCGGCATCTTGCGCTTGCCGGTCAGCTTATCCGGGGCGCAGCGCGGCCATGGCCGTCGCCGTTCGACAGTGCGGTCGACGAGGTGCTGGCGCTGCGTGGGCGTCAGATCTGCGTGCTCGCTTCCGGCGATCCGTTCCACCATGGCGTCGGCGCGGTGCTGGCCCGTCATGTGCGGCCGGGGGAGACGGTCGTGGTGCCGGGGCCGTCCGCATTCAGTCTTGCCGCTGCCCGGCTTGGCTGGTCCCTGACCGAAACCACGCTTGTCTCGGTTCATGGCAAGGCGCTCGATCTCATCCGGCCGCATCTGCAGCCCGGCCGGCGCGTGCTGGCATTAACGTCGGATGCCGAAGGCCCGGCGGCGCTGGCCGCCTTGCTGCGCGATCTTGGTTTCGGCGCCAGTCGCGTGATCGTGCTGGAGGCGCTTGGCGGGCCGCGCGAGCGGCTGCGCGAGACAGCCGCCGCGAAGTTTTCATTGAACGAGATCGACGATCTCAACACCGTCGGCATTGAGGTGGTGGCAGACGCCAACGCGCGCATAATTGCGCGCGTTCCGGGCTTGCCCGATGTCATGTTCGAGCATGACGGCCAGATCACCAAGCGGGAGATTCGAGCGGTGACGCTGTCGTCGCTCGCACCTCGTCGCGGTGAATTGTTGTGGGACATCGGGGGCGGGGCCGGGTCCGTCGCCATCGAATGGATGCTGGCCGATCCGGCGATGCGCGCGCTGATCGTCGAGTGTGAGCCTGAACGCGCGGCACGCATCCGGCGCAATGCGGCGGCATTTGGCGTGCCGGGTCTTGAGGTGATCGAGGGCAGGGCGCCGCAAGCGCTGGCCGGCCTCGCACGGCCTGACGCCATTTTTGTCGGTGGTGGCGCACGCGATCCTGGCCTGCTTGATGCCGCGTTGTCGGCGCTGCGTCCCGGCGGTCGCCTGGTCATGAACGCTGTGACGCTTGAGACCGAAGCGCTCTTGCTCGCGCGCCACGCAGCGCTTGGCGGCGAGCTGATCCGCATTTCCGTGACGCGCTCGGAAACCGTCGGCAATATGACCGGCTGGCGCGCGGCCATGCCAGTGACTCAGTGGAGCTACGTCAAGCCGTGATTATCGCGGGCATCGGATGCCGGAAGGCGGCAAGCGCGGCGGAAGTACGGGCCGTGATTGAGGCCGCGCTGGCGCGTGCCGGGCTTGCACCGGGGGCGCTGGCGATGGTCGCAACCTCGGCGGCGAAGGGCGAAGAAGCCGGCATCGCGGCGGCGGCATCCGCGCTGGGCCTGCCGCTGGTCGTTGTGCCAGGCGCTGATCTGGCAGCGGCTGGCGCGCGTACCGTGACCTATTCCGAACGTGTCGTTGCGTTGACCGGCGTGCCGTCGGTTGCGGAAGCGGCCGCGCTCGCGGCCGGGGGCGCGGACGCGCGTTTGATCGCGCCGCGCATTGCCGTTGGCAACGCCACTTGCGCGCTCGCCGAAACGGGGAGCGCGCGATGACGGTGCATTTCATAGGGGCCGGTCCCGGCGCCGCCGACCTCATCACCCTGCGTGGCCGCGATCTGATCGCGCGCTGCCCTGTGTGCCTCTATGCCGGTTCGCTGGTGCCCAAGGACCTGCTCGCCTTTTGCCCGGACGGTGCGCGCATCGTCGATACGGCTCCGATGACGCTCGACGAGATCGAACGAGAGTTTGTTGCTGCCGACCGCGCGGGCAAGGATGTGGCGCGATTGCATTCGGGCGATCTGTCGCTCTACAGCGCGGTCGCAGAACAACTACGGCGGCTCGATCGACACGACATTGCCTATACGCTGACGCCGGGCGTTCCGGCCTTTGCCGCCGCGGCAGCCGCATTGAATTGCGAGTTGACGGTGCCGGAAGTGGCCCAGACCGTCGTGCTGACACGGATGTCTGGACGAGCCTCGCGCATGCCGGAGGGCGAGCAGCTTGCGGCCTATGCCGCGACCGGCGCGACGCTTGCCGTTCACCTCGCGGTGCATCGCATCGAGGACATCGTGCGCGACGTGATTCCGTTCTATGGCGCCGACTGTCCTGTCGCCGTGGTGGCATGGGCGAGCTGGCCGAACGAGCGCGTGGTTCGCGGTACGCTCGCCGATATTGCCGGCCAGCTTGCATCCGAACCGATCGAAAGGACTGCTTTGATCTTCATCGGACGCGCGCTTGCAGCGGAGGATTTTCGCGACAGCGCGCTTTACGACCCCGACTATCGCCGCCGTTTCCGCGGGGGTGCGGGATCATGAGTGAGGCAGCCAAATCCCCCGGCGGACGGCCTGACGCACCGATCCTTGAGCCGGGCCATGTTTGGCTCGCGGGCGCCGGGCCGGGCGATCCAGGATTGCTGACTCTCGATTGCCATGCCGGCCTGATGCAAGCCGATGTCGTGGTCCACGACGCGCTGATCGATCCGCGCGTGCTGGCGATGGCGGGGCCGCAGGCGCAGCTCGAATTTGCCGGCAAGCGCGCCGGCAAGCCGTCGTCGGCTCAAGCGGATATTTCCAGGCGCCTCGTCGAACTCGCGCGCGAAAACAAGCGGGTATTGCGGCTGAAGGGCGGCGATCCCTTCGTGTTCGGCCGTGGCGGCGAGGAGGCGATGGTGCTGGCCGAGGCCGGCATCCCGTTTCGTGTCATCCCCGGTGTAACCGCCGGCCTCGCCGCGATGGCGGCGGCGGCGATTCCGGCCACCATGCGCGGGATCAATCGTGCGCTCGTTCTTGCCGCCGGCTATGGCGCCGATGAAGTGGCGGGGCACGACTGGGCAGCGCTCGCAAAAACCGACGTGCCGATTGTGCTCTATATGTCGATGCAGAACCTTGCGTCGATCGCCGACGAACTCATGAAGGGCGGACTGAGCGCCGACACGCCGGCGGCCGTTATCGGCTCGGCGACGATGCCGGAGCAACGGATCGTCATTTCGACGCTCGGCCGCGTCGTCGGCGACACGAGCGCCAACAAGGTCGCAACTCCCGCCATTGTCGTGATCGGCGATATTGTGCCGGTACGCGAAAAATTGCTGCGCGCGGGACTGGACAGCAAGACGTGACGGCGCGCGGGTTCATTGTTGCTGCACCAGGTTCGGGTGCTGGCAAGACGACGATCGCGCTCGGTCTCGTCGCCGCCCTGCGCCGCCGCGGCGTGACCGTGCGAACTGCCAAGGCCGGTCCTGACTACATCGATCCCGCATTTCATGCGGTTGCGTCCGGCGCGCCTTGCGTCAATCTTGATAGCTGGGCAATGCCGCCGGCAATGCTCGACGCGCTGGCGGCCGATCAGGCGCGCGCGGCAGACGTCGTCGTCATCGAAGGCGTCATGGGTCTGTTCGACGGCGTTGCGGCGTCGCCGGGACGGACCGGCTCGACTGCGGAGCTCGCGGCGCATTTCGGATTGCCGGTCGCTCTCGTTGTGAACGTCGCCGGCCAGTCGCAGTCGGCGGCGGCGGTCGTGCGCGGATTTTCCGGGCATGATCCGGCCGTTCGCGTCGCCGGCGTCATTCTCAACAACGTCGCCAGCGACCGACATCGTGCTTACGCCGCCGATGCTGTTTCGGCCCTCGGCGTGCCAGTCCTCGGCGCCGTGCCGCGCAATATCGACCTCAAGTTGCCGGAACGGCATCTCGGTCTCGTTCAGGCCGGCGAACATGGCGATCTCGCCGCCTATCTCGACCGCCTCGCCATGATCGTCACGCAGCATGTCGATCTCGATCTGGTGCTGCAAAATGCCGGCGCCTTCGTGCTACCCGTGGTGGAGCAATTTTGCGCACTTGCGCCGCCGGGCCAACGCATTGCGCTCGCGCGGGACGAGGCTTTCAGTTTTATCTATCCGCACGTACTCGCCGCCTGGCGCCGCGCCGGCGCCGAGATCGTGACGTTCTCGCCGCTCGCTGACGAGGTGCCGCCACCGGATTGTGATTGCTGCTGGCTGCCGGGTGGTTATCCGGAATTGCGTGCCGGCAAGCTCGCCGCCGCGCGGTATTTTCGTGACGGGCTTAAGGCTTTTGGCGAGACGCGCCCGGTGCATGGCGAATGCGGCGGCTACATGGTGCTGGGCGAGGCGCTCATTGACGCGGCTGGCATACCACATGCGATGACTGGCTTGCTGGGCCACACCACGAGCTTTGCAAACCGTAAGCTGCATCTCGGGTATCGCGAGGCGGTCCTGTTAGGCGACAGCCCGCTGGGAAGGGCCGGCGGCACGGTACGCGGTCACGAATTTCACTATGCGACGCTGACGGCGGCGGGGCAGGATGAGCCGCTCGCGGAACTACGCGACGGGCAGGGCAGGGCGCTAGGCCCTTCGGGCGGACGGCGCGGGCATATCACCGGCACATTCTTCCATGTCATTGCGCAACAGGAGACGGCGTGAGCGCGTCAGGACACCGGCTTCGTGTCTCTTGCCTCGCCGGCGGGCCGGTCGGAAACGCCCGCCTCGCCAAAGGTCGCCATGCCGGTGTGGCAGGCGAGCGCCGCGCGCAAGATTGGCACGGCCAGTGCTGCTCCCGAGGCCTCGCCCAGCCGCAAGTCGAGATCGAGCAGCGCCTTGAGGCCGATTGCCTCGAGCAGGGCGCGATGGCCGGCTTCCGCCGAGGCGTGGCCGACGATCGCATGATCGAGCGTTCCGGTCCGCAGCTTGGCAAGTGGCGCGACCGCCGCCGTGCAAACGAACCCGTCGAGCACGACCGGAATTTTACGCTGTCGGGCGGCAAGCGCCGCGCCCATGATGGCGGCGAGTTCGCGGCCGCCGAGAGCGGCGGCGATTTTCAGAGGATCGTTCAGGATCGAGGCGTGACGAACCAGCGCGCGGTCGATGACGGCGCGCTTGCGCGCCAGGCCGTCGTTATCGACGCCGGTGCCGCGCCCGGCCCAGCGGGCGCCGCCGCCACCGAACAGCGCTGCTGCGAGCGTGGCGGCGGTAGTCGTGTTGCCGATACCCATTTCGCCGAGGCAGACGAGGTCGACGTTGGACGCGACCGTCTCATATCCCACCGCAACGGCCGCGAGAAACGCATCCTCGTCCATCGCTGGTCCATGAGTGAAATCGGCAGTTGGCTCATCGAGCGACAGCGTAACGACGCGCAAATCCGCGCCGGCCGTCTTGGCAAGCTGGTTGATCGCCGCGCCGCCGCCGGCAAAGTTCGCGACCATCTGTGCGGTGACTTCGGCGGGATAGGCGGATACGCTTTGGGCGGTGACGCCATGATTGCCGGCGAAGACCAGAACCTCGACGCGGTCGAGTCGCGGCGGATTGCGGCCCTGCCAGCGTGCGAGCCAGGTGACGAGATCCTCAAGCCGGCCGAGACTGCCCGGCGGTTTGGTCAGTTGCTGGTCGCGATGCGCGACGGCCGCTGCCGCGGCGGTGTTGGCCGTGGGAAGATCGAGGCAGGCGGCGCGCAGATCGTCGAGGCTGACGAATTTCGACATTTCAAATCCGTTGTTCTTTGTTCTGCCGGACTGTCGATGGTTCGTACATCGATGTCCAATGAATTCTCTGTTGTGCGGTACCGTGGTCGTGCGGCGAGGGGGCGGCGATGACAAACGCCAGATGGTCGCCACTCGTACTCATCGAGGACGTTCGAACCTGCATCGGGTTCCTGACGCGCGTTCCAGTGTCCGCGATTTCAAAGCATGGCAATCTGGCGCGTGCGAGCTGGGCATTTCCGTTGGCCGGTCTCGTCGTCGGCGCGATTGGTGCGCTCGTGTTGTGGCTCGCGCACAAGGCCGGATTGCCTGCTCTGGTCGCGGCCACGCTCGCGGTCGCGGTAACCGTGCTGGCAACGGGTTGTCTCCATGAAGACGGCCTTGCCGACACCGCCGATGGCTTCGGTGGCGGGGCGACGCGCGAACGCAAGCTCGAGATCATGCGTGACAGCAGTATTGGCGCGTTTGGTGCTTGTGCGGTTGGCCTGTCGCTGATCCTGCGCATCGTGGCACTGGCAAGCATCGCGGACGTCGCGGCCGCGGCCTGGGTGCTGCTGGCATCTCACGTTGCAGCGCGCGCGGTATTGCCGATGACGATGCGGTTGGTGCCTCGCGCGCGTGCCGAGGGGCTGTCTTTTGCGGCTGGCCGTCCTTCGGGGGTGAGCGCGGCCGTGGCCGCAAGTCTTGGGGTGGTGGCGCTATCGGCCGGTCTGGGCGCGGAGCGAGCCGTTGTCGCATTGCTGGCGGTTGTCGTGATCTCCGTCGTCATGGCTTGGGCGTGCCGCCGCCAGATCGGCGGACAGACCGGGGACACCCTTGGCGCGCTCGAACAGGCCACGGAGATCGCTGTTTTGCTGGTCGCCGCTGCACGATAGTGCGCCAGCTTGCCGAACGGCGGTCCCGAAGGATAATGCGAACGTGTTTGGACCTTGGCGTGGATACAATTTGATTATGCAGATCGACATCAACGGACTGTCTCTTGAAGGCCAGTGGTGGGGGCCGCGCCCGCCGGAAGCGCCGACCATCGTCATGCTGCACGAGGGGCTTGGCAGCGTCAGCATCTGGCGCGATTTCCCGGAGAAACTTGCGGCGGCGACCGGCGCCGGCGTGTTCGCTTATTCGCGTGCCGGGCACGGTCAGTCGTCTTTGCCGAAAGATGTCAAGCCGCTCGACGACATGCATCGCGAAGCGCGTAATGTGGTGCCGAAACTGCTCGATGCTATCGGATTTCAGCGTGGGCTGCTGCTCGGCCACAGCGATGGCGCCTCGATTGCCGCGATCTATGCCGGCAGCATCCAGGACCATCGCGTTCGCGGCCTCGTGCTGATCGAGCCGCATTTCAATGTCGAAGAGAAAAATCTCGCCGCGATCAGGCAGATTGCGAAGGAGTTCAGAACGACGGACCTGCGTGACAAGCTCGCGCGGCACCACCTGCATGTCGACGCCATGTTCGACGGCTGGAGCCGAATGTGGCTTGATCCGCGCTTCAAGGCGTTCGATCTGACCAGCGAGCTCGGCCACATCCGTGTGCCGATCCTGTTCGTCAAAAGCGAAGATGATCCCTACAGCACTATGGAGCAGGTACGGATCGCCGAGACGGAATGCTATTGTCCGGTCGAGACGGTGGTGATCGCCGATGCCGGCCATGCCCCGCATCGCACGAAACCCGAACAGACGCTTGCCGCGGTTTCCGGTTTCGCCAATCGTATGTTGTGGGAACACGGCGAGGCGCAGATGCCGGAAGCCCGGAATGCGCGAGGTGCTTGATGCCTGATGGCGAACGTCTGCAACAACTTGGCATTCTTCTTCTGCGCACCGCGCTTGGCGTGATGTTCTTTGCGCACGGTTTCATCCTGAAGTTCTGGACGATCGGGATGGAAGGTACGGTCCGTTTTTTTGGTGTGCTCGGTTTTCCAGGATGGCTCGCCTATCCGACCGCCGTTGCGGAGACTGTCGGTGGCGTCATGCTGGTGCTCGGTATCCAGACCCGTTGGGTTGCGCTGGCGCTACTGCCGGTCGTGCTCGGCGCACTGTGGGTGCATTCCGGCAATGGCTGGCTGTTCGAAGCCAAACATGGCGGCTGGGAGTTTCCGCTTTATCTTGTCGTGCTCTGCATCGCGCAGGCGATGCTGGGTGACGGAGCCCACGCACTGTCGCCGTCATGGCCCGAACGCGGGCGCCGGTAGCCGGCCTGCTGGTTTGGTCAGTTTCAGGCATGCCGGCAGGATGATGCTCAAAATTTATTCAATTGACTAGTTTATAGTCCGATATACGGCGTCGCCTAATTTTTAGACGAAGGTCGCACAAGGTGGCTTATTGCTTTGATTTCAACGTATTGGCTGATCCGCCCTCGATGGCACAGGTTTTGCGTTTTTGTGCGGAGCGAAACGGCGTCGGGCCGCTTCCGCGCAGTCAAACAGAGGGCAAATCACCGATGGTCAATCACATTCGCACGGTCGCCAGGCGACCTGTCGCCGGCCGCTGGCTCGCCGCCACCGCCGGTCTCGCCCTGGGCCTTGCCGCGGCATTTCCCGCCAAGGCGCAGGACACCATCAAGGTTGGAATTCTTCATTCGCTGTCGGGCACGATGGCGATCAGCGAGACCACGCTGAAAGACACGATGCTCTTCCTCATCGATGAGCAGAACAAGAAGGGCGGCGTGCTCGGCAAGAAGCTCGAAGCGGTCGTCGTCGACCCGGCCTCGAACTGGCCGCTGTTCGCGGAAAAAGCGCGCGAACTGATCTCCAAGGATAAGGTCTCGGTCGTGTTCGGCTGCTGGACCTCGGTGTCCCGCAAGTCGGTGCTGCCGGTGTTCAAGGAGCTGAACTCGATCCTGTTCTATCCGGTGCAGTACGAGGGCGAAGAGTCCGAGCGTAACGTGTTCTACACCGGCGCCGCGCCGAATCAGCAGGCGATCCCCGCGGTCGACTATCTCATGAGCAAGGACGGCGGCTCGGTGAAGCGCTGGGTGCTTGCGGGCACCGACTACGTCTATCCGCGCACCACGAACAAGATCCTTGAAGCCTATCTCAAGGCAAAGGGCGTCAAGGACGAAGACATCATGATCAACTACACGCCGTTCGGTCATTCCGACTGGCAGACGATCGTGTCGAACATCAAGAAGTTCGGCTCGGCCGGCAAGAAGACCGCAGTGGTCTCGACGATCAACGGCGACGCCAACGTTCCGTTCTACAAGGAACTCGGCAACCAGGGCATCAAGGCGACCGACATTCCGGTCGTCGCTTTCTCGGTCGGTGAAGAAGAACTCGCCGGCCTCGATACCAAGCCGCTGGTCGGCCATCTCGCTGCCTGGAACTACTTCCAGTCGATCAAGGACAAGGACAACGACGAGTTCATCAAGAAGTGGAAGGCCTTCACCAAGAATCCGAAGCGCGTGACCAACGATCCGATGGAAGCCCACGTCATCGGCTTCGCCATGTGGGTCAAGGCGGTCGAGAAGGTGAAGTCCACCGATCCGGACAAGGTGATCGACGCGCTGCCCGGCATCGAAGCCGCCAACCTGACCGGCGGTGTGTCGAAGATGCTGCCCAACCACCACATCACCAAGCCAGTGTTCATCGGCGAAGTGCGCGCGGACGGTCAGTTCGACGTGGTGTGGAAGACCAAGGGCTTGGTCCCGGGCGACGCCTGGTCCGACTACCTGCCTGGCTCCAAGGATCTGACCTCCGACTGGGTCAGCCTGAAGTGCGGCAACTACAACAAAGTCGCCAAGAAGTGCGGCGGCGGCTCCTGAGCCACGTCTGACGTCATATCGCGAATGGAGGCGGCGGCAGTCGCCGCCTCCACCACTCTCATGCCGGGGATTGGTCGCAATGAGCTGTTTTTCGAACCGCCTGGTTGCGGCGCTGCTGTTCTTTGTCGCGGTCATGGTCGCCGCGACACCGCCGGCCAAGGCCGGACCCTTCGAGGATGCGCTGCAAGGCTTTACCGCTGACTCGTTCAGCGATACCGCCGACGCCATCGACGCCGTCGTTGCCAGCGGCGACGACCGTGCCGCCGCGCTGCTGACCGCGCTGCAGAGTACGCGGCTCATGTTCAGCGCCGCCGAAAAGAAGGTCTATATCAAGGGCGCCGACGACAAGCTGACCGACGCGGCGACCGGCGCGGCCGTCACGAGTGCGCCGGCCGATACCGACAATGTGCGGCTCAACAACCGTCTGCGTGGGATGCTCAACGCCGCCCTCGGCAGCCTGACGCTGTCGGCAGGCGACCCTGCGCGCCGTCTCGATGCGGCGAATGCCGTCTTCAAATCGCGCGATGAATCCGCGTTACCTGCGCTCGACAAAGCGATCGCCAACGAGAAAGAGCCTGCAATCAAGAAGGCGATGACGGAGGCGCGTGCAGCGATCCTGCTCGGCAAGGCCGACGCGTCGCTGGAGGACCGGATCGCGGCTGTGGGCACGATCCGCGACCGTGGCGGACAGGAGGCTCTGGCACTGCTCGGCAGCGTGCCGGCCGATGCGCCGCCGCAACTGCGGCAGACTTCAGTTGACGCGGTCACCGCGATCCAGCAGCGGCTCGCGCTGTGGTCGGCGGTGCAGAACGCCTGGTACGGGCTGTCGCTCGGCTCGGTGCTGCTGCTCGCAGCGATCGGGCTTGCCATCACGTTCGGTGTGATGGGCGTCATCAACATGGCGCATGGCGAGATGGTCATGCTCGGCGCTTACGTCACTTTCGTGGTCCAGCAGCTCATTCGCACCTACAATCCGGCGCTATTCGACTATTCATTGTTGATTGCCATTCCGATGGCCTTCGTCGTCGCCGGTGCGATCGGCATCCTGATCGAGCGCTCGATCATTCGCTTCCTGTACGGCCGCCCGCTCGAAACGCTGCTCGCGACCTGGGGACTGTCGCTCATTCTTCAGCAGGCCGTGCGCACTGCGTTCGGACCGACCAACAAGGACGTCGGCAATCCAAGCTGGATGTCGGGCGCGTTCCAGCTCGGCGAGATCACCATTACCTACAATCGGCTGTGGATCATTGTCTTCACGCTGATCGTCTTCGTGGCGCTGCTTGGCATGCTCCGCTTCACGCGGCTCGGGCTCGAAATGCGCGCGGTCACGCAGAACCGCACGATGGCGGCTTCGATGGGCATCCGCACCAGCCGGATCGACGCGCTGACCTTCGGGCTTGGCTCCGGCATCGCCGGCATTGCCGGCGTGGCGCTGTCGCAGATCGACAATGTCAGTCCGAACCTCGGTCAGGGCTATATCATCGACAGCTTCCTGGTCGTGGTGTTCGGTGGCGTCGGCAATCTGTGGGGCACGCTGCTCGGAGCGCTGACGCTCGGCATCGCCAACAAGTTCCTCGAACCGTTCGCCGGCGCCGTGCTCGCCAAAATCGCGATCCTGGTGCTCATCATTCTCTTCATCCAGAAGCGGCCGCGCGGGCTGTTCGCGCTCAAGGGCAGGGCGATCGAGGCATGATCGGGTCCGCCATCCTTCGCTCGCTCGACCGCAGCGGCATCATCTTCCTGATCGTTCTGGCGAGCTTTTCCGTGCTGGTGCCGATCGGCAATTTGCTGATGCCGGAAGGCTCGACGTTTCATGTGTCGACCTATGCGGTCGCGCTGTTCGGAAAATATGTCTGCTACGCGCTGCTCGCGCTGTCGATCGACCTCGTGTGGGGCTATTGCGGCATTCTCTCGCTCGGCCACGGCGCCTTCTTCGCGCTCGGCGGCTATGCGATGGGCATGTATCTGATGCGGCAGATCGGAACACGCGGCGTCTATGCCAATCCGATCCTGCCGGATTTTATGGTGTTCCTGAACTGGAAGGAACTGCCGTTCTACTGGTACGGCTTCGACTGGTTCGGCTATGCGGCGCTGATGGTGCTGCTGGTGCCGGGCGCGCTTGCTTTCGTGTTCGGTTGGTTCGCCTTCCGCAGCCGCGTCACCGGCGTCTATTTGTCGATTATTACGCAGGCGATGACGTTTGCGCTGATGCTCGGGTTCTTCCGCAACAATTTTGGCTTCGGCGGTAATAACGGCCTGACCGACTTCAAGGACATTCTCGGCTTCAACGTCCAGTCGGACGGCACCCGCGCCGCGCTGTTCTTTACATCCTGCCTCGCTCTGGCGATCAGTTATCTGATTTGTCGGGTGCTGGTGACATCGAAATTCGGCAAGGTTCTGGTTGCGATCCGTGACGCGGAGGCTCGCACGCGCTTCCTCGGCTACCGGGTCGAGTCTTACAAATTGTTCGTCTTCACGCTGTCGGCCTGCATGGCGGGCGTCGCCGGAGCCCTCTATGTGCCGCAGGTCGGCATTATCAATCCGAGCGAATTCGCCCCCGCGAATTCGATTGAGGCTGTGATCTGGGTCGCGGTTGGCGGCCGTGGCACGCTGATCGGCGCTGTGCTCGGCGCCTTCGCCGTCAATTACGCCAAGACCACGTTTACGACCGGCGCGCTCGCGCCGTATTGGCTGTTCGTGCTCGGGGCGCTGTTCATCGCCGTCACGCTGTTCCTGCCGCGCGGCATCATGGGCACGTTCGAACACTGGCGGGCGACGCGAGCCGAGAAGCGTGCGGCGGCGGCGAATGCTGAAGCCGCTCCAAAGGCCGCGGAGTAGGGCCATGATCGAACCGCGCACTACGTCGGCACTGCTTTATCTCGACGGCGTCACCGTCTCCTTCGACGGCTTCAAGGCGCTGAACGAGCTGTCCTTCACCATCGAGCCCGGCGAGATGCGGGCGATCATCGGGCCCAATGGTGCGGGCAAGACCACGATGATGGACGTGGTGACGGGCAAGACACGGCCGGATACCGGCGACGTCTATTTCGAAGGCGGCGGCTACGATCTGTCGAAGCTCGACGAGACCGAGATTGCCGAGCTCGGCATCGGCCGCAAGTTTCAGAAGCCCACCGTGTTCGACATGCATACGGTCGAGGACAATCTCCTGCTTGCGCTGAAGAATGACCGGCGGGTGCGCTCGGCGCTGTTGTGGGAGACTTCCAAGAGCCAAGAAGAGCGTATCGACCAGCTTTTCGCGACGATCCGCCTCGGTCATCTCCGCGATCGGGTGGCCGGCAGCCTGTCGCACGGTCAGAAACAGTGGCTCGAAATCGGGATGCTGCTCGCGCAGGAACCGAAATTGCTGCTGGTCGACGAGCCGGTCGCCGGCATGACCGATGCTGAAACCCAGCAGACGGCGGAACTGCTGAAGGAGATCAACCGCGACAAGACGGTCGTCGTTGTCGAGCATGACATGACTTTCGTGCGCGAACTCGGCGTGAAGGTGACATGCCTCCACGAAGGTTCGGTGCTCGCTGAAGGCACCATCGATCAGGTCTCGGCCAATGATCGCGTGGTCGAAGTCTATCTGGGGCGATAGCGCATGATACCGAAACGTGGGAACCGGTTTTCGGACAAGATCATGCGCGGAAAGAAATAAGCTATGCTCGAAGTCTCGAATATCGATTTGCACTACGGCGCGGCCCAGGCGTTGCGCGGCATTTCGCTGAAGGCCGAGCCCGGCAAGGTAACCTGTGTGCTCGGCCGGAACGGTGTCGGCAAGACGAGTCTGTTGCGCGCGCTGGTCGGCCAGCATCCGATCAGTGCCGGCTCGATCCGATTTGAAGACAGCGACATTTCGAAGCTCGCACCGGTCGAGCGGGCGCGGCGCGGCATCGCCTATTGTCCTCAAGGGCGCGAGATTTTCCCGTTGCTGACGGTACAGGAGAATCTCGAGACGGGTTTCGCGCCGCTGCCACGCGACAAGCGGCACATTCCTGACGACGTGTTCAGCCTGTTTCCCGTGCTCAACGATATGCTCGGCCGTCGCGGCGGCGACCTCTCGGGTGGCCAGCAGCAGCAGCTCGCGATCGGCCGCGCGCTGGTGATGCGGCCGCGGCTCCTGCTGCTCGACGAGCCGACCGAGGGCATCCAGCCTTCGATCATCAAGGATATCGGGCGGGCGATTGGTTATCTGCGGTCGCTCGGTGACATGGCCATCGTACTGGTCGAACAATATCTCGACTTCGCCCGCGAGCTTGGCGACAATTTCGCCGTGATGGATCGCGGTTCGGTGGTTTATGCTTGCGACCGCGACAGCATGGATGAGGCCGCGCTCGGGCGGGCGCTGGCCATCTGACAGAACAAGGCTCTGGCGAAAGCAGACCGGGGCGGGGTGAGGGGACGGCGTTGTGACTGTGGCCGCGTTGCGTGACGAAGCCGAGATTTTTGCCGCCAACCGGGCGACCGGGCATGTCGTCGTGACCGCAGGCTTCGAGCGCGGCACGACCGTTCGCCGCGACGTGCAGGAGTCCGGCTCGCTGCGGGTTCGCTTTCCCAATACCGCCAGCGACGAGCTCGAGGCCGTCATCGTCAATATCGCCGGCGGCATGACCGGCGGAGATCGGTTCTCCGTTTCGATGGCGGCCGGCGCGCGTAGTCGTTTGCTGGCGGGAACAACGGCTGCTGAGAAGATCTATCGTTCGAACGGAGCCGATACCGAGTTGTCGGTGTCTCTGTCGGCTGGCCCGCGCTCCGAGCTTGCCTGGTTGCCGCAGGAAACGATCCTGTTCGACCGTGCGCGGCTTGCGCGGCGGATCGATGTCGATATCGCGGAGGACGCAAGCCTCCTGATGTGCGAGGCCGTCGTGTTCGGCCGCGGTGCCATGGGCGAGCGGGTAGCGCAGGGGCGTCTGCACGACCGCTGGCGTGTGCGGCGTGGCGGAAAGCTGATCTTTGCGGAGACCGTGCGGCTCGACGGCGCGATTTCGGAACGGCTTGCTGGAACAGCGGTTGCGTCCGGCGCGGTCGCAGTTGCCACGCTGCTCGCCGTGCCCGGTGACGACGCGATTGCCGCACAGGTACGCGATCTATCGGAGAAATTCACGGGTGAAGTAGGCGTCTCCGCCTGGAACGGGTTGGCGCTGGTCCGTTTCTGTGCCCGCGATGGTGCCGCGCTCCGGCGCGATCTGACAACGGTTCTAACCGTACTGCGGCAGCCGGGCTTGCCCCGGCTCTGGCTGAGTTGAGGGCTCTTCATGCATCTGACACCGAGAGAGAAAGACAAGCTGCTGATCGCGACCGCCGCGATGGTGGCGCGGCGCCGGCTCGAGCGCGGCGTCAAGCTCAATCATCCGGAGGCGGTGGCGCTCATCTCGGATTTTATCGTGGAAGGCGCTCGCGACGGGCGCACGGTCGCCGATCTGATGCGGGCGGGCACGCAGGTGCTGACGCGCGCGCAGGTCATGGATGGCATTGCCGAGATGATCCACGAAATCCAGGTCGAGGCGACTTTTCCCGACGGCACCAAACTCGTCACCGTTCACGATCCCATCAGGTAATCGTCATGCAGCGCATCATTCTCATTCCGCTCGGACTGGCCTTCACCAACCAGGTCATCGCGCATCCGTCGTTGACGCCGCACAGTCATCCCCACGGCATCAGCGCATTGGCCGGTCTCGATTCACTGCTCGCCGTCGCGCTGATTGTGGCTGGCGGCTGGGTGGTATGGAAACTGACGAGGTGGAGGTAGAGCGCCATGACCCCCGGCGAGATGTTCATCAAGGACGGCGAGATCGAGTTGAATGCGGGCCGCAAGACGGTGACGCTGACGGTCGCCAATTCGGGCGATCGGCCGATCCAGGTCGGCTCGCACTACCATTTCTTCGAAACCAATCCGGCGCTGAAGTTCGACCGCAAGAAGGCGCGCGGCATGCGACTCGACATCCCGGCAGGCACCGCGGTGCGGTTCGAGCCCGGGCAGTCGCGCGACGTCACGCTGGTCGCGCTCGCCGGCAAGCGGACGGTCTACGGGTTCCGGCAGGATGTGATGGGGAAGCTCTAATGATCTCGATGCTGGCCCCCATGCGCATGATCCCGAAAAGTGGGAACCGGCTTTCGGACAAGATCATGCGCCGTCCTGAAAGCCATAACGGGCGGACCGTCGTCCACCCGTCACCAGCTCTCGGATCCGTCCTTGGCGGCGACCGAAGCCGCGCCACGGTACTAGCTACTGAGAGCCAGGGCCGGACCTGCCGTGAGCCTCAATCGCTGCAAGCAGCGCTCGAAACCCGGGCCATCCTGGCCTTGGCGACCGCCTCTGCCCGGCGAACCGAACAGCGACGTTCTGAAATGAAGCCTACGCTGACGGCTGTGTGACGCAAGGGGCCTCGATCGCCCGGTTGTTAACTACGAGGATAACCATGTCCTACTCGATCAAGCGCACCGCCTATGCCGACATGTTCGGCCCGACCACCGGCGACAAGGTGCGGCTCGCCGACACCGATCTCGTCATCGAGGTGGAGAAGGATTTCACGATCTACGGCGAGGAAGTGAAGTTCGGCGGCGGCAAGGTGATCCGTGACGGCATGGGGCAGTCGCAGATCACCAACAAGCAGGGCGCCGCGGACACCGTCATCACCAATGCGCTGATCCTCGACCACTGGGGTATCGTGAAGGCCGACATCGGTATCAAGGACGGCAACATCTCCGCGATCGGCAAGGCCGGCAATCCGGATATTCAGCCCGGCGTCACGATCGTCATCGGCCCCGGCACCGAAGTCATCGCTGGCGAAGGCAAGATTATTACCGCCGGTGGCTTCGACAGCCACATCCACTTTATCTGCCCGCAGCAAGTCGACGACGCGTTGATGTCGGGCGTGACGTCGATGCTGGGGGGCGGAACCGGACCCGCCGCCGGGACCAACGCGACGACCTGCACGCCGGGGCCTTTCAACATCGCGCGTATGATTCAGGCGGCGGATGCGTTTCCGGTCAATCTCGGATTTGCCGGCAAGGGCAATGCGTCGCGGCCGGCGGCGCTTGAGGAAATGGTCAAAGCCGGAGCCTGTGCGCTCAAGCTGCACGAGGACTGGGGCACGACGCCGGCGGCGATCGATAACTGTCTCTCGGTAGCCGACGACTACGACGTGCAGGTGATGATCCACACCGACACGCTCAACGAGTCCGGCTTCGTCGAAGACACCATCAAGGCGTTCAAGGGCCGCACCATTCACGCCTTCCACACCGAGGGCGCCGGCGGCGGCCACGCTCCTGACATTATCAAGGTCGCGGGCCTGAAGAACGTGCTGCCGTCGTCGACCAACCCGACCCGGCCGTTCACCCGCAACACCATCGACGAGCATCTCGACATGCTGATGGTATGTCACCATCTCGACCCGTCGATCCCTGAGGATCTCGCTTTCGCCGAAAGCCGTATCCGCAAGGAAACTATCGCGGCGGAGGACATCCTTCACGACATCGGCGCGCTGTCGATGATGTCGTCGGACAGTCAGGCCATGGGCCGGCTCGGCGAGGTCGTCATTCGTACCTGGCAGACCGCCGACAAGATGAAGAAGCAGCGCGGCCGGCTGCCCGAAGACAAGGGCGACAACGATAATTTCCGCGCCAAACGCTATGTTGCCAAATACACGATCAATCCGGCGATCGCGCATGGCGTGTCGAAAATCATCGGCTCGGTGGAGAAGGGCAAGCTCGCCGATCTCGTAGTGTGGTCGCCGGCATTCTTCGGCGTGAAGCCGGACATGGTCATCAAGGGCGGCACGATCGTCGCCGCGGCGATGGGCGATCCGAATGCCTCGATCCCGACACCGCAACCGGTTCATTATCGGCCGATGTTCGGCGCCTTCGGCCGCGCTCGGACGGCGTCGTCCGTCGTGTTCGCGTCGAAGGCTGCGGTGCGTTCCAATCTCGGCAAGAAGCTCGGCATCCAGAAGACGCTGGTGGCGGTGCAGAATACGCGCGGGAAAATCTCGAAAAAGAGCATGATCCACAATGGAGCGACGCCTGACATCGAAGTCGACCCGGAAACCTACGAAGTTCGCGCCGATGGCGAGTTGCTCACCTGTGCGCCGGCGGAGGTTCTGCCGATGGCGCAGCGGTACTTCCTGTTTTGATGCAGGTGTAAGGCCGGATCATGAAGCGAGTGACCGAGGTCAAGCGTGTGGGGGCGTGGCGTCTGGCGGACGCTGCTGACGTCGTCGTACTCGACGCGCAGGATCGCCATCGTCGCCGTATCGTTTTTGTCGGCGAGGAGGGGGCGACTTATCTGGTTGATTTCCCGAATCCGCTTCAGCTCTGCGACGGCGACGGTTTGTTACTGGAAGACGGCGCCATGGTGCGTATCGCCGGCAAGCCGGAACCGTTGACCGAGGTGACCGCCGATACGCCGGAGACGCTGGCGCGGCTCGCCTGGCATGTCGGCAATCGCCATACCGAAATTCAGTTCGTCGGTGCGGGTTTCCGCATCCGCCGCGACCATGTGCTGGATGAGATGCTGCGTGGCTTGGGGGCGCGCATCGCTCACGTCGAGGCGCCGTTCGATCCGGAGTCAGGCGCGTATAGTCACAGTCATCGTCACGGCAACGGGCACGACGCATGACCCGCGAGTTGCCATTCCGGCTTCCGGAAGCCGGAACCGAAACTGAGCACGTCGATTTTGCTGCGCTCTATCGGGTGATGGCCTGGCTGTCGCCGGCCTATCCGATCGGCGCCTTCTCTTATTCGAGCGGCATCGAATGGGCGGTCGAGACCGGCGATATCAGGGACGCGGCTTCGCTCGGCGACTGGATTGACATCGTGCTGACCGGGGGCGGCGGTTTTTGCGACGCGGTCTTCTTCGCGCACGCACATCGCGCGGTCGCGGCCGGCGACACGGTGGTGCTCCGCCATGTGTCGGAACTGGCGCTCGCCTTCGCTCCGACGAAGGAACGTTATCTTGAGACAACGGCGCAGGGGCGGGCCTTTGTCGATGTCACAAGGTCGGCCTGGCCATCGCCGCCGCTCAACGACCTCGAGGGGGTCATCGCGCTCCCGATCGCGGTCGCCGCGGCCTGCGCCGCGCACCGTGTTCCGGTCGCGCCGGGTCTGTTGGCCTACCTTCAGGCCATGGTCGCCAACCTTGTCTCCGCGGGCGTGCGGCTCGTGCCGCTCGGTCAGACCGACGGTCAGCGCGTCACCGCGCGGCTCGAAGCCGTGGTTCAGGACACTGCCAAGCGCGCGCTTGGTGCATCGCTTGACGACGCCGGCGGTGCCGCGTTCCGCGCCGACATCGCCAGCATGCGCCACGAAACGCAATATACGAGGCTGTTCCGCTCATGAGTTCAGGTAAACCATCGCCGCATGGCCCGCTACGTGTCGGGGTCGGCGGGCCGGTCGGCTCCGGCAAAACCACGCTAATGGACGCGCTGTGCAAGAGGCTGCGCGAGCGCTACGACATTGCCGCGATCACCAACGACATCTACACGAAATGGGACGCCGAGTATCTGGTACGCTCGGGCGCGCTGGCGCCGGAGCGCATTGCCGGCGTCGAGACCGGCGGCTGCCCGCACACGGCAATCCGCGAGGACGCCTCGATCAACCTTGCGGCCATCGCCGACATGCGGACGAAATTTCCCGGTCTCGAACTGATTCTGGTCGAGTCCGGCGGCGACAATCTCGCCGCGACCTTTTCGCCCGAACTTGCGGATCTGACAATCTATGTGATCGACGTCGCCGCTGGCGAGAAAATCCCGTCGAAAGGCGGTCCCGGCATCACCCGCTCCGACATGCTCGTCATCAACAAGGTCGATCTTGCGCCCTATGTCGGCGCGTCGCTCGAGGTCATGGAGCGAGACGCGAAAAAAATGCGTGGCACGCGGCCTTTCGTGTTCGCCAATATGCAGACCGGGCAGGGCGTTGACGAGGTGGTCCGCTTTATCGAGAGTACCGGCGGGCTAACGGCGGGCCGGGTGTAGCGCGCCCGGTTCAGCGACCCTGATAGGTCGGCGTGCGCACGATAAGACCGTCCAGTTCATCGGTGACCTTGATCTGGCAAGCCAATCGTGAGGTCGGCGTGATCTCGAAAGCGCCGTCGATCATATAAGCCTCATCGTCCGAGGGCTCTCCGACGATGGGAAACCACTTTTCATCGACGTGAACGAGACAGGTCGCGCAGGTGCAGCCGCCGCCGCATTCTGCGACGATGCTTGCGATGCTGTTACGCAGCGCCGTCTCCATGACGCTGGAGCCGATCTCGGCATCGACCGTGTGAACCGCGCCGTCGTGTTCGATAAACGTGATCTTGGGCATCTGTCCTGTTTCCGTCTTTTGCGTCTCGTGAGGTGCGACTGCGCAGGTAATCAGCGCGTTACGCGGGATTGCCGAGAAACGCCAGAATATCGGAGAGGCTCTGGTTCGGCGTTCGCTTGGTGGTATTGAGCGTAAGATCCGCCTTGGCGTAGAGCGGCTCACGGCTTTGCAGGATGGCGATGAGGTCATCCATCGCCCGCGGATTGCTTGCCATTGGCCGCATGTCACCCTGGGCGACGACGCGGTTCATGTGTTCGGATGGCTCGGCGCGCACCCAGATCGTCAGACACGACGACAGGAGTTGTTCGTAAGTCGCGGGTTCCGTCACGATACTGCCGCTCGTCGCCAACACAAAGGACGGATGACGGCGCAGGATATCGTCGAGGGCGTCGCGTTCGGCGCGGCGAAACGTATCCTGACCGAACATTTCGAAGATTTTTCCGAGCGACGTACCGGCAAAGCGTTCGACCTCGCGGTCAAGTTCGATGAACGGCACGCCAAGACGCTCGGCGAGCGTCACACCGAGCGTCGACTTGCCGCCGCCGCGCAGGCCGACCAAAGCGATGCGCGACCGACGGCCGGCACCGTATGTTTCGCCGAAATGCTGGAGGACCAGTTCACGGGCTTGCTTGGCGGCCTGCGGCGGCAGGCGTTCAAGAAATTGCGAGAGCAGAACGGCGTCGACCGGGGGATCGCCGCCTTCCGACACAAGCTGCGTGACCGGCACGCTCATCGCTCCGGCAATCCGCCGCAGCAGCACGATCGAGCAGTTGCCTTCACCGGTCTCGAGTTGGGCGAGATAGCGCTCCGACACATCGGCGTGCTGCGCCAGCGTCTTGCGGGTCATGCCGCGCTGATGACGCAGGCGGCGAACGCGTTCGCCAAGCCGGGTCAGGTAGTTGCGGACGTCCCCGGCGGGACGCGGCAGTTTGGCGGTTGTGCGCGCGGTGTTTGTGGCCATCGGTCGTTCTGGAGGGTTTCTGCAATATAATGCCTGATAACTATGGCTGATTTTAAAAGACGGGGCAACCGGCTTTTTTAAGAGCGAAATATCTGCAGCGGAGTTCAGAAATGTGCCTCAAATAAGGGAAATTTGAGAATTCCGGCGACGGCTTTTGCCTTGTCAGCGCTCCCTGGCGATGATAGTTTTTTGCAAAATAATGCAGTTCAGGGAGGCGAAATGCGCTGCGAGGCGCAGGCGCCACAGCACCATAATGACCATCGATTTTCAGACCGAACCGTCGCGTTACCGGCACTGGCGCCTGGAGTTCGACGGCGACGTCGCCAGCCTCATCATGGACGTCGATCCCAAGGGCGGTCTGTTCGATTATTACGAACTCAAGCTCAATTCTTACGACCTCGGCGTCGATATCGAATTGAACGACGCGATCCAGCGGCTGCGCTTCGAGCATCCTGAAGTGCGTGCCGTGGTCGTGAAGTCAGGCAAAGACAATGTGTTTTGCGCCGGAGCGAACATCCGCATGCTCGGCAAAGCCACGCATGGCCACAAGGTCAACTTCTGCAAGTTCACCAACGAAACACGGCTGGCGATGGAAGATGCCAGTGCGAATTCCGGACAGATCTACCTGACTGCCGTGAACGGCAGTTGCGCGGGTGGCGGTTACGAGCTTGCGCTGGCGACCGAATACATCATGCTGGTCGACGATCGGCGCTCGAACGTGTCGTTGCCGGAGGTGCCGCTGCTGGCGGTGTTGCCGGGCACCGGCGGGCTGACGCGCGTCACCGACAAGCGCAAAGTGCGCCGCGACCGTGCCGACGTTTTTTGCTCGACCGAGGAAGGTGTACGCGGCAAGCGGGCCGTCGAATGGCGGCTGGTCGACGAGGTAGTGCCCTCTTCGAAATGGGCAGACGCCGTGAAGACGAGGGCCCATGAGATCGCGTCGCGCTCGGATCGCCCCAAAGGGGCAAATGGCATCACGCTGACGCGGCTCGAGCCCAAGATCGCCGGCGATCGTCTTGACTACAATCACGTCAGCGTTGAAATCGATCGCGACAAGCTGATTGCGACGGTGATCGTGCGCGGCCCCACGGAAAAGGTGCCGGCGTCGGTCGAGGCGGCGCACGAGCTTGGTGCCGCGTTCTGGCCGTTGGCGGCGGCGCGTGAGCTCGAGAACGCGATCTTTCACCTGCGCATGAACGAGCCGGATATCACGCTCGTTTTGTTCCGCACGGAAGGGACGGCGGAATCGATTCTGGATTATGACGAGTTCCTGCTGTCGTCGCAGGACGACTGGCTGATGCGTGAGGTTCTGCATTACATCAAGCGCGTCCTGAAACGGGTCGATGTGACGGCGAAGAGTCTGATCGCGCTGATCGAGCCAGGCTCGTGCTTTGCCGGAACACTTGCCGAACTCATTTTCGCCTCCGACCGTTCGGCGATGCTGATCGGCACCCGCGAAGGCGACAATCGACCGCCCGCGGCGATCGTTCTCGGCAAGGCCAATTTTGGCGCGTATCCGATGGGCAACGGGCTGACCCGTCTGCAGACCCGGTTCCTTGGCGAGCCAGACACGCTGAAGGTGCTCGATGGCAAAATCGGCGCCCCGCTCGAAGGTGAGGCAGCCGCCGAACTTGGCCTTGTCACAGTCGCCTATGAGAATTTCGACTGGGACGACGAACTACGCGTCATGACCGAAGAGCGCGCGAGCTTTTCGCCCGACGCCATGACCGGCATGGAAGCAAATCTCCGATTCGCCGGTCCCGAGACCATGGAAACCAAGATCTTCGGCCGGCTGACCGCTTGGCAGAACTGGATCTTCCAGCGTCCCAACGCCATCGGCGAGAAGGGCGCCTTGACGCTCTACGGCACCGGTGTGTCACCAACCTTCAAGCGCGAAAGGGTGTAGCCATGAATATCCAGCAGGTCGACTACGATGGTCTCATCCCGAACAATGTCGGGCTGAACAGCGATACGCGCGTCAAACATGCACTGGAGAAGTGGCACCCGGGCTATATCGACTGGTGGCACGATATGGGACCGGACGGCTTCCAGCAGTCGCTTGTCTATCTGCGCACCGCGGTGAGCGTCGATCCCAAAGGCTGGGCCAAGTTCGACTATGTGCGAATGCCGGAATACCGCTGGGGTATTCTGCTTGCGCCGCAGGTCGACGACCGCAAGGTTCCGTTCGGAAGCCATAAGGGCGAGGCAGCCTGGCAGGAAGTGCCGGGCGAGTATCGTGCGATGCTGCGCCGCCTGATCGTGATCCAGGGCGACACCGAGCCTGCCTCGGTCGAGCAGCAGCGGCATCTCGGCAAGACCGCGCCGTCTCTCTACGACATGCGCAACCTGTTCCAGGTCAATGTCGAGGAAGGCCGTCATCTTTGGGCGATGGTCTACTTGCTGCACAAGTATTTTGGCGCCGAGGGACGCGACGAGGCCGATGCGTTGCTGGAGCGCCGCTCCGGCGATCCCGATACGCCGCGGATGCTCGGCGCCTTCAACGAGAAGACTCCTGACTGGCTCTCGTTCTTCATGTTCACTTACTTCACCGACCGCGATGGCAAGATGCAGCTCGAGGCGCAGGCGCAGTCCGGTTTCGATCCGCTGTCGCGCACCTGCCGCTTCATGCTGACCGAAGAAGCGCATCACATGTTCGTCGGCGAGACCGGCGTAAGCCGCATCATCCAGCGCACCTGCGAGGCGATGAAGGCAGCCGGCGTCGAGGATCCGAACGACATCGAGGCTGTGCGCAAGCTGGGCGTGATCGACCTGCCGACCGTGCAGAAGAAACTCAATATGCACTGCTCGTTATCGCTCGATCTGTTCGGCAATGAAGTCTCGACCAATGCCGCGAACGCGTTCCATGCCGGCCTCAAGGGCCGTTTCCGAGAGGACCGCCTCAAGGACGATCACCAGCTCGAGGGTGAGAGCTATCCGGTATTGCGCCTGAAGGACGGCAAGTTCGTCACGGAAGAGACGCCGGCGCTGTCAGCGCTGAACATGCGGCTGCGCGACGATTACGTTACCGACTGCGGTCTCGGCGTCGGTCGTTGGAACAAGGTCATCGAAGCGGCCGGTGTTCCGTTTGAGATGAAGCTGCCGCACCAGGCGTTCCACCGCGCGATCGGCGAGTTCTCCGAAATCAAGGCAGACCCGCAGGGCAACATCCTGAGCGACGAGCAGTGGAACAAACGTAAGGGTGAGTTTCTGCCCTCCGACGGCGACAGGGACTTTATCGAAAGCCTGATGCAGCCGGAGATTCAGCCCGGCAAGTTCGCATCGTGGATCGCACCGCCCAAAGTCGGAATCGACAACAAACCCGGCGACTTCGAATACGTAAAGCTCGCCTGAGAGTTCTCCCACGACTTCGCCGGCTCCATGGTCGGAGCCGGCATTTCTTTATTTTCCGACGATCAGCGCAGATGCGCGCCCGCAGACCAGCCCTGCGCCGCGAGATAGCGCTCGCCGACTTCGAGGGGCTCGGCCTCGATCGGGGTGGCCATTGCAACGTTCCAGCGCGCCAGGAAGCCCGCAACCGCGATGACGCCCATCAGTTCGACAATCTGTTCCTCGGTCCAGTGTTTTCGTAACTCGGCGAAGTGCGTTTCGCCAACGGCGATGGGCGAGGTGCTTGCCGCAACCGCAAGATCGAGCGCGGCCTTCTCGGCCTGGCTGAACAGGACGCTGGTTCGATAGTCGCGGGCAGCGAGGAGCTTGTCTTCGCTGATCCCGAAATGCAGCGCGCCACTCGCGGTATGCGCCATGCTGTAAACGTCGGCGGCATTGCGGCTTGCGACATGGGCGACCAGCCGCTTGAAGCCGCGGTCGACCTTGCTGTCCGGATCCCAGATTGCGCGTTGGATCTGGACGAACGCTCGGGCAAGTTTCGGCTTGCGTTGCATTGTCAGAACGCTGTTCGGCACGAAGCCGAGCGTTTTGAAAAACGAGTCGAACTCGTCCTTCAGCTCCGGAGTCGTTTCCGGCGGCAGCGGATCGAGCCGCCCGGACGTCTTGGTCGTCGTCATTGCCCGGCTCCGTCGGCTAGCGGACGTTCTGCAGGAGCAGCAGCAGGCCGCCGGTAATTGCGATGTTTGCCATGAATCCGTTCTGCATTCCGGTGCGCTTCATCGGGTCGTCCATTTCCCAGAACCGCAACAGCAGCAGCGAGGCGACGACGGTGAAGATCAGCAGCAGGATGACGCCAATCTTCGCGTGCCAGTTGGCGAGCACGAGGGCACAGCCGACGAACTCGATTGCCGTTCCGATCCAGAATGCGGCGCGCGGCATCGGGCACTTGAAGATGCCCAGCCGCTTCACATGATCCTCGATCTGATGTTTCTGCAGGTTGCGCAGGCCGACGATCACGAAAGATGCGACGATCAGCAGACGTCCGATGCTGTCGAGGATCGAAGCATCGTTTGGGTAGAGTCCTTGCATGATGTTCTCCATGTCGGTACGGCCGTGACGGCCGGGCGTGTTGGGTCAATTAAACATTGTTCTTGGCAGGAACAGTGCGAGCTCGGGGAATGCCATCAGAATTGCGATGCAGATCGCCATCGAAAGCCAGAACGGCCATATACCGCGGAAAATCGTGTTCATCGCCACGTCGGGCGCGATACCCTTGACGATGAAGACATTGAGGCCAATCGGCGGGCTGATAAGGCCCATCTCGATGACGATGATGGCGACGACGCCGAACCAGATCAAGTCAATCTGGAGGTGAGCCAGCAGCGGGAGCACGATCGGCAAGGTGAGGACCATCATGGAGAAACCCTCCATGAAGCAACCGAGCACGATGTAGATGCCGATGATGAGAAGCAGCAGGCCGGTCGGTCCGAGGTCGAGGCTAATTAAATAGCCGACGATCAGGCTTGGCACTTGCGACAGTGCCATGAACGGGATGAAAACATAGGCGCCGATCAGGATCAGGAAGATCGTGGCGCATGTTCGGACGGTTTGTAGAACAACGGTCTGCGCAATCGGCCACGACAACTGCCGGCGTAGCGCCGCGATAACGACGGTCAGGAACGCGCCGATGCCGGACGCCTCGACCGGAGTAAAGACACCGAGATACATGCCACCGATGACAAGCCCGACGACCGCGACAATGGCGAATGATCGCCGGGTCGCGTTCAGTTTTTCGGCCCATGTCGTCTTCGGGCCGGCGGGGCCGATATGCGGATAGATGTAGGTCATGATCGTGATGGCGATCACGAACAACAGCGACAGCAGAATTCCCGGAACAACGCCGGCCAGAAACAGCCGCCCGATCGACTGGTCGGTCAGCACCGCATAGATCACGAACCCGGCGCTGGGGGGGATGAGGAAACCGAGCGTGCCGCCGGCGGCGACCGTGCCGGTCGCAAGACTGTCGTCGTATTTGAAACGCCGCATTTCCGGCAGAGCGACGCGGCCCATGGTGACGGCCGAGGCGGCCGACGATCCGCTCATTGCGGCGAAGCAGGCGGAGGCAACGATTGTCGCGGAAGCAAGCCCGCCGCGGATCTGCCCGATCCAGGTATAAGCGGCGGCGTAGAGGTCGCGTCCCATGCCGGAGGCGCCGGCAAGGTTGCCCATCAGGACGAACATCGGCAGCACGACAAGCTGCGAGTAGTTGGCGATCGCGAAGGTTTCGCTGGTCAGCGACGACATCGCCGGCTTCCAGCCGTGGATCGCGACCGTGCCGGCAACGCCGGTTATCAGCATCGACAGCCCGACAGGCACGCGCAATACAAACAGCACGAACAAGCCCGCAAGGCCGATCAAGCCGATCGCCACGTTACTCATCAGGGGACACCATGGTGGCCTGGCTGCGGTCGACAAGCAGCTCGACCCGGCCACTCGTCATTTGAGCCGCGGCCTCGACGATCAGAATGACCGCGTAAAGGCCGATACCGACAGACAGGATGTAGTAGATCAGCTGGAACGGAATTCCGAGAAGTTGAGTCGACTCCTCGAGCAAGGCGGCCGTGTTTCCAGAGCGATAGAGATGCCACGCCCACAAGGCGGCGACCGCGGCGGAGACAAGTCGAACCAGGAGGGCGATGAAGCGTTCGACGGCCGGACTGGCGATATGGGCAAAGACGTCGGCCGATACATGCGCGCCGGTTCGCTGACCATATGGAATCGAAATCGCAACGACCGACGCCAGCAGCGCGCTATAGAGGTCGAGGGACCCGTACAGCGGCCAATCGAGGAAGTATCGGCCGGTCACGTCGATGACCGTCAGCGCCAGCAGGGCCAGCAGCACGGCGCCGCCGAACCACAGGACCAATGCGCGGACAATCCGGTCAATCCAGGCAAGCATCTCGTCTTCCCAACGACGCATCGCAACGGGCTGCGGAAGCGGGCATTGCCGCCGCCGCGGCGCACCATTGCGGACGCAATCGACTATTTGTTCATCGCGTCATAGATCTGGCGGGCGTCCTTGACGCCTGCGCCTTCGAGTCCGGCGATGGTCTTGTCGATCACCGGTTTTGCGGCGTTGCGCAGATTCTGACGGACTTCGGGCGGCAGGTCGATACGCTGCAGGCCATTCTTTTCCTGCGCACCCTTCATAGCCGCGGCCGCCCAGCCGTCGAATATCTTCGCGGCGCGCATGGCAAGTGCCTTGCCGGTGTGCTTGTCGAAGATCGCCTTCTGCGATGCCGACAACGAGGCGTAGCTGTCCTTGTTCATGATGGCGCCGCAGGGGTTGAACAGGCCGGATAGCCCTACGCTCGAATATTTAGCGACTTCGCCGAGACGGAAGGGCGGGCCGAGCGAGACTGCCGGCAACGCCACCATGTCGACTACGCCTGTAGACAGCGCGTTATACATCTCTTCCAGTGCCATCGGCACCGGCGTTCCGCCCCAGGCCGAGATGGTCGGCGCAAAAGCGGCGCCCGGCGTGAAGACTTTCTTGCCCTTGATGTCGTCCATCGTTCGCACCGGCGACTCTTTGGACGTCAGCACGGCCTGGGTTACCGCATACATGTAGACGTTCTTGACGAGCCTGTAGTCCGGCGCGAGCAGCTTTTCGGTGGCATACATGCGCTCCGTGGCGTCGACTGCCGAGGTCGAAGAACCGGGCAGCACGATCAGCATCGTGCGGCTGAACACCTTGGCGTGGAAGGCGTGGCAGATGTCGGAGATATCGGCCACTCCCTCGACCGCGCGCTGATACTGCTGGAACGGGCCGGCGCCGAGCGTGCCGCCGGCGAAGACCTTGATTGTGAGATCGCCCTTGCTCTCCTCGGCAATTTCCTTGCTGAGCTGTTCATAGAGCTTGGTGATCGGGTGCGTTGGCGGCAGAAACGTCGCGAGCTTCAATTCCTTGGCGATGGCCGAGGACGCCATAACCATGCCTGCGGAAACCAGCAGAGCTGCCGTCGCCGTCTTGCCGGCCGACGGCCGTATCCGAAACCTTGTCATTTTTCTTCCTCCCTTTGGTGTCTTCGATATGTTCGGCGTGCCTTCGCGGCATGCTCGGTTTTCTGTGATCGACAATGCATTACACGGGCATCGCCTCGACGATGCTTTGCGGCGTTTGAGTCGGAATGACGCGCGACAGGCGGAAGGCGGCGGCCTCGAGCAAACCGGCATATTCGTCCGCCGTCCGCTCAAGGCCACCCGGCACTGTCAGCATCAGAAGGTCGAGCAGCTTGCCGTGATGCGGTACGTCGCCCGGCGGCAGCACCGTCTCGACGATGAGCAGGCGGCCGTCAGAAGGGATGGCCTTGCGGCAATTCCTCAAAATCGCGATTGACTGCTCGTCGGTCCAGTCGTGCAGCACGTGCGACAGCAGATAACAATCGTGATCGGCGGGGACAGATTTGAAAAAATCGCCGGCCACCGCGTCACAGCGATCGCGCAACCCGGCATCGGCGAGCCGCCGCTCTGCGGCTGGCATCGTCTTTTCAAGATCGAAAACGATCCCGCGTAGCTGTGGATATGTTCGCAGGATCGCGGTCAGCAGCGAACCGGTGCCGCCGCCAAGATCGACGATCGATTTGAATTTCGAGAAATCGTAGACCGCGACGACCGCCGGGCCTTCGGCCTCGTGCATGCCGACCATAGCTTCGTCGAACAGTGCGCCGTCCTCGGGATTGGCGACGAGATAATCGAACAGCGGGGCGTTCCAGACCTTGTCCATCGCTGGCTTGCCGGTCTTCAAGCTGTAGAGGAATTCGTCCCACGCCTTCCATTGCCAGTCGCCGGCGAGAGTCAGGACGGCGCCGCGGGCGGCGCCTGGCGCTCCGGTGCGCAATGCGGCGCCAAGCGGAGTCAAAGCAAATGTCTTGGGCGCGGTTTCCGTGAACAGTCCGCGGCTTGCAAGCGCGCGCAGCAGCCGGTGGATCGATGGCGCATGCGTGCCGGTCGCATCGGCAATCGCTTCCGCAGTCTTTGGGCCGCCGGCAAGAAGGTCGGCGATCCCGAGTCTTGCCGCGGCGTAGATCGCGCGCGACGCCCAGATCGCAATCGCCATCTGGATGACCTGAACATGGGGCGGGAGGCCTCCCGCTCCGGCTGGAGCGGGAGGCTGGGCCGCGGATGGGATCGCGAATGTCGATGCCGGACTTGCCATCAAGTGCCTTTACCTGGCTTGGCTTCGTCCCGCCGACGCAGCAACGCCCCCGTTGCCCGCCGCCGGATCTAGGCGACCCTTTCGCCGCCGGGCTGGGCCTTCGATTTCGCCCAGTAATCGGCCGCGGACTTCGTCTGCTTGAGCTCGTCCATCGTCTTGTAGCCCGGCGCCATCGAGGCGTCGGTACCGGCGAGCACTTCGTGATGCTCGATATTGAGCAGGCGCAGCCAACTCTGCTGGCCGAGGGTGAGGCCGATCATGCAGCCGATCTCGACCAGTTCCGGTTCACTGAAGTTCTTGTGCATGCGGTCCCAGAACGCGTCATCGGTATGCAAGTGCCAGACGATCGCCTCGGCATAGGCGAGGACGGCCTTTTGGCGCTCGTTGAAGCGCGTGGACTTCTCGAAATTGAGAAGGTCCATAACGTGATCTTCGATCACTTTGCCGCTGGCGATCGCCTTGTCGGAGCGCTGATTGCCGCAGTATTCGCACTGCACCGAGCGCGAGACATAAAGACGGCAGAGTTCCTTGAGCGAGTGATCGGCGACGCCGGTATGGAACAGGTCGCGCCAGGAATTGGCGAAGAACCAGAACGCGGCTTTGACATGCGCGCGCACTGCCGTGCTCTCCGGACGGGGCGTGCCTTCGCGCTGGCAGCGCTCCATTTCCTTCCGCATCTCGGCGTCCATCTTCTCCAGCGGGACGTAGCTGATACGCTGTTTGGCCATAAGTCCTCCTTGTGCAGTTCTCTCGTGTTTCGTGTCGTGTGCTATTCGGCAGCCTGGACCGGGACGCGCTTGCTGTCGCGGCGGCCTGCATCCTGAGCTTTGGCATAGTCGGCGGTCGTATTGTATTCGGACGGCCCGTCGCGACTTATTTCAATTCCGCAGACCTTGCGTGCAAATTCGGCGAATGGGCCGGTGCCCGTGAATTCGGCCCGCTTCATCGTCAGCGTCAGCAAAGTGGCGAGCGGCGTGCCGTTGAAATTCTCGAACATCGAAATGCGGCCGCCCCAGTCGGTCAGGTAGAGGTCGCGGATGACGCGTGCGATCTTGATGCGGTCGTAAGGCTCGCCGAACGCGCCCTTGTTGAGTTTTTCGAGCCAGGGACGCATCTGCGGGTTCTGCCACTGCTGCTCGGTCGGGAACATGATGGCGCTGCGGCCGCACAGGTCGAGCAGTTCGTCGATCATCGAGCCCATGTGGGAGAGGAAGTAGACGCGACCCCAGTTGAACAGCTGGATATCCGGCTTGTAGAGGCCGCCCGGCGTATGGAAGCCCTGGTCTTCCGAAGCCAGCACATGCGCGAAGGTGGACTGCTGGAAGCCGATCAGCTTGGCGAGGCGGGACTGCACGGCGTCGATCTTGAAGGTGCCGAGATGCTCGCACATCAAGATGGCGAGGCCGGCGAGGAGTTCCGCGCGCACCGCCTGGCGCACCAGCGCGTAATAGTGGCCCCAGTCGAACACGCGCTGCGGATAGAGCTTGGCGTGATCGGGATTGCCGATGTGGAAGACGTATTTCCACGGGATCAGCACGTTGTCGAACAGAAGCGTAGAGTCGAGTTCGTCGCCCTGGGAGGCGAGGGGATGCTCGACCGGATCGTCCGAAACCACGCTGCCGCGGCAGACGATGGTGATGCCTTTGAGATTGGCCGGGCAGACGCCGTAGATGATCTGGTCGCCCTTGGCGCCGGGCCGGAAGAACACGCCGAGATGCAAGTAATCGGCGAAGGCCGAGGCGGTGCCGATCGCCTTCACGCCGTTGACCACGATGCCTTCCTCGGTGGTCTTGACGATGCGCAGAGCCGGCGAGGTCGCATGCGCGTTCGGATCGGAACGGTCGGCCTGCGGATCGACGAAATGCGGCGCGACAACGAGATCGTTGTCCATCGCGAACTGCCAGAAATTGCGGATGTTGTCGGCGAGCCCGCGGCCGTCGGCGCCGATTGAAGCAGTCTCCCACGGCTCTGGGTCGTCGATATAGGTCACCAGCATGTAGTTCTGCGCGTCCGGTGTGCGCGGCATCGACGCCGCCACGAAGTGACGCATGATGTATTCGAGATATTTGCGTTTGCGGACGAGGTCGTCCTTGCTGCGATGCAGGAACCACATCATCGAACGGCGGACGCCCTTGTCGTCGACAAAGGTCAATTCGTCCTGGAGGTCCGGCCGCCGGTGCAGATCGAAAAACTCGGCCGTCCGTTGCGCGTAGTCCTTGGTCAGAGGATGGGTCGCGACATTGTCGACCTTGGTGTCGCCGACCCAGACGGTACGGCCGTCATTCAGCGCTTCGAGATACTGTTTGCCGGTCCGCAACATTGACATCCTCCCTGGAAATTCCAATCGCGACCCGGCCTCGGTTCGCGACATGTCGCTTCAGTTCGCTATAGGCTGCGCGTCGTCGCATAGGCGCGGCGGTGATAAACGAGCGGCCCTGCCGGCTCGCCAATCCCGGTCGACAGCACTTTGGCCAGAAAGATGCTGTGCGTTCCGGCCTCGCGGACGTCGGCGATCTCGCAGTCGAGCGTCGCCAATGCCTCGCGGTGGCAGGGCGATCCCGTCACCAGCGTTCCCCAGTCGTCGATCGGAAAACGCTCCTCCATCGGCACGCCGCGTGAACTGGCAAAGAGTTGCGACAACTCGCTTTGGCCGGCATTCAGGCTGTTGACGCAAAGCACGCCATTGGCCCTGAGGACCGCATTCGCCGCGCTCGCGGAATAGACACACGCAATCAGCATGGGCGGCGTATCGCTTGCTGCGCACACCGCCGAGCAGGTCATGCCGAAGCGCCCGGCTGCGCCGTCAGTCGTGATGACGGACACCGGCGTCGTGATTTGCGACATCGCATCGCGGAACTGCTGCGCGGTCACTGGTGCGAGATTGCCGGCGGCGTTTTGTTGCGCCGCACGGCGCGGCTCGGAGACGGTCGGCATTGGTGTCGTCATCGGCCCACCTCGCGCGCAGCCGGCGGGATGCGAAGTTGTCCGCCCGGTCTGCATTTGATGGGGCTAGCCTAGCGCCGATTCCTTGGCCTAAACTATAAGGCAGAGGGAATTAAGATCATGCCGGACGGGAATAGTGTTGCGCTGGAACTGCATCATTTGCGGGTGCTCGACGTGCTGTTGCGCGAGCACAGCCTGACGCGGGCCGCGCAGGTGCTGCACGTCACGCAGCCTGCCTTGAGCAAGACGCTCGCGCGGCTGCGCCGTTATTTCGACGACCCTTTGTTTGTGCGGGTGTCGCACCGCATGGAGCCGACGCCGAAGGCGATCGAACTCGCGGGGCCGGTCGCATCGATCCTCGACCAGATGCGGTCGTTGCGCACCGAGCACGTGCCGTTCGATCCGAGATTGTCGAACCGCACGTTCAATTTCTGCGTGGTCGATGCCGGTGTCATCAAATTGCTGCCGCCGCTGGTCGACCGCGTGCTCAAGGATGCGCCGCGTGTGCGGCTGCGCGTGATGCAGCTCGACGGCCAGCATCTGGAATCATGGCTTGAATCCGGCACGGTGGATTTCGCGATGGGCTCGTTCCCCTCGCTCATCAAGGGTATCCGCCGCCAGCCGCTCTGGATGGAGGAATATGTCAGCGTGGTGAACCGCGGTCACCCGCGGCTGTCCTCGGCGCCGTCGCTCAAGGAGTTCGCTGCCGAGCGTCACGTGCTGGTGTCGACGCTCGGCACCGGCCACGCCCATCAGCAGGCCGAGCGCTCGCTCGAAGCGGTGATCCCGCCGGAGAACATCATCTGCCGCGTGCCGATCTTCATCGCCGCGGCGGTCGTCGCCAAGCACACCGATGCCGTGGCGACGTTGCCGCTGTCGATCGCGCATACGATGGCCGACGACCTCAATCTCGAAGTGATCCGCCCGCCGGTGAAACTGCCGCGGATCGAGATCTTTCAGTACTGGCACGACCGCTTTCACCGCGAGCCGGGCAACAAGTGGATCCGCTCGGTGTTCCAGAACCTGTTCCGCAAGCGAAGTTGAGGCTGTGGCTATAGAGCCGCCACCGTCTGCACTTCGACCAGGAATGGCTCCTGCACCAGCCGGTCGACCATCAGCAGGGTGTTCGGCGGATAGACGCCGTTCGGGAACAGTTTCGGGAATTCGCGCAGCCGATAGCTCATGAATTTCGGAATGTCCTGTGAGTGGACGAGATAGGTCGTGAACTGCACGACATTGCCCCAGCCGGCCCCGGCCGACTTCAGCGCGACTTCGATATTGGCGAAGATCTGGACGCACTGCGCGTCGAAGTCGTCGACGCCGACGACCTGGCCCGCCTTGTCGGCCGAGAGTTGGCCGGCGATATAGAGATATTCGGACGCCTTGACGCGGGTGACGTGGGAATACTGGCCGAGCGGTTTCGCCAGACCTTCCGGATTATAGATTTTGATGTCCGCCATGGTGTGTCCGCTCCTGTCTTTCCCAGCCTTGAAATGCGACCTGTGCCGGGCAGGTTAGCCGGGCAGCCCGGAGAACCAAACTGGCCGCTTCGACGCCAGGAAAATCGGCCTTTTCCCGCGTCTTTCGGGGCGTCGGCCGGGTTGACCTTTCATACGGCCCGGCTATTCCAATGGGCACGGGCGTTGGGTCCGGCTCACGGGTGGTGTGCATGAAGAAGAAAGTATTTCCGAACGCGAAAGCGGCGCTCGACGGCATCTGCCGCGACGGCATGATGGTGATGGCGGGCGGCTTCGGCCTCTGCGGCATGCCGGAGGAACTGATCAAGGCGCTGCGCGACACGGGCGTGAAGAACCTGACCTGCGTGTCCAACAATGCCGGCATCGACGGCGCCGGCCTCGGCCTGCTGCTGGAGACGCGCCAGATCAAGAAAATGATCGCGTCTTACGTGGGTGAGAACAAGCTGTTCGCCGCCCAGTTCCTCGCCGGCGAGCTCGAAATCGAATTCAACCCGCAAGGGACGCTCGCCGAGCGCATGCGCGCGGGCGGGGCGGGCATCCCGGCCTTCTTTACCAAGACCGGCGTCGGCACCGCGATCGCCGAGGGCAAGGAAGAGCGCACCTTCAACGGCGAGCGCTACATCATGGAGACCGGCCTCGTTGCCGACCTGTCGCTGGTGCATGCCTGGAAGGGCGACACCGAGGGCAACCTCGTCTACCGCAAGACCGCGCGCAACTTTAACCCGATGATGGCGACCGCCGGCCGCATCACCGTCGCCTCGGTCGAGCATCTCGTCGAGCCCGGCGAGATCGACGGCGACATGATCCACACGCCCGGCATCTATGTCGACCGCATCATCAAGACCACCGCCGAGAAGCGCATCGAAGTGCGCACCACGCGCAAGCGCGTGATGGCGTAAGGAGTAACAGACATGGCATGGACCCGCGACCAGATGGCCGAACGCGCCGCCAAGGAATTGCGCGACGGCTTCTACGTCAATCTCGGCATCGGCATCCCGACGCTGGTGTCGAACTACATCCCCGACGGCATGACCGTGCAGCTCCAGAGCGAGAACGGCATGCTCGGCTTCGGTCCGTTTCCCTACGAGGGCGACGAAGATCCGGACCTCATCAACGCCGGCAAGCAGACCATCACCGAACTTCCGACCACGAGCTTCTTCTCCTCGGCGGATTCGTTCGCGATGATCCGCGGCGGCCATATCGATCTTGCGCTGCTCGGCGCCATGCAGGTCGCGGAGAACGGCGATCTCGCCAACTGGATGATCCCCGGCAAGATGGTGAAGGGCATGGGCGGCGCGATGGATCTCGTCGCCGGCGTCAAGAAGGTCGTCGTCATCATGGAGCACACGGCGAAGGATGCGCCGAAGCTCCTGCACAAATGCGACCTGCCGCTGACCGGCTCGCGCGTCGTCGACATGGTGATTACCGATCTCGGCGTCTTCTCGATCGACAAGAAGGGCTCGGGCGGCATGACGCTGATCGAGCTTGCGCCGGGCGTGACGCTCGACGAGATCACCAAGAAGACCGAAGCCACCTTCAAGGTCGATGCGAAGCTGAAGCACTGAGTTTTGAGCTCTTTTCGTGACAGACGCGCGCCAGTCCGGCGCGCGTTTTTGTTTCTCAGGATCGATGTCGAATTGAGTCGTTAGAAGCTAAAAGCAGCGCACGCGCCGCGAAACGGCGCGGTGGCGTACTCATGCATTCGCGTCAGATCATCCGCCGTGGCCGAGCGATTTTCTGATCGCCCGCAGGCGTTCGTCGCCCGCGCCTTTGGCTCTGTCTTTCAGGATGTGATCGAGGCGGGATTCGTCGCAGTCGACCAGGCCTTCGTCCCACATCGCGCCGCTGCGATTGTCGAAGCCGTATTGTGTGCAGAGCGAGCCGCGCTCGGGAATGAGGATCGACGCCGCGTAGGTGTTGTTGAGCCTGCCAGTTCGGCCGTTCGCTTGGCCGGAGCCTTGGCCGCCGGATTGGCCATCCCTTTGGCCGGCCCCTTGACCGATTGCAGTGCCGGATCGTTGTCCGTCACCCAGGCGTAGAGCCGCGTCATGTTGTTTCGATTGTCGCCCCGACACGCGCTCCTGAAACTCGCGCCAGGCCGGGGAGGAGTCGACGATGTAGACGATCACGCCCGCGCCGATCGCAAACCAGCCAAACAGCACGATGGCCATCGGCACATCGCGCCAGTAGCGTTGCCGGGATTGCACAGAAGACGCCATCGTACCGCTCGCGCGCTCGGGACATTGCATCGCCGGGCCAGTGGGATGCCCGCAGACGGGCCTCAGTCTGGCCGACGATCATTAAGAGAGCATGCGGACGCCCGGCGGCGAGAACGCAAAAATTTGACGGTTTCTTTTCGCTAAAATTGAAACGGCTTGCCGTCGCGCCGAAACGGTCGATATCGGGTCAGATCTTCTGACCGCGGAACGACTTCTGGATCGCCTGGATGCGGTCCAGCGGCCAGACGTCGGATTTCTGCCCGGAAACGAACTCCACATTGGCCTCCTCGCAATCGATCGATCCGGTCGCCCACATCTTGCCGCTGCGATTGTCGAAGCCGTAATGCCGGCAGCGGTTCGGGGTTTCGTGGATGACCATCGAGCCGTGATAGGTTTTGGTGCCGTCCGCCGTCGATCCGGCGTGCGGTGCTTCCAGCCGCGCCACGTCGTCGTTCGTCGCCGAATGCCGGTCGGCGACAGCCAAGGCCGACAGCAGGCCGCCGGCGAATACGAATCCGCCGAACAGTACGGCGCCCGGAGGCAGGCCGCTCCGGGAGCGGCGTCGTGATCCCATGTCAGGAGCCATCATCGTCGGTCCCTCGCAAGTTGATCGTGCGCGTAGTCTCGCCCGCGATGATTAAGAGAACATTCTGTCGCGCGAGAATCGCGGCCGCAGCCGGCGTAAGCGGTCGCTCATACGCGCTTCTTCGTACGCGGCGCGTTGACGCTTGATCGGCTTGACGATCTGAGTTGCGGCGGCGCAGCAGTCCGGAAAACTTTCTCGGATAGCACCAAGACAAACTTTACCGTCACTTGATCAGTTCGCTCTTGCTTCGGCTGATGTAATTTCCGCCACCCCGTTTGCCGACAAGTTTTCCGTCGCGCACGACGAACTGCCCGCGCACCATGGTTGCAACCGGCCAGCCGACGACCTCGATGCCCTCATAGGGGGTGTAGTCGGTGCCCCCATGCATCAGGCTCTGCGTGATCGTCACTTCCTTCTTCGCGTCCCACAGCGCAATGTCGGCGTCCGAGCCGACCGCGATGGTGCCCTTCCTCGGATAGAGGCCGTAGGCTTTCGCGTGATTGGTCGCGCTGAGCGCCACGAAGTCATTGAGTGAAATGCGGCCCTTGCCGACGCCTTCGGAAAACAGGATCGGCAGTCGTGTCTCGACGCCGGGGATGCCGTTCGGCACCCAGCGAAACGACGTGCGGCCCTTCGGCGTGAGCTTTCCCTGCGGATCGTCGTAGCGGAACGGGCAGTGGTCCGAGGAGAACAATGTGAACGTGCCGTTCTGCAAGCCTTCCCAGCACGCCTTCTGGCTCTCCTTGTCGCGCGGCGGCGGCGAGCAGACGTATTTGGTGCCTTCCATGTTGAGGCCTTCGAGGTCGTTCTCGGTCAGCACCAGATATTGCGGGCAGGTCTCGCCGTAGATTTTCAGGCCGCGCGAGCGCGCCCGCGCGATCTCGTCGCGCGCCTGGCCGTTCGAGACATGGACGATCATCAGCGGCACGTCGGACAATTCCGCGAGCGAAATGGCGCGGTGGGTGGCCTCGCGCTCGACCGGAATGGGCCGCGAGGCGGCGTGGAACTGCGGCGCGGTGTGGCCGGCGCGTTCCAGCCTGTCGGTGAGGAAGCGAATGGCGTCGTAGTTCTCGGCGTGGACCATCACAAGCGCGCCGGTTTCCTTGGCGACCGACATCACCTGCAGCATTTCCATGTCGGAGAGCGCGAGGCCCTCATAGGTCATGAACACCTTGAACGAGGTGTAGCCGTCGTGGACCAGCGCCGGCAGTTCCTGGCCGAGCACCTTGTCGCTGGCGTCGGCGATGATGAGATGAAACGAGACGTCGATGTAGCAGTTGCCGTCGGCCTTGCGGTGATAGTCCTTCACGACCTCGCGCAGGCTCTCGCCCTTCTGCTGCATGGCGAAGGGGAGAACCATGGTGTTGCCACCGAACGCCGCCGAGCGGGTGCCGCTGGCGAAATCGTCGGCCATGACGATGCCGGGGCCGGAGGGCTGCGAGAGATGGACATGGCTGTCGATGCCGCCGGGCAGCACCAGCAGGCCGGTGGCGTCGACGATCTCTTTGGCACTGCCGAGATTCTCGCCGAGCGCGGTGATCCGGCCGCCGGCGATCCCGACATCGGCCTTGAAGGCGTCGGCGGCGGTCGCAACCGTGCCGCCGCGGATGATGGTGTCGAATGTCATGGGTGCGAGTGTAGCAAGTTCCGCACAATTCGAGCAGCGTCTGTCAGGCCGCGGCGAGGCGGGCACCGGCGCCGCGGCCCCGCATCAGCAGCCACAGCGCGATCGCGACATTCAGAAGGTTCCAGGCGATGCCGTTGGCGAAGGCCGCGCGGTAGGAGCCGGTCAGGTCGAAGATGACGCCCGACATCCAGCCGCCCAGCGCCATGCCGAGGATGGTCGCCATGATGACATAGCCGATGCGGGTGCCGGCCTCCTGCGGCGTGAAATATTCGCGCACGATGATGGCATAGCTCGGCACGATGCCGCCCTGAAACAGACCGAACAGCGCCGAGATGATGTAGAGCGAGGCGAGCCCGTCGAACAGGAAATAGAGAACAAGCGCGACGCCCTGCAGCGCCGAACCGAGCAGCAGCGTGCCGACGCCGCCGATGCGGTCGGCGATGACGCCGGAGGTGATCCGGCTGATGATGCCGAAAGCGAGCATCAGGGACAGCATCTCCGCGCCGCGGGCGACGCCGTAGCCGAGATCGCCGCAATAGGCGACGATGTGGACCTGCGGCATCGACATGGCGACGCAGCAAGCGATGCCGGCGACGCAGAGGATCACCTGAAGCGTGCCGGGCGAAATGCCGAGCGAGGGCGGCGCGCGGCGCACGAAACCCGTATCGGCATGGAAGCCGTGCTGCGGCGGCGGGTGACGGATCATCCATGCGAGGGGCACGATCAGGCCGACGCAGACCATGCAGACGCCGAGATATGTGACGCGCCAGCCGATGGTGGCGACGCCGTATTGGATGACGATCGGCCAGATCGCGCCGGCGAGATAGTTGCCGGAGGCGCAGATCGCGACCGCAATGCCGCGATGCCGCTCGAACCAATGCGAGGTGTCGGCCATCAGTGGTCCGAAAAAAGCGGAAGTGCCGATGCCGACGAACAGGCCCTGCGCGATCGCGTAGGTCCACAGGCCGCCGGCCTGCGAGGCGAGGATGTAGCCGATGCCCATCAGGAGTGCGCCGGCGATCACCGGCAACATGACGCCGAAGCGGTCGACCATGCGCCCGAGCAGCACGCCGCCGGCGGCGAAGCCGAACATCGTGAGCGTATAGGGCAGCGAGGCCGCGCCCCGTGCGATGCCGAACTCTTCCTGCACCGCGGGCAGCGTGACCGGCACCGACCACATGCCGACGCCGCCGATGGTGGCGATGATGGTCGTGATGACGAGCCGCCGCCACGCGAGGCGCGAGTCCGGCCCGTCGTCGGCCACGCGGCCGCTGGGGTAGCGATCTGTTGTCATGAGCCCGATCCGGCGCCCTGTATTCCACGTCCGGGGCGGTTTTCCTAGGCGTCCGGCGCATTGCGGTAGATCAAAGCTCTTGATCGATCGATGAGCGATTTTCATGCCCGGTGCGCGCCCTGCAGTCTAGCGCGCGGCCTCGCAGGAGGACACCGATGACAGGCAACGAGCCGCTCCACGACATCGCTCACCTCGGGGGTGTTGAGCTTTACACACCGGTCCCGGCCAAGAGCCTCTGGTACTTCCGCGATGTGCTCGGCATGGAGGTGGTGCATGAGACCGGCGCCTCGACCTACCTGCGCGGCTATGGTGACTATGCGGCAAGCACGCTGAAGCTCACCGAGGCGGGCCAGCCCGGCGTCGGCTGCGTTGCCTGGCGGGCCGCGAGCGAGCAGGCGCTGGAGCGGCGGGCCAAGGCCATCACGGAGGCCGGTCTCGCCATCGGCTGGACCAATGGCGACTACGGCCGCGGCCGCTCGTTCCGTTTCCGCGATCCCGACGGCCACACCATGGAGATTTATTACGACGAGCAGAAATACGTCGCGCCGCCGCACCTGCATTCGACGCTGAAGAACCTGCCGCAGAAATATCCCGCACGCGGCGTCGGCGTGCGGCGCGTCGACCATCTCGCGTTACTCGCCAAGGATGTCGAATCCAACCGCCGG
The DNA here is from genome assembly GCA_050184975.1 of Pseudolabrys sp. Lineage (GTDB taxonomy): Bacteria > Pseudomonadota > Alphaproteobacteria > Rhizobiales > Xanthobacteraceae > Pseudolabrys. The sequence continues at coordinate 31,836 of JBFWZV010000003.1, read as the reverse complement.
TTTGCGCAGGACTTGCTCGGCTTCCAGCTTCGCGAACAGGTGCGCTACGAGAAAGGCACCCGCGAAATCGGTTCATGGATGAGCCCGGCCAATGTGCATCACCAGCTCGCCTATGTGGTGGACGTGAAGGGCGCGCATGGCCGGCTGCATCACTTCTCGCTGTGGGTCGACAACCGCGAGGATGTGCTGCGCGCCGCCGACATTCTCGCCGAGAACGGCATTTTCATTGAAGCGGGGCCGTCGAAGCACAACAACTCGCAGGGCTTCTATCTGTATTCCTATGAGCCCGGCGGCAACCGCGTCGAAATCTATTCCGGCAGCTATCTGGTGTTTGCGCCGGACTGGGAGCCGGTGACCTGGGACGAGGAAGAACGCGGCACCGGCACCTATTGGGGCGCGGCCCTGCCGGAGAGTTTCATCCAGTACGCGACGCCGGACGTGAAGGGCGACAATGCCGACGGCGCCAGGACGCCGGAATTTCCGGTCTTCTTCTGACGTTGTCGGCGAGACCGACGGCCGGCGCTCAACTGCCGCGATAGGTCGAGTAGCTCCACGGCGTCACGAGCAGCGGCACGTGATAGTGGCCTTCCGGCTCCGCAATCGAGAAGCGCAGCGGCACCGTGCCAAATAGCGCGGGTTGGCCGGCGAAATGAGCGCCGAGGTCAAATTCGAGTTCGTAAGTTCCGATCCGCAAGGGCGCGCCGGACAAGAGCGGCGTGTCGGTGCGCCCGTCCGCATTGGTGACGGCCTGTGCGAGCAGTCCGCGCGCCGAGCCGCCGACTTCGTAGAGCGCGACCGGCACGCCGGCAGCGGGACGGCCCTTTGCGATGTCGAGCACATGGGTCGAGAGCCGCCCGTCGGTCTTCGGCATCCCGGGCCCCTCGAGTCGGTCGGCGATGCGAAGTCGCGCGATGTAGCCGATCTCGGTCAGCGCCGCGGCGCGTTCTGTCTCCGGATCGTTGGCGAGACGCTGCGCGAACACGCGCAGAATGGAATCCCGGGTATGCCGGCGCACGCAGACGATGAAGGGAAATCCGAACCGGTCGCGGTATTGTGTGTTGAGTGTCTGGAAGCGCGCGAATTCGTCGTCGCTGAGGCGGTCGAGGCCGAGGCTGCCTTGCTCCGACCGCGACTCCGCCGTGATGTCGGCACGCGCAACCTTGCTGCCGAGCTCCGGGTGCGCCTTGATGACCGCCAGCTGCCGGCCGGCTGGCGATCCGCGCAGCGCCGCCATCATGGCCTCGTGGACGGCGGCGACGGTCGCGAACGGCCGCGCCGCAAAGGCATGCTCAGCCACCCAAGGCGAGTGCTCGAATATGGGCCCCAGCGCGGCGGCAAAGGCCTCGCGCGGCAGGGCGTTGATGTCGGTGAGGGCGATACGGGCGGCGGACAAGGCGGATTCTCGATGCGGGCAGGCCGGCACGCGAGCCTAGCAGCGGTCTTACGCCGGCATAAATACGAACGCTCTAGTCTGTTCGAATCATTGGCGAATCAGCTATCAAGAGATCAGTTTTCCACAGCACCTGCGTATCTGTCCCGGGTCTTCTGCCGGTTGCGGCCGTTTCTGCGGCCCGCGTCCCGGCGCTCCGCAAGGATCACGCATGGCGGCAACCCCGCGCGCCTCAGGCCGGCCACCGTTTCCGTTCGACGACATCGCGTTGCGGTGGAGCAATCTCGCCGACCGGCGGCTCGCCTATTATGTCGCGCTCTACGAGAGCGGCCGGTGGCGGCATTTCTTCGACGAGCGTCAATTTCTCGACCGCATTCGAGATGTAAAACGCGCGGCGAACGAATGGGATCGACTGGCGAGCCGCGGCTCGCCGTCGCGCGAGGGAGCGTTGTTGTAATGCGAAGATTGTCCGGTTGCGTTGCGCTGTTGCTCTGGCTGCCCGCCGCCGCCATGGCGCAGGATGCTCAAGAGCTCAAGCGCGGTGAAACTCTGCTCACCAGGAACTGCGCGGGCTGCCACGCTGTCGGCAAGACCGGCGCCAGCACGCATTCGACCGCGCCCGCCTTTCGCACGCTGGGCAAGAAATACAAGATCGAAACGCTGGAGGAGGCGCTGGCGGAAGGTCTGGTGTCCGGCCATCCCGACATGCCGGAATTCCGTTTCGAGGCGCCGGACATCGGCGCCATCATCGCCTACCTGAAGTCGATCCAGCAGCCCTGAGGCGGCAATTCCGCCGCGCGACCGCCGGCCATCGTGGAACCGCTCGTCTTCGCCGCCGTTCTGTTCGCCGCCGCCTGCCACGCCGGCTGGAACGCGGTCGCCAAGATCGGGCTTGAACCGCTCGCGACGATGACGCTGATTACGCTCGGCGCGGGCGTCGTTGCGCTGCCTTTGCTGGTTCTGTTCGGCGCTCCGGCGGCGGCGTCATGGCCCTGGCTGGTCGCCTCCGTCATCGTGCATCTCGTCTATTTCGCGGCGCTGACGGAAGCCTACCGCGCGGGCGATCTCGGTCAGGTTTATCCGCTGGCACGCGGGGCGGCCCCGCTCATGACCGCGAGCCTGAGCCCGTTGTTCGTCGGCGAACTTCTCGGTCTGATCGCGTGGGCCGGCGTGACGCTGCTTGCGACCGGCGTGTTGCTGTTGTCATTTCGCGGCGGGCGCGACCTGGCGCGGGTCGACCGCCGCGCGGTCGGCTTTGCGCTGCTGACGGCGGTGACCATCTGCGCCTATTCAATTGTCGATGGCATCGGCGCGCGGCTGTCAGAGAACGCCCGCGGCTATTCGAGCTGGATGTTTCTCGGCAATGCACTGGTGATGATTGCCTACGCCGTGATGCGGCTCGGTGGCGGCGTGATCACCGACATGGCGCGGTTCTGGAGGCGCGGGCTCGCCGCCGGCGCGATGCAGTTTTTGTCGTACTCGATCGCACTCTGGGCGATGACGGTGGCGCCGATCGCGCTGGTCGCGGCGCTGCGGGAAACCAGCGTGCTGTTTGGCGCCGCGATTGCGGTTGTCTTCCTCGGCGAGCCGCTGCGGATCGCACGGGCGGCCGCTGCGGCCCTGATCGTCATTGGGTTGGTCGCGATCCGATACCAATAGACGCGCTCACGGCGCGAGGTCCGGAAACTCCTGCTCCAGCCGGTCGAGATCGGCGGGCTCATCGACGTCCCACAGCATCGGCAATTCATGCAGGCGAAGGCCGTGCCGCGCGGCGCGGGCGCGCGTTTGCGCCATCACCTGGGCGGTGCTCCATGCCATGCCGGTCATGAGTTCGGGGCATGGACGCGCGGCGGCGATCAGGACATAGCCGCCGTCCTCGGCGGGCGCGATGACGACGTCGTGGCCGTCCCGCAATGCGGCTGCGGCCTGCCGCAAATGTTCGGCGGCGAGCGCCGGGCAGTCGGTGCCGATCACGATGACCGGGCCGTTGGCGGCTTGAATGGCGGCGAGCATGCGGGCGCCGAGATCGCCGGCCGGCTGCGTCGCGAGCGTCAACGGACATTGCGCGGCGAGATCGCGGAAGCAGCGGTGCGACGGCTCGGGCGTCGCCCACAGCACGACAGGGCCGACGTCTGCTGCAATGGCAGTCGCAACCCCGCGCTCGATGAAGCGCTCGGCCAGCACCGCGGCGCCATGCGCGCCGAGGGCCGGGATGAGCCGCGTCTTGGCGAGCCCGGCGACGGGGGCCTTGGCGAGAATCGCGATCGAAACGGGTTCAGCGTTCGGCTGTGCCATAGCCATATCGCCGTGCCAGATCGGACGGATCGGCGCCGCGCCAATAGGCGAAACGCAACCGCCACATCAGGAGGATGGTGCGCAGCACGCCATGCTGCTGCCAGCGGCGGCCGGACGTGACCGCGCGTGCGCGCAGACACAGCGGCCGCGATTGATCGAGCAGCTTCGCCGTCAACGCGATGTCTTCCATCAATGCGATCTCGGGAAAGCGGCCGGCGCGCTCGAACGCCTCGCGGGTGACGAAGATCGCCTGATCGCCGGTAGCGATGCCGGTCAATCGCGAGCGCAGGTTCATCATCAGCGCGACCACGGTGAGCGCGGGCGGGCCGTCGATGCGCACGTCGAAGCGGCCCCAGACGTGCTTGCTGTCGCGCAGGCCGTCGAGGACAAGCCGGTCGGCATCGCCGGGCAGTTGGGTATCGGCGTGCAGGAACAGCAGCACATCGCCCGTGGCGGCCGCGGCGCCGGCATTCATCTGGCGCGCGCGACCGCGCGGCGCGGTGACGACCTGGTCGCAATAGGGCGCGGCCAGCGCCGCGGTGCCGTCGTTGCTGCCGCCGTCGGCGACGACGATCTCGACGCCGCGGCGGCGCAGCGGTCCAAGCCGCGCGAGCGCTGGACCGATCCCCGCTGCCTCGTTCAGCACGGGGATGACGATCGAGAGGGTCATTGTCGCCTTGTTGGGTCAGCCCGGCAGCCGGGCCCGCGAGACGGGATAGTCGGGGCCGGCGATGATGCGAGAGCGATACGACAACGCAGCCGCCGAGCCTTCGCCCCAGCGCGCCTCGAACCGGCCGAGGAAAGCCGGTGCATCATAGGCGATCGGGATCGCGTCGATAAAGATGTCGTCGCGGCCCATCCCATAGAGCGGTCGGTGCGGCGATGGCGTGAGTGCGATGCGGGTCAGCAGTCCGAAGGTCTGGCCGGTGAAATTCGGCATGCCGGCGGCGCCGTTGTTGGCGACGGTCAGCCGGCCGCAGGGCAGGTCGAAGTCGCGCAGCGCCGCGAGGCAGGTGTGCGTGCAGGTAAACACATCGATTTGCGAGCGGCGTCGGATATCGTCGAGCCAGTGGCGCTGATTGGGATTGTCGAGGGCATCGTGCGCGAAGCGCCAGCCGGCGAGCGCCGCCGCGTCGCCATGGACGATGCCGACCCGCAGCGCGCCGACCTGCGCGACGAGGTGCATCGGCAGTCGCGCGAGACGGGCGCGCTGGGCGGCATTCGCATTGTCGCGCAGTTGGGCGAGAATCTCGTTGGAGCGCGTCACCACGCCCTCATCGACCGACGACGGGTAGGCGCAGCCGCAGCCGGCGCCGATGTCGCCGTCGCGGGCGATTTCGCTTTCGACATTGCCGCGCAGCGCGCGATGCGGCGCGACACCGGATTCGATTGCCGCGAACCAGTCAGGCTCGGCATCGAACCAGTGAAAATCGCCATTGAACACGAGGGTTGCACTTTCGGCGGCAGCGAGCCGTTCGACCTCGCGCAGCGCTTCGAGATTCCCGTAAAGTCCGCCGACGACATAAAGCGTCTCGGCGGTAAAATCCGGCGCACGCGCAAGCATCGATGGCGAATAGGTGTAGTCGACCGGGCAGACCCGGCCGGCAGCGGCGACGGCAGCGTCGATGGCCGCGCGCTGGTTCATTCCGCCGCCTCTTTCAGAGCGCCGCCGCAGCTCGAGCCTTGTCCCGCAGTGCAGCCATAGCAATGGCCGGCGACGCGGACGCGGTTGCCGGACAAGGGCTGATCGATGATGTCGCGCAGATGCGGACGCGGCTTCTCGTGCGGGACCGGAATGCCGAGCATCTGGTTGAAGTCGCAATCGTAGACATAGCCCTTCCAGTCGACCGAGATCAGGTGCCGGCACATGACACCGTCGAGATTGGCGTCGAGATGGGCGTCGCGCAGCAGATCGAGATAGCCGTCGAACTCGCCCTTGGTCACCAGCATCGAGCCAAACCGCTGGATCGGCATGTTGGCGAGCACGAACAGGCTGTTGAACACGATGCCGTAGCGTTCGGCCAGAATGCGTTTGTAGTCGGCCTCGAGCGCGGCCTGTGGCGGCGGCAGCGACGGACCTTGCGGATTGTAGACGAGATTGAGGACGAGGGCCGGATCGCGGCCGTAACCGAGTGCGTTGAGCGTTTGCAGGCCGCGGATCGACCCGTCGAACACGCCCTTGCCGCGCTGGGCATCGACATTGTCTTCGAGATAGCAGGGCATCGAGGCGACCACCTCGATGCCGTGGCCGGCAAGGAAGGTGCCGAGATCCTCCTGGCCTTCGACTTCGAGAATGGTGAGATTGCAGCGGTCCATTACCCGGGCACCGCGTGCGCGGGCGCCCGAGGCGAGACGGCGGAAATGCGGATTCAGCTCCGGCGCGCCGCCGGTGATATCGAGGGTGGAAATCCTGCGCCGCTCGATGAAATCGAGCACGAGGTCGATGGTCTCGCCGCTCATCTCCTCGGTGCGGTTCGGGCTCGCGCCGACATGGCAATGAAAGCAGGACTGGTTGCAGCGATAACCGACATTGACCTGGAGCGTGTCGAGCCGGCCGCGGCGGACGGCGGGGAAGTCGATCTTGTCGAGCAGCGGCAGGGTATCGCGCATGGGAACAATTCCGATGATTTCCCAGCGGTTTTGCCATGCAAATGCCGGTAGCGGCACCCCTTGAGCCGTCAAATGGGGACAAATCGCCGTGAACTCAATGTGAAGGTCGCGTCGGCCGCGCGAAATCAGCCCGCAGCGTCGGTGGCGAAGCCGATGCGGCCATAGCCCGGCAGTTTGATGCCGGGACGTCGGAGGTCGATGCCGGCGACGAGGCCGAACAGGCTCACTTCGATGCCTTCGACCCAGCCGAGCTTGAGCGCAACGACGCCCCACAGGTTCAGCTCGACACCGGTGCGGCTGTCGGTCAGGCCCGCATAGAAACCGTCGCGGAAATCGCGGCCGACGGCGTTCGGCGGCAGCGCGACGCCGAGTTCGGGGGCCGCGCGCAGCACCGCGGCGATGAAGGTGTTGCTGTTAGGGCCGGGCCAGATGCGGTAGTCGCCATATTGGTTGAACGGATAGGCGCCGATCGCCCGCTCTATTTTCGGAATAATGCGTTCGGCGTCCGCGCCACGCAGATCCGCGAGCATGACCGGCGCGTTGCCGTACCAGCGGCCGTCCGGCGCCCAGTTGTTCATGCGAACCGGCCGGCCCCAGCCGACCACGTCGTAGCGCGACCATTCGGCCGCGCCGGCGCGCTTGATGACGAGCCAGCTATGTACCGAGAATATGCCCTTCCAGGCGCCGGTGGTGCCGGTGAAAACCATCACGCGCGCCTCAGGGACGTCGGCGGCAGGCGGCAGCAGTCTGGTGCTCGACCAGTCGGCGTCGCGCCAGCTGCGCGGGGCATCGCCGACGGCATAGAGGGTGGCGCGCGCCGCAAGCGGCAGCAGGAACACGAGCACAAGGCCGAGCATCATGGGGCGAGTGAACCAGCGGCGGGACATGAAGCGCAATCCGACAAGATCTGTATCAATCTAATGACGAATTTGGCCGCACCAAGGCCGCAGCGGCAAGCCCTTCGATCAGCAGCGCGCTATCGCAGGCGATTGGCGGTGACGGTGAGGTTGGCGGCGCCGGCTTTGCCGCTGGCGAGATCGCCGGTCGCGACGCGACGCTCGTCCATGCCGACGATGCCGCCGCGGCGGGCGCCTGCGATCATATTGCCGGTGATGGCGGCCTGGCCCGCACCCGCGCTGACCGACACGGTGATGCCGTACCCGGCATTGCGGATCACGTTGCCGCTGACGGCGATGTCGCGCTGGTATTTGCCCCAGCCGACCATGATGCCGGCGAGCGGTGCATTCTCGATGGTGTTGCCGGTGACCGCGGTGTCGGCCTCAACGCCGATGCCGAGGCCGGCGCTGTCGCCCGGATCGGTGCCCGCCGGGCGTTTGTCGACCAGGTTGCGGATCAGGTTGCCGTGGACGGCGGCGAGCCGGCCGCCCTGGTTGAAATTCGTCACCGCGATACCGAGCGCCGCGCCGTCGACGCTGTTGCCGACGATCACCGCGCCCTCGAAATCGAACTCGGCATAGAGCGCGACTTCGCCGATCGACGTGCAGACATTGCCGTGGACCTGCAGGTTGTTGGCCGCGTTGCCGCGCACCGCAGAGAAGGCGGCCTTGTCGATGCGGTTGCCGCGCACGATCACATTGGCGGCGCGAAACACGTTGATGGCGTTGCCGTTCTGGCCGGAGCCGCCGGCGCGGGCGGCGACATCCTCGATGCGGTTGTCGGCAACGATGGTGTTGTCGGGCCGCTTCTCGGATTGCCAGACATAGATGCCGCCATTGCCGCAGCCTTTGATGGCGTTGCGGGCAATCGTGAGGCCGCGGGAATCGCGCGAGAACAGCGCGACATTGCCGATGTCGGTGAAGCTGCATTGCACGACATCGCCGGCAATGGTTTCGAGCGCCAGCGCGTTGCCGCCGGCACGGCTGAACTCGCAGTCGGCAATATGGACGTTGCTGCCGTTCGCGAGTTGCACCAGCGCGGTGTCACTCTTGATGCCGTTGCCGTCGAGGCCGAGACCCGTGAGCGAGATACGGTCGGCCCGGTTTGCGGTCAGCAACGGCGCGGGCCGCGACAGCACCAATTTTGTCGCACCGCGGACGCCGGCAAGCACGGCGCCGGGCGGCAGCTTCAGGTCGGCGCAGCGATAGGTGCCGGACGGCAGGACGAGTGGCGCGTTCGCCGCAGCGACGCGGTCGATCGCTTTCTGGAGCGCGCGGCTCTGATCGTCGCTCGCGCCGGGGCGCACGCCATAGCGCGTGGCGTCGTGGCCGGGTGGAAGCGCTTGTGGCGCCGCCTGCGCGGGCGCAGCGACGGCAAGAATGCCGGTGGCGGTGAGAAACTGGCGGCGGTCCATGCCGCCATCATGGCGGGCAGGGGTTAATGGCGAGCTTAAGCGCGTTCACGCGCGTCTTTTCTGATTTGCCAGCGCGATCATCTGCGCCAGCAGCGCCTTTCCCGCGCGTTCGAGCCGGGCGCGGGTGAAGGGCTTCGGGCGCGACTGCGGGCTGGCGTCACGGCGCACCAGCGGAATGTGGACGAAGGCCGCGATGCAGGGACCAGCCGAGGTCGCGGCCGCTTCCGCACCGCGCCAGGCGATGTAATTGCAGAGATAGCGTCCCGCATCATGCGACAGTCGCGCCGGCACCGGCAGGCGGCGCAGGCTGGCCGCAAGCCGTGTCGCCGGCACGGGAAGCGAAAGCGTAAACGGCTCGCCGTCGGCGATCTTGCGCCGGTGTTTGCCGCGCGCGGCGTCGGGCGTCATCGCCACCGTGTTGCGGGCCCGCGTCTCGACTTGAATGTGTCGGGTCCGCGGGCTCAGCCCGAACATCAGCAGCGCGTCCGGTTTGTGTTGTTTCAGCAGCTTCGGCATTTCGCGGTCGACGGTGGCGTAGCTCGTCTCGAACACATGGCCGACGATGCGTGCGCCGCCACGCTGCGCATGACGCGCAAGGGCGCGCACCAGCGGCCCGGTCGGATTATACGGCGCGCCGGGATAGGGGCCGAAGCCGGTGACGAGGATGGTGGTCATGCAAGCCCAAGCATCGTCGCGATGCGGTCGACCGCCAGCGTCGGCGTCAGCGTGCCAGCGGCGACGTCGGCTTCGAGCCTGCGAACTTCGCTCCGGATTGCCGGATCGCTGCGCAAGCGCGCGGTCAACCGCTCCTCCAGCATGGTCCACATCCATTTGACCCCTTGGGCACTGCGGCGCGCGGCAAGCTCGCCGGACTTCGTCATCACAGCGCGGTGGTTCTCGACCTGCGCCCACAAGTCGGAAATGCCGTTGCCGGTCAGCGCCGAAAAGGTCGAGACCGGCGGCGACCAGTGTTCCGATTGAGCTTTGAGGATATTCAGCGCGGCGCGGTATTCGCCCGCCGCCGACCTGGCGCGCTCGACATTGTCGCCGTCGGCCTTGTTGACCGCGATCATGTCGGCGAGTTCGACGATGCCTTTCTTGAGGCCTTGCAATTCGTCGCCGGCGCCGGCCACCATCAGGACGAGAAAGAAGTCCGTCATGTCGGCAACCGCGGTCTCCGACTGGCCGACGCCGACCGTCTCGACAATGACGACGCCGTAGCCGGCGGCCTCGCACAACAGCATGGTCTCGCGGGTCTTCGCCGCGACGCCGCCGAGCGTACCGGAGGAGGGCGAGGGCCGGATAAAGGCGTGCGGGTCCATCGACAGCCGCGCCATCCGCGTCTTGTCGCCGAGGATCGAGCCGCCGGTGCGCGACGACGACGGATCGACTGCAAGCACGGCGACCTTGCGGCCTTGCGCGGTGAGAAACGTGCCGAGCGCGTCGATGGTGGTGGACTTGCCGGCGCCGGGTGCGCCGGTGATGCCGAGCCGCACGGCCTTGCCGGTGTCCGGCAGCAACTTCTGCACCAGCGCATGCGCGGCGGCGCGGTGATCGGCGCGCGTGCTTTCGACGAGCGTGATGGCGCGCGCAAGCACGGCGCGCTCGCCGGCGCGAATTCCGCGCGCCAGCGCCGCAACGTCGATCACCGACGAGTTGTTGCGCGGCAATGTGGACTCGGTGTGGCGCATGAACGCCAAGCTATACGGCGCGGTCGGTGAAATGTGAAGAAATCGGCACCAAATGGCCCCGTCACCGGCCCATTTCGGCCTGACCGTGCCGTTACTCCGTAAGCCAAGGATACGGTGCATGCCGGATATCCGGTCCGTCATGCGAAGCCGTCCTGAGAGCGATCAGGAGATCAAGCGATGAATTGGGATCAGGTTGAAGGCAACTGGAAACAGCTCAAGGGCAAGGCCAAGCAGCAGTGGTCGAAGCTCACCGACGACGACCTCGGCCGGATTTCCGGCAAGCGCGAGGAACTCGTCGGCCTCCTTCAGGAGCGCTACGGCGACCAGAAGGAATCCGCCGAGCGGCAGGTCGACAACTGGCTGAAGATGCAGAAGTCGCTCGCCGCCTGACGCGCGGCGCAGCTTTGCGACAAGGCCGGCCCGGAGCGATCCGGGCCGGTTTTCATTTGCAGCTATTCCGCCGCGCGCTGGTCGTGTCCGAGCCGGTGGCGCAAGGTCTTGAGCAGCGCTTCCGCCGCGTCGGCGATCACAGTGCCGGGCGGATAGATCGCCTCGGCGCCGGCTTTCTTCAGCGCCTCGTAGTCCTGCGGCGGCACCACGCCGCCGACCACGATCATGATGTCGTCGCGGCCTTGGCTCGCGAGTTCCTTCTTGAGTTCCGGCACCAGCGTCAGATGCGCCGCGGCGAGCGAGGAGACGCCGAGCACATGGACGTCGTTTTCGACCGCCTGCCGTGCGGCTTCGGATGGCGTCGCAAACAGTGGGCCGATGTCGACGTCGAAGCCAAGATCGGCGAAGGCCGATGCGATCACCTTCTGGCCGCGGTCATGGCCATCCTGGCCGATCTTCGCGACCAGAAGACGCGGGCGGCGGCCTTCGGCCTGCTCGAAGGCTTCGACAGCCTCGCGCACGCGCGTGACGGCTCCCGTCATCCCAACCTCCCGCTTGTAGACGCCGGTGATGGCCTTGATGGTGGCGACGTGGCGGCCGAACGCCTTCTCCAGCGCCATCGAGATTTCGCCGACGGTCGCCTTGGCGCGCGCGGCCTCGACCGCGAGTTCGAGCAAGTTGCCGTTGCCGGTCGCGGCGCGGGTCAACGCGTCGAGCGCGTCATTCAAGGCCGCCGGATCGCGCTCGGCCTTCAGCCGCTCGAGCTTGGCGATCTGCTGGGCGCGGACCTTGGAATTGTCGACCTTGAGGACGTCGACGCCGCGGTCGTCGACCGGCTGATATTTGTTGACGCCGATCACCGACTGGTGGCCTGAGTCAATGCGGGCCTGCGTCCGTGCGGCGGCTTCCTCGATCTTCAGCTTCGGAATGCCAGCCTCGATCGCTTTCGCCATGCCGCCGAGCGCCTCGACCTCCTGGATATGGCCCCAGGCTTTCCTCGCCAGTTCATAGGTCAGGCGTTCGACATAATAAGAGCCGCCCCACGGATCGACGATCCGCGTCGCGCCGGCTTCCTGCTGCAGCACGATCTGGGTATTGCGGGCGATGCGGGCGGAAAAGTCGGTCGGCAGCGCCAGCGCTTCGTCCAGCGAATTCGTATGCAGCGACTGGGTTTGTCCCTGCGTCGCCGCCATCGCCTCGATCATGGTGCGCGCGACATTGTTGAAGACGTCCTGCGCGGCCAGCGACCATCCCGAGGTCTGGCAATGCGTGCGCAGGGAGAGCGAGCGCGGGTCGTCCGGTTTCAGCGGTTTCAGCATCTTCGCCCACAGCATGCGGGCGGCGCGCATTTTCGCGATCTCCATGAAGTAATTCATGCCGATCGCCCAGAAGAACGAGATGCGCGGGGCGAACTGGTCGATGGTCAGCCCTGCCTTGATGCCGGCACGGACATATTCGAGGCCGTCGGCAAGCGTGTAGGCGAGTTCCAAGTCCTGCGTCGCGCCGGCTTCCTGCATGTGATAGCCGGACACCGAAATCGAATTGAACTTCGGCATCTCGGCGGACGTGTAGGCGAAGATGTCGGAGATGATGCGCACCGACGGGCCCGGCGGGTAGATGTAAGTGTTGCGCACCATGAATTCTTTGAGGATGTCGTTCTGGATCGTGCCGGAGAGCTTGGCGTGCGGCACGCCCTGTTCCTCGGCCGCGACGATGTAGAGCGCGAGCACGGGGAGCACCGCGCCGTTCATGGTCATCGACACGCTCATCTGGTCGAGCGGGATGCCGGAGAACAGCGTGCGCATGTCGTAGATCGAGTCGATCGCGACACCCGCCATACCGACATCGCCGGCGACGCGCGGGTGGTCGCTGTCGTAGCCGCGATGGGTGGCGAGATCGAAGGCGATCGAGAGACCTTTCTGACCGGCAGCGAGATTGCGCCGGTAGAAGGCGTTGGAATCCTCCGCCGTCGAAAAGCCCGCGTACTGGCGAATGGTCCACGGCTGCGCCGCGTACATCGCGGGGTACGGACCGCGCAGATAGGGCGGCTTGCCGGGGAAGGTGTCGAGAAAGTCGAGACCCTTGAGGTCCGCTTCGCTGTAGGCCGGTGCGACCGGGATGCCCTCGGGCGTGAGCCACGGCTCGCCCGATTTCGACGAGGCGGGCGTGCTGTCTGCGAAAGCGACCGAGGCAAAATTCGGAATCTGGCTCATGTCAGTATGAGTTTATCATGGGTTGCCTGAAGCGTCGAAAGCGCGTCGCAACCGACGTAAATGAAGGCCGAAACACCGGCGGATTTGAGTGCGGCTTCCATCGTGCCGGGCCGGCCGGCGAGGTGGACCGTGGCGCCAGCGGCCGCCAGCGCCTTTGCGGCATCCACTGCTTCAGCCTCGTAGACCTTGTCGGACGAGCAGAGGCAGGCGAGCTTCGCGCCGCCTTTCTTATAGGCGGCGATCATCTCGTCGCGCGACTTGTAACCGTCGTTGCCGAGCGCCTCGATGCCGCCGGCTTCGTAGAAGTTCTTCGCAAACGTGGCGCGGGCGGTGAAATCCGACACGCGGCCGAGATTGGCGAGAAACACGCGCGGGCGCAGGCCGGTCGTCTTGAGCGCCTTGTCGGAGACGTCGCGCAGCGCCTCGAACGGGTCGGCCAATCTGGTCTGCGGCAGCGCCTCGAACGTGACGACGGCGGGCGGGGCGGCGAGCACGACCGGTTTCACCGGAAGCACCTGCACCGATGCTTCGCTCAGCAGCGGGTAGTCGCTGGCGCCGGTCAGCGCGTCGCGGCGTTTCGCAATCGCCGCCTGCCGGACGGTGCGGGTTTCCGCGACTTTCTTCTGGATGATGTTGTTCTCGAGCGCGGCCGCCGCGCCGCCGGCCTGCTCGATGTCCTGAAAAATGCCCCACGCGGCTTGCGCGATCTGCGAGGTCAGCGCCTCGATGCCGCCGGCGCCGGCGGCCGGATCGGCAACGCGATAGAGATTCGACTCTTCGAGCAGAATGAGCTGCATGTTCCGGGCAACGCGGCGTGCGAAGGCGTCGGGCAGGCCGAGCGCCTGCGTGAACGGCAGCGCGGCGATGCTGTCGGCCCCGCCGAGCCCCGCGGCGGTCACGGCGATGGTGGTTCGCAGCATGTTCACGTAAGGGTCGCGCTGCGTCATCATGCGCCACGCCGTTTCGGCGGCGACGAAGGCGGGTTCGGGCGTCAGGCCGCATGCGTCTTCGACGCGCGCCCACAGTTTCCGCAGCGCGCGGAACTTGGCGATGGTGAGGAACTCGTCGGCGTCGGCGGCCAGCCGGAAGAAGATCAGCTTGCGCGCGGCGCCGGGTGCGATCCCGGCGGTTTCGAGCGCGCGGAGATAATGCACGGCGCTGGCGATGGCGAAGGCGAGTTCCTGCGCCTCCGAACCGCCGGCGGCGTGAATGCAGCGGCCGTCAGCGGCGGCGAACGGACCCTTGAAACCTTGCCCGATCAGGTCGCCGATCATGCGGCCAAACAGTCGGTCGATCTCGGCGGCGGGCGCGGGCAGTGAGCCGGCGCGGATGCGGTTGCCGAGCGGATCGAGGCCAAAGCGGATCTGCGTCATCTTCGGGTCGACGCCGCGGGACTTGACCAGCGCCGCGAGGTTCGTGCCGGCATCGCGATGCGCGGTCGAGAGATCGAATTCGATCGTGACACCGGCATCGAGAAAGACGCCGTCGAGCACCTTGGCGATGATGTCGGCCTTGCCGTCGATGCCGTAGCCGTAGGCCCCGGCCGAACCGCCGAACACCAGCGTCAGTCCGGTGGCGCCGTTTTCGAGATCGATGAGCGCCTGTTTGTTGGCCTCGACCGGATCGGGGTGATCGACGCGCGCCATCACCTGCCAGGGCACCGCGGCGCGGCCCGCGACCGGGTTCGCGCCGGACGCGCGGGCATAAAGTGGCTCGACGCGCAGGCCGTCATAGGTGCGGCTGACGAGCTTCTTGTCGAAATCGGCGCCCTTGAGCGCGGCTTCGACCAGCTTGCGCCATTCGGCATCGCTGGTGGCCGGGAATTCCGCTGCCAGTGGGAGGGGCTTGTCGCTCATGGGTCGGTTCTCGGAATTTAGATGCCACAGACCGGGTGGGCCGCCAATTGACCGGGCACAAATCGTGCCGACCGCAGTGCTGCCATGCGACCAAAGGCCTACGACGCAGGCTGCGGCAGTTTTTCGATGCCGCCGGCGTCGATGGCCGCCGCGGCAGCGTCGACCCGGCGGTCGGCAACGACGAGGTCCGGCGCGATTTCGGCAAGCGGCACCAGCACAAAAGCGCGCTCGAACAGGCGTGGATGTGGCAGGGTCAGATCCGGCTCGCTGATGGCAATGCCCTCATAGGCGACGATGTCGATATCGGCGGTGCGCGGTCCCCAGCGCGTCTCGGCGGGGCGGTTGCGGCCGAGCGCGCGCTCGATTTCATGGGCGCGGGCGAGCAAGGCGCGGGGCGCGAGCGTGGTCTCGACCGCGACACAGGCGTTGATGAAGGGTGGCTGGTCGGTCTTGCCCCAGGGCGGCGTGCGGTAGTCGGACGAGCGGGCGGCGATGCGAACGCCCGGCGTTTCCGCCAGCATCGCGATGGCGCGGGCAACGAGCGCGCGGCTGTTGCCGAGGTTGCTGCCGAAGGCAAGCCAGGCCCGTGCCGGCGCGGCCTCAACCATTGCGCCTGCGCACAAGGGTGACGCCAACATCCTCGAAGGTGGCGGCGATCGGCGCGTGCGGCTTATGGATCGTCACTTCGACACCGTTCACCTTGGGGAAGCGGGCGAGCACAGCATCCGCCACCTTGCCGGCGGCGGTCTCGATCAGCTTGTAGCGGGCGCCGCAAAAGGCGGTACTCGCCGCCTCGACCACCTGGTCGTAGGAGACCGTATCGGCGACCTTGTCGGAGCGCGCGGCGGCGGAGAGGTCGATATCGAGCAGCATGTCGATCGAAAACGTCTGCCCGACCTTGGCCTCATGCGGCATCACGCCGTGGTAGGCATGCAGCGACAGGCCGCGGATAAAGATGCGGTCGCTCATTTGAAGGCCCCGATTGCAGCGCCGACCCGCAGCGCCTGCATGGTCTCGGCGACGTCGTGGGCACGGATGATCGCCGCGCCCTTGCCAGCGGCATGGAGATGGGCGGCGAGCGATCCGCCGATCCGCCGGTCCGGCGGGGACGGCACGACGCTGTCGATGAAGCGCTTGCGCGAGGCGCCGACAAGGACCGGCAGGTCTTGCCAGTCGATCTCGTCATGACGGCGCAGCGTCTCGATGCTCTGCTCCGGCGTCTTGCCGAAGCCGATGCCCGGGTCGAGCACGATCTGCTCCCGTGCGATGCCGGCTTTCGCGGCGATATCGAGCGAGCGGGCAAAGAACGCGTTGATGTCGGCGACGATGTCGATGGCCGGGTCCGCCTTGTCGCGATTGTGCATCACGATGACCGGTACGCCGTGTTCGGCGACAACACGGGCCATGTCAGGATCGCGCTGCAGTCCCCAGACGTCGTTGGCAATCCTTGCGCCCTGTTCCAGCGCCCAGGCTGCCGTCCTCGCCTTGATGGTGTCGATCGAAACCGGAAGGCCCAGCGCGGCGACGGCCGGCAACACCGGCGCGAGCCGCGCTTTTTCGTCGTCGAACGAGACCGGCTGCTGGCCGCCATAAGGCCGTGTCGATTCCGCGCCGATGTCGAGAATATCGGCGCCTTCGGCCGCCATGCGGCGGGCCTGCGCGATGGCGGCGTCGGTTTCAAAGAATTTTCCGCCGTCGGAGAACGAGTCCGGCGTGACATTGAGAATGCCCATGACCAGCGGGACATTTTGCGGGCGGCGCCTCGCGAGCAGATCGCGCAGGGCGAACGGTGTCGCGGGTGTCGTTTTGGCGGCGGCGATCATCGCCTTCGCTTGCGCGGTCCCGGTTGTGCTGTCAAGCGTCGCAGCGCCGACCGGCGAAATTAGGTCTTTTGTGTCAGTAGGATATCTTGATCGGAAGCTGTTTGGCGTGGGCGATCCAGCGGGTAACCGCCTTTTCCGACGGTAGAAGGCGCACCAGTTTGCGTTTGCCGTTGGCCTTCGCCATGGCTTCCGCCAGCTTTTGCGGGTTTCGATAGGCAAGTTCGCGGATGGTGTCGACGCCTGCTGCGGACAGCAGTTCGGCATATTCGCGACGAACGCCCCTGATCCGCATACGGTCGGCCATGTTGGCCCAGCACAAGAGCTGCTTTTCACCGAGACCGGTCGCGGCGGCGAGCGTCTTGCGTCCGCGCAATGTGCTCGCCTTCTCTAACAGACCGAGCGACGAGCGCACACCGGCGGCCTTGAGTGCGCGCGCGATGTCCTCATCGATGCCTTCGATATCGGTCAGCGGGTAGGACATTGCTGGGATTTTCATGGCGGTCGGCAGACGGTTCGGTCGGTTCAAGACGTTCGTTCGATATCAGTTTCGATATCAATTATGTCGCCCGCGGGCGGCGGACGGTTCACGTAAACTGGCCGAGGCCGGGGATCGCTCCGACGATTTCGCCGATGGCGTCATCGCCGACCTTTTCGCGGCCATAGGCGATGACTTCTTTCGTCACCGTCTGGACTTGCCCCATGCTGAGGCCAGCCGCCATCAGCTTGGTGCCGGCGCCCATCAGACCACCCATCAGACTCATGCCGCCGCCATGGGCCTCGGCAAGTTCGTTTCCATTCGGAATCTGATCGATCAAGGGCTGGACCTTGTCGGCCGGACCTTCTTTCTTGAGGAAGTCGAGAATAATGCCGACCGCCTTCTCGGCGACATCTTTTTCGATGCCGACATTGGCGGTGAGGCGATCGATCAGTTCGTTCATGGCCCCCTCATGTAACGACGCGTTCGCCCGCGTGACGGAAAGATACTGAACCTCGTTTGCGCGAATGACAAGCAGCGAAATCGCATGTCGTGTCAGCGGCGGCACGTTGTGAAGGAGGATCGGCCATCGCAAGTCAAGATAAATGTTCGTTGCTGTTTGACGATCAGGTCGCCCGCGTTGCGGGATGGTCACGGTGTCGAGAGGTCCGGGTTGCCTCGACGACATCACGAGCTTGGAATCGATGATAGCGGATTACGATTTCCGAAGACGGAGATCGCCACGGTCGAATAAATGATGCGTTGAAGCCGTATCGGTTCCGATTTCGTTCGGGCGGTCGACAAAATTCAGGGCGCGTTTGACGGCATGATCGGTCCGCCCGGCCGCTTTGCACCGCGACAAAGGCGTTGCTAGTTTGCCATCGCTGGTTCGTCGGCCCGGCCGCCGCCAGTGGCTCGGTCACCCTGAAACGACATCCAAGAGGATTTCCATGAGCGCGCTCGAGGCTGTGCTGCAACGCATCGACAAGGATATCGACGCGAGTGTGGAGCGGCTGTTCAATCTGCTGCGCATTCCTTCGGTGTCGACCGACCCGGCCTACGCGACGCATTGCAAGGCAGCGGCCGAACATGTCGCCGACGATCTGCGCGGGCTTGGGTTCGAGGCGCAAGTGGCGCCGACCGCCGGCCACCCGGTGGTGCTCGCCAAAGCCATGAACGGGCAGGCGAATTCAACGGGTCCACGGGTGCTGTTTTACGGCCACTACGACGTTCAGCCGGTCGATCCGCTCGACTTGTGGACGTCGCCGCCGTTCGAGCCGCGTATCGAGACGCTGCCCGGCGGCCGCAAGATCATCGTCGCGCGCGGGGCGTGCGACGACAAAGGTCAGTTCATGACCTTCGTCGAGGCATGCCGCGCCTTCAAGGCGGTGACCGGCAAGCTGCCGCTGCCGACCACGGTGATGATCGAGGGTGAGGAAGAGTGCGGCTCGAAGCACCTGCCGGGCTTCGTGCGCGACCATGCAGCGGACCTGAAACTCGATCTCGCGCTGGTCTGCGACACCGCGATGTGGAATGCGCAGACGCCATCGATCACGACCTCGCTGCGCGGCCTCGTCTACGAGGACGTCAAGGTGACCTGCGCAGACCGCGACCTGCATTCCGGCGTGTTCGGCGGCGCGGCGCAAAATCCGCTGCGGATTCTCGCGCGTATCCTCGGTGAAATGCACGACGATACGGGCCGGGTCACGATTCCCGGCTTCTACGATGGCGTGAAAGACCTGCCGGCAGATATCAAAGCGGACCTAAAGGCGCTTGATCTGACGCCGGAGACGTTTTTGGGACCGATCGGTCTGAAAAAATCGTCCGGCGAGGGCGATCGGATGCTGATCGAGCAAATCACCACGCGGCCGACCGCGGAGATCAATGGCATCATCGGCGGCTACACCGGTGAGGGCGCCAAGACCGTGATCCCCGGCGAGGCGCTGGCGAAAGTGTCGTTCCGTCTGGTCGGCGACCAGAACCCTGAAAAGATCCGCGATGCGTTCCGGAAGTTCGTCACCGACCGAATGCCGGCCGACTGCAAGGTGGCGTTCGGCAATTTCGGCCTCGCGCCGCCGGTGCAACTCAATTACGACATGCCGGCGCTCACCAAGGCGCGCGCGGCGTTGGCGGACGAGTGGGGCAACAAGGCGGTGACGGTGGGGGCCGGCGGCTCGATCCCGATTGTCGCCGACTTCAAGCAGGTGCTCGGCATGGACTCGCTGCTGGTCGGCTTCGCGCTCGACGACGATCGGGTGCATTCGCCGAACGAAAAATTCGACCTGACCTGCTATCACAAGGGCATCCGCTCCTGGGCCCGCATTCTGCACGCGCTGGCGCAGGGCTGAGACGACGGACACGCGACGAGGCGCTCTTGAACAGGATCGACCCGGCCACCGACAAGGACCGGCCGCTTCAGGAGGACATCCGCTGGCTCGGCCGGCTGCTTGGCGACACCGTGCGCGAGCGCGAGGGTCAGGCGGTGTTCGATCTGATCGAGACGATCCGGCGCACCTCGGTCCAGTTCCATCGCGATGACGATCTCAAGGCCAAGCAGGCGCTCGAGGCCATCCTGCGCGGGCTCGACGCCGCGCAGGCCGTTCAGGTGATCCGCGCTTTCAGCTACTTCTCTCACCTCGCCAACATCGCCGAGGACCATCACCGTATCCGCCGCAATCGCAGCCATGCCATTGCAGGCTCGCAGCCCCGGCGTGGGACCATTGCCGATGCGCTGGCGCTCGCCTTCGCCGCAGGCCGCACGGCCGACGAGGTGCGCGACTTCTTCAACGGCGCCCAGATCAGCCCGGTGCTGACCGCGCACCCGACCGAAATCCGGCGCGCCAGCACGATGCAGCTCGAAATCACGGTCGCGGAACTGATCGCGCAGCGCGAGCGCGTCGATCTTGCGCCCGAGGAGGTGGTCGAGATTGAGGAACGGCTTGGCCGGGCGGTGCTGACGCTGTGGCAAACCAACCTGCTGCGGCGGACCCGGCTCGATGTGCTCGACGAAGTGACGAATGGGCTTTCGTATTTCGACCACACCTTTTTTCGCGAATTGCCGCGGCTCTACGCCTCGCTGGAGGATCGCCTCGCGGCGGGCGAAGATGCAGGCGAGGCGGCGCGGCTCAAGTCGTTCCTGACCATCGGAAGCTGGATCGGCGGCGACCGCGACGGCAATCCTTTCGTTACGGCGGACGTGCTGCGCGAGACATTGCGCCGGCAGAGTACGAAGGCGCTCGGGTTCTATCTCGACGAGGTGCATGCGCTCGGGCACGAGCTGCCGATTTCCTCGATGCTGGTGTCGGTGTCGCCGAAGCTCGAGGCGCTGGCCGCCGGCTCGCCCGACCAGTCGCCGCATCGCGAGGCCGAGCCCTATCGCCTCGCGCTGTCGTGGTTCTATGCGCGGCTCGCGGCAACCCAGCAGCAACTCAACGGCGTCACGCCGCCGCGTGCGCCGGTCGGCGCGGCCGAGCCCTATGCGAGCGCGGCGGACTTCGCCGCCGATCTCGCGACCGTCCACGACTCGCTCGTCGCCAACGGCTCGGCGCCACTGTCGCGCGGACGGCTGCGCAGCCTGCGCCGCGCGGTCGACTGTTTCGGCTTTCATCTCGCGAGCCTGGACCTGCGGCAAAGTTCGGACGTCCACGCCGCGACGCTCGACGACCTGTTCGAGGCGGTCGCGCCCGGCACCGGCTATGCGGCGATGGACGAGGGCAGGCGGCGCGAGGTGCTGTGCGCGGAACTTGCATCACGGCGGCCGCTGGTTCGCCCCCATCACGCCTATTCGGACGAGACGGCAAAAGAGCTTGCAGTGCTGCGCGAGGCGCACGCCGGGCTTGCGAATTACGGATTCGATGCGATCCGCACCGCGATCGTTTCCAACACGCGGGATGCTTCCGACATTCTCGGTCTCGCCGTGCTTCTGAAGAATGCCGACCTGATCGGCGACGACGGTGCAAGTGCGGTCA
The DNA here is from genome assembly GCA_050184975.1 of Pseudolabrys sp. Taxonomy (GTDB): domain Bacteria; phylum Pseudomonadota; class Alphaproteobacteria; order Rhizobiales; family Xanthobacteraceae; genus Pseudolabrys. The sequence continues at coordinate 10,814 of JBFWZV010000003.1, read as the reverse complement.
ATCTGGTGCCGCTGTTCGAGACGATCGACGACCTGCGCCGCGCGGTGCCGATCATGGACGCGCTGCTGTCGCTGCCGGAGTACCGCCGCATCGTCGACGGGCGCGGCGGCTTGCAGGAGGTGATGCTCGGTTATTCCGACAGCAACAAGGACGGCGGCTACGTCACCTCGGGCTGGGAAATCTACAAGGCCGAGGTCGGGCTGATGGAGCTGTTCCGCCGCCACGGCGTGCGGCTGCGGTTGTTCCACGGGCGCGGCGGCACGGTCGGGCGCGGCGGCGGACCGAGTTTCGATGCGATTCTTGCGCAGCCTGCGGGCGTGGTCGGCGGGCAGATCAGGCTGACCGAGCAGGGCGAGATCATTTCCAGCAAATACACCAACCCGGAGGTCGGCCGGCGCAATCTCGAAATCCATGCCGCGGCGACGCTCGAGGCCTCGCTGCTGCATGACCAGCAGGGCGCGGTGCCGCAGGAATTCCTCGATACCATGGAGCTTCTGTCGGCGCATGCCTTCAAGGCCTATCGCGCGCTGGTGTTCGACACGCCCGGCTTTGCCGACTATTTCCGTGCCGCCACCGTGATCGACGACATTCCGACGCTCAACATCGGCTCGCGGCCGGCCTCGCGCAAGGCGACCGGCGCGATCGCCGATTTGCGCGCGATACCGTGGGTGTTCTCATGGTCGCAATGCCGGGTGATGCTGCCGGGCTGGTACGGTTTCGGCGCGGCGGTCGCGGCCTGGCGCGCGGAAGACAAGGTGCACGAAATCGCTCTGTTGCGGCGGATGTATCGCGACTGGCCGTTCTTTACGACCTTGTTGTCGAACATGGACATGGTGCTGGCGAAGTCGAGCATGGCGATTGCCTCGCGCTATGCTGATCTGGTGCCGGACAAGAAGCTCCGCGAGACGATCTTCTCGCGGCTGCGCGCCGAACGGCGGCAGACCATCGACGCCATTTTCGAGGTCACCGAGACCGACCGGCTGCTTGCCGGCAATCCGCTGCTGGCACGCTCGATCGAGAACCGCTTTCCCTATATCGATCCGCTCAACCACCTGCAGGTCGATCTGCTGCGGCTGCGCCGCGAGCAGGGCGACGATCCCAAAGTGCTGCGCGGGCTTCTGCTGACGATCAACGGCATTTCGGCGGGTTTGCGAAACTCCGGGTAGCGGCCGCCCCGCAGTCATGGAACTGTTGCGGAAGGCCGGCAGGGTCTGTCGGGTTCATTGGCCGGCGGTTGCGGGAGAACGACATGGACGACTTCGCCAAATCCGGGAAACAGGTTCCGGACGAAGCCTGGCTCGAGGCCGAACTCGCGAACACGCTGGACGAGGATTATGAGCTGGAACTGTCCGAGCCGGCGCTGTCGGAGGAGCTGCGCAGGATCTACAAGAAGTCGCACCCGCCGACTATCGAGCGGCGTGACTATTTTCACCACCTGTTGCGGCTGCAATCCGAGCTGATCAAGCTTCAGGACTGGGTCCAGCACACCGGGCAGAAGATCGTCATCGTTTTCGAGGGCCGTGACGCGGCCGGCAAGGGCGGTGTCATCAAGCGCATCACCCAGCGGCTGAACCCGCGTATCTGCCGCGTCGTCGCGCTGCCGGCGCCGAACGATCGCGAGAAGGGCCAATGGTATTTCCAGCGTTACGTCACGCACCTCCCGGCCGCCGGCGAAATCGTGTTGTTCGACCGCTCCTGGTACAACCGCGCCGGCGTCGAGCGGGTGATGGGTTTTGCGACGGCCGATCAGGTCGAGCAGTTCTTCCAGGACGTGCCGGAGTTCGAGCGCATGCTGGTGCGCTCCGGCATCAGGCTCGTCAAATACTGGTTCTCGATCACCGACGAGGAGCAGCAGATGCGCTTCCTGATGCGCATCCACGACCCGATGAAGCAATGGAAGCTGTCGCCAATGGACCTGCAATCGCGGGTCAAGTGGGAGGATTACACCAAGGCCAAGGAAGAGATGTTCGCGCGCACCAATATTCCAGAAGCGCCGTGGTACATCGTCGAGGGCAACGACAAGAAGCGGGCGCGGCTCAATTGCATCGACCACCTGTTGCGGCAGGTTCCCTACCAGCCGGTCGAGCACAAGGAGATCAAGCTGCCGGACCGCGTGTTCAACCCGAATTACGAGCGCAAGACGCTGCCGACCGAGCTCTACGTGCCGCAGAAGTATTGAAAGCTAGTTCTTCAGCCGGTAGCCGGTCTTGAAGATCCACCAGGTGATGGCGAGGCAGAGGCCCATGAAGCCGAATGCGGCGGCGACGCTGACGCCGATATGCACGTCGGCGCTGCCGAAGAACGACCAGCGAAAGCCGGACACCAGATAGACGATCGGGTTCAGGAGCGCGATTTTCTGCCAGATGCCGGGCAGCAGGTCGATCGAATAGAAGGTGCCGCCGAGGAAAGTGAGCGGCGTCAGGATCAGCAGCGGCACGGTCTGCAGCTTCTCGAAGCTGTCGGCCCAGATGCCGATGATGAAGCCGAGCAGGCTGAAATTCACGCAGGTCAGCACCAGAAAGACCAGCATCCAGAGCGGGTGATCGACGCGCGCCGGCACGAACAGCCATGACGTCACGAGGATGATGAGGCCGAGGATCAGCGACTTGGTTGCCGCCGCGCCGACATAACCGAGCACGATCTCGAGGAACGAGACCGGCGCCGACAACAGCTCGTAGATGGTGCCGATGAAGCGCGGAAAATAAATGCCGAATGAGGCGTTCATCGTGCTTTGCGTGAGGATTGTCAGCATGATGAGGCCGGGAACGATGAAGGCGCCGTAGGCGATGCCGCCGATCTCGGTGATGCGCGAGCCGATCGCGGCGCCGAACACCACGAAATAGAGCGAGGTCGACACCACCGGCGAGACCACGCTCTGCAGCAGCGTGCGGCCGGTGCGCGCCATTTCGAACTTGTAAATCGCCCAGATTGCGCGGTGGTTCATCGGCGGTCGCTCACCAGATTGACAAAAATCTCCTCGAGCGAGCTCTGTTCGGTATGCAGGTCGCGCACGCGGATGCCGGCGCCCGACAATTCGCCGAGCAGGGTGGCGATACCGGTGCGCTCGCTCTTGGTGTCGTAGTCGTAAATCAGTTCGTGGCCGTCGGCGGAGAGCGTCAGGCCCGGCGTCGCGATCTGCGGCGGGATGGCGTCGAGTTTCTGCTGGGTATGCAGCGTCAGTCGCTTCTTGCCGAGCTTGCGCATCAGCTCGGCCTTCTCCTCGACCAGCACGATGTCACCCTTGTTGATGACGCCAACGCGGTCGGCCATGTCCTCGGCTTCTTCGATGTAATGCGTCGTCAGGATGATGGTGACGCCGGAGGCGCGCAGCTCGCGCACCACCTGCCACATATCCTTGCGCAGCTCGACGTCGACGCCGGCGGTCGGCTCGTCGAGGAACAGGACCTGCGGCTCATGCGACAGCGCCTTGGCGATCATGACGCGGCGCTTCATGCCGCCGGACAGCGTCATGATCTTGGAATCTTTCTTGTCCCAGAGCGACAGCGCCTTGAGCACCTTCTCGATATGCGCAGGATTCGCCGGCAGGCCGAACAGACCGCGGCTGAACGTCACGGTCGCCCACACGGTCTCGAAGGCGTCGGTGTGCAGTTCCTGCGGCACGAGACCGATCATCGAACGCGCGGCGCGATAGCTCTTGATGATGTCGTGGCCACCCACCGTAATCGTGCCGGTCGAAGGGCGCAGGATGCCGCAGATGATGCCGATCAGCGTGGTCTTGCCGGCGCCGTTGGGGCCGAGCAGGGCGAAGATCTCGCCGGCATAGATATCGAGATTGATGGTGTGGAGTGCCTGAAACCCGGAGTCGTAGGTTTTCGACAGGTTATTGATGGAAATGATCGTCGACATGAATGAGTCAGGGCGGGCGTCGTTGCGCCAACGGCATATAGGCCGGCAAGGCGGCGCCCGCCAGTCACGATCACAAGAAAATTCCGATCAGATTGCGAGATCGGGCAGCGAGGCGAGGTCGGGCAGCACGCGCTCGGCCTTGCCATATTCGTCGGGGTTCTTCGCGCGATTGACCCAGACACTCTTGAAGCCGTTATGGGTGCCTGCCATCACGTCCCAGCGGTTCGACGATACGAATACGACGTCGGCCGGCTGGCATTTGTAGTAGTCGGTGACGAGTTTGTAGACCTCGGGCCGCGGCTTGAACATTCTCAGGGAGTCGACCGACAGCACGCCGTCGAGCAGGTCGGCGATGCCGGCGCCGTCGACTGCGCCCTTGAGCATCTTCGGCGAGCCGTTGGAGAGAATGCCGCAGCGCTGGCCTTTCTCCTTCAGCCGGCGCAGCGCGGCCTTGGCGTCCGGAAATGCGTCGAGCTTGAAATAGGCGTCCATCAGTTGGGCTTTAAGCGCCTTGTCGACGCTGGGCACGCGCGCGAGTGCGAAATCGAGCGCGCGCTCGGTCAGCGTCCAGAATTCGACGTACTGGCCCGACAACGTCAGCGTCCAGGTGTATTCGAGCTGCTTGGTGCGCCAGATTTCCGACATGCGGTCGGCGTCGGGACCGGCCTTGTCGCGAAAGCGGCCGATTGCGGCGTGGACGTCGAACAGCGTGCCATAGGCATCGAACACATAGGCGGCGGGCATTATGTTAGTCTCCTGACCGGCGTCGCGGAGTGTTACAGGACAAATCTCCGCGCGCAAAGTGGTGTCACGGGAGTTTGAAATGACGGCCGGGCAGGCAGGACCGAAGGCGGCAAATTCAAAGACCTCTTGGTCGAAGACATGGACCTACTTCGACGGGGACTGGCACGAGGGCAATCTGCCGCTATGGGGCGTGCGAACCCACGCGATCTGGCTCGGCTCGTCGGTATTCGACGGCGCCCGTGCTTTCGAGGGCGTGACGCCGGACCTCGATCTGCATTGCGCGCGGGTCAATGCCTCGGCGGCGACGATGCATCTGAAACCCGTCGTCGGCGTCGACGCATGGCTCGGTCTGGTGCGCGACGGCATCAAGCGGTTCGACAAGGACGCGCCGCTCTATATCCGGCCGATGTATTGGGCCGAGCGCGCCGGCCCTCAGGCGTTGACGCCGGACACGGAGTCGACGCAGTGGTGCCTGTCGCTCTACGAGGTGCCGTTGCGCAAGCCGGAAGGATTTTCAGTGACGCTGTCGCCCTATCGCCGGCCGCTGCCGGAGACGGCGCCGGTCGATGCCAAAGCGAGTTGCCTTTACCCCAACAATGCCCGCGCGATGCTCGAAGCGCGCTCGCGCGGCTTCGATAACTGCCTCGTCACCGACGCGGTCGGCAATGTCGCGGAACTCGCCAATTCCAACGTGTTCATGGCCAAGGACGGCGTGGTCTTCACCCCCATCCCGAACGGCACGTTTTTGAACGGCATCACCCGCCAGCGCACGATCAGGCTGCTGCGGGCGGCGGGCATCGAGGTGGTGGAGACGGTGCTGAAGCCGAAGGATTTCGAGAACGCCGACGAGATCTTCGCCAGCGGCAACGCCTCGAAGGTCGTGTTCGTTAACCGGATCGGCGAGCGGTCATTGCAGCCCGGGCCATTGTTCCGGAAAGCGCGCGAACTTTATTGGGAGTTTGCGCACTCGTAATTGTTGTTACGGCGGCGGCTGGGCGAGGAGGTTCCTCACGTCGCGGTCGCGAAGGTCGTAGACGCGCGCATAGGTGACGCCGGCGCGCTCGACGGTCGCGATCGCCGGCGCGTCGAGCTTTGCGCAGTAGAATTCGCCGAGCGACAAAGCGAAGTCGGCGCCTTTCGGGTCCCAGGTGAGTTCGTAGCCGTCGCCCAGCGCGACGCGCGCAGTGGGATGAGGGCCGCACACGGCGACTTTCCATGGCCGACCTCGCGGCGGCGTTTCGCGAGCGGCCGCAAGTCTTGCGAGAAGTGAATCGGAGGCCTGCTTCAGCGACAGGCCCCAGTAGTCGACCATGTAGTTGCCGCGCGCGCCGCCGACGCCGCCGACGAGTTGATTATAGAAGGTGTATTGGAATGGATGCAGGCGGATCATCGCGATCAGCGGGTCGATGACGGCGACCACGAAGACCAGCGCGACAGCGATTGGGACGTACCGCGCCTGATCGCGCGCCCAATCGATCAAACGTGCGGCGGCAAGGCTCGCGAGCAACGCCATCGGCGGCACCGCGAACAGGAAATGCCGAATACCGTTGTAGCCGGCCGGCCGCGTGATGACGGCGATCGCGACCGGCAACACGGCGGCGAGCAGGACGACGAGCAGTTTGGCGCGGGCCTCGCGCGCGAACGATGCACTTGCGATCCGACACAAGGCCAGCGCGGCGCCGGCCAGCGCGAACAGCAGCAAGGCCTCAGGAAGTTTGATCGTGAACATCCACGGCACATAGCTGGCCGGCATGTCGGGCACGGAAATCAGCTTGCCACCGTAAAGCTCGTCCCACGGCTTCTCGAAGAAGTGGCGGAAGTAGTCGATGGACTTGAAGACGTTGAACGGACTCAACATCGACCACGGCCACAGCAGGCCCATGATGACGATGCCGAGCGGCAGCGCCGGCAGCAGTCGCAAAAAGAATTGCCAGACATCGCGCCACGCGGATGTTGCTTTCTCGCGCCGCGCCTCGCTGGCGAACAGGAAAGCGACGGCGACGACGAACGGAATGGCGCTGACGACGGCGAGGATGCGGGTGCCGAAGGCGAGCCCCAGCGCGACGCCGAAGATCGCGACCGTACGCCAGCCCGGCCTTGGAAATTCATCGAGCGCGCGGGCAAACGCATAGAGCAGCGCCAGCGTCGCGACCGCGAACGGCGCGTCCTTGGCGTTGATGAAGACGTGGCCGTAGTAGTGCGGCGTTAGCAACAAGAAGACGAGCGCGGCAAGGCCTGCGATGGGGCCGCCGATGCGTCGCCCGGTGCGCCAGACGAGGACGAAGCCGGCAAGTCCGACCAGCGCGCCGGCAAGCCGCCGCGTCTCGAACAGCGTGAACGGCAGTGCCTTGGCGGCAAGCGCGGCCGCCATGTCGAAGCCGCCGCCATACATGTAGAGATTGACGAAGTCGAAGGCGCGCGTGTCATTGAAGCCCGAGTCGTACAGCGCGAGCAGCAGGTCGCCATATTGCGAATGCGTGTAGTCGTCCCAGCCCAGCCCGTAGTCGCGGAAGGTCGCCAGCGCGACGAGCGCGAAGCCCGCCAAAACGGCGAGCGCGACACGATCGGCGAGGGTCTCAGCCGATCGCATCGCGCCTGTCCTTGATCGCCGTGGCTGCCGTCGCCGTTACTTGGTCGCGGCGGCGTAGCGCTCGGCGACATAGTCCCAGTTGACCAGATGGTCGACGAAGGCCTTCAGGTAGTCGGGCCGGCGGTTGCGGTAGTCGATGTAGTAGGAGTGTTCCCAGACGTCGCAGCCGAGGATCGGGGTCGCGCCCTTGACCAGCGGGCTTTCGCCGTTCGGCGACTTGTCGACGACGAGCTTGCCGTCCTTGACCGCGAGCCAGCACCAGCCGGAGCCGAACTGGGTGACGCCGGCCTGGATGAAGTCTTCCTTCATCTTGGCGACGCCGCCGAGGTCGGACGCGATCGCCTTTTCCAGCGCGCCGGGGATCTTGTCGCCGCCGCCATTCGGCTTCATCCAGTTCCAGAAGTGCAGGTGGTTGTAGTGCTGGCCGGCATTGTTGAAGAGGCCGGCATTCTTGCCGAACGAGCCCTTGACGATGTCCTCGAGCGACTTGCCTTCCCACTCGGTGCCCTTGAGCAGGTTGTTGCCGTTGTTGACGTAGGCGAGGTGGTGCTTGTCGTGGTGGTATTCGAGCGTTTCGCGCGACATGTAAGGTGCCAGCGCATCGTGGGCATAGGGCAGATCGGGCAGCTTGAACGACATGACGTTCTCCTCGCACGCTTTTTTTGACAATCCTGGCGCGGCAACCGGTGTGCGCCGGAAAACCGCAATGAATGCTCCTCATTAGGCCGGTGGCCGCGGCTCGGCAACGATTTCCGCACGAATGCGGACCTTGCGCAGACTTGCAACTGGCGAAAACCGCACCGCTTGCGGCATCGCGCCCTGCGGGCAAATTCTCTTTGTTCCCGAACGGGTTCGGCGGATCCGGACCGTGCGCGGGCAAACCGTCAGGAATATGACAAATGAAATATTAATTCTTGCAGGCGACAGTGGCTCGGGTAGAAACTCACGCTACGTCAAGGGGGTAGTGCCCCCGCTCCCGAAATTTGTGATCCTTTGCGGCGGGCTCCCGCACGAATTTCGGAAGCGATGGGCGCTGCGAGGCAATTGATCTAAGTGCCGCTTTTCGGTTGGAAGGTCCTGAATGGGGGTTCCGCGACCCGTGCAGGACCTTCCAACAGGCGGCACTAATCGGAAACCGGCGGTGCCGGTGAACTGGGGACGATGATGTCGGTGATCCTGTATGTGCTGGGCGGCTTGGCCGTGATGCTCGGCGCGGCGTTGGTTGGCTTTGGAATTCCGATCAAGGAATTCGGCATCGGTAATACGCTGATCCTGTCCGGCACCGTCGTATTTTGCACCGGTTTGCTGCTCGTAGCGCTTGCGACCGCAATCACTCACCTCGTCCGGTTGACCGATCTCTTGGCCTCGCGCGCGCCCGTGCGTGACGCGCGTCCGCTCGAGCCGTTCGACCGGCTGGCCGGCGCGCCAACGGCCACGGGCGGTCAGGAAAGCCGCATTCCATTCCCGCCGCGGCCGAAGTCCGCCGGTTCGCCGCCAATCGCGGAATCGCGGGTGCGCGCCGGGGGCGAGGAACCGCCGGCCGCGGGCCAATCGCCCAGTCTCGCGCCGTCGCTGCGCAATCCCGATTTGGCCGCTGTTGATCCCGGCAAGGATCACGAGCCTGCAAAGCCCGCCGAGCCGGAACTGCCGCCGCCCGAATTGAATCTGCCGCCGCCGCCGCCGCTGCCCTCGACAATCAGCCGGCCGTCCGAGCCGCAGATGCCGCCGCCGCCGCCACGCCCGGCGCCGACGATGCGGCCGCCGCAGCCGAACTACTTCGACACGGTCTGGCCGGCCGACGGTAAGCCCGAGATCAAACCGGACAAAAAGCTCAATGGCGACGGCGAGTTCCGTCCGGTGCCGCGGTTCGAGCCGGCGGCTTCCGAACCGCCTCCGCTGACGGCCGATGTCCCGCTGCCGCTGCCGGAACCGGCCAACGAGGAAAAGCGCGCCGCCGCCGTGCTCAAGTCCGGCGTTGTCGACGGCATGGCCTACACCCTCTATGTCGACGGCTCGATCGAGGCCGAATTACCGCAGGGTACGCTGCGCTTTGCCTCGATCAACGATCTGCGTGAGCATCTCGAACGCGGCGGCGCCTGACACGCATGCGTCAACGTTCTCGGATCGGCCGCCGGCGAACACTGGCGGCCGTTTTGCTTTTGCGGGCGGGAAGAGCAATCGCCGGTAATTGAAAGAATTGGCGGCGGAATGACTATGTATTACTCTTGCAGTTGCGAATCGTATCAGTAAAAATCACGCAGTTTCGACGTTGTTTATTGTAGTTCCTTGATCCGGCATCAGACCGGGTGACCCATGGATGACCAGGCCACCAACGGCAATTTCATCGCGCTGACGGCCGAAATCGTGTCGGCCTATGTCAGCAACAACACGGTGCCGGCCGCCGATATCCCGGCATTGATCAACCAGGTCCATGCGGCGCTGACCCGCGTGAGCGCCGGGGGGACGGAAGCGGCGGGCGAGGCGCTGAAGCCGGCGGTGTCGGTGAAGCGTTCGATCACGCCGGAATACATCGTCTGCCTCGAGGACGGCAAAAAGTTCAAATCGCTGAAGCGCCATCTGCGCACGCAATACAACATGACGCCGGAGCAGTACCGCGAGAAGTGGAACCTGCCGGTCGATTATCCGATGGTGGCGCCGAACTACGCGGCGGCGCGCTCGGAGCTGGCGAAGCAGATGGGCCTCGGCCAGCAGCGGCGCCGGCGCGGGGCGAAGTAGCGGCGGATAAAAATCCTATTTTTGTGGACAAGACCATGCCAAAGGTGGACTCGCAATTTCGCCTCATACTAGGTAAATAATCCTAGTAACCCAGGAGGCCCTTGTGACGACACCAGATCCTGCACAAACCGCCGCTCCGCGCGCCGCCAAGCCGGATGTCGCGCCGCCGGAAGCGCTGCCCGACACCCGCAATCCCGAAATCGATCCGCTGCGCGCCCGGCATTTGCGGCTTGGCGAACGTGTCATCGCGACCGATGAGGGCCGCGCAACGGTGATTGTCGACGAGGCCGAAAGTCCGCTTGGCTGGCTCGCCCGCCGCCGCGGCCGCGATGGCCGTGCGCTGATCGAGCCGCATCAGTTGCTCGCCGGCGAGCGGCTGCGCACCGACTTCACCTGCGCCCATCTGATGCCGCGCACGACCTCGAACTGGGCGAGCCCGATCGCGACCGGCCGTCGCGGCTCCGGCGGCGGCGCGGCGGCCTTCACCGATGCGATGGTGGCGGCACGACAAAGGGTGCGCCATGCGCTTGACGCGGTCGGGCCCGAGTTCTCCGGCCTTCTGGTCGACGTGTGCTGCTTCCTCAAGGGGCTCGAAGATATCGAGCGCGAACGCGGCTGGCCCGCCCGCTCGGCCAAGATCGTGCTGCAACTCGCGCTGGAGCGGCTCGCGCGCCATTACGGCTTCGCGTCGGCGGCGACCGGCCGTTCGCGCGCTGCGGTCCGAACCTGGGTCGCCGATGATATGATCTTCACGGCCGAGGTCGGGATGCCGACGTAAACGCTGCATAAAATCAGGGCCGAGGAGGTATCAAGGCGCACCTCGCGTCATCGCGTGGTGGTACCAACGGCCCAGCCGCAACACCAACGGCCTGCGGTC
>JBFWZV010000002.1:0-132808 GCA_050184975.1 Pseudolabrys sp. | reverse complement strand
CGCCGGGCTATCCGGCCCAGCCCGATCACACCGAAAAGACCACGCTGTTCAAGCTGCTCGACGCGGAGAATGCGGCCGGAATCAAGCTGACCGAGAGCTTCGCGATGTGGCCGGGCGCGTCGGTGTCGGGGCTCTATTTCGCCCACCCACGCAGCCACTATTTCGGCGTCGGCAAGATCGAGCGCGACCAGGTCGAGGACTATGCGAAGCGCAAGGGCTGGAGCATCGAAGAAGCCGAACGCTGGCTCGCGCCGGTTCTCAATTACATGCCGAGCCTGCTTAAGGGCGCTGCTTAACCGGCCGTTCGCTGGCCGGAAAAGCTAACACCGGAGAGCGCTGTCTCCGGTGTTCGATCCATCGGCCGGTATTTGAAACGCAACGCCGGCTCTGTCGGTTGATTGTCGTTAGGCTTGCTCCGAAATCAGAATGCACCGAGCAGCACGGCGCCGACGAAGACGAAGACGGCGCAAACTGCCAGCACGTTAAATCTCAATGCAAGGTTCACGGCATGGACCTCCATGTCGATGGCATTGCGGCGAATCTAGCAGAACCGGCGGCGGCCCAGAAACAGATGTCATCTTCATTTCGGCAAATTGACACGGCCGATGTCATGCATCGGCGGCATGGCCGGTCCAAACGATTGATCGCAAGCAATAAAAACTCCGGAAATTTTTCGTCAATTGTGGATGGCGCAATTTTCGGAGCGAATGCGATGGATTTCGCGACAGATCGGGTGTGAATTGCTGAATTCGGCTTGCCTAAAATCGCTGCATTTCTCGCGCGTGTGACGCATTTCGAGTCATATTTAAATTTTACAGCTTTTGCGGATGCGAATTCCGCATGACTCGAATGGCCGGTGCGATTGGCCATCACGCCGGGTTTGGCGTCTCTGGTTCGGCAACGAGCCGACGGTACAGGTGCCAGGTGGTGTGACCGAGCACCGGTAGCGTCACCAGCAGGCCGAGAAACAGCGGCAGCGCGGAGATGACGAGCAGAACGACGATGACGGCCGCCCAGCCGATCATCGGCACCGGGCTCGTCACCACGGCGCGGACGCTGGTGATCATCGCGGTGACGAAGTCGACGTCGCGGTCGAGCAAAAGCGGAAACGACACCACCGTCAGCGAAAATAAAATCAGCGACAGGGCGGCCCCGATGACATTGCCGACCGCCAGAAACGTCAGGCCCTCGTTGGTGGTGAGTACCACGGTGATGAACTGCTGAAACGACGTGAAGCTGGCGTTGATGCCGAGAAACAGCGCCATCAGCAACCGCACCTGATACATCCAGATCCAGAAGATGAAGAGCGTGACGAAGGCCATCCAGCCGATCTCGGGCCGGGCGCGGACTGCGCGCCACATCCCGCGCCAGCTCGGGGGCTCGCCGGCCTCGCGCCGGCGGCTGACGTCATAAAGCCCGGCGGCGACGAAGGGACCGATCAGCGAAAAGCCGGCCGCGATCGGATAGGCGAGGTAGCTGATGCCGAGATAGATGATGGTGCCGAGGATCGCGAGACCGCCGGCGGCATAGAGCGCGCCGAAGGCGAGGCCGAACCGCGGCAGCGCCTGAAAATCGCGCAGGCCCTGCGCCAACGCCTCCACCACATCCGCCACGGCGATGCGGCGGACGACGGGATCCTTGCCGCCGACGCGCTGCGCCATGCCGGTTCCTCGCTGTCAGACCGCAAAATTGTGCCGCCCCCGGCGGCGGCCGCCTTGACCGGCATCAAGGCGCTTCAGAGGCCGATCACCGCGACGATCCGCCCGGTTGCCCAGCGCGCGACCGGGATGGCGACGAAGGCCGCGCTCGCCGCTACCGGCCAGGAGATCACAAAAGCCTTCATCCACTGACGCAGGAAATCCGGGGCAAGGCCCAGATTGAGGAAGGTCACGAGCGCCGTCACCATCAGCACCATCTGCCCGGACATCAGGACCGGGAAGATAAACCTCGCTTTGCCTTCCATGTTCGCCCCTCAAAGTGTCCCAGATCGCATTGAGCCGGAGACGTGCCGGCCGGCAATCCCCACTCAGGTCATGGCCGGGATGCCGGAAACGAATTCTTAGCGTTAACGAATTTCAGCGGCCCATCGTTGAAGCCCCGTTAAGCCGATCCCTCGCATTTTCACGAGGTTATGCGTGGCGTGCGTGTCCATTACGTCGGCCTCGGTGCTGCCGTGCTTGTCCTCGCGACGAGCTGCGGCCGCAGCGTCGTCGACATGGCCGACCGCGCCCCCTGGCGTGCCGACGCCGAAGCCCAGTGCATGCAGTCCGGCGTCGTGCGCGAGAGCGCCGGCATCGTGCGGATTTCGCCGATCGAAGGGCCGGGTGCTTGCGGCGCGCAATATCCGCTGAAGGTCGCGGCCTTCGGCACAGACCGCGCGCTCGGTTACACCGAGGAACTGCGACCGCCGGGAAGCGTTCCGCGCGCCGGCGCAACGCCGCCGGGCTGGAGCGGACCGACACCACGTTATCCGGCGCAGCCGCAGACCTATTCCTATCAGCCGCCGCCGGCACAGACCTATGCGCCGCCGCAGCCGAATATCGGCGCACCGTTGTCGATCGAGGCGCCGGGCGCGATGAGTGCGCCGCGAAACTACGAGCCGCGCGACTACGCGCCACGCGGCACGTCCGCGCGCGGTTACGAGCCCGCAATCGGCCGGCCGGATACGGTCGCGCCGTCGCAACCGCCGCGCTACGCGCCGCGCGCTGACGACATTCCCGACGACGCCGTGCTGCCGCAGCGCCGCCAGCAGGACAGCTACGCGCCGCCGCGCGATCCGCGCGACGGGCGCGACATACAGCGCGACTTGCAGCGCGACCTGCAGCGCGATTTGCCAAGACTTGGCCCGTCGCGCGGCCCGATGTCGACCGGTTCATTGAAGACGGCGATCTCCCCGCCGGCGACGCTCGCGTGCCCGATGGTCTCGGCGCTCGACAAATGGATCGTCGAGGCGGTGCAGCCCGCCGCGATGCGCTGGTTCCGTCAGCCGGTCGTGGAGATCAAGCAGATTTCGGCCTATTCGTGCCGCGGCATGGTCGGCAATTCAAGCCCGCGCATTTCCGAGCACGCCTTCGGCAACGCGCTCGACATCGCCGGTTTCGTGCTGGCGGACGGCCGGAAGGTGACGGTGAAAAACGGCTGGAACGGATCGCCGGAGGAAAGCGCGTTCCTGCATGACATCCAGTTGGCGGCCTGCGACCGTTTCACCACGGTGCTCGGCCCCGGCTACAACATCTATCACTACGACCATCTGCATTTCGATCTGATCCGCCGCCGCAGCGGTCGTGCCGCTTGCAAGCCCAAGGCGTTCTCGGGCGAGATTGCCTATGCGCGGCAGCTCCAGAAGAGCAAATATGCCCAGCGCGGCGACCGGCTGACCACCGGCTCGGTCGGACCGAAAGCGGGCAAGCTGCCGAACGCGGTGCCGGGCCAGGACGGCTTCTTCGAGGACGACGAGCCGGGCGATGTCACCGGATCGATCAGCAAGAACCCGGCCGCGGTCAAATACGCGATCCCCGGCCAGGACGGCTATTTCGAGGACGATTGAGGTCGGGGCGTTCGCCCGGTCAGACCTTGCCGACCGCCACGTCGAGCAGCATCGCGGCAAACAGGATCAGTCCGGCATCGCGGTTCGACTTGAACAGCCGCAGGCACAGCGCCGGGTCGTTGACGTTGAGCTTGCGGATCTGCCACGCCAGATGCAGCGCGAACGCCATCAGTCCGATGCCGAACACATTGCCGCCGCCCGCCATGGTGCCGGCCGCGCCGATCAGGATCACGGCGGCGACGTAGAAGAAGGTGAGCATCGGTTTTGTCTGCTCGCCGAACAATAGCGCGGTCGATTTGACGCCGATCAGCGCGTCGTCCTCGCGGTCCTGATGCGCATAGATCGTGTCATAGGCGATCACCCATGAGATCGCGCCGGCGTAGAGCACGAGCGGCGCCCAGTCGAGCCGGCCGAGCATCGCCGGCCAGCCCATCAGCGCGCCCCACGAAAAAGCGAGACCGAGCACGATCTGCGGCCAGTAGGTGATGCGCTTCATAAAGGGATAGATGACGACGACGGCGAGCGAAGCAAAGCCGCACAGGATCGTGTAGCGGTTGAACTGCAACAGCACCGCAAGGCCGACCAGCGCCTGCGCGGCCATGAAGATCGCGGCCTGCAGCGGCGTCACTTGTCCTGAAGGAATTGGCCGCGAGCGCGTGCGTTCGACCCTGGCGTCGAGATCGCGGTCGACGAGATCGTTCCAGGTGCAGCCGGCGCCGCGCATCGCAAAGGCGCCGATGAAGAACAGGACGATGAACCACAGGCTCGGCAGTTCGCGCGCCTTCATGCCGGCAAGTCCGAGCGACCACCAGCACGGCATCAGGAGGAGCCACGATCCGATCGGACGGTCGAGGCGGGCGAGGCGCAGGTACGGGCGGGTGGGCGCGGGCGCGAGCGTGTCGACCCAGTTGCCGGTCGCATCGGCGACCCGTCCCGCGCTGTCGCTCATCGGGCGAGCGGCGAACCGGTCAGCGTGTCGAACGTGCCGCTGCCCTTCTTGACGTTGCTCGCATTGGGGACCGGCGTCGTGCCGAGCGCGTCACCCAGCGACGGTCCGCGCGGCTGCGGCGGTCCCTGCGCCGCGACCTTGCAGATGTTCGAGCGCGCCTTCTGCGAATTGATGTGGGCATTCTTCATCTGCTCCAGCGCCTGAGGTGGAATGCCGCACCAGACGTGGTTTGCCTCGGCGTATTTGACGACCTTGGATTCTGCGCCGACGAAGGTATTGAACAGCCCGCAGAGTTCCCTTGGGTCGGCCCGGCGCTTGGACGCGGCCTGGATCGCCTCGCCGCGCTTCTGCGCGACGTCGCGCAGCTTGATGAATTCCTGCACGCAGGGCGGCACCTGGCCCTGCTCGAACGGGTTCGGCGCCTGGGCCTGGGCATGCGCCGCGGCGGTCAGCGCCAGCATGGTTCCGGCGGCAATGAGAAATCGGGTCATGGCGGGTCCGGCCTTCGGTCGATTATTGGGTTATCGAGTATCCCCCGCAAGACGCAACCGTCGCCGCCTCTCACTGGCAGCCGAATGCGTCGGCAAAGCGGCATCGGCACTGCTTTTTACGCGGTTCGGCGCGACAAATCGATACCGCGACCGGCCGATTTGTGCCATGCGGTCGTCGACCTCAAATGCCGCCGCCGGGCGCCGCCCGCTCCGAACGATATGGCCCGTTACGATTTTCGCACGCCCCGTCTGTTTGTCGACGCGCCGCTGTCGGCCGGCGCCGTTGTCCCGCTTGACCGCGACGCGGCCAACCACCTCTGCAATGTCTTGCGGCTCGAGCGCGGCGATCCTGTGCTTCTGTTCAACGGACGCGACGGCGAATGGCGCGGCCGGCTTGCCGCGGCCGGCAAGCGCGCGGCCGCCGTCGAACTCGGCGAGCAGACACGGATGCAGCCGCAGCCGAACGACCTGCACTACCTGTTCGCGCCGCTCAAGCACGCCCGGCTCGATTATGTGGTGCAGAAGGCGGTCGAACTCGGTGCGTCGCGGCTGCAGCCGGTTTTGACCCGGCATACCCAGGTCGCCCGCGTCAATCTCGAACGCATGCGCGCGAATGTCATCGAGGCGGCGCAGCAATGCGGCGTGCTCGCCGTTTCCGAGGTCGCAGAGCCGGTCAAGCTCGACGCGGCCATCGCCGATACCGCGCGGCTGCTGGTGTTCTGCGACGAGGATGCCGCGCTGGCCGATCCCGTCGCCGCGCTGCGCGCTGTAGCCAAGGACGGCGTGCCGCCGCTTGCGGTGCTGATCGGGCCCGAGGGCGGCTTCGCCGAGGAAGAGCGCGCGGCGCTGCTCAAGCGTGCCAACACGGTGCGGCTCGCGCTCGGGCCGCGCGTCCTGCGCGCGGATACCGCCGCGGTGGCGGCTCTCACTCTCGTTCAGGCGGTGCTGGGCGACTGGACGACGGGCTAGGTTACGAGCGCGCGCGACGGTCAAAGCGGCATGCGAAGGCGTAGTAGCCGCCATAGTTACGGTCGACGCTGGTCGCGACGGGGTACTTGCCGTATCGCGCGCAGTGTTCGACGGCCATGTCGCGGGCGAGCGCCCGGCTGACGGAGGAGGGAATGATCCCGCCCGTGTCGTTGCCCGTCAGTCCGGGGCCCGGTCCAGCGCAGGCCGGCAGCAACAGCGCCGCGGCAACGCACGCCAATGAACGAACCCACATCGCGACTCTCTCCACCCAACTTCTTATGGTGCGGCCGGATTGATCCAGTCCGCTTATGATACGGTCGCTGGTACGCAACGCATCGTGACGTCACAACTCACGGACATACTAACCAAGCCGAACAGCTCATCAGGCTGGCGAACCGCGCCCCTACGCGACGCAAACGCATTTTGGTCGATTCGCGGGCGGATCATGCCAAGGCGGGGTGACGATCACGAGTCCGGGGGGTGGCAAAGTTGTGGTCAACGCGGCGGCGGCGGGCCATGATGTGCTAGGCTGGCGCTCCGGTCCGGGATATCGATCAGGTGTTTGTCATGACAGGTTTTTTCCGCGTGTTCGTCCGCGGCCTTTTCCGCAACCTCACGGTTCTCGGCGTCGCCATGGCGCTGCTCGCGCAGGCGGCGGTCACGGTCCACGCTGCGAGCTGGCTGGAAAAAAAGGTCTGGATGTCCGGGCCGCGCTACGACGCGGTACTGCCGCAGTGCGAGGCGGCGCTGTCCACCATCGCCGAGCGTTTTGCGACCAAGGAAGGCCGGTTCTGGAACTCGGACCTGCAGATCCTCGACTTCGAGCGGGTCCGTCAGATCGCTTTCATGCCCTGGCGCGAAGGCACCGTGCCGCGCCGCTATTGCGCGGCGCTCGCCGCCGTCAGCGATGGCCGCAAGCGCTCGGTCTACTACTCGATCATCGAGGATGGCGGCATCATCGGCGCGAGCTGGGGCGTCGAATGGTGCGTGGTCGGGCTCGACCGCAACTGGGCCTACAACCCGGCCTGCCGAATGGCGCGGCCCTGACAACCTGATGTTGCATTTGAGCCGCTTTTGTTTGTTTTATGTTCTTGATTAGTTCTATTAACTTCGTTAAGATTGGTTAACGGTTTGATCGATTGATGGAGTGCGTTCATGCTTCGTCGCATCGCCTTTGCCATTGCTCTCATTGGCTTTTCTGCCCTCAACGCCGCCTCCGTCTGGGCACAGACGCTGGACCGCCGCCAGAATGCGCCGGGGGAGTTCGATTTCTACGTCCTGGCGCTGTCGTGGTCGCCGTCCTACTGCGAGAACTCCCGCGAGCGGCGGCCCGACCGCCCGGCCGACCCGGTGCAATGCGGCGCGCGTCCATTTTCCTTCGTCGTTCACGGGCTGTGGCCGCAATACGAAAAAGGCTTCCCGTCCTACTGCCAGGTGCCGGCGCCCCGGCTCAATCGCGGCATCGTTTCCACGATGCTCGACCTGATGCCGAGCCCGCGGCTCGTCTTCCATGAGTGGGATCGCCATGGCACCTGCTCGGGGCTTTCACCGCGGGCCTATTTCGAGACGGTGCGCAAGGCGCGTTCGGTGGTCAAAATCCCCGACCGTTACCTTGACGTGACCGACACGCTGACGGTGACGCCGGCCGAGGTGCGCGACGCCTTCATGGCCGCCAACAACGGGCTTGGCACCGGCGGCGTCGCGGTGAACTGCTCGAGCAAGTATCTCAGCGAGGTGCGGATCTGCCTGAGCAAGGAGTTCGGCTTCCGCGATTGTCCGGAGATCGTGCGGCGGGCGTGCCGGCGCGACAAGGTGGTGATGCCGCCGGTGCGTGGCGGCCAGGCGGCGAATGCCGGATCGGGCGCCGGCTCCGATGCCGGCGCTGCGCCGCTGTCGGTCGCCGCGCCGGGCGCCGGTGCGCGTGCAAATTAACCGGCTTTCCGCGATCGCGTTTAGGTCGCGGTAACGACACCGCTTGCAACTTTCGGCAAAAGCGCGGCGACTCCGTCATCGCCGCAAGCTCCTCGTAACGCATCACGTCTAGCGTGACGGCAGAGCACGCGCACCAGGCGCGTGCAAATCCCTCGTTTTTTCTGCAAGCGGTTCCGGCGGCGCTGCCCTATGTGGACTCATTTCGATTTCGCCATCGTGTTCGCGGGGCTTGGGTTTATCGGGCTGTGGGCTTTTGCGGCTGCCGACGTGGCACGCAATCTGTCACCGGGCCTGCAACTCGTCGGCCTCGTTACCGCGATCGTTGCCGTGGTGCGGATTGCGATGCTGCTGCGCGCGCGGCGAGCGAAATCTGTGGCCGCCGAGCAGCCGCCGGCGCAATCGCTTGCCGTCAAAATTCGCCGCAACGGCCTGATCCGCCGCCCGCCGAAGCGCCGCAAGCCGGTCGAGCCGCGCAGCGAGTTCGGCCTGCGCAAGCCGGGTCCGTGGCCGAGGCAGTAATGGCCTGACGACGAATTGTGATAGTCAGACCCGGACAATGCTCCGGGACCGCGACGCGCCGTGAACTATCGTCACGACTTCCATGCCGGCAGCTTCGCCGACGTGTTCAAGCATGCGGTGTTCTGCCGCGTGCTCGACTATCTGCGGCAGAAGCCGGCGGCATTCCGCGTGATCGACACCCATGCCGGCTCCGGCATCTATAATCTGACCAGCAGCGAAGCGGCCCGCGGCGGCGAATGGCAGGATGGCATCGGCCGGCTGATGCAGGCGACGCTCTCGGCCGAGGTCAAAACGCTGCTGGCGCCCTATCTCGACGTGATCGGCGCGCTCAACGAGGCCGGCAAGCTGCGACTTTATCCCGGCTCGCCGGCGCTGGCGCGTGCCTGGCTCCGGCCGCAGGACCGGATGATCGCCTGCGAGCTCGAGCCGCAGGCCGCGCGTGCGCTCGCCGGCCATTTGCGCGGCGACCCGCGCATCAAATGTCTCGCGATCGATGGCTGGACCGCGTGGTCGGCCTATATTCCTCCGGTTGAGCGGCGCGGCATCGTGCTGGTCGATCCACCGTTCGAGCAGGACGGCGACTTCCGCAGGCTCGCCCACGGTTTCGCTGCTGCGCTGCGCAAATGGTCGTCCGGCATCCATGCGATCTGGTACCCGATCAAGGGCCGGCCCGATCCCGACGCGCTGGCCAAAAGCATCCGGCGTCTCGCAACCGCGAAGATTCTGCGTGCGGAGTTGACGGTATCGGCGCTGTCCGATCCGAGCCGGCTCAACGGCTCCGGTCTTATCATCGCTAATCCGCCATGGACGCTCGAACGCGATCTGTCAGTAATGCTGCCAGAATTGCTGCGCCTGCTCGCTCGCGACGCCAAGGCCGGATACAGGGTCGACTGGCTCGCCGGCGAACGCACCGTCTGACTCTTTGGCGACTTTCCAGTGCTGTCGCATTCGTCTAGCGTTATGCACTGGCGAGACGTTCCGCCTCCTTGTGGGGGTCGGCGGAGTGACTGAGGCCGGCGACGGCCGACGCTTTCCCCGAATGCGAATGTTGAGCCGCGCCGTCTACCGTGGGGGCAGGCGGCCGAGCAATGCGGGGAGAGGAGTTTTTCCCGATGGCACAGACCGGGGTTGTGAAGTTCTTCAACAGCGAACGAGGCTATGGTTTCGTGAAACCGGACGACGGCGGCCGTGATGTATTCGTTCACATCACCGCGGTCGAGCAGGCCGGATTGAAGTCGCTCAACGAGGGGCAACGTTTGAGCTTCGATGTGGAGCCGGACAAGAAAGGGAAGGGGCCGAAAGCCGTCAATCTTGTCGTGACTGGCTGATCCGGCAGGGCGCTTCGGCCGGCGCCGATCTGTCAACAATCGAGACTAGAACTGATCGACTGCGGGCGCGGTTCGCCCGGCTGACGGGAGCGTATTTGCATCATGATGATCCTTCGTTCGGCTCCGACGTCGCCTTTTGTGCGCAAGGTCCGCATCGCAATCAGTGTGCTCGGGCTCGAGAACCGCATCGAGCTTCAGCCGGTCGACCTCAACGATCCCAACGACTCCCTGCGCCGGCAGAATCCGCTCGGCAAGATCCCCGCGCTTGTCGTCGACGACGCAACGACGCTCTACGACTCGCGGGTCATTCTCGAATTTCTCGATCACCTCGCCGGCGGCGGCAAGATCATCCCGCGCGAGCCGATGGCGCGGCTCGCGGCGCTGCGCCTGCAGGCGCTGTGCGACGGCATGCTCGATGCCGGCGTCCTCGTCGTCTACGAGGAGCGCTATCGCCCGGCCGAAATCCGGTCGAAATCCTGGGTCGAGCGCCAGACGGACAAGATCGCGCGCGGGCTCGCCGCGCTCGAACTCAATCCGCCGACGGCCGAGGCCGGCGTCGGGCAAATCGCGCTCGCCTGCGTGCTCGGTTATTGCGATCTGCGTTTCGGCGGCGACTGGCGCAAGGATCATCCGCGGCTCGCCGCCTGGCTCAATCAATTCGCCGCGCAGGTGCCGGCCTTCGCGGCGACGACGCCTCCGGCCTGAGCGGCAACGCCGACGCGACAACAGCACGATACAAGAAAAATGCCCCGGGCGAGGCCCGGGGCATTTCGTTGTTCGATACGCTCGCTGCCGGATCAGAAGCGGTAATTGAGGCCCGCGCGCACGATGTTGGTCGTGAAGTCGACATTCGACGGCGGCGTGGCGGTGCAGGTGCCGCAGTTGAAGTCGCCGAGGTCGGCGTAGAGGTATTCGAGCTTCGCGGTCCACGGGCCGGACACTGCGACCTCGACGCCCGCGCCGACCGTCCAGCCGAAGCGTGTGTCGCTTGCGCTGCCGACGCCCAGCGTCGTGGCCTTCACGTTGCCGTAGGCGACGCCGCCGGTGATGTAGGGCATGAAGCGATCCCACGCATAACCGATGCGGCCGCGCGTGGTGCCGAGCCAGGTGTTCTTGGTTTCGCAGGTGAAGGCGCCGCAGGCCGCGGAGTCTTTCATTCCCGACCAGCCGAGATCGGTCTCGAGGCCGAAGACAGCGTGACCGACCTGCCAGTTGTAGCCGAGCGTGCCGCCGAGCAGGCCGCCGTTGACGTTGAAGTCACCGGTGCCGGTCGCGCCCGAGAAGCTCGAGGTGCCCCAGCCGTAGCCGCCGTTGAGACCGACATAGAGGCCGGTCCAGTTATAGGGCGCGTAGATCGGCGCCTTGGCCACCGGGGCCGGTGCCGGGCGGCGCGGCAGATCGGCCGCAAGCGCCGAGCCGACCACCGCAAAAGTCGCGAGCGCACCGACGCCCGCCGAAACCAAACGCTTCATTTGAACCTCCGTAACGCCCCCAGAACCGTCGCGCGCAAAGTATTCGAATTCGTATGATCGTCTAGTGTAGAAAAGACACACTAAAGCTGATGTTTTCGTGATGTTTTCGTGGCAAGGTCATCTTATTATTGACGCTCGAATGCCATGTTTTTGCCTGAATATACACGATGTAAACTTGAATTTTGGGAAATGAATACTGAATTCGTATGGCCGGCCGCGCCGACCGCCAGCAAGACAAAACCCCGGGTCGATGACCCGGGGTTTGCCGTGCGCAAAGCGCGATCGTCCGATGTGCGGATCAGAAGTGGTAGTTGACGCCGAAACGCAGAAGGTTGGACTCAAGCCCGTTGTTGGTGCCGGTGACGGTGTAGGCGCGGTTCGACAGGTCCATGTAAAGGTATTCGGCCTTCGCGGACCACGCCTTGTTCAGGCTGACTTCGGCGCCGAGGCCGACCGTCCAGCCGATATGCGTCTGAGATTCGTCGAGGCCGGCCACCGTGGCGCGGACGCCGCCGTAGGCGATACCGCCAGTGGCGTAGACCAGGAACTTGTTGAAGGCATAGCCGGCGCGGCCGCGCAGGGTGCCGAACCAGGGGTTCTCGAACTTCCATGGCGCGAAGGTGTCCTCGGCGCCGCTGATCTGCAGATCGGTCTCGACGCCATAGACGAACTGGCCCTGCTGCCAGTTGTAACCGAGCTGTACGCCGCCGGCGACGCCCGATGGCTCGGTGGCGTTGTTGACGGTCTCGCCCCACTGGTAGCCGGCGTTCAGGCCGGCATAGATGCCGGCCCAGTTATGGACCAGCGGCGCGACCGGCGCGGGCGCGTAGTAATTGCTGCGCGGAAGATCGGCCGCGACCGCCGCGGTCGTCAGAGCCGAAGCCGCCGCCGCGGCCAGATAAGTCCACTTGTTCATCACACCCTCCACACCTGCGCACACGCATGAGCCCGATCGGGCTGTTTGTTGCGGCAAACGCAGCCGCGTCACGCGGGCAAAGTTCGCCAATATCGTGGGAGGATTTATCGAGCATTTTACGTTAAACGGTTATGAATCGCTAAGTATCCAACCGAGAACAACAGTCGTTATCCCTAAAGAACCCTTAGTCGAATGCGCGTTTCTGCTGTGGCGTTTACCATGCCGCCTCACCAAGCATTTACTATAAGCGGCGGCGTATACGGCCGATGACTTCGTGCAAGGTGCAAACGCGAGATGCCGGCAAGAAAAACATCTGAACCGGAGCGCGCGGCGCTCGTCACCGGCGGCGCGCAGCGCATCGGCCGCGCCATTGTGCTGGCGCTTGCGAAAGCCGGTTTCGCGGTGCTGGTTCATGCGCATCGTTCGCGCGCGGACGCCGAGGCGCTGTGCGGCGAAATCACCGACAGTGGCGGGCGCGCTGCGGCGGTGGTCGCCGACCTCGCCGATGCCGATCAGGTCGCGCGGCTGGTGCCGGCGGCCGCTGCGTTCGGGCCGCTGACGCTGCTGGTTAACAATGCGAGCGAATTCGAGCGTGACGAACTCGGCGCGCTCGACCGCGCGCGGTTCGACCGCACCATGGCGGTCAATCTGCGCGCGCCGCTGTTTCTCGCCGAAGCCTTCGCGGCGCAGGCGCCGGACGGCGCCAATGCCTCGATCGTCAACATCCTCGACCAGCGCGTGTTCAAGCCGACGCCATTGTTTGTCTCTTACACGTTGTCCAAGGGCGCGCTGTTCACCGCGACCACGACGCTTGCTCAGGCGCTGGCGCCTAAAGTGCGGGTGAATGCAGTCGCGCCGGGTCCGGTGCTGCCGTCGCCGCGACAGTCGGCGCAGGATTTCGCCCGGCAGGCCGAGGCGTTGCCGCTCGGCAAGGGGCCGACCCCGGACGATATCGCAGCCGCCGTACTCTATCTCGCGCAAGCCCCGAGCGTGACCGGAGAGACCATCGCCGTCGACGGCGGCCAGCATCTGGCGTGGCGGACGCCCGACAGCGACGTGGTCGAGTAGCGCTCCGGCGCGGCGGCCATTATTTTCCGGCCATGAGTGTTTCGGCCATGAGCGGCAAACCCAAAGACCTCGACCCGGCGACCGAGCTGCGCGAAGACGACGACGAGCCGTCGCTGCCCGAGGCTGACATCGAGAATGGCGACAGCGCCGAGACGCTGGCGGCAGGCACCTATGCCGCCGGCCGCGCCGCGATCGCGCGCCACGCCAAGCTCGCGCCGAATCGGCCCGGCGTTTACCGCATGATCGACGCCAAGGGCGACGTGCTCTACGTCGGCAAGGCGAAGAGCATCAAGAAGCGCATCGTCGCCTATACGCGGCCGACCGGCCACGACGGCCGCATCATGCGCATGATCGCGGCGACCGCGACGCTCGAATTCGTCACCACCGCGACCGAGACCGAGGCGCTGCTGCTCGAGGCCAATCTCATCAAGCGGCTGCGGCCGCGCTTCAACGTATTGCTCCGCGACGACAAGTCGTTTCCCTATATCCTCATCACGTCGGACCACTGGGCGCCGCAGATCCTGAAGCATCGCGGGGCGCGCTCGCGGCCCGGACACTATTACGGGCCGTTCGCGTCGGCCGGTGCGGTGAACCGCACCATCAATGCGCTGCAACGAGCGTTTCTGCTGCGCTCCTGCACGGACTCGTTTTTCGAGAACCGCACCCGGCCGTGCCTCCTGCATCAGATCAAGCGTTGCGCCGCGCCCTGTACGCAGGAGATCGACTTCGCCGGCTATTCGGCGCTGGTGCGCGAGGCGAACGATTTCCTGTCCGGGCGCAGCGGCGCGGTGCAGAAGGAACTTGCCGCCGAAATGGACAAGGCGGCCGGCGAACTCGACTACGAGCATGCCGCCGTTTATCGCGACCGGCTTTCGGCGCTGTCGGCGATCCAGTCGCATCAGGGCATCAATCCGCGCGGCATCGAGGAGGCCGACGTGTTCGCCGTGCATCAGGACGGCGGCTATTCCTGCGTCGAGGTTTTTTTCTTCCGCACCGGGCAGAACTGGGGCAACCGCGCTTATTTCCCGAAAGCCGATCGTGCGCTTGAAGCGGGCGAAGTGCTGTCGTCCTTCATGGCGCAGTTCTATGACGACAAGCCGCCGCCGCGGCTGGTCCTGGCGTCTCACGACTTCAACGAACGCGCGTTGCTCGCCGATGCGCTTTCGATCAAGTCCGAGCGCAAGGTCGAGGTTTCGGTGCCGCAGCGCGGCGAGCGCAAGGAACTCGTCATGCACGCGCTCGCCAACGCCCGCGAGGCACTGGCGCGCAAGCTCGCCGAGACGTCGTCGCAACAGCGGCTGCTGAATGCGTTGGGTGAAGCCTTCGCACTGCCGGCGCCGCCGCGCCGCGTCGAGGTCTACGACAACAGCCATATCGCGGGCAGCAACGCGGTCGGCGCGATGATCGTCGCGGGGCCGGAGGGCCTGCGCAAGAACCAGTACCGCAAATTCAACATCCGCAATGAAGATCTTACGCCGGGCGACGACTACGGCATGATGCGCGAGGTGCTGGAGCGGCGTTTCAAGCGGCTGATCGTGGAGCACCCGCGGGATGGCGCGTCGTCGGCCGCGCCCGAGGACACCGCCTGGCCTGACCTGATCGTGATCGACGGCGGGCAGGGGCAACTTCGCGCCGCGCAGGAGACGCTGGCCGCGCTCGGGATCGGCGACTTGCCCACGGTGTCGATCGCCAAGGGGCCCGACCGCGATGCCGGCCGCGAGACCTTTCATCAACCGGGCCGCAAGCCGTTCAAGCTGCCGCCGCGCGACCCGCTCCTGTATTTTGTCCAGCGGCTGCGCGACGAGGCCCACCGTTTCGCCATCGGATCGCACCGGGCCCGGCGCAAGAAGGACATCCGCGAGGCGGGACTGCAGGAAATTCCGGGCGTCGGCCCGACCCGCAAGCGCGCGTTGCTGCGTCATTTCGGCACTGTGAAAGCGATTGAGCGCGCGTCGCTGCCCGATCTCGCCCGCGTGCCCGGAATTAGTGCGGAGACGGCGCGGAAGATATATGACTTCTTCCATGAGGCAGCGAATTAGAACTGCGCGAGGCGAGGAACGGCGATGATTATCAGGAAGCAGCAGGACGTCACCCCGGCGGTGCTGGAGGCCTACAGCAAGATCGAAGATCCGCGCATGCGCGAGATCGTGCAGTCGCTGGTCAAGCACCTGCACGGCTTTCTGCGCGACGTGCATCTGCGCGAGGACGAATTCCAGCGGGCCTGCGACTTCATCGCCAAGCTCGGCCAGCGCACCAATGCGACCCACAATGAAGTGGTGCTGATGGCGGGTTCGCTCGGCGTTTCCTCGCTCGTCTGCCTCCTCAACAACGGCGACATGGGCCAGACCGAGACGACCTACAATCTGCTCGGGCCGTTCTGGCGCATGAACTCACCGAAGACCGAAAGCGGCGGCACCATCATTCGCTCGCCGACGCCGGGACCGCAGATTTTCGTCGACTGCTGGTTCAAGGACCAGAAAGGCAACCCGATCGAGGGCGCGCTGGTCGATATCTGGCATTCGTCGCCGGAAGGCTTCTACGAGCAGCAGGACGAGAAGCAGGCCGACATGAACCTGCGCGGCCAGTTCACCACCGACGCCAAGGGCCACTTCTCATTCCGCAGCGTGAAGCCGTCCGGCTATCCGATTCCGATCGACGGGCCGGTCGGCGACCTGATCCGCGCCTCCGGCCGCCACAATTATCGGCCGGCGCATCTGCATTTCCTCGCCTTCAGGGAAGGTTTCAAGACGCTGGTGACGCAGATCTATGTGCCGGACGATCCGGTGATCGAGACCGACGTGCAGTTCGGTGTCACCCGGGCGCTGCTCGGCGATTACATCAAGCATGACAAAGGCGAAAAGGCGCCGGCCGCCGATGTCGAGGGTGAGTGGTATTCGCTTGACCATACCTTCATCATGGAACCGGGCGTCGCGAAGCTGCCGAGGGCGCCGATCCAGTAGGTTCGCCGATCCAGGTGTCCCGGGTTATCCCGACGGACAGTTGACGGGCGGCGGTGCGAGGTGTTCCCTGCCGCCCATGAAAGCCCTTAGCACCGAGCCGGGCCGGTCGCGCTCATTGTCGCTGCCGAACCTGCTGACCTATGGACGGATCGTCGCGGTCCCGGCGGTGGTGGCGTGCCTTTACTGGCAGGACATCCTGCAGGGCGGGCTGTGGCTGCGCTGGGTCGCGCTCGCCTTGTTCATCACCGCGGGCATCACCGACGTGCTCGACGGTTATTTCGCCCGCGCCTGGCAGCAGCAGTCTTCGCTCGGCCGCATGCTCGACCCGATCGCCGACAAGCTCTTGGTCGCGTCGTGCCTGCTGATGCTGGCCGCCGACGGCACGATCCGCGGCTGGTCGCTGTGGGCGGCGATCATCATCCTGTGCCGCGAGATTCTGGTGTCTGGATTGCGCGAGTTTCTCGCCGAATTGCGGGTCGGCGTTCCGGTGACGCAGCTCGCCAAGTACAAGACGTTCGCGCAACTGCTGGCGATCGGGTTCCTGCTGGCCGGCAAGGCCGGCGATCTCGTGTTCCCGTACACGACGCTGACCGGCCTGACGCTGCTATGGCTGTCGGCGATGCTGACGCTCTATACCGGCTGGGATTATTTCCGCGCCGGCATCCGCTATCTGATCGAGGACTGATCTCGTGAAGCTGCGCTACTTCGCCTGGGTTCGCGAGCGCATCGGCAAGGCCGAGGAAGATCTCGATGTTCCTGCTTCGGTCAAGACCGTCGGCGATCTTGCCGGCTGGCTCGCCGGCCGCGGCGAGGAATATGCCCATGCTTTCGAGAACCCCAAAGTGGTGCGGGCGGCGATCGACAAGACCCACGTGAAGCCGGACGCCGCCATTGCCGGAGCGCGGGAGATCGCGTTTTTCCCGCCCATGACGGGCGGTTGAGCCCGTCGACTATCGATATGACGGGCGGATAAGTCCCAAAGCTGGCCATTAACGACCGCTCGACCCTCTCCCGCAACGGTCAGCACGGGGGTAGATTAAGCTCATGACGGCCACCGTCCGTATCCAGCGCGAACCCTTCGACGCCGCCGCCGAAAGCGCGAAGCTGACGCGCGGCCGTGGCGATGTCGGCGCAGTCGTCACCTTCACCGGTATCTGCCGCGGCGACGAGGCGGGCCAGTCCATCGCGGCGCTGACGCTTGAACACTATCCCGGCATGGCGGAAGCCGAGATCGAGCGTCATGTCGCCGACGCCAACGCGCGCTGGCCGCTCAAGGGTGTCACCGTGATCCATCGCCATGGCCGCATCGAGCCCGGTGAGGATATCGTGCTGGTGGTGACGGCGTCCGCGCATCGCGAGGCGGCCTTTGCGGCGGCCGAATTTCTGATGGATTTTCTGAAGACCCGCGCGCCGTTCTGGAAACAAGTCGAGCAGGCCGGCGGCAAGAGCTGGATCGAGGCGAAACGCGCCGACGACGATCTCGCCGCGCGGTGGACTGACAGCAAGAAGCAGGACGCCGCCGAATAGCACGGGCGCGATCCGTGCGGCGTCGATATGGAGCGAACACGAATGCACCGAATCGTGATGGCCGCGATTGCCGCAGCGATGCTGAGCGCGATCGAAGCGCCAACGCCGGCCATGGCCGAACAGGTGTCCTACTACGACGTGCCGAAGGGCGCGCGGCCGCACGATGTCGCGCCGGCCCCGGACGGCAAGGTGTGGTATACCGCGCAGCATCAGGGCGCGCTCGGTATTCTCGATCCGAAAACCGGCAAGGTCGAGCAGGTGGCGCTCGGGCAGGGCTCGGCGCCGCATGGCGTGATCGCGGGCCCCGACCGCGCCGCCTGGATCACCGACAGCGGACTGAACGCGATCGTTCGTTTCGATCCGCAGACCGGAGCCGTGAAGCTGTTCCCGCTGCCGGCCGGATTCGAGAACGCCAATCTCAACACTGCGACTTTCGACAAGAAGGGCGTGCTGTGGTTCACCGGGCAGAACGGCGTCTACGGCCGCGTCGATCCGGCGACCGGCAAAGTCGATGCCTGGAAGTCGCCGAAGGGCCGTGGGCCCTATGGCATCGCGACGACGCCCTCTGGCGACGTCTGGTATGCTTCGCTTGCCGGCGACCACATCGCCAAGATTGACACCGTGAGTGGCGACGCGCTGATGATCGCGCCGCCGAAGAACAATGTCGGCCCGCGCCGCATCTGGTCGGACTCGAAGGGCCTGTTGTGGGTCAGCTTCTGGCACAGCGGCGAGGTCGGCCGTTACGACCCCGCGGCGAAGACGTGGAAGCTCTGGGCGCTGCCGAAGAGCGGATCCGGCTGCTATTCGGTCTATGTCGACGAGCGCGACAAAGTGTGGCTGACCGATTTTGTCGCCAACGCCATCGTGCGGTTCGACCCGGCGACGGAGAAGTTCGACAGCTTCCCGAGCAACAAGCGCGGCGCCAGTGTGCGGCAGATGCTCGGCCGGCCCGGCGAAGCGTGGGGCGCGGAGTCCGGTACCGACCGGCTGGTCGTGGTGCGCGCGGAATAATGACGGTGCGCGGTCTCCTGCAACGGCGCGAGGTGCTGCGGCTATTGGCCGGCGGCGCGAGCTTCGCCGTGGCCGGTGGACCGGTGCTGGCGGCACGGCGCGCCGAACCGAAGCTGCCGCGCCTGATTGCGGAATCCCAGGCATTGCCGGGCATTTCCGCCCGTATCGACCTCATCTCGAAAGGACTGATCGGCACCCGTTATCGCGGCCACACGCTGATCGGCGGGCCGAAGACATCCGAAGTGCTGGTGATGCGCGAGGACGGGTTCGACTGCGTCACCTTCTGCGAGACGGTGCTGGCCGCGGCGCGCGTACGCACGCCCGACGAGTTTGCGCCGGCGCTGCGGCAAATCCGCTACCACGACGGCATGGTGACCTGGTTTGCCCGCAACCACTATCATCACCAGTGGAGCACCCGGAATGTCGAGAACCGGTTCTGCCGCGACATCGAGCTGCCGGGCGCGGTGACGATCGAAAAGACCGTCACCTGGCATCGCGCGCTCGGCAAGCAGCAGTTCACGATGCGGGTCAATCCGGTCGGGGCCTTCGTCGCTCATCGCGCCATGCTGCGGACCGGCGACATCGTCGGCTTCGTCA
This sequence comes from Pseudolabrys sp., assembly GCA_050184975.1. Taxonomy (GTDB): domain Bacteria; phylum Pseudomonadota; class Alphaproteobacteria; order Rhizobiales; family Xanthobacteraceae; genus Pseudolabrys. The sequence goes on along the minus strand of JBFWZV010000002.1, from coordinate 113,522 downwards.
CGCGGCGGACCAACCTCGATTACTTCCACACCGGCTTCGTGGCGTTCGGACCGAAGGGCGAATTGCTGCTGCGCCATGCCTCGCAAAGCCGCGGCCGAGTGCTCGACGAACCGATGGCGCGCTTCATCCGCGCCAGCCGCGCGCAATACGTGACGGTGCTGCGGCCGCTCGATCCGGCGGCCGGCGCGTCGGCGTCGAAAACCTAGAGAGTAATCAGGCCGCCGCGGCGTTGCCTTTCGGCGTCACCGCCGCCGTGTAGTCGTCCATCAACTGCTTGGTGATGGCGCCCGGCGTGAATTTCCACTTCGCAATCTCCGCCACTGCGGTCACTTCCGCCGCCGAGCCGGTGATGAAGCATTCGGAGAATTCGGTCAGCTCGTCCGGCATGATGCGGCGCTCGATCACCTCGATGCCGCGCTTCTTGGCAAGTTCGATGGCGGTCGAGCGGGTGAGGCCGGCGAGGAAGCAGTCGGCGATCGGCGTGTGAATCTTGCCGTCCTTGATGAAGAAGATGTTGGCGCCGGTGCATTCGGCAACGCGGCCCTGCCAGTCGAGCATCATCGCGTCGGCATAGCCTTTGCGCTCGGCGGCGTGCTTGGAGATGGTGCAGATCATGTAGAGGCCGGCGGCCTTGGCGAGGCAGGGCGCGGTCTTCGGATCGGGGCGGCGATAGTCGGCGAGGTCGAGGCGGATGCCCTTGAGCCGCTGCTCGGGATCGAAATAGCTCGGCCACTCCCAGCTCGCGATGGCGAGATGGATGGTGTTGGCCTGCGCCGAGACGCCCATCATCTCCGAACCGCGCCAGGCGACCGGGCGGACATAGGCGTCCTTCTTGCCGTTCTTCTCGACCACCAGTTTCTTGGCGGCATCGATCTCGGCGACCGAGTAGGGGATTTCAAAGTCGAGGATATTGGCGGAGCGCTTCAGCCGTTCCGAATGCTCGGTGCATTTGAAAATCTGGCCGCCATAGGCGCGCTCGCCTTCGAACACGGCGCTCGCGTAGTGCAGGCCGTGGCTCAGGACATGGAGGTTGGCCTCGCTCCAGGGCACCAGCTTGCCGTCGTACCAGATGACGCCGGACAGCCGGTCGTAGGATTGGGCAGCCATAACGATCTCCTTGAGCTTGGCCTTTTATCGTTGCTCGTGCCGCCGGCCGGCGCTTTGCGTCGGCGGTCGACACCCGGTATGTATTTGACGATCCTAAGAGAGCGCGTCTTGGGCAGTGGCGCAACCACGGGCCGGTCGACAGCTCCCGGTACGATCGTTTCGTGTCGTCGGTAATTTTTGTAACAATCAATCCAGAATATGTCAATATGGCTGACATAAATGCAGATGCGCTGGCTGGGAGCTCCCGCAAGACCGGGGCCGGGTCGGATAGCCCGGCCGGCGAGCCGCTCTGGGACATCATCGACCTCTTGTTTTTCGCCTATCGCGACTTCGTCGGCGATGCCGACGAGGAGCTGAGCAAGCTCGGCTTCGGCCGCGCCCATCACCGCGTGCTGCATTTCGTCAACCGCCATCCGGGCATGAAAGTGGCGGATTTGCTCGAGATATTGAACATCACCAAGCAGTCGCTGGGCCGCGTGCTCAAGCAACTCGTGGATGAGGGCTATGTGTTTCAGAAGGAAGGCGAAGAAGACCGGCGTCAGCGCCTGCTGTTCGTCACACCCAAGGGCGAGGCGCTGGCGATGAAGCTCGCCGACCTGCAGACCGCGCGCATCTCCCGCGCCTTTGCCGAGCACGGCCCCAACGCGCACGAGGCGGCGCGGCGTTTCCTGGCCTCGATGATCGAGGCCGACAGCCGCGACAGCGTGCTGCGGCTGATCGCGCGCGCCGACCGCGCGCGCAAACCGCGCGGCTAGAAAAAGGCCAGCGGCCGATGAGCAGTCCCGCCCGGGTCACCGACGACGCACCCCATCTCCTCATCGTCGACGACGACCGGCGCATTCGCGATCTGCTGTCGCGGTTCCTGATGTCGGAAGGCTATCGCGTCACCACGGCGCACACCGCCGCCGACGCGCGGGCCAAGCTCAGCGGTCTTCACTTCGACCTGCTGGTGCTCGACGTCATGATGCCGGGCGAAACCGGCATTGAGCTTGCGACGTCGATCCGCAAGAGCTCCGCGGTTCCTATCCTGATGCTGACCGCGCGGCACGAGACCGAGAGCCGTATCGAAGGTCTGCAGGCCGGCGCCGACGATTATCTCGCCAAACCCTTCGAGCCGCGCGAATTGTCGTTGCGGATCGCGAGCATCCTCAAGCGCGCGCAGCCCGCGGCCGCGCCGCCGGCCGAGTCGGTGCGGTTCGGCAAATTCGTCTTCCACATCGCGCGCGGCGAGTTGCGGGACGGCGACGAGGCGATCAAGCTGACCGACCGCGAGCGCGACATGCTGCGCATCCTCGCCGCGACGCCGGGCGAGACGGTGCCGCGGCTGGCGCTTGCCGGCGGCGGCGACGCCTCGAGCGAGCGCGCCGTCGACGTGCAGGTCAACAGGCTGCGCCGCAAGATCGAGCGCAATCCCGCCAACCCGCTCTTTATCCAGACGGTCCGCGGTGTCGGCTACCGGCTGGTGACGACGACATGACAGCGATCGAATTCGTCCGCAATACGCTGCGCGTTGCCGGCGACGCGACGCGACCGCTGCGCAACGGCTGGCGGCGCATCGCGCACTGGCTCAACAGCGTGATGCCGAAGGGCCTTTATGCCCGCGCGCTGCTGATCATCATCGTGCCGATGGTGATCCTGCAATCGGTGATTGCCTTCGTGTTCATGGAGCGGCACTGGAGCCTGGTGACGCAGCGCCTGTCCTCGCGCGTGGTCGCCGACATCGCGGCGCTGATCGACATCGAGCGCGGCTATCCGCAGGACGCACAGCGCGCGCAGCTTCGCCGCATTGCGCAGGAGCGTCTCGGCCTGGTGGTCGATTTCCTGCCGCTCACCGACATGCCGCCGCCGGGACCAAAACCGTTCTTCTCGCTGCTCGACAGCGCGCTGTCCGAGGAGCTGCGCAAGCAGGTCCGCCGGCCGTTCTGGATCGACACCGTCGGGCGCTCGGCGCTGGTCGAAATCCGCATCCGGCTCGACAATTCGGTGATGCGCGTCTATGCGCCGCGCAACGCCGCCTATGCGTCAAACTCCGAAATCTTCCTGTTGTGGATGGTCGGCACCTCGCTGGTGCTCTTGACCGTCGCAATCCTGTTCCTGCGCAACCAGATCAAGCCGATCCAGCGGCTGGCCGACGCCGCCGAAGGCTTCGGCAAGGGGCGCGAGGTGCCGAACTTCCGGCCGCGCGGCGCCCGCGAGGTTCGCCGGGCCGCACAGGCCTTCCTCGAAATGAAGCAGCGCATCGAGCGCACCATCGAGCAGCGCACCGCGATGCTCGCCGGCGTGTCGCACGACCTGCGCACGGTGCTGACCCGCTTCAAGCTCGAACTCGAATTGATCGGCAGCGGTCCGGAAGTCGAGGCGATGAAGAAAGACGTCGACGAGATGAGCCGCATGCTCGAGGCCTATCTCTCGTTCGCCCGCGGCGACACCGGCGAGAGCGCGGCGCCGGTCGACATGGCCGAATTTCTCAAGCAACTCGGCCTCGACGCCGAGCGCCATGGCCACAAGGCAACCGTGGTGTTCCATGGCGTGCCCGTCGTGACGGTGCGGCCCAACGCCTTCAAGCGCTGCCTGTCAAATTTGGTGTCGAACGCCGCGCGCTTCGCCAAGGCGATCGCGATCACCGGTCACCGCGACCATCGTTATCTGACAGTGACGATCGACGACGACGGGCCGGGTATTCCGGCGGACATGCGCGAAGAAGTGTTCAAGCCGTTCCTGCGGCTCGACGACGCGCGCAATCAGGACGAAGGCGGCACCGGCCTCGGGCTTGCGATCGCCCGCGATATCGCGCGGTCGCACGGCGGTGACATTGCGCTCGGCGACAGCCCGCTCGGGGGCCTGCGCGCGACAGTGCGGATACCGGTCTAACCCGGACGAGAGTTACGCCGCTTCCATCTCTTCTTCGTCATCGCGGCGGCGGCGACGGCGTGGGCCGCGCGCGATGCAGGCGGGAATCGAACACAGATCGTCGAGGAAGCCGGACCAGCGTTCCGCGCTCGACAGGCCGCGGTCGAGCGCGGCCATGGTGCGGTCGAGACCCTCATCCTCGTCGTCGACCCAGACGGCGACGACGCGGGCGAACAAAAGTGCCGCGCCCTGCGCGCGCATCGCGCCGCGCGGGCCGGATGAGCCGATGCCGGCGGCCGTCAGCATCCAGCGCTGCGAGCGAACGGCAAGGCCGTTGAGCGCGAAAGCAAGTCCGGGACTGCGCCGCGCCGAACGCATCAGCGAGCGAACCGCGTCCTTATACGGCGCGAGGATCTCAAGCCGGCGCATCAGCACGTCGAACAGCCGGTCGCGCGGGCTTTCCTCGCCCATGTCGCCGTCGCCGCCGTCGAGCACGGCGCGGTCGATATCCTTTATGTGGGCGGCGAGCAGGCCGAGCGTCGAGCCGAATTCGCCGCGCAACTGCGACAGCGACACGCCGGCGCGGCCGGCGACTTCGGCAAGGCCGATCTGCTCGTAGGATTGCTCGGCGAGCAGCGCCATGAAGGCGGCGACCGCCTTGTCGCGGATGCTGTCGCCGCGCGCAGCGGGTGAGGGCGCAGCGGCGGCTTTCGGGGTGGTCTTGCGGGAGCTCTTGCTGGCACTCCTGCGGGCCGATTTGCGGGCCATGACGGCCTCCATCGAAATTGCGGTGCTGCCTTAATCTAGGCCGGCAAAGGCGACGGTTCTAGGGCGGCGATAGGCCGGTTTAGCCGGCGAGTTCTCTGGATCGCCGGGTCGCGGCGGCGATCGCGCGTTCCATGACGGCTTCGAGGTCGCCGGGGCCCATCAGCACCGCCAGCGCTGCCGCGGTGGTGCCGCCGGGCGAGGTCACATTCTTGCGCAGCGTCATGGCGTCGAGCGGCGAGGCCCGCAGCAGCGCGCCGGAGCCGGCGACCGTTTCGCGCACCAGCCGCGCGGCAAGCTCAGCCGGCAGGCCGGCGGCGATCGCGGCCTTGGTCATCGTTTCGGCAAGCAGGAACACATAGGCCGGGCCGGAGCCGGAGGTCGCGGTGACGGCATCCATCAGATGCTCGTCGCCGACCCATTCGACCGCGCCGACCGCCGCGAGCAGGCTTGTGGCGAAATCGCGCAGCTTGCGGCCGACATTGTCATTGCCGCAGGCGACGGTGATGCCTTCGCCGATCGAGGCCGGCAGGTTCGGCATCGCCCGCACCACCGGGCTCGAGCGCGAGAACGTCTGTTCGAGAAAGCCGATCGTACGGCCGGCCATGATCGAGATGACCGGAGCCTGGCCGGCAGCGGCGGCGATCGGCGGCAACGCCTCCGGCGCGGCTTGCGGCTTGATGGCGACGACGATGGCCGCGATGTCTTTTTCTTTTGGCAGCTTGCCGGGATTGAGCGCGAGCCCCTTGCGGGTGAGCGCCTTCACGAATTTCGGTGGCGACGGCTCGATGACGACGATCTTGTCCGGCGCGAGGCCGCGGGCGATCCAGCCGTCGAGCATGGCGCCGCCCATATTACCGGCGCCGACGAGAACCAGCTTTCCGGCGAACCGTCCGATCTTGGCCGGCGAAGATTTGCGCGCACGACGCTCGGCCATCGGCGGGTGTCCCGGTCAGGCCTCGCCGGAGGTCTCGAACATCGCGGCGTCGAGCGCTTCGCGCGGGCTTTTCCCGGCCCAGACCACGAATTGCAGCGCGGCGAAATAGCGTTCGCAGGCTTCGAGCGCGGTCGAGAGCAGCGATGCGCATTGCTCGCCGGTCGCTTCGACGCCGCCGGACAGCACCAGAGCATGGCGGAACATCACCAGCCCTTCCTTGCTCCAGAGGTCGAAGTGGCCGATCCACATCTGCTCGTTGATCATCGAGATCAACTGCTGGACATCGGTGCGGCGTCGGTCGGGCACGCGCAGGTCGAAGGCGCAGGCCAGATGCAGCGCCTCGATGCCGTCCATCCAGGTGTAGGAGACCTGGTAATCGGTCCAGCGTCCGGCGACCATGATGGTGATTTCGTTCTCGCTCGCGCGTTCGAACGACCAGTCGTTGCCGGATGCGAGCTGCTCGACCATATCGAGCGGATTGATCCGGACGTCTTCGGAAAAGTCGGTGAGGGACATGCCGTCTCCGCTTTGCAAGGGCCTCTTGACGGAATCGCACGCCGCCGCACGCGCACAGGACGCAACGGTATCGCCCCGGCCGGACCGGGCTGACTGTTTGCGAGGAAAACGCGGACGCCGCTTCCGCGAAACGAATCACTTGCCTAACTGACTATAACCGCCTGATTCCGATTGGCCAGAAGGTCATTTGCCGGCGTCAAGAAGGCTGTGATTTGCCGCACTGAATCAATGCCGTGCCGGACTCCGTCCACAACGAAGCGGCCGTCATATTGACTCTTTCGGTGGATAAGTGTCGCCGCGGCTGGCAGAGCGCTTTCGAGCGAAGTGGCGACGCGGTTCGCGTAAAGAAAACGCGACGAAACAAAAAGCTCTAGTCGAACAGGCTCGAGACGGACTCTTCCGCGGCGGTGCGCGCAATCGCCTCGCCGATCAGATCGGCGATCGGAAGCACACGAATGTTCTTCGTCGCCAGCACGTCCTTGGTCGGCTGGATCGAGTCGGTGATGACGAGCTCCTTCAGCCGCGAATTGGCGATGCGTCCGATGGCGCCGCCCGACAAGACGCCGTGGCTGATATAGGCGTAGACGTCCTTGGCGCCCTGCGCGATCAGCGCATCGGCGGCGTTCACCAGCGTGCCGCCAGAGTCGACGATGTCGTCGACCAGAATGCAGGTGTGGCCGTCGACTTCGCCGATCACGTTCATCACTTCGGATTCCCCGGCGCGCTCGCGGCGCTTGTCGATGATGGCGAGCGGGGCGTTGATGCGCTTGGCGAGGCCGCGCGCGCGCACCACGCCGCCGACGTCGGGCGACACGACCATGACGTTGTCGAGCGACAGATGCTCGCGGATGTCGCGCACCATCGCCGGCGAGGCGTAGAGGTTGTCGGTCGGGATGTCGAAGAAGCCCTGGATCTGACCGGCGTGCAGGTCGAGCGTCATGACGCGGTCGGCGCCGGCGCGGGTGATCAGGTTGGCGACGAGCTTCGCCGAGATCGGCGTGCGCGGGCCCGGTTTGCGGTCCTGACGTGCGTAGCCGAAATAGGGGATGACCGCGGTGATGCGGCGCGCCGACGAGCGGCGCAGCGCATCCATAATGATGAGCAATTCCATCAGGTGGTCGTTGGCGGGATACGAGGTCGACTGAATGACGAAACAGTCGGCGCCACGCACGTTTTCCTGAATCTCGACGAAGACTTCCATGTCGGCGAAGCGTCGGACCACGGCCTTGGCGAGAGAGAGTTTCAGGTGACCGGCGATCGCCTCGGCCAGAGCCGGATTCGAATTGCCGGCGACGAGCTTGATGGCTCCGTTCTTGGCCGACATTTGGAGAACCCCGCGTCTGCGCGACAACGCTTGCGGCGTGGTCATAACAAGGCGGTCCGGGGCGGGCAAGTTGGCCGGGCCGCGTTGTCCCTGACCAATTTCGGAAATGCCTAACGGACCGGCACGCCCAACGCGGCGACGCGTTCGGTCGACGGCGCGGGCCGCCGCGGCGGCAGCGGCACGGCGTCGCCTTCGGCGATGGACGCCGTATCGGTGGCCTCGGAGGCCGGGACGGGATCGGCGTTCACCCGGAATATCCTGAAAATCCCGGCGGCCTCCGGCGTATAGCCGTCAGCTTGCGAGATGGTCTGGGTGGCCGCCGTCTGTGGCTGCGCCGTCGGCTCGGCGGCGGCGAGAAAACCGGCGAGCTGATCGAGGCTCGATGTCGCGATTTTTTTCAGCATGTCGTCATCGGCGGCCGACCAGGCCTCGGCGGGCTTGCGTTTGCCGGGCCGGCTCTGCGTGCCGGTGATACGAAAGGCGCGGTGGTGGTCGCCGTCGTAGACGTCCCACGTCCAGGCGATCGCGGTGCGGCCGCCTTCGATGCTGGCGGCGAGATAGCCGCGCACACGATAGGTGGACGGGCTTTCGCGCGAGACCACGGCCAACTTGCGGCTCTGCGCCTCGGTGTTGAGTTCGGCGACCAGCTTGCGGAACACTTCGGGTGGCGGTCCGTCGATCGACTCGAAGGCCACGCTCGGCCCGCGCGGGCCGCCGAGCGTAGCGGTCGGGCCGCCATGGGTCTGGCAGCCGGCGAGCAGGGCCGCGGCAGCAGCCGCGAGCACGAAACGGACACCGAACGCTTTCGCCGCGGACGACACGCGGCGAACCCCACTCAACGGCATGAACACCCCTGCGGCCTTCTTATTATGTGTGGCCGTGCCACCATGCGTAACGGGTCGGGCCGCCGAGGTCCAGTCCGCCCGCCCACAGCGCTCCGGTCAGCCGGATATCGCGATGGCGTTGATGTGGCGGCCGTAGTCCGGCTCGGCCCGCTTGGTGGTGCGGCGATAGCTGTAGAAGCGGGCGGGATCGGCAAAGGTGTCGTGGCCGAGATCGTCAACCTGCGCGACGCCGGCGCGGGCGAGACGGAAGGCGATGAAGCCCGGCAGATCGAAGCTGTCGCGGCCCTCGGCGTTCTTGACGAAGAAACGCGCATAGGCGGGATCGGCGGCGGCGAAGCGCGCGACGAATTCCGGGCCGACCTCGTAGCTCGGCTGGCGGATCATCGGGCCGAGCGCGACGGTGAGGCGCTCGCGCGCGGCGCCGAGCTTTTCCATCGCGGCGATGGTGGCTTCGAGCACGCCGTCGAGCGCGCCACGCCAGCCGGCATGCGCGGCGCCGATCACGCGCGCGCGGGCATCCGCGAACAACACCGGGCCGCAATCGGCGGTCGAGACGCCGATGGCGAGACCGGGCGTCGCGGTGACGATCGCATCGGCGCGCGGCCGCGTCTCCTGCGTCCACGGTTCGTCGACGGCGACGACATTGGGAGAATGGATCTGGTAGGCGGTGAGGAGCCGCTCCGGTGCAACGGCGAGCGCCTTCGCCATGCGTGCGCGGTTTTCAGCAACGCGTTCCGGCACATCGTTCGATCCGACGCCGCCGTTGAGCGAGGCATAGACGCCATCCGACACGCCGCCGTCGCGGGTGAAGAAGCCGTGGCGGATGCCGTCGATGGCACCGAGCGAGCGGGATCGCAACATGGGTTGCCTTATATCAATGCCGTCCGAAAACGACGCCATTTAATTGAAAGAGCGGACCGCCAATGCGGCCGATCTTGCCACAATTCGTGTCTACCTAGGACACGACGAATTGCAGCTTCAGGGAGTCGGTATCATGCGACGTATTTCGACGAGATTAAGCCTCGTGGCCGCTACGGCGGCGGCGTTGACAATGGCTGGCGCGACCGCGCAGGCGGCCCCGATCGGCCCGATGCCCGCCGCATCGATCGCGGCGGTGGCCGAGGCGGACGGTCCGGCCGTGACGCCGGTGCAGTATTACGGCCGCCGTTACTACGGCCACCGCCGCTACGACCGCCGCCGCCGTCACCGCGACGATGCCGGCGCGGCTGCGGCCGGCGCGATCTTCGGCATGGCGCTGGGCGCGATCATCGCGTCGCAGCCGCATCGCCAGAGCGCGGTCGAATACTGTTCGCGCCGGTTCCGCTCCTACGATCCCTACAGCGGCACCTATCTCGGCTACGACGGCCGCAGGCATCCCTGTCCGTGACGGAAGACGTTAGGCGCTGAAAGCGGGCGGCACGCCGACCGCGCGGTGCGCGAGCGCGACGGCTTTGAACAGCGCGCCCATGCCCTTTTGGCTGCGGCCGGTCAGCCGCGCCACCGCGGCGTCGACGTCGCGCGCCACCTGGCGCGCGTTGGCGCGGTCGGCATTGGCCTTCAGCGTCTGCGCGCGGGTCTCGATGCCGAGGTTGCGCAACAGCTCCCACTGTTCGATCGGTCCGAAGCCGATGGCGCCCATGCTTTCGGCGGCGCGCAGCAGCGCCTCGAAATCGACATGAGCCGTGAGGTCGACGGTGCCCGGCGCCGACAGCGGATCGGCGAAGGCATGGCCGCCGACGGCCTGCAGCGTGTCGCCGACGTCGGTTTCGGCATGGCCGTAGTCGATGACCAGCGCGGCGCCCGGCTCGCGCGCGACGCGGCGGCCGAGTTCGAGCGCGGCGCGGTCCGAGCGCCACTCGAAGATGTCACCCGGGCTTGCGTTGCGGACGCGCGGCGGCAGCAGGCGTTCAAATTGCGGGATCGGCTCAGGCGCGATGTCGAACTCAAGCAGGCCGTGCTCGTCCATCTTGACGACGCGGGTGTGCCAGCCGTCGGGCTGCTTGACGGCCTGGTTGACCGGCAGGGCATCGAAGAATTCGTTGGCGACGATAATGGCAGGGCCGGCCGGCACGTCAGCGAGCGAGTTGTGCCAGAATTTCGGCGCGGCGACCGGCGCGAGCGTTTCCTCCTGGCGCGCGCGCAGCGGCTTGCTGATCTCGACGAGATGAATGACCGCCGCCGATATAAAATCCGGCATCACCTTTGCGGCACGGATCGCGTCGTTCATCAGCGTGCCGCGGCCGGGGCCAAGCTCGATCACCCGCACGTTCTCGGGCGACCCCATCTGCTTCCACACCGCGGCCATCCACAGCCCAATCAGTTCGCCGAACATCTGGCTTACTTCCGGGGCGGTGGTGAAGTCGCCGGACGCACCGAGCGGATCGCGGGTCGCGTAATAGCCGTGTTGCGGATCGGCGAGGCAAATCTGCATGAACTCGGCGACCGGCATCGGGCCGGCGGCTTTGATGCGGCGGCAGATGTCGGCTTCGAGCGGGGGGACGTCGCTGAGATCGATCATGCCTTCGCTCCGCGCGGCGGCCGCCGCAAGGCATTCGCGGCAAGCGCCGCGCCGAACAGGAACAGTGGCACCGACAGCACCATGCCCATGGTCAAGCCGCCCCACAGGAATCCAAGCTGCGCGTCGGGCTCGCGGAACAGTTCGCAGAATGAGCGCGCCACCGCGTAACCCATCGCGAACAGGCCGATGACGAGACCGGGCCGCTTCAGCGCGCCCATGCGGATCGCGACGAACAGCAGAATGAGCAGGCCGAGGCCTTCGAGGCCCGCCTCATAGAGCTGGCTCGGATGGCGTGGCAGCGGGCCGCCGTGCGGAAACACGACCGCCCACGGCACGTCCGGCGCCGGGCGGCCCCACAATTCGCCGTTGATGAAGTTGGCAAGCCGGCCGAGGAACAGGCCGATCGGCCCGACCGCGCAGGTGACATCGCCGAGCGAGAATACCGGGATGTTGCGTTTCCATCCGAACAGCAGCACGGCGAGGACGCAGCCGGTGAAGCCGCCGTGGAACGACATGCCGCCCTGCCAGAGCTGGAAGATTTCCGCCGGGTGCGCGGCGAAGTGCGGCAGGTTGTAGAACAGCACATAGCCGGCGCGGCCACCGAGGATGATGCCGAGCGTGACCCACAGCACGAAGTCGTCGAAATCGGTGACCGTCATCGGCGGTTTGCCGCCCCAGAACGCCTCGTTGCGCAGAATGGTGCGGGCATACATCCAGCCGCCGAGGATGCCGACGATATAGGCGAGCGCGTACCAGCGGATCGCCAGCGGGCCGATATGGACCAGCACCGGGTCGAAGGCGGGGAAGGGGATGGCGAACAGCGGCATCGGAATCCGATGAAGCGGGCGGGGACGATGTGATATCAGGAACTAGCAGACTTGCAGTGGCAAGTCCGTGTGGCCATTGTTGGCCCAATCACGTTTGCGAGGATTCGCCGGAGGCGAGCCATGACCCAGACCACAGGCCGGATTTTCGACGAAATGGCGCGGCTGATGAACGACGCCGCCGGCGTCGCCCAGGGCGTGCGGCGCGAGTTCGACACGCTGTTGCGCACCCAGGCCGAGCGCATTCTGCGAGACCTCGATGTGGTGAGCCGCGAGGAGTTCGAGGCGGTCAAGGAAATGGCGCGGCTTGCCCGTGAGGAAAACGAGGCGCTGAAAGCCCGGATCGAGGCGCTGGAGGGCAAGGCGGGCGACAAAGGCGCCGCCAAATCGGCCGGAAAATCCTCGAAAAAGGCGTCAGGCTCGGACGATTAACGATTGCGCGCACGGCTGCCGCATTTCTTGCCCTTTTAGCCCCCCGCCGCTATAAACCCGCCGGTCGCGGCCCCCGGCACCCCTGGAGGCTTGCTGCGACAGAAAGGCCGCGTGAGCGGCCGTTTCTATTGAAATCAACGAGGTAAGTGTCATGGCGACCGTCAAGGAAATGAAGGCGACGGTTCGCCCGAAGAGCGGCAAGGGGGCCGCCCGGGCAGAACGTCGCGCCGGCCGTGTGCCGGGCGTAATCTACGGCAACAACGAACCCCCGGTGGCGATCTCTTTCGACCACAACGAGCTGCGCCAGCGCATCTTCGCCGGCCGGTTTCTCACCACGCTTTACAACATCGACGTCGACGGCAAGAAGCACCGCGTGATCCCGCGCGACTTCCAGCTCGATCCGGTCAAGGATCTGCCGATCCATGTCGATCTGCTGCGCGTCGCCGAAGGCGCCACCATCCGCGTCAGCATCCCGATCCACGTCAAGAACTCCGATCAGTCGCCCGGCGTGAAGCGCGGCGGCGCGGTCAACATCGTCACGCACTCGCTCGATGTGATGTGTCCGGCGGAGTCGATTCCGGAGTCGATCGACGTCGACATTACCGGCGTCGAGATCAATCATTCCAAGCATCTGAGCGACGTCACGCTGCCGCCGAACGTGAAGGTTCTGGCGCATGGCGACGTCACGCTCGTCACGGTCGTGCCGCCGTCGGGCTACGCCGAAGAACTCAAGGCCGCTGCCGAAGCCGCCGCCGCTGCTGCGGCTGCCGCCGCGGCTGCTGCTGCGACGCCCGGTGCGGAAGGTGCTCCGGCTGCGCCCGGTGCCGCCGCTGCGGCTCCGGCCGCGGGGGCTGCGCCTGCTGCGGGCGCGGCTGCGCCCAAAGCCGACAAGAAGTGAGGCGGCTGATACGCCCGGCCGCCGCCTGACAGTCATGCGGCGGCGGGTGGGGCCGTTGAAGCCATGCTGCTCTTCGTCGGTCTCGGCAATCCGGGCGAGCGCTACGTCGGTCACCGGCACAATATCGGCTTCATCGCCTTGCAGGCGATCGCCAAGCGCCACGGCATCGCGCCGTGGCGCCGGCGTTTTCAGGGTGTCGCCGTCGAGGGAACGCTCGGGACCGAGAAGGTGCTGATGCTCTTGCCCGGAACCTACATGAACGAGTCCGGGCGCGCGGTCGCGGAAGCCGTCAACTTCTACAAGCTCGGCCCCGGCGACGTATATGTCTTTCACGACGAACTCGATTTGCCGCCCGCCAAGCTGCGCGTGAAGACCGGGGGCGGCAATGCCGGCCACAACGGGCTGCGTTCGATCTCCGCGCATATCGGCAACGAGTATCGCCGCGTGCGGTTCGGCATCGGGCATCCCGGCGACAAGAATCTGGTGGAACGCTACGTGTTGCAGGACTTCGCCAAGAGCGAACGGCCCTGGGTCGAGGCGATGGTGGACGCGGTCGCCGATGCCGCGCCGCTGCTCGCGAAAGGCGAAGAGGCGAGCTTCCAGAACAAGGTGCATCTTGCCATGGATGCGAAGGGGTTCGGCGCTGACGGCGACGACAAGGAATAGGTTTCGGAAATCATGGGATTCAAATGCGGCATCGTCGGACTGCCGAATGTCGGCAAGTCCACACTCTTCAACGCGCTGACGCAGACCGCGGCCGCGCAGGCGGCGAATTATCCGTTCTGCACCATCGAGCCGAATGTCGGCGAGATCGCCGTGCCGGACCCGCGGCTCGACAAGCTTGCGGCGCTGGCGAAGTCCGAGAAGATCGTGCCGACGCGCATCACCTTCGTCGACATTGCGGGCCTCGTGAAGGGCGCTTCCAAGGGCGAGGGGCTCGGCAACCAGTTTCTCGCCACCATCCGCGAGGTCGACGCCATCGTGCATGTGGTGCGGTGTTTCGAGGACGGCGACATCACCCATGTCGAGGGCCGCATCGACCCGATCGCCGACATCGAGACCATCGAAACCGAACTGATGCTGGCGGACCTCGACAGCCTCGAGAAGCGCGTCGACAATCTGGAGAAGAAGGCCAAGGGCTCCGGCGAGGACGCCAAGGAGGCCAAGGAAACGCTCGATCTCGTTAAACGCTCGCTCGCGCTCTTGCGCGAGGGCAAGCCGGCGCGGGCCGTGCAGCGCGCCCCGGAAGAAGAGCGGCTGTTTCATTCGCTCGGCCTCTTGACCTCGGCGCCGGTGCTCTACGCGTGCAATGTCGAGGAGGGCGCGGCGGCTTCCGGCAACGAGTTTTCCAAGCGCGTCGAGGCGCGGGCGAAAGACGAAGGTGCGGTCTGCATCGTGATTTCCGCGAAGATCGAATCCGAAATCGCCACGCTGCCGCCGGACGAGCGCAAGGACTACCTCGACGCCGTTGGGCTGACGGAAGCTGGGCTCGACCGGTTAATCCGCGCCGGCTACGACCTCTTGCATCTCGTCACTTACTTCACCGCCGGCCCAAAAGAGGCACGCGCCTGGACCATCACCAGGGGCACCAAGGCGCCGCAGGCGGCCGGCGTCATCCATACCGATTTCGAACGCGGCTTTATCCGCGCGGAGACCATCGGCTTCGATGATTACGTCCGGCTCGGCGGCGAGGCCGGCGCGCGGGATGCCGGCAAGCTCAGGCTCGAAGGCAAGGACTATGTCGTCGCCGACGGTGACGTCATGCATTTCCGGTTTGCGACGTAAGTCGAACCCGGTCGCGGCTCGCGCGCGGACCTTGCCTGCATTTTTTGCACGTCTCGACAACGCTTCTTAACGCTGTTCGCGCCACGGTCGCGTCGGCGCAGCGAAATTCTTGGCAACCGGCGATCGCACGCAAGATTGTGAGGAAAAATCGCGGCGTTTCGCAGCGATGAAACCGCAACCGCGCCGTCAAACGACCGTCGTTTACCGTCGTGCGGTTTACCGTTGTGACAGGCCGGTAACGATTATCGATACCACCGCTGGATTTTGCACCGCCGAAGGCCCATATTAAGCGTGAGGAGAGTGTCTGTTATGCCGATGATTAATTACCGCGCCCCGTCGGAACTATTTCCGAGCCGCAGCCGGAAGACCCGGCGCCCGATCGGGTACAAGCGTTTCAGTACCGCCGCCGAGGCGATCCGATTCGCCATCGAGGAATTGCCGGCGGATGCCCTGCTTGGCGCCTATCTGGAAGTCGACGAGAAGCGTTTCGACGGCAACGGAATCCGCCAGCTTTACGAGAGTTCCGACTATCCGCTGCCGCGCAAGGCTGTGGCGAACTGACCGGGCCTCGCGGCCCGATCCCGCGACAATCGCAAGCCTGTAACGACCCGCTCAGTTGCGCGGATCGTGACGATGCTGTGCGCCGTTTTTCCATTCGGCGACGCTGTCGGCAATGACCCGCATCGACGTAATGGCAGCGTGGCTCAGGCTCGCGAAGCCCGCGATCTCGCGGGTGACGCGGTCGCCTTCGCCGCGCAGCATCTCGCGCACGCCGTTGAGCTCACGGATGACGCGGTCGATTTCCTCGATCGAGGCGCCGGAGACCTGCTTGATGAGCGCGTTGACATGATGCGTCGAGGCGTCGGCGGGCGCGGCATCGGCGGGAAGTTCGCTGCGGCGCGACGCGGCGACGTCGTTGCCGGCCGGGCGCAACTGCGCGACATTGCGGCGGACGAGGTCGCGGATCTCGCCTTCGAGCGCGACGCGGGCGCCGTTGATCTTGCTCGCGGCGGCGCTGTCATGGTCGCGCTCGGCGGCCGCGTGCCGGTGTTGCAGGCTCTGCTCGTTGCGAATGGCCGTCATCCTGTACTCCTTCAATGACCGGCGCGAACCCGGTGCGGTCCGTTGCGCCATCGTTTCCCCGCCCGCCAGGATTGCCGCATGCAAAGCGGGCGGGCCGGCGGCGCGGTGGCGGCAAAATTGCGGCTGTCCGGACGAGAGGCGCGACGGAGCGGGCCGGGGGCGCGGCTACCAGTTGAGCTTCAGTCTGGCGCCGATGCTCTGGCTGAAGGTGTCGCGGCCGGGATCGGTCACCGAGCCGGTGACGTGCAGCGGGCCGTAGACGCGCTGGTCGGCGCTCAAGGTATGGTGGGTGACGCCGTCGACGGTCGAAGTGACGGTGCCGGCGCCGATCGTGGTGCCGGTCGTGTGTATGTTGACCTTGAGCCACCGCTCGGTGTCCCAGATCTGCTCGCCCGCGACGCCGGCGGACAGGAGCGCAAGGCTGGTGGTCTCGGTGACAGCGACCTTGTTCTGCACCGTGACCGAATAGTCTTCGCCGATCGGGACCGTGCGCTGAAGATCGGCGCCGAATTTGTTTTGCGTCAGGCCGGGATCGACGCGCAGCCGGACGTCGGCGACATGCGGCACCGCCGCCGCGGCCCAGAAGCCGCCTTGCGCGTCGGCCGTGCCGGTGCCCGGCAATGGGCCGCCGGGCCGATAGCTCGTCGCCTGTTCGCCCGGCACGGTGAGGTCGGCGCCGGCACGAATGTTCCAGTCCGGCGCCAGCCGCTTCGACACGCTGGCACGGGTCGAGCCGTCGCCGTTGCGGTCGGCCTTCCAGACCGCACGCGGCGCCGAGGCGCGCGGGACGCGGACGCGCTTGCGGGCGGCGGCATTCTCGAGCGTGAGCGGGTCGTAGTTCAGCGCGAGAGCGAGTTCGTCGTCGCTGAGCGGGGGCGGCGCCGGGGTGACGACGACATTGGGAATGTTTTGGAGGGGAATGTCTTCGGGCGTGCCGGCCTGCGGCGCATCCTGCGCATGCGCGGGCCACGCGACGGCGAGTAGTGCGAGCGCCGCGGCGGCGAATTGTGACGGTCGAATTGTCCCGGTTCGCGACACCATCTCGGCAAAACTCTCCTGCGCGGCGGGCGACGTCGCACAGGATTACGGCCAAGGTATGAACGCAAACTTACCCGCCCGACTGACGAGGCCGGCCAGGTCCGGCCGGCGTCTGCGCGCAGGATGTTACCGTCCGGCGGGCGCTTCGCTGCGCTTCACGGCGTCGGCCTTGAGCTTGTCGTCGATGCATTTGTCGACGATCTTCGTCTTGGCCTCGATGCTGCCACCGCGCTTGTCGGCGATCATCCAGCACTGGCCGGCGGCCTCGTGGCGCGCGAGCGGCGGACCCGGGTCGCTTTCGGCCTCGCTCAGTTTCTTGACTTCGGCGGGCGCGGCAGCCGGCGAATTGCCGTCCTTCTTCTCATCCGGCTTGTCGTCCGGCTTTGCAGCCGGTTCCGAGGTCGCGGCGAGTTCGGATTTCGGCTTCGAGGCGCAGCCGGATAGCGCGAGCGGTGCGGCGAGCGCGGCCGCGACGACGACGGCAAGCAGACGGAAGGGACGGCCGGCGGGGACGGACATGCGGTGAACCGGACAACCAGGTTGCAGGCGATTCGCAATAACTGAATCGCGGGCGGCGCGCCAGATGGCGTCCCGTAAACATCGGCTCAGCCGCATTCGCCGAGATAGCGTTTGTTCACCCAGCCGTCGCGGTGGTCGGCGCGCTTTTTCTCGTCGAGCCGGTCCATCCCCCACCAGTGGCGGATGCGGATCCACGGCCCTTTTTTCTCGAAGGCCTGCACGTCGTCGTCTTCCTTCATGCGCGCGACGATGGGGAATGTCGTGCCCGGCCCCTTGCGCAGCGCGACGAAGCCGTCCGGGCTCTTGAGGATGGGGCAGAACGCGGTGGCCGCGGCGGGCGAAGGCACGTCGAGGGTGAGGAGGAGAAGGAAGACGGGAAGGCGCATGGGGTGGCTCGTTTGTGGGAGGTGATTGTGCGCTTGCGCGTGGGTGCGCACCAGCGGCCCTGTTGTTTGAGACGCGGGCGCGTCTGAACTCCGTTTCCGTCCTCACACATCAAGAGATATGCGAGGGACTGGAGCGCCGGGAGGGCGCTCGGGTCGTCCGGTGCCACACTCTTGCGAGTGTGGCGCGCGCTTTTGCGATCAAGCGCGCACGCCTCTCGGCGCTCCAGTGCGGCTCTGTCCGGCTCCGGGCCGCGCTTTTCGTCGGGGCGACATGATGTCCGCGCCGTCCGTCAGCGAGCTCCTCGCGCCCGAGTCCTAGTGCTCGGGGAGCGGGTCCCGGGCCGCCCGGGGTCACGCTTGCGAGGCGCAACCGCAGGCACCGCGCCTCATCCCGTCACTTGAGACGCCCTCGAGCGGCGCCCTCGCGTGGATGAGGCGATAGGAATATAAACCTGTTTCACCAATTGTCAACCATAGTGGTCGAAGATCTTTTTATGAAATCAGCGGCCGACGATCTGCTTGAAAGCTGTGGCGGTAAGCGGTTCGGGACGATCCTCGCAGACCCGCCATGGCAGTTTGCAAACCGCACCGGGAAAATTGCGCCTGAACACCGGCGGCTCTCGCGTTATGGAACTATGAAGCTGGGTGAGATCGCGGCGCTGCCTGTGTCGGAAATCGCCGCGCCAACGGCACACCTATATTTGTGGTGCCCCAACGCACTGCTGCCCGACGGGCTCGCGGTGATGCAGGCATGGGGATTCACTTACAAGAGCAATTTGGTCTGGCACAAAATTCGAAAAGACGGCGGTTCGGACGGCCGCGGCGTCGGCTTCTATTTTCGAAACGTAACTGAACTTCTGCTGTTTGGCGTGCGCGGGAAGAACGCTCGAACGCTTGCGCCGGGTCGCACTCAGGTCAATTTCTTGGCAACGCGCAAGCGCGAGCATTCGAGAAAGCCGGATGAGCAATATGAGCTTATTGAGTCTTGTTCGCGCGGCCCTTACTTGGAGCTATTTGCTCGCGGAGCAACACGTAATTGGCAGGGCTGGGGGAATGAAGCGAATTCAAACTATAAACCTAGTTGGCCTACATATGCTTTGAATTCTTTAAATTCGCGGTTGGATAGCGAGCTAACCCGGTAGACCAGTTTCCATAACAAATAGGCTATAAAGCTCAGTCGCGCCTGTCGAGCCTGGAAGAAATTGCGTACGATCAAAACCATTATCGTCCATCGTTACTCTACTAAAAAGTTCGCCAAATTTTTCTTTGTCGACCATTTGTCCTGGGTCGGCGAAATTTAGATAAGCAATTCGGAAAAATCGCATAAGCGCATTATATCCGTTTGTCTTATTTAAAATCAGACCTTCGCCTCCCGAATTCCAAGCCATCGGCCAACGCTCACTAACAGCAGCAAAATAGTTCCAGATAAGATTGGCAATATCAGTGTCGCGTTCTTCAACAAAGAATGGGCGCAATATTAGCCGTTTTGCAGTCTCGGCATCAACGCGAGGCCATTTTGCGCCTCGCTTTCCAATTTCTCGATCTTGCAGCAGTTGAATCCGATCTCTCGAAATGTATTGCAATATTCCATTGACAACGGTTGCCTGTGAGAGTGTCTCGCCGATTCTTCCCTTTGTCGCTGTGCCGAGACGTTTGATCTTCTTATGAAATGGACTTCCTTCTGTTCTATCAAGAGCGACTGCAACCTGATGGCATGTCTTTTCGGGGCTGCGAGTTTTGCTTAGTTCGTATAGGTCATATACAAGACTCTTATTAACTTTGGTTTGGGCCAAATTTACTGTCGCGAAGATACTTGCTTGGTCCGAAATGTCCGCACCAATGAAAATTGAAACATTTAGTTCAAATGTAGGGCCATAGTAATTTTCCAAGCCAGCAATGCGGTGCTGACCATCAATCACGCGCGCAATTTGCCTGTAAAGGATAACGTCTTGTGGGTTTTCTGCGTTCGGATGATTTTTTAGCTTCAGATTGAAAAATCTGTCTTGGTCATCGGGCGTTGGAGTCAGTTCTGCACACTGTTCTGGGACTGCCAATACAATAGCAGTGGGAAATGTTGCGTCCTTTCCTACTGCATACTCATGAATTTCAGCGACCCGCTTTTTAGAAAGCACACGCTGGATCCCCAAATAACTATCAATGCCATCCCCATCCTGATGAAAAATGTGACGAATATCAAAATACGCGATTTCAAAGAGTTGTTTTGAAGGGATCGAGCCGACAAAAAAATCACCTATCGGTTGTGTTACACGGATGACCGGGATATTTATTTCTTTGTGGTCCTCGGGGATCATTTGACGCCCCGACTTGCTTTGAGCTTCTCTTCAAATTCGAGATCTTCGCGGCTCAATTCAGTTGCGAAATTGATTTCATCCATGCCTCGGAATAATAAAATTACAAAATATAAGACGGCTGAAACTAAGTAGATGATGAGCGATACAAAATAAACTTCTGGTACAGAAAGTTTTTGAAGTGATGGGTCAACCCCAATTACTAGGGCGCAGATCATCGCAAAGCAGAACGCGAAGAAAAAGAACCAAATTCTCAACGGAAATGGTCGAACTAAATCTTGCGATGAATGCCATACAATTGAAGCAACAAAGGACATCGCATAAAACAGCAACTGTCCGCTGAGTATTGCCTTTGCAAGGACTGTTAAGAGATCAAGGTCGTTCTTGCCATTAATAACCGCGCTGATGTAGCTCCCAAAAGCAGCTAGGATCAGCGGAGCGAGCGAAATCGCGCCAACCACTAGAACTTCATTCGCAGCGGACCAGACCTTTTCTTTGTCTAGCGTTCGAAGCGCCTTAACCCACTCACTACTTCGCATTGGCTATAAGCCCTAAGAAGTGGGTGCATTTTCACTTCAGTCACGCAAAAATTGCAATTCATTTTTCAAAGGAATCTAGGCATTCACCGCCCCGTCCGCTGCCGCCACTGGGACGGGCGCTCGAACGAGCCGGCCCATAACCCGCGGCTGTTGTCGCGCGCGTCGCGTTCGGCCGCCGCGTAGCGGCCCTTGCTGCGGCCCTTGAGTTCGATGGCGTGGCCGCCGCGGATCATCGCTTCCGAGAGGTCGCGCGGGCGCTGGCCTTTATCCTTGCCGTCGCCACTCACGGTGCAGACCGCCACCATGCGGTCGTAGCTCTGCGCGTCCGCCGGCTGGCACGACACCGCGCGGCCTGCGATGAGGTCCGTCAGCGCCTCGCGCGCCGCGACGCCGCAGGCATAGTCCTCGCCGCGCGCGTTGCGGCAGAGCTGGCGGCCCTCCGGCGCGTCGATGCCGAACAGCCGCACGCGGGCATTGCCGATCTCCAGCGAGTCGCCGTCGACCACGCGCGCGACGCCAGCGATGCCGTCGCCGCCCGGCGTCGGTGCCGCCGGCTTGCGCCACTCGGAATATTGCCAGGCCGCCAGCGTGACCAGCGCGACGATCGCCCACCACGGCAGCCGCATGCGCCGGCGCCGCGTCGTACCTTGCGGGATTTGCGGGCGCGGCGTCGGGTTCGGCCGCCAGCGGCGGGCGCGCAGCGTCAACGGCCCTTCCTCTTGAAACCGCCGCGCATGCCGGGGCGGCCGAGCGTGGAGCGGCCTTTCGGGAGAGGCGCGGTCTCGCGCGCGGGTTTGGATTGCGCGGCTTTCGGTTTTGCCAGCGTTGTGAACTTCGCGCCCGGATCGTCGAGCACCGCCATCTCGGTGGCGCGCAGCCGCTTGATCTCGTCGCGCAGCCGCGCGGCGTCCTCGAAGTTCAGGTCGGCGGCGGCTTCGCGCATCTTCGCTTCCATGTCGGCGATCACGGCCTCGAAATTGTGGCCGATGCTGATCTGGTCCTCGCCGACGCCGGCAAGGCCGCCCGCGGTCGAGACCAGAACGTGGTCGCGTTCATAAACCGAGTCGAGGATGTCGGCGATACCCTTGCGCACGCTTTCCGGGGTGATGCCATTTGCCGCATTGTAGGCGAGCTGCTTCTCGCGGCGGCGCTCGGTTTCCTCCATCGCGCGCTGCATCGAGCCGGTGACGGCGTCGGCATAGAGCAGCACGCGGCCGTCCACGTTGCGCGCGGCGCGGCCGATGGTCTGGATCAGCGAGGTTTCGCTGCGGAGAAATCCTTCCTTGTCGGCGTCGAGAATGGCAACCAGCGCGCATTCGGGAATGTCGAGGCCCTCGCGCAGCAGGTTGATGCCGACCAGTGCGTCGAACGCGCCGAGCCGCAGGTCGCGGATGATCTCGATGCGCTCGATGGTGTCGATGTCGGAATGCATGTAGCGCACCCGCACGCCCTGTTCGTGCAGATATTCGGTGAGGTCCTCGGCCATGCGCTTGGTCAGCACGGTGATCAGCGAGCGGTAGCCGCGCGCCGCGGTGGCGCGCACCTCGCCGACGAGATCGTCGACCTGCGTGCGGGCCGGGCGGATTTCGACCGGCGGGTCGATCAGGCCGGTCGGGCGGATCACCTGCTCGACGAACACGCCGCCGGCTTCCTCCATTTCCCAGGCGCCGGGCGTGGCGGAGACGGCGACCGACTGCGGGCGCATCGCGTCCCATTCCTCGAAGCGCAGCGGCCGGTTGTCCATGCAGGAGGGCAGGCGGAAGCCGTATTCGGCGAGCGTCGCCTTGCGGCGGAAGTCGCCGCGATACATGCCGCCGAGCTGCGGCACGGTGACGTGGCTTTCGTCGCAGAACACCAGCGCGTTGTCGGGAACATATTCGAACAATGTCGGCGGCGGCTCGCCCGGCTTGCGGCCGGTCAAGTAGCGCGAATAGTTCTCGATGCCGGCGCAACTGCCGGTCGCCTCCAGCATTTCCAGATCGAAAATGGTGCGCTGCTCGAGCCGCTGCGCTTCGAGCAGGCGGCCGGCGCGGTTCAACTCTTCGAGGCGGCCGCGCAGTTCGGATTTGATGCCTGAGATGGCTTGCAGCAGCGTCGGGCGCGGCGTGACGTAATGCGAATTCGCGTAAATCTTCACGAAGTCGAGTTCGTCGGTCTTGTGGCCGGTGAGCGGGTCGAATTCCTCGATCTTCTCGATCTCGTCGCCGAACAGGTGGACGCGCCAGGAGCGGTCCTCGTAATGCGCCGGGAAGATGTCGATGGTGTCGCCGCGCACCCGGAACGAGCCGCGATAGAAATCGCCGCCGGACCGCTTGTATTGCAGAGCGACGAGATCCGCGATCATCTGGCGCTGGTCGACCTTGCCGCCTTTCTTCAGCGTGACGGTCATCGCCGAATAGGTCTCGACCGAACCGATACCGTAGATGCAGGACACCGAGGCGACGATGATGACGTCGTCGCGTTCGAGCAGAGCCCGCGTCGCCGAATGGCGCATGCGGTCGATCTGCTCGTTGATCGAGGATTCCTTCTCGATGTAGGTGTCGGTGCGCGGGACGTAGGCCTCCGGCTGGTAGTAGTCGTAATAGGAGACGAAATACTCGACCGCGTTGTCGGGGAAGAACGCCTTGAACTCGCCGTAGAGCTGCGCGGCGAGCGTCTTGTTTGGTGCGAGGATCAGCGCCGGGCGCTGCGTTTCCTCGATCACTTTCGCCATGGTGTAGGTCTTGCCCGAGCCGGTGACGCCGAGCAGGACCTGCGTGCGGTCGTTGCGCCTGACGCCCTCGACGAGTTCCCTGATCGCCTGCGGCTGGTCGCCCTGCGGCTTGAATTCCGACTTGATGACGAGCGGCACGCCGCCTTCGGATTTCTCCGGGCGCGGCGGACGGTGCGGCGTCCAGGCGATGGTGCCGCGGAATTCGGCGCGGCCCTCGCGCAGCAACGCATCGAGCGCGTGCTGGCTGGCGACGACGCCCATCGACGACAGCCCGCCGCCTTCGCTGGGCAGGTCGGCCTTCGGCAGACGGTATTTGGAGTCGTCGGAGAGGGCGAGTTCTTCCGCCAGCGCGGGATCGAGGCCGGTCACGCTGGGTCCGGTGAAATCGGCCTGCGGCGCTTCCGCGAAACCATCCTCGTGCTTTGTTGTTTCTTTGGGCGTCGATTTGCGCGCGGTATGGGCGGCGGAGAAGTCGCGGCGGCGGTCCCAGGAATTGTCCGGCGGCGGCTGAATTCCCGTGCCGGAGCCGATGCCGGCAGTGCCCTTGCGGATGCCAGGGTTTAACAGGTCGGCGAGCGCGTCCGGCGTTTCCGGCGCCTCGGGGCGGGACGCTTTTGCCCGCGTGGATTTCGCCGGGTTTTTCGGCTTTTTGGGCAAGCCTTTCGGCTTGTCGGGGGATTTGGCCATGGCCCCGAATATGGGGCGAGTCCCGGCGCGGGGAAAGGGCGCGTCCGGGAGCCTTTGAACCTTCCGGCACGCCGCTGACACTCAATGTCAGGAGGAGCCCATGACGGCCACGCCCGCGTCGAAAACCCGTCTGCCGCTCGCCGGCAAGATCGGCCTCGCGTCCTGGGCCGTCGCGCTGCTGTGGTGGTTCGCCTACTACGCCCAGTATCAGGGGCCGTTCGACCTGCTCGGCGCTAAATTTTCCTGCATCAACGGCGCGACGCGCGAGTGCGAGATGTTCCAGTCGCAGATCGCGACCGCGATCCCGACCTACGATCCGGTGTTCTGGTATGCCGGACTGTTTCTCGGTGCCATCGGCTGCTGGCAGGCCTGGAAAGCGAAAGGTTCGAACTGACCGTGCTGTCCGCCGCGCGCGTCAGCTCGCCGGGATGACCGGCAGCAACAGATGCGCCGGGCGCTGCGGCCCGCTGTGCAGCGTGACGTTGCCGCCGAACACCGCGGCCGGCCGGTCGCCGGGGTCGTCGTGCGTGAACAGCGCGACGCCGGCCCACGGCTTGAACGGCCCGAACACCACCGGGTCGCCTTGATACTCATAGTCCTTGCCGCGCACGGTGAGACCGATGCGATAGCCCTTGGGCACCACGATGCAGGTCGGCCAGATTTCGACATCGACCTCGTAGACTTCGTTGGGCTTGGCCGGCTGGATCTCGTCGTGCGTGTGATAGGGCCGGTAGGGCAGGCTCTTCGCCTTGTCGAGCTTGCGATGCGACAGCCGCAGCCAGCCGAGGCCGAGCGGCGTGTGTGGGTCGTTGGAGCCCTGGAACAGCACTTCCTTGAAGTCCGGACTGAAGGCGCGCAGCACCAGGAACAGATCGGCGTCTGCGGTTTCCGTCGACACCCAGAGTTTCGCCGCGACCGGGCCGGTAATCTCGGTATCGCGCGCGAGCGGCTGCGTGAGAAATGTCACGCCGTCGCTGAAGCCCTTGTAGCTCGTCGTGCCGTCCCTGGCCGGCGCGCTGGTTCCCAGCGAAAAATCCGCCGCGTCGAGATGGAATTTCGTCCACTGCGTGCGTGCGAGCGGCCATTCCTTCTCATGGCGCTCGACGAAACGGTCGCCGGGATGGCGGATCTGCAGCCGCACCTTCGGCTCGTCCGGCCAGTTGCCTTCGCCCTTCAGATGATAGGCAAAGAACTTCTTCTGCATCTTCAGGCCGTAGTCGGTGTAGAAGGTCGTCCAATGTTCCAGCGGGTGCGCGTCGAGCCACTTGTTGTTCGACGCCGCCTGCGTGAAGCCCTCGAAATTGCCGCGCGGATGCAGGCCCTGGCCGCCCCAGTTGGCGGCGGACAGCAGCGGCACCTTCACCTTCGACCAGTCCGGCGAGCGCGTGGTCCAGAACTCGTCGGTGGCGAGCTTGGCCTTGCGCACGTCCATGGCGAAGTTGCGTCGCTTGGCGCCGAGTTCTTCCTCGCTCAAAGTCGGCGGGCCGGAAATCCAGTCGCCGGTGATGCGGCTCTTCGGACCCTTTTTGCCTTTGCCGTGCTGCACCGAATAGATCTGCACCGGCGCCAGCGCGTCGACGAAGCCGTTGCACAGGATGCCGCCGTGATAGGCCATGTCGCGGTAGAAATCCGCGCAGCCTTCCCAGACGCAGATGGCGGTGAGGTGCTTGGGGTCGAGCGCGGCGGCCTGCCACTGGTTGGTGCCGTAATAGGAGACGCCGTTGAGGCCGACCTTGCCGGTCGACCACGGCTGCGCGCCGGCCCATTCGATGCAGTTCTTGTAGTCCATCGCCTCGCGCAGCGACCAGATGTCGAGTTGCCCCGGCGAGCGGCCGGCGCCGCGCGAGTCGACGCGCACCACGGCGTAGCCGTCCGGCACCCATTTCTCCGGATCGACGGTTTCCCAGACCTGATACTTGTTGGTGGAACCGGCCGGCACTTCCGGATGGTCGGCATGCAGCTTGCGATAGGCCTGCGGGTAAAGGTCGTCGAAGTGCTTCCACTTCGAATAGGGGCCGTGCGTCATGATGACGGGATAGCGGCCGTCCTCGACCGGGCGGAAGATGTCGCAGCGGAGCACGACGCCGTCCTCCATCGGGATCGGCGCGTCCCAGTCAATGCGCATGCCGTCGCGGATTTCCCGGCGGTGCTGCGGGTCGTTCGGATCGACGGGCGTATGCACGGCGGACGTTCTCCCGGTCGCTTTATTGTGGCCGCCCGCTCGTTGCGCGTCAGGCGGCCTTCTTCCAGAGCTGCTTTGTGGCGAGCGCGGCGCCTTCGGCGAGGGTGGCAAGTTTCATCCAGACGATCTTGGTGTCGACCTGGACTCTTCCGGCAAACGTGCCGAAGCCGCAGTCGACGCCGCCCATGACGTTCTCGCGGCCGACGCAGCTCGCGAAATTCAGCAGGCGGTCGCTGACGACTTCCGGGTGCTCGACGGTGTTGACGGTGGAGTCGATGACGCCCGGAATGATGAACTTGCCGTCCGGGAGCTTGACGTCCTTCCAGATTTTCCACTCGTGCTCGTGGCGGCCGTTGGCGGCGGGGAACGAGACGGCCATCGGCTTGGCGGTGAGAATGATATCGATGATGTCCTTAAGCGGCACGTCGGTATGGCGCGGCGCCATGGTCGAGCCCCAGCAGACGTGCATGCGCATGCGGTCGGCGGGGATGTCCTTCACCGCTTCGTTCAGCGCGGCGACGTTGACGGAAATGATCTTGCGAAACTCTTCGATGCTCTTGTCGAGATAAACCATGTGGCGGAGCATCGCGAGGTCGGGGCAGTCGAGCTGGAGGATCAGTCCCGCGTCGACGATGGCCTTGTATTCGCGTTTCATCACCTCGGCGAGCGTGAAGACGTATTCTTCCTCGGTCTTGTAGTAGGCATTGTTCAGGTAGCGGGCGATCTGGCCGGGCGAGGGCGAGGTCATGAAGAACTCTTCCGCCTTCGCGCCGGACATCGTCGCCTTCGCGAAGTCGATATCGGCCTGCGCCGCGGGGAAGTCCTTCCATGTCACCGGGCCGGAGCATTTCGGCCGGGTCTGAAATGGCGAGGAGAAGAACGAGAGTATCTGCGACAGCTCGGGAAACTCCGGCTCGGTGACGCCACGGGTCGGCGAATTGTCGCCTTCGAAGCCGGTCAGGCGATCGAGCACATGCACGGTGTAGTCGGTGCGGCCCTGTTCGCCGTCATTGACGACATCGATGCCGGCCTCGATCTGCTTGGCGACGACATGCTTCACCGCTTCCTTGACCGCGGCGCCGAGCTCGGCCTTGTGCTTGCCGGGCTCTTTCTGCTCGGCAAGCATCGCATCGACGACTCGCTTGGTGCGGGGCAGGCTGCCGGTGTGGGTGGTGAGGATGCGCTCGCTGCTACGTTTCATGGCTGACCCTGACTGTTTATCGCGTGACGGCTAGAAGCCCTTGAGCACTTCGTTGACGTGGCCGACATTGGGCGGCTTGGCGAAACAATGGCCGACGAGGCCGCGCCATTCCTTCCAGTTGTCGGACCCGAAGAATTCCTTGGTATGGTTTTCGACCGTGTCCCAGGTCACGAACAGCATGTAGAGCTGCGGCGTTTCGTGCGAGCGCCGCAGCGACATCGCCTTGCAGCCGTTCGAGCGCTGGAAGATAGGCACGGCCTTCTTCACGTTCGCTTCGAACTCGGCCTCCATGCCGGGTTTGACTTCGATCTGCGCGATTTCGAGGATCATGATGCAAGGTTCCGCCGGTTGTGACCCCGCATTATGAGCCGTGCGCCGAATGCAGAAAAGCCGCCGGCTTTAGCCCTGCGAAATTCGATGTCTGGCGACGAAGCGTGGGCAACCGGCCCACTGTTTTACTTTTGCCGAGGCATGGTCTTGTTCGAACCGAAGGTCCGTGCCTTAGAGCGCCCGCGTTCGCCGCAGGACGTAATAGATCAGCACGCCGACGACGAGCGCGATCAGCAGGGCGAACCAGGTGCCGGCTTCGGTGTTCTGAAACGGCAGATCCCTGGTGTTCATGCCGAAAAAGCCGGTCACCAGCGTCGGCGGCAGCAAGCAGGCGGTCAGGACGGAGAGCGTGAGCAGACGGCGGTTGGTGGTCGCCACCATCTTGTCGGCGATTTCGTCGAGCAGCAGGCGGGCGCGCATGTGCAGGGAGTCGACCTCGTGGTCGATGGCGTCGAGCTTCTGCGCGAGGCTGCGGATCGCATGGGCGATCGGAGCGTTCTCCGCGATCAGCCGCGACTCCAGGCGGTGAAACACAGCCCGCAGATGCTTGAGCTGGCGATGGATGCGGACGGTTTGCATGCGGATGCGGCCGATGCGGCTGCGTTCGTCGTCCGGTTCGTCGCTCAGGACGCGTTCCTCGATGATGTCGAGTTCGTCGCCGAGCTGGGCCGCCAGCCGGCTGATGGCATCCGCGAACTGGTCGATCATCTCGTCGAGGAACGAGAGTGCGGTCGGAAACAGCTTGCCGGATTCGATGGCGCGGCGATTGATCTCCACCGAGTGCGCCGGCTTCTGGCGGGCGGTAATCAGCAGCCGCTCCGTCATTACGAAACGCAGGCGAACAATGTCGTCGCCGTGGCCTTCGCCGAATTCCTGATGCAGGTCCGGCAGCACGCCGACGATCTCGCTGCCGAGCACGTCGAGCCGCAGGTGCTGGTCGGGACCGGCGAGCGTCTCGCGGGCGATCCCGGAAACGGGGGCGTGCTGCGCGATCCAGGTACGGCAGCGGGCGTCGGCGAGGGCCAGATGAATCCAGGCCCAGCCGCCGTCATGACTCGCCAGCGCGGCGTCGATCTGCTCAGGCAGAACGGGTGCCGCCGTGCCGTCCGGTGTAAACCGATAGGCCCAGACGATGCCGGAGGCGGGCACGGCTTCGGCGAGCTTATGATCGGACATGGACGGCTCCTCCCGCGGACTTTCGCGTCCGCGAGAGGTGCGCCGTCAGATGACAGGATAATGACAGCCGGTTCGGGACTTACGCCCGGGCGTACTTGCCGCGGCCGAAATAGCGGTCCTTGGCGTCGTCGGTCGCGCTGTCGCGCGCCGATTTCACGGTCGGGACGTAGTCGATCATCTTCTTCGCCGCCGGCCGCTGGCTGATCTCCTCGACCCAGCGCTTCACATTGGGACGCGGCTCGATCGTGACGCCCTGGAACTCCCAGCCGCGCAGCCACGGATAGGCCGCGATGTCCGCGATCGTGTATTCGTCGCCGGCGACGTATTTGTTCGCGGCAAGCCGCTGGTCGTAGAGATCGAACAGCCGGTTGACCTGGGTGCGGTAGCGCGAGATTCCGTATTCGTTGCCGGGCGGAGAGAAGCGCGAAAAGTGAACGTTCTGCCCGAACATCGGGCCGACATTCGCCATCTGTACCATCAGCCACTGGATGCAGTCGAAATACTTGCGCTTGTCCTTCGGCATGAACTTGCCGGTCTTGTCGGCGAGATACATCAGGATCGCGCCTGACTCGATCACGGTATAAGGCTTGCCGCCGGGGCCGTCGTGATCGACGATCGCCGGGATTTTCTGGTTCGGATTGATCCTGGTGAATTCGGGCGTGAACTGTTCGCCCTTCCACACATCGACGAAGTGAAGTTTGTATTGCAGCTGGCACTCTTCCAGCATCAGGAACACCTTGAGGGCGTTCGGGCTGGTCAGCGTATAAAAGTCGATCATGAGGGTGCTCTCGGACTAAGACCGCGACAAATGACGAAGGGTTTGCGGCGGTCCTCTATAGACGAAAAGCCTGAGAAAATCCCGGCCATCGCGGTTATTTGAAGATAAAGGCGGCGTTATCAGCCGGCCTTGAACGGCTCGGCCTTGTCCGACTCGAAGTTGACGACGAAGTCGTCGGGCGGCTGCGGGCCCCACAGATAGAACGAGTTTTCGTCGTCGTGATGCTGGGCTTTCCAGTCGGCGGTCTTCGGGATGTAGTCGATGTCGCAGGAATATTCCGCGAAGCTGCCCCACGGGTCTTGCACGTAATGAAAATAGTTTGAGCCGAGCACGTGGCGGCCGAGGCCCCAGCCGCGGGTCCAGCCCTTGTCCGCCATGGTCATGGCGCCGAGCCCGATATCGTTGATCTGGGCGACATCCCAACTGCAATGGTGCATGCCCGGCGCGTCCGACATCGCGAAGGCAACCATGTGATGGTCGCTGCCGTGGATGCCGTGCATGAAGGCGACGCCGTTGGTGCGGTCCGACAGCCGTAAGCCAAGATTGCGGCCATAGAACTCGAGCGACTGTTCGAGCTGGTTGGTGAAGCAGAGGAAGTGCGCGAGCCGGCGCGGCTGCACGCGCGGCGCCCTGGCGCGGATGGTGGCGCCGGCTACGCCCGGCGCCGCCGAGTTCCATTCGCCCGGCATCTTGGCATCCGGTGACGTCTTCGGCGCGACCTTGATCTCGATCAGCACGCCGGTCGGGTCGCGCATCCAGAAACCGTTGCTCTCGAAACCGTCGGGCGCGTCGACCAGCTCCACGCCGTTGTCCTCGGCGCGCTGGCGCAGGAACGCGAGGTCTTCCGCGAAGCAGCCGAACGACAGATGATGGAGCTGCTTGCGCTTGCCTTCGATGACATGGCCCCAGCGCTGATCGCTGCCGAAAGTCTTGAGCGCGAGCGAGTTGCCGACCTCCTCAATGTCGAGGCCGAAGTCCGAATAGAACTTTTGCGCATCCTTGAGATCGGGGACGGTGAGGGTGAAATGATCCAGCGAGTGGACGCCGACCGCGCCTTCGGCTGCGGTTGGCGCGATGTAGCCGCGGATGGCGGTCATGGCGTGTCCTTCCCTTGCACCGGCGCGCGGCCGGCAGGCTCATTGTGGCGCAAGCATGCCGGTTTGGGGAGATGCCGGATTTGATCCAGCGCAAGCGTCAGACGGGGCGGCCCTCGGCGCGCAGGCGGCGTGCAACATAGCCCGCGAACACGGGCGCAATCAGCGCCGGGCCGGGGATGTGCAGGGTGCCGAGGCCGACCTGCAACAGCGGCAGCCAGTAGACGAGGCGGGCGAGCCACTGCCCGCGTGTGTCGAGCGCGCCTCGCGCGAGCAGCGCGATTGCCGCGACGCACAGCGCGAGCGTGTCATAGGACAGCATGTAGGGGACGGCGGCGACCGAACAGGCGAGGAACAGTGCCGCGACGTCGAGACGGTCGGCGTTTCGGCGCGCATGGCCGAGCCAGCAGACGGTTGCGATTGCGGCCACGGTGAAAACGAGCTGCACGGCCATCGCTGCCGCATAGGGCAGGTCAATGCCGCGCAGGTTCATGAACACGGTCGGGTAATAAGGCGTGGCGATGCGTTCGGGGTCGGACAGCACCATGTTTTGCGCCGCGAGGCCCTGTGTGACGAAGGCGAACCATACGTCGACACCGAACAGTGCCGCTGCGATGCCGGCGAGCGCCAGCGTCGTGATCGCGGCGGCGGCGAACACCGTCCAGCGCGCCGACGCAATCAGGAAGAACGGAAACAGCACGCCGAGCTGCGGCTTGATGGTGAGGAGACCGATCAGCACGCCGGCGATCACCGGCCGGCGGTCGAGCAGCGCAAAGATGCCGAGCAGCATCGCCGCTGTGACGAGCGAACTCTGTCCGGAGATCAGGCAGAACACGACGGCGGGCGATACCGCGACGGCGATGAAAGGAAGTGCCGCGGCGAATTGCCGGCGCGCGGTCGACAGAAAGACCATGAGGCCGGCGAGCGTCCACAGGCCGAGCGCCGGCAGATAGCCAAGCAGACCGAACGGCGCCGCGGCGAGCATCACCGTCGGCGGATAGGACCAGTTCTGCCCGGGATAATTCGCGCCGAGCAGGGATGAGAGTTCGCGCTGATAGGCGGCGACGTCATACCAGCGGCCGGGATCGTCGCTCCATGCCGCGCGGCCATACATCCAGAAATTCAGGAAGTCGCGGCCGACCACGAGCGTCGAGCCGTCGCGCGGGATCGCCGGCTGCCACGACACGGCGTAGAGATATGCGGCGGCCGTGCCCACGAGCGCAAAGGCGCCGAGCAAAGCGAGTGCGCGCAGCGCCTCGCGGCTCGGATCGGCGGGTGCGATGTCGGTTGCGATGGCCATGGCGGCTCCGCAACGGGTATGACGCGACAACCCTTGCGATTGGGTTACGGCATCTTTTCAAGCGCCGATTTGGCGGCGAAATCGCGCAGGCAAGCCGGGCACAGGCAGCCTTTGGCGGCCGATCCGGCGTCCGGCATGGGAAGGCGACAGGCTTCATCTATGCACCAGCAGGCGCCGGCCGGCTCGCAGGCGAACGCAACGCCGCAGTTCGGGCAGGTGGCGGTCGTCTGCGGATGCAATTCTGTCATCGGCGCTCTGCTAGGATGGAGCAACGATTCGAAAATAGCTTATCCCGTGACCACGCGCCTCCTCATCGATCTTGTCGGCCTGACGGCGGCCGTGCTGACCACGCTGTGCTGGCTGCCGCAGGCGATCAAGGTGCTGCGCGAGAAGGAAACCCGTGCGATCTCGCTGCCGGCGATGGCGACGTTGATGACGGGCGTGAGCCTGTGGCTCGCTTATGGTCTGGCGATCGGAGACTGGCCGCTGATCGGCGCCAACGGCATCACGCTGGCGCTGATGGTGCCGATCCTGGTGATGAAGCTGCGCTACGGGTAGCGTTGGCTTATATTTTTACCTTAGGTGCTTGCCCGGCGACCAGCCGGACTTGGCGAGATGCTTCTCGCCGAAGGCGATCGGATCGTCCTCAAGCGGCGTCGCCATAGTGTCGTTCCAGCGGTTCATGAAGCCGAACATCGCGCAGACCGCGACGATCTCGACGATCTGGCTCTCGCTCCAGTGCTTCTTGAGCTCGGTGAACATTTCCTCGGTGACGGCGTTCGGCACGCAGGAGGCGGCAATCGCGACGTCGAGCGCGGCGCGCTCGGCGGGCGAGAACAGCGGGCTGGTCTGATAGTCCCATACCGCCTCGATCTTCTGATCTTCGATGCCGAGCTTGTGGGCGCCTTCCGCGGTATGCGCCATGCAGTATTGGCAGCCGGCGGCGCGGCTCGACACATGCGAGATGAGACGTTTCAGGCCGAGCGGCACTTCGCTGTCGGGATCCCAGATCGCCGCCGACATCGCGGTGTAGCCTTCCACCAGCTTCGGCTTGCGCTGCATGATGAGAATGCTGTTCGGGATGAATCCCATGCGCTTGCGGGTCGCTTCGAACTTGTCCTTGAGCGCGGGCGTGCTCTCGGGCGGCAGCGGCGCGAGACGCGGCGCGGGGCGGGTGCGTTGATCCATGACGGTTCTCCCTGTCTGCGGACAGCAAACCGCAGCCTCGCCGCCCGTGCAAGCGGACCGCTTTCACATTGGCGTTTGCCTTTCGCCAAACGAAAACAGGCGGCCCGATGTTCAAATCAAAGGCCGCCCGTTTATGAGAATTGCCAGCTGGCTTATGTGCCGCGGCCCCAATAGCCGCAATAACGGCGGGCGACGAAGCCGAGGCCGTTCTGGTAACCCGGCAGGCCCTCGTACTTCGGCAGTTTGAATTCTTTCTCGGCGGTGTCCCAGCACTTGCCGGCTTGCGCCATGGCCTTCATCTCGTTCGATGCGTCCTGCAACAAGGTCATGACGTTCTGCACGTCCTGCTTGGTGCCGAGCCGCCCGCCCGGCTGGCCCGGATGGCCGGGGATCAGGCGGTCCCATTCGAGCGCCATGACCCGCTTGAGGAACTGCTCGTTCTCGCGCGGATAAAAGTCGATCATGCCGCGGCCGGGGAAGGTGCCGACCGGGATGGCGTCGACGACGAAGAGGAGCTTTTCCTTCGGCAACCGCATCACCAGTGTCGAGTCGGAGTGATTGAGGCCGAGATACAGCAGCTCGAGCGTGGTGCCGCCGAGCCGGATCACGTGGCGATTGCCGACTCCGACGTCCGGAACGACGGTGTGGGGATCCTTGATCCCCGCGAGCCGTTTCTTGGCGTTGCGGTGCGCGATGAATTTCGCGCCGGCATCCTTGAAGGCCTTGCCGCCGGCAATGTGATCGAAGTGGTGGTGGCTGTAGATGACGTATTTGACCGGCTTGTCAGTGACTTTCTTGATTTCGTCGAGATAGGTCTGCCCGCCGGTCGGCCGGCCATAGGCAACCGGATCGGTGGCGATGACGCCGGCCGGCGTGACGATGAACATCGCCTGATGATTGCCGTTGCGGAAGATATAGACGTTGTCGGTGCCCTCGACTTTCTTGGTCTCAAAGGGCGGGCGCTGCGGTTGCTGCGCGAGCGCGGCGCCGGACAGGCACAACGCAACCGCCGCCGAAGCGGCTGCAAGCAGGCGTTTCATGAAACTCCCCCAGGGGTTATCGAGCGCGGCTCATTGCAGGCCGCCTCGCAGGCCGCGATCTGCGGGCGGGTGTCGTCGACGGTTTTTACCAGTCGAACGAACCCCGCGAGCGGCGGGCTTATTCCCTACTGTTCGTCGCCGGCGCCGATATAGCCGACGACCTTCCAGTCGCTGCCGTCTTTGACGTAGCAGATCTGGTCGTTGCCGAGCGGCGCCAGCGTGTCGGCCTGGACATAGCCGGTCTTGCCGGAGGGGGTCGCGATCTTGACCGCGGCGGCGACCGCGGCGGCCGGCGTGTCGTCGGCCAGCACGCGCACAAAATGCAAGCCGAGTTTCTCGACGACCGGCGAACTGCTCGCGCCCGCCGCCCTGACCTGGATACCGTTCTCGATCGGGAACGCCCATTCGAAGATGTCGGTCTGGGTGGCGTCGAGCATGGCGCCGAACGCCTTGTGGTCGAAGGTCGGGTCGCCCGGCGCGCAGACGGCGCTTTTGTGGTTGGGCGCCGACGACACGGTGGGATCGTCGGCAAAGGCGGCGATCATGTCCCAGCCGGCGGCCTCCCTGGTCTTGAGCCCGAGCGCGCCGACGAGGTTGTCGATCCCCGACTTCTTCTTGTCGGCGCCGTCGCCGTTTTCGCGCTCCCAGAAGAAGCCCCTGGCGACGGTCAGTTTGGCGAGCGCGGCGCGGTCCTTCTTGCGGGCCGCGTCGGCGAGCCTGCCGCGAAAGGCCTCGAAGGCGGGATCCTTGAAAGGTTCCGGCAGCGACAGCATGACCGGCTGATAGGGTTTGACCGGCGCCGGAGCGGCGGGCTGCTGGGATTGCGCCAAGGCCGAACCTGCGCCGGCGAACATCAGGAACACAAGGCCGACCAGTGGAATGCGCATTGCCGTCTCCGAATCCCGCGAAAGATTACCATAATCGGAGCTTGCGATTGGGGCGCCGGTGAGGCCGCGAAGCGGGCGGCGCGCGTCAGTGGCCATACAAAAAAATTGCGGTCCCGACGCGCAGGGTCGATGCGCGGGACCGCCGAAAAACGCAGGACTTTACGCGACGAACTCACGCGACAAACAATGGCAACGGGAAGAGGCTAGCCGCACGCGATGACGTTGCCGTGACACCTCGGGAGCCTGCGGCCGCCTGTGGACAGGTCGCGTCGGCGCTGCGCGGGCGCTAGCCTTCGCTTGTCGATTCTCGCGGTCACGCCCGCTCCAGCCCAGGTTGATCCCATGCCCGCCGTCCTTGCGTCGCCCTATCTGGCGCCGATCCTGCTGCTCGCCGCCTCCAACATCTTCATGACCGCGGCCTGGTACTGGCACCTGCGTTTCAAGGCGGTGCCGATCCTGACGGTGATCTTGGTGAGCTGGGGGCTTGCCTTCGTCGAATATTGTCTGGCGGTGCCGGCCAACCGTTACGGCCACGCCGTCTACAGCGCGGCGCAACTCAAGACGATCCAGGAAGTCATTACCTTCGTCGTGTTCGCGGGCTTCTCGTATCTTTATCTGAAGGAGCCGATCACGCTCAGCCAGGGCTTCGGCTTCGCGCTGATCGCGGCCGGCGCGTTCTTCGTGTTTCACAAGTGGTGACGGGAACGTCCTTCACTTGCGCATGATCTTGTCCGAAAACCGGTTCCCACTTTTCGCTTCGCGGACCTTCGGTTCGGGATCATGCGCTAGCGCGCCGGCGTGATGCGCAGGATGCGGCCGTCGCTGGAGTCGGTCGCAAGATAGAGCGCGCCGTCGGGGCCCTGCCGTACGTCGCGAATGCGTTCGCCAAATTTGTCGAGCAGCCGTTCTTCCTTGACGACCTTGTTGCCGTCGAGTTCGAGCCGCGCCAGCATCTGCGAAACGAGGCCGCCGACGAAAAGGTTGCCCTTCCATTTCGGAAACAGCTCGCCGGTATAGAACGCCATGCCGGACGGCGCGATCGACGGCACCCAGTAATGGATCGGCTGTTCCATGCCGTCCTTGTGGGTGCCCTCGTGGATCTTCGCACCGCTGTAGTCGATGCCGTAGCCGATTACGGGCCAGCCGTAATTCTTGCCAGCCTTGGGAATGTTGATCTCGTCGCCGCCGCGCGGGCCGTGCTCGATTTCCCAGTATTCGCCGGTGGCCGGATTGATGGCGGCGCCTTGCGGATTGCGGTGACCGTAGGACCAGATTTCCGGCCGTGCGCCGAGTTTGCCGAGGAAAGGATTGTCCTTCGGCACCGAGCCGTCCGGCGCGATGCGTACCACCTTGCCGAGATGATTGGACAGGTTCTGCGCCTCGTCGCGTGGACCGTAGTGATCGCCCATCGCCAGAAGCAGGTTGTTGTCCGGCATCTGCACGATGCGGCAGCCGTAGTGATTGCCGCTCGAGGGCGGTCCGAGCTGGCGGAAGATCACTTTCACGTCCTGCAGCGTGGCGAGGCCGTCGAGCCTGGCGCGCGCCAGCGCCGTGCGGCCGCCGCCCTCGAATGGTTCGGCGAAGCAGAAATAGACCGTCTTGCTGACAGCGAAGTTGCGATCGAGAATGATGTCGAGCATGCCGCCCTGACCGCGCGCCAGCACTTCCGGCGCACCCGACAGCGGCGGCAGCAGCACGCCATCCTTGGTGACGACACGGATGCGCCCCGGCCGCTCGGTGACGATCATGTTGCCGTCGGGCAGGAACGCGATCGCCCACGGGTGCTCGAGCCCTTTGGCGACGGTCTCGACCTTGATGCGGCCGTTCTGGGTCCGCAAAACCTGCGCGCCGGCAGGCTCCGCCAAAACGAGCGCGGCAGGCAGCGCCAAAATGAAAGAAAGCGCCGCAGCGAGAGCTGTGACGGTGCGCATGGACATCTCCGCCGGTTACGACGCCAGTTTGCGCGATAACGGCGGCAGGCGAAAGGTGCAACGCGAACTTTGGCGAATAAATTTTCGCGATCAGATTTTCGCGACGGCGGGATGCGCCGGCTGTGCGGCGAGAAGATGCCCGGCGGTGGCGGCGTGCCCGCTCTGTGCGTGGCCGACGCTGAGCGCGGTCGCGGCAAGCGCGATGCAGACCGCGAGCGCCATGCCGGTGACGAGCGCTGTCAGCGCGGCGTCCGGGCGCGGCGGCGCGTGCGGCGGCATTACGCCGAAACCTTCGACGCCGGCATTGTGCGCCGGGGCGGCATCGCTGTCGTCGAATCGAATCAGTGCTGTCATGGCGCCGTTATCGCGCGCGAAGCGGGCGCGGCTTCGGCGGGATTTTGGCGAGCCGATTGAGGAACCTTGGCGGTTTTGTGATCCGGGTTAATGAATCGTTAAAGCGCGCCCGAAAGCGGCTTCACGCCGGCAGGATTGCCGAAAACGGAGATGCGCGCGAGCGCCAGGATCATCGCGAAGGCGGCGAGCAGCAGCGGTACGGCGAGCGGGATCATTGTCGTTTCCGCGGCCGAGCGGGCGACGAGCGGCATCAACCAGAGCGCGGCAAGCAGCGTCTTCTGCCACGGCGCGAAGCCGCGCTGCATGGCGTCGGCGGCGAGGAGGGCAATCGCCGGAGCGAGCAGCATCAGGTCGTAGTCGAGACTGTAGGGCGTCGCCAGCAGCGTGCCGATCAGAAGCGCCGCGGCCTTGAGCGCAAAGGCGGCATTGCCGCGCCACAGCCGGGCGAGCGTCACCGCAACGGCGGCGGCGACAATCCCCTGCACCACATAGGCGAGCGTCACCCCGCCGCCCCACATGCGCACCCAGGAAAACACGCTCTGGATTTTGTGCCAGCCGGTGCCG
Source organism: Pseudolabrys sp. (assembly GCA_050184975.1). Taxonomy (GTDB): domain Bacteria; phylum Pseudomonadota; class Alphaproteobacteria; order Rhizobiales; family Xanthobacteraceae; genus Pseudolabrys. The sequence continues at coordinate 75,422 of JBFWZV010000002.1, read as the reverse complement.
CCCTGTTCGAGAACGACATCGCGGGTGAACGTCCCCGACGCGAGGAAGGCGGTCCACACCTCGGTGCCGAAGGCGAGCGTCGCGGCGAGCGCCATCAGCGCGACGGTCGCGGCGGCGGCGGCGAAGCTGCGCCAGCAGCCGCCGGCCGCCAGCGCCAGCGGGATCAGCAGGCCGAATTGCGGCTTGTAGGCCAGGAGCCCGAACAGCACGCCGGCGACGATCGGCCGGCGGTCGAGCTGGAGCAGCGCGCCCGCAAACAGCGCGGCGGTGAGAAAGCCGTTATGACCGTGGCCGAGATTGATGAAGACGGCCGGGAAGGCGACGGCGGCGAGAAGCCAGAGCGGGTCGCCACGGCCGGCGATGCCGCGCATTACCCAGAGATAAAGCGCCAGCGTCGCGCCCTGCCAGACCAGCAGCGCCAGCCAGTAGGGCATGGTGGCGAGCAGCGCGGCGAGGCCGAGGAAGAATGGCGGATAATGCCAGCCGTAGAACGGGGTGTCGGCGCCGAAGATGGCGCGCTCGCGGGCGAGCTGGCGCGCAGGGTCGAACGGCGCGGCGGGGTTCCCCTCGAGTACGTAGGTGCCGGCGGCATAGACATTGGAGAAGTCGGTGCCCAAGGGGCGGCCCTGAGCGTCGTTGAGGCCGTCGGACGTGGCGATCAGCCAGACAAGGCCGAGCAGCGAGGCCGCCAGCACCGCAAGCGCGACAAGCCGCACCCGTTCGCGGGTGAGCCAGCTTCCGGCGCGCAGGGCTTCGGTCAGGGCCATGCCGGCCGGTCTAGCAGCGCCGGTTTAAGGAGCGGTTAGGCCATCAACAGGCTTGATAAAACGATCATTTTTTGCCGCTTGCGGCGGGCTTTGGCGGCCATTACCAAAGCTCCGCCCAACAGGCGTGAGAGTCTGGGGTTCAGGAGATTCGACATGGCCTTCCTCGCCGACCACCTCAAGCGCATCAAGCCGTCGCCGACCATCGCGGTGACGGACAAAGCGCGCGCGCTGAAGGCGGCGGGACGCAACGTGATCGGCCTCGGCGCCGGCGAGCCGGACTTCGACACGCCGGACAACATCAAGGAAGCCGCGATCAAGGCGATCAAGAGCGGCAAGGCGTCGAAGTATACGCAGGTCGACGGCATGGCGGAGTTGAAGGAAGCCGTCGCCGCCAAGTTCAAGCGCGAGAACGGCCTCACCTACAAGACGTCGCAGATCACGGTCGGCGCCGGCGGCAAGCAGGTGCTCTACAACGCTTTCATGGCGACGCTGAACCCCGGCGACGAGGTCATCATCCCGGCGCCGTACTGGGTGAGCTATCCCGACATGGTGCTGCTCGCCGGCGGCACGCCGGTGGCGGTCGTCGCCGGCATGGCGCAGGGATTCAAGGTGACGGCGGCGGCGCTCGAAAAGGCGATCACGCCGAAGACTAAATGGTTCCTGTTGAACTCACCGTCGAACCCGACCGGCGCGGCCTATACGCGCGCGGAGTTGAAGGCGCTGACCGACGTGCTGATGAAGCACCCGCATGTGCATGTCATGACCGACGACATGTACGAGCATCTCGTCTACGACGACTTCAAGTTCTTCACGCCGGCGCAGGTCGAGCCCGCGCTCTACGAGCGCACGCTGACCATCAACGGCACCTCGAAGGCCTACTGCATGACCGGCTGGCGCATCGGATACGCCGGCGGGCCGGAGCCGCTCATCAAGGCGATGGCGATGATCCAGTCGCAGTCGACGACGAACCCGGCGGCGGCGTCGCAATGGGCGGCGGTCGAAGCGCTCAGCGGGCCGCAGGATTTCATCCCGAAGCATAACGCGATCTTCAAGGAGCGCCGCGACCTCGTGGTGTCGATGCTCAACCAGGCCAAGGGCATCAAGTGCCCGATGCCGGAGGGCGCGTTCTACGTCTACCCGTCGTGCGAAGGCACCATTGGCAGGACGGCGCCGTCAGGAAAGAAGCTCGCGAGCGATGAGGATTTCGTCACCGAACTGCTGGACGCCGAAGGCGTTGCAGTTGTGCATGGCTCGGCCTTCGGTCTTGGGCCGGCGTTCCGCATTTCCTATGCGACCAAGACGGAAGATCTCGAAGAGGCGTGCAACAGAATCCAGCGTTTCTGTGGCAATTTGAAGTAACGCCCGCCGGATATCCGACACAAACAGTTGCTAGATAATTCGCGTCACTCGCGAACACGCTTTCCATTGTCAGCGTCGGAAAGCGGCGAGTGGTTGCGCGAATACGCGCGTCCGCAAAAACCTTCACATCGCACGTCAGGAGTCATCACATGACCAAAGCAGCTATTGGAGTCACCGCGATTGCCCTTGCCGCGACTTTGCTCGGCGCCGTCACGACCCAGGCGCGAGATCCGGGAAAGGTCGGAACGCTCGATTGCGACGTGTCCGGAGGCGTCGGCCTGATCGTCACGTCGAAGAAATCGATGACCTGCCGTTTCGTGCCGACGCCCGGCGGCGCGGCTGAAATCTATACCGGCACGATCTCGAAATTCGGCCTCGATATCGGCGGCACCACCGGCGGCCGCATGGTCTGGACCGTGGTGGCGCCGGGATCGCCGGCCCGCGGCGCATTGGCCGGCAATTATGGCGGCGCCAGCGCGGAAGCGACGGTCGCGGCGGGGCTCGGCGCCAACGTTCTGGTCGGGGGCTCGCGGCGGACCATCGCGCTGCAGCCGCTCTCGGTGCAGGGTCAGTCCGGCCTCAATTTCGCGGTCGGCGTATCCGAGCTGACGCTGCGCGCGCTGTAACGGCGCCCGCCTTAACAATCTGATCGATATTCGGCGGCCGTGCCAGGGGTGCGGCCGCCGAATCGCGTATGGTTGCGGAGATGATTCTCCGCGCCCTTGCCGTTCTCGCCTGTTCGCTGGCGCTGGCCGCGTCATTCTGGATGCCGGCCGGTGCGCAGGAGCGCAGCGCGGACCGCATTCTGGTCGGCACGCAGTTGTCGGCCGCGAATGCGCCACTGTTCGTCGCGATGGGCAAGAAATTCTTCGAGGAAGAGCGGCTGACCGTCGAGGTGCGCAGTTTCAAGTCGGCCGACCAGTTGCTGAAGGTTCTGGCTGAGGGCCGCATCGATTTTGCCACGCTCGAATTTTCCGCGGCCGCGTTCGATCTGGCCGGCAAAGGTGCGATCAGGCTGATCGCCGCCCAGGCGCGTGAGCACAAGGACTTCGAGGGCAATGACGTGGTGGCCTCGATCAAGGCGCACGCGCGGGGCCTCGTCAAAGTGAAGGATCTCGCCGGCCGCACGGTCGCCGTCACCAAGTTCGGCTCGACTTATCATTATCAGCTTGGCCAGATTGCCAGGGCAAACGGCTTCGATCTGCAGAAGATCACGCTCAAGCAGTTGCAGTCGCTCGAGGAGGTGTCCGAGGCGATCAACAACGACCGTGTCGACGCCGCGGTGCTGCCGGTTCATTACGCGCGCGCGCTTTTGATGGCGAGCCAGGCGCGACTGGTCGGCTGGTGTTCCGAGACCGACGAGACGCAACTCGGCGGGCTGTTCGTTTCGGCCAAGGCCGTCGCCGCCAAGCGGCCGCAAATCGAGAAGTTTCTCAACGCCTATCGCCGCGGCGCCTCGGAGTTCACGGGCGCGACGATGCGGCGCGACCGCTTTGCCAAGCGCATCTTCGACGCGCGCTCGCGCACGATTGCCACTTTGGTCGGCCGCTATGTTTATCCGCAACTTCCGGCCGATCGCGCCATGGCCGCGATCGAGACCACCGCCTACTATGTCGATCCACAGGCGAAAATCGACCTCCCCGACATCGTGCGTCAGGTCGAGTGGTTCAAGGCGCAGGGGCTTGTCGCCGCCGACGTCGATCCGAAATCGATCGTCGATCTGAGCTTCACGAATTAACCACGTCTTGCCGCGCGCTGCCTAAGGTTGCGGCGCTGCCCGCGGAAACAATCCGCAGTGTGCAGCGCGGCAGCAGCCCGTCTTATCCCAATGGAGGGTAATTTGCGCCTTGCCAGTGCGCCGGATGCCTGAGACGATATTCGCGAAAGGGCCGGGTGACAGGTCCAGACTCCCCGGCCGCGAGGGAGGCAACAATGGCCCAAGACGGCGCCAAGAACGGTTCCGGTACCGGAAACTTGGGTCCCCGCTGTATTGCGCTTGTGGGACCGTTTCAGAGCGGCAAAACCACACTTCTTGAAGCGATCCTGGCGCGCACCGGCGCGGTCGCCCGGCAGGGCACGGTGGACGCCGGAACGACGGTCGGCGATGCCAGCAAGGAAGCCCGCCACCACAAGATGAGCGTCGAGCTGGCCGCCGCCACCACGACGTTCATGGGCGACACCTACACGTTCCTCGATTGCCCCGGCTCGATCGAGTTCATGCACGACATGCGCGCGGCGCTGCCCATGGTCGATGCCGCCGTCGTCGTCTGCGAACTCGACGACAAGAAAATCCCGCAGTTGCAGCTCATCCTGCGCGAGCTGGAAGAGCAGAAAGTTCCGCACTTTCTTTTCATCAACAAGATCGACAAGGCGAACCAGTCGGTCCACGACGCGCTGGCGCTGTTGCAGCCGGCCTCGCGCACCAAGCTGCTGGCGCGGCAACTGCCGACGTTCTCCGGCGACATCATCACCGGCTTCGTCGATCTCGCGCTGGAGCGCGCCTTTGTCTACAAGGAGAGCGCGCCGTCCGAAGTGATCGAGTTGTCCGCCAACGCGCGCGATCAGGAAAAGACCGCCCGTTTCTCGATGCTCGAGACGCTCGCCGACCACGACGACGAGCTGATGACGCAGTTGCTCGAGGACATCGAGCCGCCGCGCGACCGCGTGTTCGACGATCTGTCCAAAGAACTGCGCGATGGCCAGGTGGTGCCGGTGCTGATGGGCGTGGCGACGCGCACCAACGGCGTGCTGCGGCTCCTGAAGGCGCTGCGCCACGAGGCGCCCGGCATTGCGACGACAGCGAAACGGCTTGGCGTCGACGCCAACGCCGGAGCGGTCGCCGGCGTCATCAAGACCTTTCACACTACGCATGGCGGCAAGCTGTCGATCGTGCGCATGCTCGCCGGGCAGGCCGGCGACGGCACCATCTTCAACACGCCGGAGCGCGAGGCAGGCCGGGTCTCCGGCGTGTTCAAGCTGCTCGGGCCGCAGACCGAAAAGCGCGGACCGGCACAGGCCGGCGAAACCGTAGCGTTCGGCAAGCTCGATCACGCCAAGACCGGCGATACGTTGTCGGACGGCAAGCAGCCGCATCCGCCGGTCGTCAATGTGACGCCTTGTCCGCCGGTGCTTGCCATCGCGGTCGCGGCGCGGGAGCGTAAGGACGACGTCAAGCTCGGCCTCGCACTCAACAAGCTGACCGACGAAGATCCCTCGCTTTCGATCGTGCATAACGCCGATATCTCCGAAGTGGTGATGTGGGGGCAGGGCGAGATGCATTTGCGCGTCGCCGGCGAACGGCTCGCCGAACGCTACGGCGTCGGTGTTGCCACGCATCCGCCGACGGTCGGCTACCGCGAGACCATCCGCAAACCGGTGACGCAGCGCGGACGGCACAAGAAGCAGTCCGGCGGGCACGGCCAGTTCGGCGACGTCGTGCTCGAAATCAAGCCGCTGCCGCGCAGTTCAGGCTTCCAGTTCGAGGACCGCATCACCGGCGGCGTGGTGCCGCGCAACTATATCCCGTCGGTGGAGGAGGGCGTGCTCGATGCCTTAAAGCACGGCCCGCTCGGCTTCCCGGTGGTCGACCTGCATGTGGCGCTGACCGACGGCAGCTATCACACGGTCGATTCCTCCGACATGGCGTTTCGCATCGCGGGGCGCATCGGCATCGTTGAAGGTCTGCCGCAATGCCAGCCGGTGCTGCTCGAACCGATCCATCTGGTCGAGATCGTGTGTCCCAACGACGCCACGGCGAAGATCAACGCCATCCTGTCGGGCCGGCGCGGGCAGATTCTCGGTTTCGACACCCGCGAAGGCTGGCCAGGCTGGGACTGCGTGCGCGCGCAGATGCCGGAGGCGGAGATCGGCGATCTCATCATCGAGCTGCGTTCGGCGACCGCCGGCGTCGGCTCGTTCTCGTTCAAGTTCGACCACATGGCCGAACTGACGGGCCGCACCGCCGACCAGATCGTCGCGGCGCGCCGGGCGGCGGAATAACCGCCTTCGGCGGGGGTTATCGCTGCGATCCCGCAAGCGTGATTTGCCAGCGACGGGGGCGGGCCGTACCCCTGTGGCCATTCCGATTTCGCCAGGAGGACGTGAGCCATGAACGTGATCCGCCGCCGCGGCTGGGAAATCCCCGACAGCCAGGCCACGCCCGAACATGTGTTTTTCAATCGCCGAAGTTTTCTCGCGGCGACGGCAGGTGCGGGTGCTTTGGCGCTTGCGCCGGGCCTCGCGACGGCTCAGCGCGTTTCCGACGTGCCCGATCCCACCGCCGATCTCTATCCGGCCAAAAAGAACGACAAATACAAGCTCGACCGGCCGGTCACCGACGAGAAGATCAACGCCAACTACAACAATTTCTACGAATTCGGCAGTTCGAAGAACGTCACCGAGGCCGCGCAAGCGCTGCCGATCCGGCCGTGGACGGTGAAGTTCGACGGCATGGTCGAGAAGGAACAGACCGTCGATATCGACACGCTGATCCGCAAGGCCGGCATCGAGGAGCGGCTCTACCGCCATCGCTGCGTCGAGGCATGGTCGATGGCGGTGCCGTGGTCGGGCTTTCCGCTCGCCAAGCTGGTCGAGATGGCGAAGCCGCTCGGTTCGGCGAAGTATGTCCGCATGGAGACCTTCATGAATCCGAAGGTCGCGACCGAGCAACGCAAGACCTGGTTCCCCTGGCCCTATGTCGAGGGGTTGACCATCGCGGAAGCGACCAACGAATTGTCGTTCCTGGTCACCGGCGCCTACGGGCACGCGCTGCCGAAGCAGCACGGTGCGCCGCTGCGGCTCGCGGTGCCGTGGAAATACGGCTTCAAGCACATCAAGTCGATCGTGCGCTTTTCCTTCACCGATCAGCGGCCGGTCAGCTATTGGGAGAAGCTGCAATCGGCGGAGTACGGCTTCTGGGCCAACGTCAATCCGGAGGTGCCGCATCCGCGCTGGAGCCAGGCGAGCGAGGAACTGATCGGCACCGGCGAGCGGCGGCCGACGCTGTTGTTCAACGGCTACGGCGAATTCGTCGCAGACCTCTACAAAGGCCTCGAAAACGAGCGGCTTTGGGCCTGATTTCGGGTTCCGCACCGCGCAAGCGATTGTGAGGAATCGACCGTTCGTCCTGTGCTAGTCTTCGGTCAATTCGTGGCTCGTGGCAGTGATCCGGAGCCGACGAAAGCCGGCTCTGTCATCGTCGAGACGCCATTGGGCCACCTGAAGCTCAACGCTTGAGGGAGAACGTCCATGGCTCATTCCCATCTGCTGCTCGGAATTGGCAACGCGCCCGCGCGCATCGGCGTGCGCCGGATCGGTGTCGCCGATCTCAAGGAGGCCCTGTCGAAAGGATTCGACGACTTCATGGCGATGCCCAGCCACGCCATGTTCCTCTGCGTCGTCTATCCGCTGCTCGGATTGCTGCTGGCCCGGCTCGCCTTCGGCTATTCGGTCCTGCCGTTGCTGTTTCCGATCGCGTCCGGCTTCGCGCTGGTCGGTCCGGTCGCGGCGCTCGGCCTTTACGAGATGAGCCGCCGCCGCGAGGCCGGCCAGCCGGTCTCGATCGGCGACGCCTTCGACGTGCTGAAGTCGTCCTCGATCGGTGCGATCGCGGTCTTGAGCCTGCTGCTGCTCGCGGTGTTCTGCCTGTGGCTCGCGGTCGCCAATGCGATCTACATTGCCTACTTCGGCTATGCGCAGCCGACTTCGATCGAGGCGTTTCTGCGCGACGTGCTGACGACGCAGGCCGGATGGTCGATGATGCTGGTCGGCAACGCGGTCGGCTTCTGCTTCGCGGTCGTGGTGCTGACGATCGGCGTGGTGTCGTTTCCGCTGCTGCTCGACCGGGACGTCGGGGCGGCAGTGGCGCTGTCGACATCGATCCGCGCGGTAGCCGCCAACCCCGTCATCATGGCGCTGTGGGGCGTCATCGTCGCTGCGCTTCTGGTGATGGGCACGCTGCCGGCGCTGCTCGGTCTGACCGTGGTGCTGCCGGTGCTCGGCCACGCCACCTGGCATCTCTATCGCAAAGTGGTGGACGCCGGGGACAGCCCGATGCCCGAGCATCGTCCGCCGCCGAAGGAACGCCGTTACGCGGCCGACTTTCCGGTCAATCTGCTGCGCTGGCGTTAGCGCCTAACGGGTGCCGTAGCGGTCCGCCAGTTTGCGGTCGTAGTCGAGCACGGCCCGCAGCAACACCTGCGCGCCGGCCGCGCACTGCTCCTTCGAGGAGTATTCCGCCTCGTTGTGGCTGATGCCGTCCTTGCACGGCACGAAGATCATCGACGACGGCGCGACGCGGGCGATATAGGCGGCGTCGTGGCCGGCGCCGGAGACGATATCGCGGGTCGAGAAGCCCGATGCGCGCGCGGCCTCGCGCACGGCGGCGATGCAGCCTGGATCGAACGGCTGGAAGGGCTGGGTCCAGATCGTCTTGATGGCGATGTCGACGCCGAGCGTGGTGCCGATCGCTTTCCCCGCTGCGGCAATGTCGGCCTCGATGCCATCGAGCACAGTAGCCGCCGGATCGCGGAGGTCGATGGTGAAATAGACTTCGCCCGGCACGACATTGGGCGAGCCGGGCTTCACTTCAAGCAGGCCCACCGTGCCGACGGATGTCGGGTGGCGCAGCGCCGCGGCGTTGACGGCCTCGACCATGCGCGCTGCGGCGAGCAGCGCATCGTGGCGGCGCGGCATCGGCGTGGTGCCGGCATGGGTGTCCTGACCTGTGACCGTGACCTCGTACCAGCGGATCGACTGCACGCCGGTGACGACGCCGATGTCCTTGCCCTCGGCTTCGAGATAGGGGCCCTGCTCGATATGAACCTCGAAGAACGCGGACAGCGGGTGGTCGCCGCACTTCTCCGGGCCGCGATAGCCGATCGTGTCGAGCGCGGCGCCGAAGGTCTCACCGCTGCGGTCGGCGCGTGCCGCGGCCCAGTCGCGCTCGAACACGCCGGCGAACACGCCGGAGGCGATCATCGCCGGGGTGAAACGGGAGCCTTCCTCGTTGGTCCAGTTGACGACCTCGATGGGTGCGAAGGTCTCGTAGCCGGCGAGATGCAGCGTGCGCAGCGCCTCGAGCGCGGCGAGCACGCCGAGCGCGCCGTCGAACTTGCCGCCGGTCGGCTGGGTGTCGAGATGGCTGCCCATCGCGATCGGCGGCACGTCGTCACGCTGGCCGGGCCGCCGCGCGAACATGGAACCCATGTCGTCGACCGTGACGGTGCAGCCGAGCGCTTCGGCGCGGGACCGGAACCAGTCGCGCACCTGACGGTCGAGATCGGTGAGGGTGAGGCGGCAGATGCCGCCCTTCGCGGTGGCGCCGATCTGCGCCGTCTCCATCAGGTCGCCCCAGAGCCGCTCGGGATCGATCCTGAGGTTTGTCATGCCGACTTGTCGCCGGACTCGACTTCGGCCAGTTGATCGCGCCAATCCTTGCGCTTGGCAAGGAACGAATAAGCCGACATCGCCAGCAGCAGCACGCATACGGCCAGCAGGCCGAGCGCGATCGGCCGGTTGAAGAAGATGAAGTAGTTGCCGTTCGACATGATGAGCGACTGCCGCAGGCTTTGCTCGAACACCGGCGCGATGACGAGGCCGAGCACCAGCGGCGCGGGATCGAAGTCGAACTTGCGCAAGCCGTAGCCGATCACGCCCATGATGAGCATGATCCAGACGTCGATGATCGAGTGGTTCACCTCGTAGACGCCGACGATGCAGAACATGATGATGAGCGGATAGAGATAGGAATACGGAATCCGCAACACGCTGACGAACAGGCCGACCAGCGGCAGGTTCAGGAGCAGCAGCATCAGGTTGCCGACATACATCGAGGCGACGAAGCCCCAGAACACGTCGCGGTGCTCCGTCACCAGTTGAGGTCCGGCGGCGACGCCGTGGATCATCAGCGCACCGATCAGCACCGCGGTCACCGGGCCGGTCGGGATGCCGAGCGACAGCATCGGCACGAAGGCGCCGGTCGAGGCGGAATTGTTGGCGGATTCAGGTCCGGCGACGCCGGCGACCGCGCCCTTACCGAACTGCTCGGGCGTCTTCGAAATGCGCCGCTCGATCGCGTAGGACAGGAAGCTCGAGATGATGTGCGCCGAACCCGGAATGATGCCGATGATGAAGCCGAGCACGCTGCCGCGCGCGATCGGCCAGCCGGCCTCGCGCCATTCCTGCCGGTTCGGCAGCAACTCGCGCAGCTTGGGCGAGATCACTTCGCCGGCGACCTTGTGGCTCGGCGTTGCCAGAATTTCGCCGAGGCCGAACAGGCCGACCGCGACCGGCACGATGCCGATGCCGTCGCCGAGCTCGGCGAGATTGAAGCTGTAGCGGAAATGCCCGGTCATGTTGTCGATGCCGATCATGCCGAACATCAGGCCGAGGCAGGCCATCAGCAGGGTCCGGATCAGCGAGGTCGACGACATATAGGCAAGGAAGATCAGGCCCATCACCAGCAGCGCGGTGTATTCGGGCGGGCCGAAGCGTAGCGCGATGGTGGCGAGCGGCGGCGCGATCAGCGTCAGCACGATGACGCCGAAGGTGCCGGCGACGAACGAGCCAACCGCGGCGATGCAGAGCGCCGCGCCGGCGCGGCCTTTCTTGGCCATGGCGTTGCCGTCGATGCAGGTCATTACCGAGGCGGCTTCGCCCGGAATGCGCATCAGGATCGAGGTGGTCGAGCCGCCATATTGCGAGCCGTAATAGATGCCGGCGAGCATGATGACGGCCTGTGTCGCGTTGAGGCCGAAGGTGACCGGCAACAGGATGGAGATGCCGGCAAGCGGGCCGATGCCCGGCAAGACGCCGACCAGCGTACCGACCAGGCAGCCGATGAAGGCGAACCAGAGATTGGTCGGCTGCAGGGCGACCGAGAACCCATGCGCGAGGCTGAGGAGGGTGTCTTCCACGGGACGCGGTCCTAGTTCACTTGGCGCAGGCCACTTGGCGCATGGTGCGTTGTGGCGTCATGCGGTCAATAGCCGAGCGGCCCGTTGGGCAGCGGAGTCTTGAGGACGAATTCGAACGTGACGAAAGTGATCGCCACCACTCCGGCGCTATAGACGGCGGCGTGGACGATGCTCTTGCGTTCGACGAAGACGAGCAGCGCGACCATCATCGCAACCAGTGTGATGATGAAGCCGAGATTCGTGTAGAGGGCGACCGCCGCAGCGGCGACGCCGAGAACCTTCAGGGCGTGGGGCAGGTCGCTCCAGTCGATCGCGGAAAACGCCGGACCTTCGGCAGCGCGCAACAGGAGCGCACCGCCGAAGCCGATCAGCAGCACGGCGACGATGAGCGGCAAGAAGCCCGCGCCGGGCATCGACAGACGCCCGGCCGGCAAGTCGCCGCTGAGCGCGATGACCAGGATACCGAAGAGGATAAACGTGGCTCCGGCCACATGGTCCGCGCGCAGCGACATCGCGGTCAGCCTTGCACCTTTCCGATGGCGTTGATGGCGGCTTCCTGGCGCTTGCTGTCCTCGGCCCAGAACGTCGCGAATTGCGGCTGGTCGAGATAGGCAAGATCCTGGCCGACATTCTTGAGGAAGTCGGAGAACGCCTTGCTGTGGGCGGCCGCGTTGAGCGCCTCGCGGAGCTTGGCGACGGCCGGCGCCGGCGTGCCCTTCGGAGCGAAGATGCCGACCCAGAAATAGTATTCAAGGTCGTAACCCAGCTCCTTGAAGGTCGGCACGTTCGGGAGCGCCTTGGAGCGCTGCGTCGAGGACACGGCGAGCGCGCGGACCTTGTCGGCCTGGACGTGCTTGAGCGCGATCGAGGACGGCGACATGAAGAAATTGACGTTGCCGCCGAGCACCGCGGTCACCGCCGGGCCGCCGCCGTTGGTCGGCAGATGGCGCATCTTGAGGTCGCCGGCGGCCTTGGCGAACAGTTGCGTCGGTACGTGCGAGGCGCCGTAGAGGCCGGACGAGGAGTAGATGACCTTGTCCGGGTTCTTCTTGGCGTCCTCGACCAGATCCTTCAGCGTCTTGTAGGGCGTGTCCTTGTTGACGATCAGAACGATCGGGTCGGCGATGATGCGTGCGAGCGGAATGAAGTTCTCGTTTGTGAACTTCGGCGCACGGCCGAACAGCTTGTCGACCGCCGCAAAGCCGGAGATCGACACGATATGCGACAGCAGCGTGTAGCCGTCGGGCTTGGCCGAAGCGACATATTGCGCGCCGACGGCGCCGGCCGCGCCTGTCTTGTTTTCGAGCACCACCGGCTGCTTCAGCACCGGTTCCATCGCCGCGATCAGCGGCCTTGTGATGGTGTCGCTGACGCCGCCCGGCGGGAACGGGCTGATCATGGTGATCGCGCGCGTCGGATAGGCTTCCTGCGCGCCCGCCTGGCCGGTCCACAGCGCGGTCGCCGACGCGGCCGAGCCGATCACGAAACTGCGTCTGTCCATAACTATCCTCCCGAAGTGATTGTTTTCGATGCTGCGCTGTTTCTTGTCTTTAGTTTTGCGAGATAAAACGCGCGGCACTTTTGAGGCGCCGCGCGCTCGGATTTGGCATGACCCGCGCCGGGATCAGCTCTGAACCTTGCCGATCGACCTCACGGCCGCTTCGATTTTCGCCGCGTCGCTGTCCCAGAACTTGGCGAATTCCGGCTGGTCCATGTAGTCGAGTTCCTGGCCGAGGTTCGACATCGCTTTCTTGAAGTCGTCGGTGTGCGACGCCTTGTTGGTCGCCTCACGCAAGGTCTTGACGATGTCGGCCGGCGTCCCCTTCGGGGCGAACAGGCCGACCCAGAGATAGTATTCAACGTCGAAGCCGAGCTCCTTCATGGTCGGCACGTCGGGCAGGGCAGCGGAGCGCTTGGCGCCGAGCAGCGCCAGCGGGCGCGCCTTGCCGGCCTTGATCTGCGTCAGCGACGCCGATACCGAAGAGACCAGCACCTGCGAGTTGTTGCCGAGGAAGGCGGTCAGCGCCGGGCCGCCGCCGTTGGTCGGCAGGTGGCGCATCTTGACGCCCGATTTCTGCATGAACTGCGCGGTCGGGATGTGCAGCGCGCCGTAAAGGCCCGACGACGAGAAGATGATCTCGTCCGGACGCTTCTTGGCGTCGTCGACGAACTCCTTCAGCGTCTTGTAGGGCTGTTTGTCGTTGACCAGGAACACGCAAGGGTCGGCGACAAAGCGCGCGATCGGGATGAAGTCGGCACGCGTGAATTTCGGCGTGCGGCCGAACAGCTTGTCGACCTCAGCGAAGCCGGAGATCGAAGTGATATGCACGAGCAGCGTATAGCCGTCGGGCTTCGCGTTCGCGGCAAATTGCGCGCCGACGGCGCCGGCGGCACCGGTCTTGTTTTCGATCACGACCGGCTGCTTGAGGACGGGCTCCAGCACGGCTGCGAGCGGACGTCCAACCTTGTCAGCGGCGCCGCCCGGCGGAAACGGATTGATGAGCGTAACGGCGTGCGACGGATAGGTGCCCTGCGCAAAGCTGGGGCGAACAGTCAGCGCTGCCGCAGTGGCAGCAGTTCCGGCGACGAAGCGACGTCGGTCCACGAGATCCTCCCATGTGTTTTTTGGCTTTGACCGGTGTTGCGCCGGCTTCTTGGTCTTTCGTTGAATGCTACGCCCGGTGGTGGGCAGCGACAAGCAATAATGCCCTCATGCGTCAATGATGGCCACCGCGCGGGTCCAGCCCGCCGATCCGCCGCGGACTTTGACCGGAAAACAGCTCACCGTGAAGCCGGCCGAGGGCAGGGCTTCGAGATTGTGCAGTTTCTCGATGTGGCAATAACCGATTTCGCGGCCGGCGCGGTGGCCTTCCCAGATGATGCCGGCGTCGCGGGTTTTGGCGTAGCGTTCCTTGGTGAAGACGAATGGCGCGTCCCAACTCCAGCCGTCGATGCCGGTGACGCGCACGCCGCGTTCCAGAAGGTAGAGCGTCGCGTCGCGACCCATGCCGCAGCCGCGCGAGACGTAGTCGGGCTGACCGTAGGCCGTTCCCGCCGACGTATTCACCAAAACGATTTCAAGCGGCGAAAGAGTGTGTCCGATTCGCTTTAGCTCGGCTTCGACGTCGGCGGCCGTCGCGACATAGCCATCCGCGAAATGACGAAAGTCGAGTTTCACCGCCGGCTGGAGACACCAGTCGAGCGGGATTTCGTCGATGGTGGCGGCGCGTTTGCCATGGTCCATCGTCGAAGCGAAATGATAAGGCGCATCGAGATGTGTGGTGCAGTGCGTCGAAAGCCGTACCCACTCCATCGCCCAGCCTTCGCCGTCAGGAAGATCGCTTTGCGCGAGGCCCGGAAAAAATTTCAGGATCTCCGGCACGGATTGCTTGTGGTCGCGGTATTCGATCGCCGGACCGTAACCCGGCGGGTCGGCTGCGACGTCGTTTTCGAGCGGCACTGAAATGTCGATCAGCTTGCGCGCCATGACTCCGTTTTCCTTCCCGTTACCGAACGATGTAGGGTATCTCCATCGTATCATCGCATCATCGCATGAGACGCGGTGGGTGAAAGTCAATCTGTGAGTGCCATTGAGAATGTCCAGGAGGATGACGTCATGCCTGCCTATTGGGTCGCGCGTTCGAAGATCAACGATCCGGTCGAATACAAAAAATACACCGACCAGATTCCCGGCATCCTCGCCAAGTTCGGCGGCAAGGTGCTCGCCCGTGGCGGCAAGTTTCAAATCATGGAAGGACCGGACAAATTCCACCGCTTCGTCGTGATCGAATTTCCGACCTTCGAGCAGGGCGTCGCCTGTTTCACGTCGGAGGAATACGACCGCGCTGCGGCATTCCGGCGCAAGGGCGCCGGCGAAGTCGAGACCATCATGGTGGAGGGTGTCTGAGCGGGTTTTTTGCCCACCACTGGTATTTGGCGGCCGAATTCGCTTAGAATACGACAAAATAATATCCAACAGGGAGGATGAGATGTTTCGAACCTTGAAATCCCGGGCCTTGACCGGGCTCGCCGCAGCGGCCGCCGTGGCGGTGCTCGCGGGGCCGGCCATGGCGCAAGACAAGAAGCCGATCAAGATTGGCTTTGGGCAGTCGCTGACCGGCTTTCTGTCGCCGAACGGCAAGCAGGCGCTGCTCGGCGCCAAGATTTGGGCGGAGCAGACCAACAAGGCCGGCGGCCTGCTCGGCCGTCCGGTCGAACTCGTCTATTACGATGACAAGAGCTCGCCGGCCGAAGTGCCCGGCATCTACACCAAGCTGCTCGAAGTCGACAAAGTCGACCTCGTGGTGAGCGCCTATGCCACCAACCAGATCGCCCCGGCGATGCCGATCGTGATCCGCAAGGGCAAGACCTTCATCAGCCTGTTCGGCCTCGATGTGAACGACAAGTTCAAGTATCCGAACTACTTCTCGATCATCCCGACCGGCCAGGACACCAAGGAATCCTTCACGGAAGGATTCTTCAAGGTCGCTGCGGCGCAGAATCCGAAGCCGCAGACGGTCGCGTTCGCCTACGCCGACGCTGAGTTCGCGCAAAACGCCTGCGAAGGCGCGCGCAACAATGCCAAGAAGGCCGGGCTGAAGATCGTCTACGACAAAGCCTATCCGCCGCCGCCGAAGACGACGGACTTCGCTCCGATCGTGCAGGCGATCAAGGCGGCGAATGCCGACGTCGTCGCGGTGTGCGCCTATCCGTTGGATTCGGTCGGCATCGTGCAGGCGGCCGCGGAAAGCGGGCTGAAGCCGAAGCTGTTCGGCGGCGCGCTGGTCGGCCTGCAGGCGACCGTGTTCAAGGACAAGCTCAAGGGCAAGCTCAACGGCATCGTGAACTACGAAACCTGGGTGCCGGACAAGAAGCAGATGTACAAGGGCACCGAAGCTTTCTTCAAAGAGTACCAGGCCCGCGCGAAGGCCGAGGGCGTCGATGCGCTCGGCTACTATCTCGGCGGTTGGGGCTACACGCAGATGCAGGTGCTCGGCGAGGCGGTGAAGGCCGCCAAGAGCATCGACGACAAGAAGGTCGCCGACGCGCTGCGCAAGGGCACGTTCGAGACCGTGATGGGTTCGATCAAGTTCGGCAAGAAAGGCGAATGGGCCGAAGGCCGGATGATGGCGGTGCAGTATCACGGCATCACCGACTCCGCCGATCTCGAGACCTGGCGCGGCATGAGCTATCAGACGGTGGTCTACCCGCCGAGCCTGCAGACCGGCAAAGTGGTCTATCCCTACGATCCGAACCAGAAGTAATCGGACCGTCGGTTTGAATGACAACGGCGCGGGAGCGATCCCGCGCCGTTTGATTTTCCGATCGTGGTAATGCGCTAGGCGCCGAGATAGAACTTCCGGATCAGGTCGTTGTTGTTGAGTTCCTCGGCCGAACGGCCCTCGAACTCGATCTGGCCATGAACGATGACATAGCCGCGGTCGGCGATCCGCAGCGCCTGCGTGAAGTTCTGCTCGGCCATCAGCACGGTGAGCTTGTAGTGGTCTTTGAGCTGCTTGATCGCCTCGATGGTGCGGGCGACCAGCACCGGCGCAAGGCCGACCGAAGGCTCGTCGACCAGCAGGATGCGCGGGTTCAGCATCAGCGCGCGCGCAAGCGCCAGCATCTGCTGCTCGCCGCCCGACATGGAGCCGGCAAGCTGGCCGCGCCGCTCGGCGAGCCGCGGGAAGGTCTCGAAGCAGAAGTCGAGGTTCTGTTTGATGCTGGCACGGGCGCTGGGGCGCGAGGCGCCGAGGTAGAGATTTTCCTCGACGGTCTGGCGCGGGAACAACCGGCGGCCCTCCGGCACCAGAGCGATGCCGAGATCGACGATCTGCTCCGTCGACATGCCGACCAGATTGTGTTCGACACCATCGATCTCGGCGATGATGCGGCCTTCGGCCGGCGGCACGATGCCCATGATGCATTTGATGAGCGTCGACTTGCCGTTGCCGTTGGTGCCGAGCAGGGCGACGGTTTCGCCGGAGCCGACCCGGATCGAGACGTCATGGATGACGCGCACCGAACCGTAGGCGGCGTGGACGTTCTCCACTCTGATGCTGCTACTGGCCAAGATACGCCCTCACGACTTCGGGATCCTGGACGACGGTTTGCGGGTCGCCGTCGGCGATCTTCTTGCCGGACACCAGCACGACGAGCCGCTGCGAGAACGCCATGACCGCGCGCATGATGTGTTCGATCATGATGATGGTGATGCCACGTTCGTTCAGCCGCTTGAGCAGCGCGACGATGTCCTCGACCTCGGAACCCGACAGGCCGGCCATCGACTCGTCGGCGATCAGGAGCTTGGGCTCGGCAGCGACCGCGCGGGCGAGTTCGAGCTTGCGCTGCTCGACCTGCGTCAGATCCTGAATGTTATGAGTCGCCTTGGCTTCCAGCATCACGAGCTTCAGCAGTTCGTGGCAACGGTCGTCGAGTTCGGACGATGACAGATGCTGGCCGCTGCGGGCGGCGACGGTGTAGAGCAGCGGCACGCGGATGTTGTCGGCGACGCTCATGCTGCCGAACGGCCGCGGCAACTGGAAGCTGCGGGCGAGGCCGAGGCGGGTGCGCTGGTGGGCGACCATGCCATTCATTGCCTGTCCGTCGAACGTGACCGTGCCGGTTTCGTTGTACAGCGTGCCGCAGATGCAGTTGACGAGCGTGCTCTTGCCGGAGCCGTTTGGGCCGATCAGCCCGAGCCGTTCGCCCTGGGCGACATCGAGATCGATGTCCTCGAGCGCAACGAAGCCGCCGAACCGCTTGCCGACGCGGGAAACCTTGAGGATGGGAGCGGTCATACCGGCCCTCCCTGGTTTTTCCGCGACCGTCTGGCCCACCAGTCCTGGGCGTGGCCGACGATGCCTTTCGGCGCCAGCACGACGAAGCCGATCAGCAGCAGGCCGACGATCAGGAGGTTTGCCGCCGAGGAAATCGTCACGGTCGCCAGCTGCTGCAGACTGCCGAGCAGGATGGCGCCGATCAGCGGGCCAACCCAGCTGGTGGTGCCGCCGATCATCGGCATGGCGATGGAGTTGACCGCATAGGAGAGGTCGAAGGCCGAAGCCGGCTCGACATAGCCGATGTAGTAGGAGAACGGCGCACCGGCCATGCCCATGAGGCCGCCTGAAATGGACGTGGCGATCAGCTTGAGCTTCAGCGTCGGCACGCCGCAGGCTTCCGCCGCCAGTTCGTCATCGCGGATGGTGGCGAAGCCGTAACCGAGCCGCGAACGCTCGATCGCCCGCGCGACGGTCAACGCCACGATCACGATCACGACCATCAGCGCGAACAGGAACTGGATATAGGGTCCGAAAATCGGGATCTCGCTCGGCGGGATGACATAGGCGCCGCGTGAGCCGCCGACGAAGGACCAGTTGACGATCAGCGTCTCCAGCACCACCGCGAGTGCGAGTGTGGCGATCGCGAAGAACACGCCACGCAGCCGCAGCGTCAGATAGCCCATGCCGAAACCGACCAGGCCGGCGATGGCGCCCGCGATCACGACGACGATTGGCACCGGGATCGGGAAAATGAGGTGCAGCAGCGCGCCAAACCCTTCAGCCGGCATGTCGCTGACATTCTGGCCGACGGTGTAGAGGAACACGCCGGTATAGGCGCCGAGCGCGAAAAAGCCGGCCGATCCGAAGTTCACGTAGCCGCAATAGCCGCCGAGAATGTTCCAGGCGGTGGCCAGCACGATGTATTGCAGCACCACATAGCCGGCGAAGAACAGGTAGTCGTTGCCGAAAATGTCGAAGATCAGATAGAGCGAAAGTCCGATGGCGGCACAGATTGCGACGAAGATGGGTGTCCGCATGGTCAACGCCCCAGCAGGCCGGACGGCCGCAACGCGAGCGTCAGCAGAAGGACGCCGAACGCGACGGCCGGCGCCCAGGACGGGCCCAGGTAAATCGACGTGAGGCTCTCGACGATGCCGAGCAGCAGCGCCGCGATCAGGGTGCCGGGCAGGCTGCCCAGTCCGCCGAGCACGCAGATCGCGAAAATGATGCCGATATAGGCGCGGCCGACCGACGGCACCACCGGCTGGATGATGATGAGGAAGGCGCCGGCAAGCGCTGCGGTCGCGATCGAAATCGAAAACGCGATACGCTTGATCTTGGTCGGGTCGACCGCCATCAGCCGCAGCGCCAGCGGATCCTGCGACACCGCCATGATTGCGCGGCCGGTAAAGGTCTTCGACAGATAAAGCTGGAGGCAGCAGAACATCGCGATGGCGACGATCGACGGCACCATCATGCGCAGCGGGAATTCGAGGAAGCCGAGGTGCAACGTGGGGCCGATATAGATCGCCTCCACATAACGGTAGTCGACGCCGAACACGAGAATCAGCAGCACTTCGGTGACGAACAGGAGGCCGAAGAAGAAGGCGAGGCCGCGCAGGGCTTCCTGGCCGCGGCGTTCGAACGAGACGTAGTAGACCTGATAAATCACGCTGCCCAGCGCATAGAACACCGGCAGCATCAGCATCGCGACCAGGATCGGATCAAGGCCGAGCTGGGTGCTGATGATGTAGGCGACGTAGGAGCCGAGGATGATGAAGGCCGGGTGCGCGATATTGACGATGTCGAGAATGCCGAAGGCGACGGAAATACCGACCGCCATCGCCGCGTAGAAACCGCCAAGCAAGAATCCGGCAATCAGGGCGTTGAACAGAAGTTCGAAGTCCATAACGCCCTCAGCCGGCAGCCGCGGCGCGATCGTCGCGGCCGTCGCATTCAACGCAATTCATAAGGCGCAGTCTCCCCACGAGCACTTTGTTCTTGCGGCACCGGCAGGGCGATGCCCAACCTGTGCCGGCATGCGCGTTCCGCGCATCGCCTGTTGTTCGGACCGCAGTTTGCAGGAAGCGCGGCGGCTTGGCTAGTCCGATGATGTCACAGGGGAAAAACCGCGCGACCGCCACGAGCCGCCAGACTGAAGGCGCCCACCATGCGGTGGGCGGCGGGCGCGGCCGCTCACTCAGGCGGCCATGCTCGGATGCACGCCGGCTGGCAACGGCATCGGCGCGTTGGCGCTGTCCTTGAATTCGACGGTCATGAAAATCATTTCATCATCGCCAATATTGGCGAGGTCGTGGACTTTGAACTCGCCCTTGCCGTAGGTCTCGTGGCGGGTTTCTCCGGGCTGGTAGGTCATCTCGATCATGGTGCCGTCGTGAACATACTGGCGGGCGCGGCCGCCGTTCACCGAGGTCCAGAAATAATCGAGCACGTGGCGGTGGAACCCGATGCGCTCGCCCGGCGCGAGGCGGATGATCCATACGCGCGTCCGCTCGTTCTCCGAGAGAAGTTCCGAGCCGACGCAAGGGTTGGGATTCTCGGCTTCACGCCGGAACTCGGCGGCGATCTCGACCGGCCAGGGCGCGGTCTCCTTGTGCTCGGCGGCCTTGTCGACCATTGTCAGAGACATGCCATTTCTCCATGACTTGCGTTGGCGCATTATACTCGGCTTGCCACATCCCGAGAAATGCCGATGAACATGGCCGGTCACCGTAATCCGAACAGGCACGCGCTGGTTGTCGGCGGTTCGATGAGCGGGCTGTTCGCGGGCCTGATGCTGCGACGCGCGGGTTGGGATGTCACCGTCGTCGAACGGGTCAAGACCGAGCTTTCGGGGCGCGGCGCGGGCATCGTTGCGCAGCCGGAATTGCTGGAGCGGTTGCGCCGGCTCGATCTCGACGCGGATGGCCTCGGAGTTCGTATTCACCATCGGAAAATTCTTGGGCCTGCCGGCACGGCGACCGAGAACCTTGAATGCCACCAGACCACGACCGCCTGGGAACGGCTCTACCGCTTGCTGCGCGATGCGTTCCCCGCCGCAAACTACAGGCGCGACTGCGCGCTGACCGGTTTCGAGCAGCGCGGTGACGGCGTCGTCGCGGCCTTCTCCGACGGCGAAACGATGGCGGCCGATCTGCTGATCGGCGCCGACGGCATTCGCTCGACGGTGCGGCAACTGGCGATGCCCGAGGTCGCGCCGCGCTATGCCGGCTATTCGGCGTGGCGGTCGCTGATCGCCGAGCAGGATGTTCCGCCGGACGTGCATCGCGACATCTTCGACGTCATGGCGTTCGGCCTGCCGCCCGGCGAGCAGTTCCTCTGTTACCCGGTCGCCGGCCCGAACGACGATACGCGGCCAGGCCATCGCCGCATGAACGTGATCTGGTACCGGCCAGCCGAGGAAGCCACCAAGCTGCCATGGCTGCTGACCGACGAGAGCGGCAAGCTGCATGACATTTCGATCCCGCCGCCGCTGATCCGCCGCGAAGCGATCGCAGAAATGCACGATGCGGCACGGCGTCTTGCGCCGCAGTTTCAGGCGGTGGTGCGGCTGATGAGTGAGCCGATCCTGCAACCGATCTACGACCTTGAAAGCCCGCGAATGGCGGTGGGGCGCGTCGCGGTGATCGGCGATGCCGCCTTCGTGGCGCGTCCGCATGTCGGCGCCGGCGTCGCCAAGGCGGCGGACGACGCCGCGTCGCTTGTGTCGGCGCTCGAAGCCGAGGACGATGTCGGGACGGCACTGCGGCGGTTCGAGGCCGAGCGGTTGCCGGTCAACAGCCGTATCATCGGCCACGCCCGCCATCTCGGCGCGTTTCTGCAGGCGACGCAGACGGCAGCCGAGCGCGACGCGGCCGGCCGCCACAGCAGCGACCGCGCGGTCATCAAGGAAACCGCGGTGCTCGACTTTCTCTATTCCTAGCGGGACTGGCCGCGCCGCCTTTACAGGCCGAGCAGCGCCTTCGCGGTGAGGCCGTCGATCGCCGCGCGGGTGCTGTTATCGAGCATTTCGACCCCCGCCACATGCCCGATCGGATCCCATTCCATCATGTCGAACGGATAGTCGGTGCCGAGCAGGATGCGGTCGGCGCCGAAAGTGCGCACCAGCATTTCGAGCTGGAGCGGGGTGAACACCACGGTGTCGAAGAACACATTCTTGCGCAGATAGGAACCGGGCGGCTTGGGCAGCCCGGCATTGACGTCGGAGCGGCCGCCCCAGGCGTGGTCGATGCGCCCCGAATAGCCGCCAAGATAGCCGCCGCCATGCATGGCGAAGACCTTGAGCTTCGGATGACGCTCGAACACGCCGTCGAAGATCAAATAGTGCAAGGCAAGCGTGGTATCGAAGGGGTTGCCGACGACATTGCTGAAATAGAACCGCGACAGCCGGCGGCCTTCGGTGAAGCCGTTGGGGTGGATCGCGACCAGCGCGTCGAGTTCCTCGGCCTTCTTCCAGAACGGCGCGAAGGCCGGGTCGGACAGCTCACGGCCGGCGACGTTGGTGAGAATCTCGACGCCTTTGAATCCGAGCGTCTTGATGACGTATTCCAGTTCCTTGGCGGCTTCATTGCCGTCCTGCATCGGCACGGTGCCGCAGGGGATCAGCCGGTCCTTATGTCTGGCGCAGAATTCCGCCATGTGATCGTTGACCATGCGCGCGGCAGGGACCGCCACGTCGAGCGCGACGGTGTGATAGAGCTGCGGCGGCGCCGGCATGACGTACTGCATGTCGACGCCCATCTCGTCCATGATCTTGAAGCGCTCGTCATAGCCGGTGATGCGGCCCTTGATGTCCGCGTCCTGCTTGGCGTTGAGGTCCTTGGTTTCCTGGGACGAGAAATGCGCCAGCGGCACGGTCGTGATGTCGAGCCGGTTACCGACGAATTGGCCGACCGCCGGAAAGGCGGCGTGGGCGTGCATGTCGATGGTGATCGATTTCGGCCGCACGTCGCGGCCGGGTTTGCCATGGCTGCGCGCCGCGGTGTTCGCGTATTTATTCCATTGGGTCATGTCGTTCGCCGATTAAGAGGAGGCCGGGACGCAGCCCGGTCAAATGCCGAGATAGGCCGACTTGATCTGCTCGTTGGCCTGAAGCTCTTCGGGCTTCGATGAATAGACCACCTGGCCCTTGCTCATGACGTGGACGTAGTCGACGAGCTTGAGCGCGAGATAGGCGCTCTGCTCGACCAGCAGGATCGACAGGCCCTCGCGCTTGAGCTTCGCAATCGCCTCCCACAGGCCCTGAATGATGATGGGGGCGAGACCTTCGGACGGCTCGTCCATAATGAGACAGTCCGGATTGGTCATCAGGCCACGGCCGATCGCCAGCATTTGCTGCTCGCCGCCGGACAGCGTCTTGGCGCGCTGGTGACGGCGCTCGTCGAGGCGGGGGAACAGCTCGTAGACGCGCTTGAGGTTCCAGCCGTGACGATTGGTGTTGCGCTCGGCGACCTG
The DNA here is from genome assembly GCA_050184975.1 of Pseudolabrys sp. Taxonomy (GTDB): domain Bacteria; phylum Pseudomonadota; class Alphaproteobacteria; order Rhizobiales; family Xanthobacteraceae; genus Pseudolabrys. The sequence continues at coordinate 52,124 of JBFWZV010000002.1, read as the reverse complement.
GAGATTTTCTTCCACGCTCAGCGTCGGAAACACGCGGCGGCCCTGCGGCACGAGGCCCATTCCGCCGCGCACGGTTTCGAACGACGGCGTATGGGTGATGTCGTTGCCCTTGAACACGATGGTGCCGCGGCGCGGCGGCACGAAGCCGACGATGGAATTGACCAGCGTGGTCTTGCCGACGCCGTTGCGGCCGAGCAGGCCGAGAATCTGGCCCTGCTCGAGTTGCAGCGTCAGTCCCTGGAGGACATAGGCGTCGCCGTAATAAGTATGGATGTCGTGGACTTCGAGAATGGCCATGACTCAACCGGTCCCCAGATAGATTTCCTGGACGCGCTTGCTGTTGTGAATCTGCTCGGGCGAGCCAGTTTCCAGCACTTCGCCAAAATGCAGTACCGAAATCTCGTCGGCGACGTCGAACACCACGTCCATGTCGTGCTCGATCAGCAACAGCGCGAGGCCGGGATCGAGCGCGTTGAGAAACTTGATCATGTCGGCTGACTCGCCGGAGGACAGGCCGGCGGCGGGCTCGTCGAGCAGCAGAATCTTCGGGTCGCTGGCCAGTCCGAGCACGATCTCGAGCTGGCGTTGCTCGCCGTGCGACAGGTTGCGGACCTCGGTGTCCTTGCGGTCGAGGAAGCTCGCACCCTCCAGCAGGCCCTCGGCCTTCTCGTAGACGTCCTTGTAGGACGACAGGAAACGCAGCATCGTAAATTTCGACGACCGCAGGCCCTTGATCGCGAGCAACACGTTGTCGAGCACGGTGAGCTTCGGAAACAGGCTCGTCACCTGGAACGTGCGCGCCATGCCGAGCGCGGTGCGCTGGTGGCTCTGCCATTTGGTGACGTCCTTGCCGAACAGCAGCACCTGCCCCGAACTCGACGGGTAAATTCCGGTAATCAGATTGAAGAGGGTGGTCTTGCCGGCGCCGTTGGGGCCGATCACCGCCTTGCGATCGCCCGGCATAACGCGCAGCGACACGCTCCTGGTGGCCTGAAGCCCGCCGAAGTTCTTGCACAGGTCTCTGAGTTCGAGAACGGGTACTTCGCCGTCCGTTCGCGTATCCGTGCTCACGCTGCTACTCCACCTTGGTCGGGAGAAACCGGGGCGCCGACCGGCGCCCCGGCAGTTTCATTGCCCTTAGCAGTGCTTACAGGGCGGGAAGTTCTTGTCGTAGACCGGCTGCGCCAGGAACTTCTCCTTGCCGTAGGTCCAGTACTGGCTCACGGCCGGATAGGTCTTGATGACCGTGTTCCAGAGCTCGTCCTTCTCGTAGCCGAACATCTTCTTCTTTTCGACTTTCTTGATGTAGATGTTCTGGATCGGGTTGTGATCCTCGAAGCTGATCGGACCGCGAACCGCCTCGATCTTCAGGCTGCCCATGATCTTCACGAACTCTTCCGGACCCGGATACTTGCCGCCGGCCTTCTTGATCGTCTCGTCGATCAGCTGCGCGGTGGTGTAGTTGTTCTCCGAGTAATAGGACGGAACCTTGCCGTACTTGGCGCGGTAGTCTTTCACGAACTTGATGTTCTTCGGTGTATCGAGCGCCGCGCTATATTGCAGGGCGGAGACGTCGCCGATGACGCCGTCATCCATGAACGGCAGGACGAACTCGTCGTAGTTCGTGCCACCGCCGATGATCGGCTTCTTGAAGCCCGCCGCGCGGAGCTGCTTGGGGAACTGCAGCGCCATCGGACCGACCATCAGCGCGAACACCGCGTCGACGTCGGACTTGATGAGCGGGATGATGGGCCCGAAGTCCTTTTCGCCGAGACGCGGCCAGATCTTCTGGACGATCTGCCCGCCACAATCCTCGAATGCCTTCTGGAAGCCGCCGACAACTTCATAGCCGAAGGCGTAGTCGGCGCCGATCGCGGCGATCTTCTTGTAGCCCTGTTCGCAGGCCCACTTGCCGAGCGGGTGATGCGGCTGCGACGAGGTCCAGGAGGTACGGAAGACGTACGGATACTTGGCGATCTGACGCTGGGTCAGGTCGTCCGCGGCCGGGATCGAGACAAGATACACGACCTTCTCGGCGGTGCTGACGGGGGCCAGCGCGTAGCCGGTCGAGGCGAGCAGGCCGCCGACATACATCTGGACCTTGTCGTTGAGGATGAGCTTCTTGGCCTTGGTGACGGCCGCGTCGCCCTTGCCCTGGTTGTCTTCGACAGTGAACTTGACGGTCATGCCGCCGAGCTTTCCGCCATGTTCGTCGAGATACATCTGGAAGCCGTTGACCATGTCCTTGCCGATCTGGGCAAAGATTCCGGTCATCGGCGCGATGAAGCCGATCCGCAGATCGTCGGCTTTTGCAGCGGGCGTGGCCAGGCTGACGCCGAGCACGAGACAGCCGCTCATCAGCATCGGACGGAGCCGATGTCGCAATGTGCTTGTCATAGTCCTACCTCCCTTTTTGACGTGCCACCCCTCGCAAGAGTGGCTCGGAAATCGAAAGTACCGTTCAGTCGTCTGTCGCTTTCTTTCCGGTTCGGTCGTCCCGCTTTGCGGCCCGTCTAGCAATGTTTGCAGGGCGGGAATTCGCGGCTGTAGACCGGCTGCTTGAGGAACTCGGCCTTGTCGAAGGTCCAGAACTGGCTGACCTTCGGATAAGTCTTGATGACGGTGTTCCAGAGCTCGTCCTTCTCGTAGCCGAACATCTTCTTCTTTTCGACCTTCTTGATGTGGATGTCCTGGATCGGGCTACGGGTCTCCGGATCGAGCTTCACCTTGCCGCGCACCGCGTCGAGTTCGATGCTGGTCATGGTCTTGATGAAGGCTTCGGGCCCCGGATACTTGCCGTTGTGCTTCTTCAGCGCTTCGTCGATCAGCTGGGCGGTCGAATAGTTGCCCTCCGAGTAGTAGGAGGGAACCTTGCCGTATTTGGCGCGATAGGCCTTGACGAATTTCTCGTTGCGCGGCGTCGGCAGCGCGGCGCTGTATTGCAGCGCCGAGACGTCGCCGATCACCTCGTCGCCCATGAAGGGCAGCACGAATTCGTCGTAGCTGGTGCCGCCGCCGATGATCGGCTTCTTGAAGCCGGCGGCGCGGAGCTGCTTGGGGAACTGCAACGCCATCGGGCCGACCATCAGCGAAAAGACGGCGTCAGCGTCGCTCTTGATCAGCGGAATGATGGGTCCGAAGTCCTTCTCGCCGAGCCGCGGCCACAGCTTCTGGATCACCTGGCCGCCGCACTTCTCGAAGGCGCTCTGGAAACCGCCGACGACTTCATGACCGAACGCATAGTCGGCCCCGATCGTGGCGATCTTCTTGTAGCCCTGATCGCAGGCCCACTGGCCGAGCGGGTGGTGCGGCAACGAAGGCACCCAGGTCGACAGCACCACATAAGGGTACTTTGCAATTTGACGCTGCACGAGATCGTCGGCGGTCGCCGACGAGCCGATATAGAGTGTCTTCTCCGCCGTCGACACCGGCGCCAGCGCATAGGCGGTCGAGGCGAGGAGGCCGCCGACCATGATGTCCGACTTGTCGTTGAGGATGACCTTTTTGGCTTTCGTGACCGCGGTGTCAGGCTTGCCCTGCGTATCCTCGACGACGAGGATCACCTTGGCGCCGCCGAGCTTGCCGCCATGCTCGTCCAGATACATCTGGAAGCCGTTGACCATATCGTTGCCGATCTGGGTGAAAATGCCGGTGCGCGGCGCCAGAAATCCGATCCGCAACTCCTGAGCGTCTGCGGGCGTCGCGGCGCCGATGCCGGACACGACCGCGCCCGCCGCGAGAACCGGGGCGATCCGACGAAACAACGCGCTCTTCATGGTCTCTCTCCCTTGTAGGCCCGCCAGGCCAGTCGAAAGCCCAAACGTCAGGACGAGGCGGAAGCCAGTTTTTTCTGTTCGGCCGGAACGCGATCCTTTTGCCACTGGCGAACGCGCGCCGGAATTCCCATCAGGCCGGTCGGCAGGTACAGGATCGTCATCACGTAGACGGCGCCGAGCACGTACTGCCACCACGGTATCAACGTGCTGAGATACTCACGCAGCCCGAAAACGATTGCCGACCCGATCACTGCGCCGACGAGCGTGCCGGCACCGCCGAGCACCGTCATCAGCAGCGCATCCACCGATGTGGTCAGCACGACTGTCTCCGGCGTGACAATGCCGTTGGTGAAGGTCCACAGCACGCCCGACAGGCCGCCGAAGGCGCCGGCAATGATGAAGGCGATGTATTTGTGCAGCCAGGTGTTGTAGCCGAGGATCTGCATGCGGATTTCGCGTTCGCGGATGCCCTGCAGGGACAGGCCGAACGGCGAGCGCACCAGTACGTACATAATCAACAGCGACACCACGAAGAAGCCGAAGACGAGGTAGAAGAAGGTCACGGGATCCGACAGGTCGGGTCCGAAATTTGGCCGGACCGCCACGTTGAGACCGTTGTCGCCGCCCGTCATCGAATTCCACCGGTAGGCGAGGCCCCAGACACACTGACCGAGCGCGAGCGTGATCATCAGGAAGTATGTGCCGGTGGCGCGGATCGCGAACAGGCCGAAGAAGGCAGCAAGGATCGCCGCCGCGATGATCCCCAGCACCAGGACGATCCAGAAGTCCCAGCCAAGCCCGATCTGATATTTGACCACCATGATGGCGGCGAAATAGGCGCCGACGCCGAAATAGGCCGCCTGGCCGAGCGAGGCAAGGCCGGTGAAGCCCAGCAGCAGGTCGACGCTCATCGCGAGGATGGCGAAGCATAGCGCGCGCGTCGTCAGCAGCACCACGAAATCGCCGGTCCGCGGGATCAGGACCGCGAGCAGCCCGAGGGCGACAGCGACGATGATGACTTTGAGATACTGGTTTGCCATCTGCTGTGCGCTCACTCGCGTCCGAACAGGCCGGTCGGCTTGATCGCAAGGATCAGCACCATCGGCGCATACAGGGTGAAGTAGGAGATTTCCGGAAACAGCGCTTTACCGAAGTTGTCGGCAAGCCCGACCGCCAGCGCGCCGATTGCGGCGCCGCCGAGCGAGCCCATGCCGCCGATGATGACGACGGCGAAAGCGAGCGGCAGCATCTCGAAGTCGAGACCCGGATAGATGCCGAGGAATGCGCCGCCGATGACGCCGCCGAGCGCGGCGAGAAACGCGCCGAGCGCGAAGATGAACATCGAGACCTTGTTGGTGTCGACGCCGACGCCGCGCGCCATCTGCGCGTCGTCGACCGTGGCGCGCACCTGCGCGCCCATCCGCGTCTTCTCCATCGCAAGCCACAGCACGATGCCGATCACTACGGCGGCCACGATCATGAAGACGCGATAAAGCGGCAGATATAGTCCGCCGATCACGACGCTGCGCGTCAGCGGATCGGGCGGCTGGATGTCCATGTTGTCGCCGCCCCAGATGTCGAGCGCAGCCTGCTGAAACAAAAATGCAAAGCCGACCGTGAGCAGCACCTGTCGCAGCACGTCGGTCTCGATCGCGACCGTGGAGACCTTACGGAGGATGAGAAAAATGATGCCGCTCGTGACCAGGAGCACCGCGATGAACTTGACCGGCCCGGCCGTCAGCTCGGGCGACGCCTCTTTGATTCCGAGCGTGACCAGCGCACCAAGTCCGAGCGCGATCAGCGCATTGCGATAAAGCTCCGCGCCCGTCGAGCGCAGGAACAGCCGCTCCATCAGAATGCCGACCGCAGCGATCGCGAGCGCGGCGACCGGAATTGCGAGGAACCACGAGCCGGTGGTCCAGATCACCGTCAGCGCGACATAGCCGCCGAGCAGGAAGTAGGCACCGTGAGACAGATTCACGATGCGCATGACGCCGAAGATCAGCGACAAACCCGCGCCGACAAGAAACAGAAGGGCGCCGTACGAAACGCCGTTGAAGGTCTGGATCAGCCAAAACTGCGCATTCATGTTTCCCCACGCGTCCTTCTTGTTTCTTCGAAGGTTTTTTTGAGCTTACCCCAGGATACGCTCATTGCCAGTCCTAAACTCATGGCGTCGCGCTCATATTTTACTTTTCGATGGGCTGAAAATGTCGTCATCGCACCACTGTCGCGATGCAACAGCTGCGCCAGTGCGACGACTCCGAGGCGTTACGGCTTGCGTGAACGTTTACGCGGCGGAATCACCGGCAGCAGCAAATAGGGCGATTTGCCGCGTCCGAAGGCAAGCGTGGTGGTGCCGCCGAATATCTGCGGCGGACGATTGACCGGATCGTCATGCAAGAACGGTCCGCAGCCCATCAGTTCGTTCTTGAAGTTCGACAGACGTCCGCCGCTGCCGCCGCCATATTCGTAGTCCTTACCGCGGATCGACACCGCGATGCGGTATCCGGCCGGCGCCACGATCGACGTGGGCCAGATCTCGATGTCGAGCTCGACGGTCTGGCCCTTGCGCAGCGGCTGCGCCTCGTCGTGCGTGTGATACGGCCGGTACGGTCTGGAAAGTTTCTTGTCGAGTTTGCGATGGGACGCGCGCAGCCAGCCTTGCGCGATGGGCGTGTGCGGATCGATCGCGCCCTGGAAAACGATCTCCTTCATGTCGCCGCTGAAGACGCGCACGATGATGAAAAAATCGGCATCCTTGGTCGACGACGATGCAAACAATTTCAGCGCCGACGGGCCGGTGATTTCGGTTTCCTGCGCGAGCGGCGGCGTGATGAAGGTGAGACCATCGCCCATTGCTTCAAAAGAGAGTTTGCCGCCCTTCGACGGTTTCTTCGTCGTCAGCGCCATATTGGCGGGATCGAGATAGAACTTGGTCCACTTTGTTCCCTTGAGCGGCCAGTCGGTTTCGGCGCGCGGCACGAATTTCTCGCCGGGATGGCGAACCTGCAGCAAGACCTTCGGCTGCTTCGACCAGCCGGTGTCCTTGCCGTGCAGGAAGTGGTCGAAGAACTTCAACTGCTGCTCGCGGCCGTAGTCGGTGTAGAAATGCGTCCAGTGCTCGATGCCGTGCGCTTCGAGCCATTTCTTTTTCGAGGCCGCGCGCACGAAACCTTCAAAATTGCCGCGCGGGTGCAGCCCCTGGCCGCCCCAGTTGGCGGCGGTAAAGATCGGTACGGTGATTTTGTCCCAGACCGGCGAACGCGCCTTGTGATAGGCGTCGTCGAGCGGGTGCGATTTGATCTCGTTACCGAAGTCGCAGCGGTTCTTCCGCAGTTCGTCCTCGCTCAAAGTCTCCGGCCCGCAGACCAGTTGACCGTGGACGCGGCTGCGCTTGCCTTTTTCGCCGGCGCCGTATTGCACGGTCTTGACCTGCATGTCGTACCAGTTCTCCCAGAACGTCGAGAGAATGCCGCCGTGATGCGTCATGTCGCGGTACCAGTCGGCGGCGCCTTCCCAGATGCACATCGCGGCGAGGTGCGGCGGCTGCAGCGACGCGACGTGCCACTGGTTGATGCCGTAATAGGAAATGCCGTTGAGGCCGACCTTGCCGTTCGACCAACCCTGCACGCCGGCCCATTCGATGCAGTTGTAGAAGTCTTTCGTTTCGCGCGGAGAAAAATGGTCGATGTAGCCGGGCGAGCAACCGGTGCCGCGTGAGTCGACGCGCACGCAGACATAGTCGTGCGGTACCCACTTCTCCGGGTCGACGACCTCCCAGTTCTGATAGATGTTGCTGGTGTTGGCGGCAACGTCGGGATGTTTCGTCACCATGCGCTCCCAGGCGCTCGGATAGCCGTCCTGGAAGGCGAGGCCCTTGGCATAAGGGCCGTAGGTCAGAATGACGGGATATTTGCCGTCGGCGATCGGGCGAAAGACGTCGGCGCGCAGGATCAGTCCGTCGTCCATGACGATCGGCACGTCCCAGTCGACTGCCATTCTGGCGAATTCGTTTTCGCGAATTTCGGTCCGCTGATGAAGTGTGGTCACGCACGCCTCCCCGGTGTCGTCAGGGCGCGTGTCGACATGGTTGTTATGCGCCGCTGCGCCGAAAGCCTGCCATGCTCTCGAGCACGGCGCAAACCGCTGCGGTGTCTTCGTCGCCCAGTCCCATCTCCATCGCCTTCTTGTAGACGGGCTCGGTCGCATCGAACAACGGTGTCGGCACTTTGATGCGGCGCGCAAAATCGCCGATCACCTGCATGTCCTTCTGCCAGACGTCGATTTTCATCGTCGCCTTCTTGTAGTCGCTCTTCACCATCATCGGCGCGCGCAGTTCGAACACGCGGGAGTTGCCGGCACCGGCCTGAATGAGTTCGAAGATAATCTTGGGCGAGAGGCCGGACTTCATGCCGAGCACCATGGCCTCGGCGCTGGCGACGTTATTGATGGCGACCAGCAGATTGGCGACGTATTTCATGCGGCTGCCGTTGCCGAAAGCGCCGACGTCGTAGGTCTTGCGGCCGAAATCGTCGAACATCGGCTTGAGCTTGCGGATCGCCTTGGTGTCGCCGCTCGCATAGAAGACGAGATCGCGGACCGCGGCCTGCGATCCGGTGCCGCTGACCGGGCAATCGATCATGGTGTGGCCGGCGGCCGACAGCGTCTTTTCGGCGCGTTCCTTGTCCTCCAGATTGAAGGTGCTCATCTCGACAAGGACGCGCCGCTTGATTCCGGCGCCGGAAAGTTCCTGGGCGGTGGCCTGCAACGCCTGCGGCTTCGGCAGGCTGGTGAGGATCACCGGCACCTGCGCGGCGACGTCGGTCGCGTTTTTCGCGATCTGAACACCGGCGCGTTTGGCCTCCTTGCAGCGCGCTTCGCTCGGGTCGAAGCCGATGACGCGCCAGCCGCGGGCGGCGAGGTTCTTTGCGAACGAACCGCCCATGATGCCGAGGCCGATGACGCCGACGGTGCCTTTTGCCCGCTTGCCCGGCTTCTTGTTTCCGGCTTTTGCAGTCTTCTTCGTCGTCTTCCTGACCTTACGCGCCATGCTCCAACCTCCCACGCAAATCTGTTCTGCTGCGTTGCCGTCATAAGAGCGGTTGCCGCGAGCGAAGTCGAGAGGGGCTGTGTGCGACCCCGCTATGCCGACGGCTCGTGATCGCCTATCGTTCGCCCCGCAGTGTCGGGTCTGTTGCGGGAGTGCGCTTATGAACGTCGGTGTGGTCGGTCTGGGCAAGATGGGCGCGGCAATCGCCGCACGGCTGATGGAAGTCGGCCATCAGGTCACGGTCTGGAACCGTACCGCCGCCAAGGCGCAGCCGCTCGCGGAAGCCGGCGCCAAGGTCGCGGCGACGCCGGCGGAACTTGCCGCCGCCAGCGAAGTGATCATTTCCATTCTCACCGACGCCGATGCGATCGACACCACCTATTCGGGTGCGAGCGGCCTGCTCTCCGGCGATGTGAAAGGAAAACTGTTCATCGAGATGAGCACGGTGCGGCCGGAGACGCCGGTCGCGCTGGAGAAAAAGATCAGGGCGAAAGGCGCGTCGCTGGTCGAATGTCCCGTCGGCGGCACCACCACGCCGGCGCGGCAGGGCAAGCTGCTGGGTCTTGTCGGCGGCGCGGACGCCGATGTCGCGCGGGCGCGGCCCTTGCTGGACCAGATGTGCCGGCGCGCCGAGCATTTCGGCCCGATCGGCGCCGGCGCGTCGATGAAGCTCGCGATCAATCTGCCGCTGATGATTTCGTGGCAGGCCTATGGCGAGGCTTTCGCCATCTGCAAGCATCTCAATGTGCCGCCCAAGCGTCTGCTCGATCTGTTCACCGACACGTCCGGCGCGACCAACGCCCTGAAAGCCCGGGCCGGCATGATCACCACCATGCTCGAAGGCGGCGACGCCAGCGCGGTCACTTTCGACATCGATTCCGCCATCAAGGATCTCAAGTCGATGCTGACCGAGGGCAAGTCCCGCGGCGTCGAATTGCCGCTGATCGAGCGTACGCTTGCCTGCTTCGAGGAAGCGAGCCGCAACGGATTTGGCGCGATGGACGGCTCGGCGATGCCGGGCTACTGGCCGAACCGCGGGAAAAAATAATCTCGGGAACAGGGAAACGAACGATGTCACTCACCCTGGCGCAGGCGTCCGCCATTCTCGACGCCACCCTCAAAAACGCGCGCGACACCAACTGCATGCCGCAGACGGTGGTGGTGCTGGATGCCGGCGGGCATCTGATCGCCGCCAAGCGGGAGGACAATTCCGGCATTCTTCGCTACGACATCGCCTACGCAAAGGCCTATGGCGCGCTCGGCATGGGCTTCGGCTCGCGCACCATGAGCGAACGGGCCGCGCAGAACCCGGCCTTCTTCACCGCGCTGGTGGGCTTGAGCCATGGCCGCATCGTGCCCAATGCCGGCGGCGTGCTGATCCGCGACGGCGGCGGCAAGGTGATCGGCGCGGTCGGCATTTCCGGCGACACCGCCGACAAGGACGAAGCCTGCGTGGTGCCGGCGATCGAAGCGTCCGGCCTCAAGGCTGATCCTGGCGGCACGAAGAAATAACAGCGAGCGGAGGAGACGACGATGAAGATTTTTTCGTTCTGGCGGTCGCTCGCGACCTATCGCGTGCGCATCGTACTCAACCTCAAGGGCATCGTGCCCGACGAGGTGATCGAAGTGAACCTGATGAAAGGCCAGCAGCGCGAAGCCGAGTTCCGGGCCGTCAATCCGATGATGGCGATCCCGGCGCTGGTCGACGGTGACGGGCCGGCGCTGTTCGAGTCGCTCGCGATCATGGAGTATCTCGACGAGATCAAGCCGAACCCGCCGCTGTTGCCGAAGGAGCCGAAGGCGCGGGCGCGGGTGCGCGGCCTTGCGCAGATCGTCGCCTGCGACTCGCATCCGCTCGTCGTGCCGCGGGTGCGCGAATATCTCGAGCATGAATTCAAGCTCGACGAGGCGGCACGCATGAAGTGGTGCCAGACCTGGATTTCGCGTGCGCTACAGGCGCTGGAGGATCACCTGTCGACCGGCAAGGACACCGGCACGTTCTGCCACGGCAACCAGATCACCATCGCGGACGTCTGCCTTGCGAGCCAGGCCGCCGGCGCCAAATTCTTCAACGTCGATATCGCGAAATTTCCGACCGTGGCGCGGATCGCCGACGCCTGCATGAAGAACGACGCTTTCGCGCGTGCGCATCCGCTGAAACAACCGGGCGCGCCGGCGCAAGTTTGACCTGAATCAGATGGCGGAACCTGGTTCCGCCATTCCTGTTTCACATCATAAAATCGGGCTCAACGAATTTTAGATCGACAAGCGGGTTGGCTCTTGGTTGCCCACCGCAGTGGGCTTAATGTTGTCGGACGGTTTGTCTGACCGCGCGGCCTGCGCGGCATAGCAAGAGGTTTCCGATGCCGACGCCGATGAAGCTCGCGTTCTTCACGATGCCGATCCATCCGATCAACAAGGACTGGCGGCAGACACTGAACGAAGATCGCGAAGCGTTTATCCTCGCGGACGAGCTCGGCTTTGTCGAAGGTCTTTGCGGCGAGCACGCCACCGATCAGGCCGAGAACATCACTTCGTGCCTGCTGTTCCTGTCGAGCCTTATTCACTCGACCAAGAACATCAAGCTCGGCACCGGAACGATCAATATGCCGAACACGCATCCGGTGCAGGTCGCTTCGCAGGTTGCGATGATAGACCACATGCTCAACGGGCGTTTTATCTTCGGCATCAGCCCGGGCGGACTGCTCTCCGACGCCGAAGTGTTCGGTAACCTCGAAGCCGACCGCAACGCGATGTTCCTCGAATGCATCAATCACGTGCTGGCGATCTGGTCCGGCAAGCCGCCCTACAACCTGAAGGGCAAATACTGGAACATCGAAGTCAACAAGCATTACATTCCGGAGATCGGGCAGGGGCCGATCCACGCGCCGTTGCAGAAGCCGCATCCGCCGATCGTCGTCACCGCGGTGGCGCCGTTTTCCAAGGGCGTGACGGAGGCGGCCGCGCGCGGCTGGGATCCGATCTCGGCGAACTTCCTGATGGCGCCGTGGGTCAAGAGCCACTGGCCGAAATATGTCGAAGGCTGCGAGCGCGCCGGCCGCAAGGCCGATCCTGCCAACTGGCGCGTGGCGCGCAGCATCTTCGTCGCCGACGACGAGAAGACGGCGAAGGCTTATGTGACCGATCCGAACAGTCCTTATCGTCACTATTACTATTCGCTGTACACCAAACTGAAGCGCAATGGCCGGGTCGAGTTGTTCAAGACCCATCGCGATCAGCCCGACGACGAAGTGACGCTCGATTTCGTCTGCGACAAGCTCATCACCTACGGCACGCCGGACAAGGTCGCCGACGAGATCCTCAAATACCGCGAGGAGGTCGGCGAATTCGGCACGCTGCTCTATGCCGGCAAGGACTGGAAGGACCGCGAGCTCGGCCGGCGGTCGATGATCCTGATGGCGGAAAAAGTGCTGCCCAAGGTCAACGCGGCGATCAAGTAAGCGTCATGGCCCGCACACGTGTTTTCGTCACCCAGCCGATCGCCGAGTCGGCGCTGGCGCGGCTTCGCGCCGTCGCCGACGTCGTGGTCAATCCCGACGGCACCAAGGTGCCGGACCAGGCGACGCTGATTGCCGGCGTCAAGAATACCGACATCCTGTTCGCGCTGCTGCACGACACCGTTGACAAGGCGGTGATGGCCGCCAATCCGAATCTCAAGGCGATCGCCTCGATGACGATCACTCAGGACCGCATCGACATGGCGGAGGCGACCCGGCGCGGCATCATCGTGACGAACATTCCGGCGGTGGTGACGGACGCAACCGCGGACATCAATTTCGCGATCCTGCTCGCGGTCGCGCGCAATGTCGTCGTCGGCGACAAGAAGTTCCGCGGCGGCATGTACCCCGGCTCGCAGGGCAATTATTTCGCGGGCGCGGCGGTGAGCGGCAAGACGCTCGGCATCATCGGGGCCGGGCGCATCGGGCAGGCGGTGGCGCGGCGCGGCCGCGGCTTCAATATGAAGATCGTCTACGCCGACCCGCGACCGCTGCCGGACGACATCGCCAAGGAATTGCAGGCAACGCGGATGTCGATGGACGACGTGCTGCGCCAGGCCGACTTCATTTCGCTGCATCCGCAACTTCAGCCCGATACCCGCCATCTCATCAGCCACGCGCAATTTGCGCTGATGAAGCCGACGGCGTTCATCGTCAACACGTCGCGTGGGCCGGTGATCGAGGAGGCGGCGCTGGTGAAGGCGCTCAAGGAGAAAAAGATCGCGGGCGCCGCGCTCGATGTTTACGAGTTCGAGCCTCAGGTTTCGGCCGAGCTTGTTGCCATGGATAATGTGGTGCTGACGCCGCATCTCGGCAGCGCGGTGCTCGAACTGCGCGAGGGCATGGCGCATATCGTGGTCGACAACGCCATCGCCATCATCGAGGGCCGCAAGCCGCCGAACTGCGTCAATCCGGATGTTCTCAAATAGGCGTCAGTATTCGATCTTGTCGCCGTCGCCCGAGCGGGGATGCTTGCGCCGCTGTTCGTGCGTTTCGCCGGCATGTTTGCCGAGCGTCCAGCCGACAGCCTTGAGATTGTCACGGGCCCAGTCGACCGATTCCTGATCGGTGACGGTCGCAATCGAGTTGTTCCAGCGGTTGAACCAGCCGGCGAGACTGACGACGGCCAGCATTTCGACGATCTGGCGGTCGGAGTAATGTTTGCGCAGCTCCGCAAAATGCGACGGCTCGACCGCATTGGGGACGCTGGCGCCGTCGCGGGCGAGCCGCAGGGCGGCGCGTTCGGCCTCGCTGAAATGCTCCGACTGCTCGAAGGTCCAGATATCGCGGATGCGTTCCGGGTCGACACCCAGAAGGTTGAGCGTATAGGCGCCGTGAGCCTGGCAATGCTGGCAGCCGCCGGCGATGCTGGCCATGGTGAAAATCTCGCCGCGCAACTGTTTCGGAAGATTGTTCGGCGACACCATCACCAGTTCGGCGAGCTGCTGGAAGACGTTCGACAATTCCGGCCACTGGAAGAATTCGAGGTTCTGCCGGTTTTCGTAAGCGTCGTCGGTCATGCGGCGCTCATTCCGCGGTCCAGCCGCCGTCGAGGATGAGCGCCGAGCCGGTCATCAGCGAGGAGGCGTCGGAGGCGAGGAACACGATGGCGCCGGTGAGTTCTTCGAGTTGGCCGAGCCGGCCGAGCTTGATCTTGGACAGCACCTCATCCTTGAACGCCTTGTTCTCGAAGAACGGCTTCGTCATTGGCGTTTCAAGGAAGGTCGGCCCCAGCGAATTGACGCGGATATTGTGGGGCGCAAGCTCGACTGCCATCGCCTTGGTGAAGCCTTCCATGGCGTGCTTCGAGGCGCAGTAGACGGTGCGCCGCGCGGCGCCGACATGGCCCATCTGCGACGAGATGTTGATGATGGAGCCGGGCTGCTTGGCGTCGAGCAGGCGTTTCGCCACCGCTTGCGCGACAAAAAAAGCCGACCGCACGTTCAGCCCCATGATGGCGTCGAAGTCGTCGACCGTCACATCGGACAGCATCTTCGGCCGATTCATGCCGGCATTGTTGACGAGGATGTTGAACGGCTCGGTTTTCGCGACCGCGGCGCGTACCGCCGCGATGTCGGTGACGTCGAGGGTCAGCGCCTCGGCTTTCTGACCGCGCTTGCGGATGGCGTCGGCGGCTTCCTCGATTTCCTTGGTCGTCCGCGCGGCAAGCGTCACTTGCGCGCCGGATTCCGCCAACGCCGAGGCTGCCGTCAGTCCGATTCCGCGCCCGGCGCCGGTGACGAGGGCGCGTTTGCCGTCGAGACGGAAGGAGGCGGCTTTGGTGAGGTCGACGGCCATCCCGCTCCTTATTCAGCCGCCTGCGCGTAGGGCACGTTGCGGCCGCCGTAGCGGCGCACGCGCACGTTGGCCTGCTCGGCATGGCCGAGGAAGCCCTCCAGCACGCAGAGCCGCGAGCAGTATTCGCCGATCATGGCGCTGGCGGCATCGGTGTTCACCTTCTGGAAGGTGCAGGTCTTCATGAACTTGCCGACCCAGAGGCCGCCGGTGTAACGCGCGGCCTTCTTGGTCGGCAGCGTGTGGTTGGTGCCGATCACCTTGTCGCCATAGGCGACATTGGTGCGCGCGCCGAGAAACAGCGAGCCGTAGTTCGTCATATTATTGAGGAAGTAGTCGGGATCGCGCGTCATCACCTGGACGTGTTCGGAGGCGACGCGGTCGGCTTCCTGCACCATCTCCTCGTAGCTGTCGCAGACGATCACCTCGCCATAGTCCTTCCAGGCCGCGCCGGCTTCCGCCGCGGTCGGCAGGATCGCTAGCAGGCGCTCGACTTCTTTCATGGTGTCGTTCGCGAGCTTCTCGGAATTGGTGATGAGGACGGCGGGGGAGGTCGGGCCGTGCTCGGCCTGCCCGAGCAGGTCGGTCGCGCAGATTTCGCCGTCCACGCTGTCGTCGGCGATCACGAGCGTCTCGGTCGGGCCAGCGAGGAGATCAATGCCGACGCGGCCGAACAGTTGCCGCTTGGCTTCGGCGACATAGGCATTGCCGGGGCCGACGATCATGTCGACCGGCGCGATGGTCTCGGTGCCGAGCGCCATGGCGGCGACGGCCTGTACGCCGCCCAGCACATAGATTTCGTCGGCGCCGCCGAAATGCATGGCCGCGACGATCGCCGGGTGCGGCCCGCCCTTGAAGGGAGGGGCGCAGGCGATAATGCGTTTCACCCCGGCGACGCGCGCGGTAACGATCGACATGTGCGCGGAGGCGACCATGGGATAGCGGCCGCCGGGCACGTAGCAGCCGATGGCGTTCACCGGGATGTGGCGATGGCCGAGCACGACGCCGGGGAGGGTCTCGACCTCGAGATCGTGCATGGTGTCGCGCTGCTTCTGCGCGAAGTTGCGGACCTGCGCCTGCGCGAACTTGATGTCCTCAAGATCGCGCTTCGAGACCTGCGCGATCGCCTTTTCGATCTCCTGCGGCGTCAGGCGAAAGTCCTTCGGCGACCACTTGTCGAACTTCTCCGACAGCTCGCGGATCGCGGCGTCCTTCTTCTCTTCGACCTGCGCGAGGATGCCTTCGACGGTCGCGCGCACCCTGGCGTCGGCTTCCTTGATTGCCGTCGCATCCATTCCGCGCTTGAGCCAGCGGGCCATGGCAGCCTCCGAATGTTATTATCTTGTCTTACTTACTTGATCGCCTGCGGATTGATCGGCGAGCCGGTGCCGCCGGTGATGATCAGCGGCGGGCCGCAGAAGAAAAACTCGTAGACCTTGTCCTTGTCGCAGTCCTCGGCGAGTTCCTTCACATAGAAGATCTCGCCCATGCACAGGCCCATCGCCGGGATCACGACCCAGTGCCACGGCTGATTGGCTTCGGTGGTCTCGTTTGGCCGCACCTCGACGCCCCAGGTGTCGGTGCAGATCGCGGCGATTTCTTTTTCGTGACACCAGTAGCAGTTCTCGAACTTGACGCCCGGCGCATCGCCGCCGGCATAGCCGCCCCATTCGCCTTCCTCGAGGCAGCGCTCCATCTGCCCGGTGCGGATGATGACGAAGTCGCCTTTCTTGATAGTGACGCCCTGCGCCTTGGCGCAGGCGTCCAACTCGTCGTTGGAAATGCTCTCGCCGTCCTTCATCCACTTCACTTTGCGATACCGGGCGATGTCGAGCAGCACGCCGCGGCCGACCATCTTGCTCTTCGAGTGCTCGATGCCGAGCACCGAGAGGCCGCGGGCGTCGATCAGCTTGGCGTCGTGGCCGTTATAGGCCTTGTCCTCGTAGAAGATGTGGCCGAGCGCGTCCCAATGCGTTGCGCCCTGCACGCAGAGCATCAGCGTGTCGTCGGCGTAACGGATCTTGTTCCAGTCCTGCTGGCCGGCAATGGCGTCGGTGCCGGTCGCCAGCATCTGGTGGATCGGATTGAAGCGGCCGCCGAACAGGCCGGTCTGCGGGCCGGTGCGGTCGAGCGGGATGCCGAGCGCAAAGCTCTTGCCGCGCTTGATGAGCTTGGAGGCGGCGACGATATCCTCCGGCGACACCAGATTGAGCGTGCCGATGTGGTCGTCCTTGCCCCAACGCCCCCAGTTCGACAGCTTCTTGCTGGCTTCCTCGATTGCCGCCTTGCCGACCTTGATATTCATAGCCTCGTTTCCTCCGCACTGAATTTTCCGGGATAGTGGACCGGCCCACCACGGCTTTGCAACGGGATCACGCCATCGTTTTGTCAACGCAGGCGTTATCGGGCAGGCCGATGTTGACCAGGCGAAAATTGACGGCCGCGCGTGGCTCATTTGCGTTACCCGGTACGCCGCCGCTGACACGGCCGCGGATCGCCGGCGCGTTCTCGATTCTGATCAGCCTCAACACGACTCTGTGCGGACGATTGACCGCGGTGCCATTTTCGCCGGCTGAAGTGCCTGTCTGCGCTGGAAAAAATTCGGATTGATACAGGTCAAGGTGGCCGCGCAATACGCGGCGCAGCGTAATTTAAATATTGATTGTGCGGCCAACAGGAGTGTCGCCATGACGGTCAAAATGAACAACACCGGCACCGCCAGCAACGACGGCTTTGCGAGCATCGACGCGATGTTCCGGGCATATCAAATGCCGATGGCGTGGCGGATGATGAATGAGGAAGCCTGGGTGCAGTATTGGCGCGGGCAGGACGTCCTCCTGACTTGCATGCAGGAGTTCGCCGATGGCTGGTTCCGCCGCCGCCACACCGCGACCGCGACCGCGCTCGACACCGCGCTGCGTTGCTGTGAGGCGAAGACGCCGTTCGCCGTCGCCCGCGAAGTGCTGACCTGGCAGATGGGCTCGATACAGCGGGTGATGGAAGATGGACTGTCGTGCCAGAAATGCTGCATGGAACTGGCCAAGCTGACGCCGCACGTCGCTCCCGATGAAGATATGACGGAAGAGCCGGTACAGGACAACGCGGCAAGGCCAGGCAAACAGCCCGGCGCAGCGCACAAAGCCGCCTGAGCGCGGCGTCCGGTCTGACTTACACCTTGCCCAGCGCGCGGAGGATTTTCTCCGGCGTGAACGGCATGTCGGTCAGCATCGTCGCGTTGAGCGGCCGCAGCGCGTCGTTGATCGCGTTCATGATCGCGCCCGGCGCGCCGGCGGTGCCGGCCTCGCCGGCGCCCTTGGCGCCCAACTCGCCGTCGGCTGTCGGTGACACGCAATGGCCGACGACGATATCCGGCATTTCCGCCGCCATCGGCACCAGATAGTCGGCCATGTTGCCGTTGAGCATCTGCCCACGCTCGTCATAGAGGCACTGCTCGAACAGCGCGCCGCCGATGCCTTGCACGACGCCGCCGCGCACCTGCTCGTCGACGAGTTGCGGGTTGATGATGGTGCCGCAATCCTCGACGCACCAGTGCTTCAGCAGTTTGACGAAGCCGGTGTCGGGATCGACCTCGAGCCAGCTCGCCTGAATACCGTTGGTGAATGAGAACGGCCATTTGCGCGGCACGTAATGGCGCGTGACCATCAGTTCGGCCTGAAAGCCGGGCGGCAGCGTGTCGGGCCGGTAATAGGCGATGCGCGCGACTTCCGAGAGCGGCATGCGTTCCGTGCCGGTGCCCTTGTCGACCACGACGGCGTTGGTGATGTCGAGATCGCTCGGTTTGGCCTGCAGGATCGCGGCTGCGACCTGCAGCACGTTTTCGCGCAGCGCCTTGCCGGCCTGCCAGGCCGCTTCGCCGCCGATGCCGGCGGCGCGCGAGGCCCAGGTGCCGCCGCCATAGGGCGTGTTCTCGGTGTCGCCCATGACGACGCGCACCCGCTCGATCGGCACGCCGAACGAGGAGGCCGCGACCTGCGCCATCACCGCTTCGGCGCCTTGACCCTGTTCGGATACGCCGGTGTGAACGGAGACGTTGCCCTGCGCGTCGAGCTTCATCGTCGCGCCGTCCTGCGCCGAGATCGGCGCGCCGCCGACGCCATAGAACGCCGCCGACGGGTTGGTGACCTCGACGAAGGTGGCAAAGCCGATGCCACGATAGATGCCTTGCTTGCGCAGCTTCTCCTGCTCGGCGCGCAGCCCCGAATAGTTCATCAGCGAGTCGAGATGGGCGAGCGCCTGGTGTTGGGAGAGCAGCTCGAACTTGATGCCGGAGGGCGCCTGCGCCGGGTAGGCGTCGTCGGCGATCAGATTGCGGCGGCGGATTTCCAAGGGGTCCATGCCGATCTTCATGGCGGCAAGATCGACGAGGCCCTCGGTGACGGCTGTGGCGATCGGATGGCCGACCGCGCGGTACTGGCACATCACGTTTTTGTTCTGGAACACGACGCGGGCCCGCGCCTTGTAGTTCGGGCATTTGTACCAGGAGCCGGTGAGGTTCACGACCTGATTGGCCTCGATGCCGCTGGTGCGCGGATAGACTGAGTAGGGGCCGATGCCGGTCAGGTCGTCGATTTCGAACAGCGTGATGGTGCCGTCCTTCTTCACGCCGATCTTCGCCTTCACGGTGTGATCGCGGGCGTGAATGTCGGTGACGAAGCTCTCGATGCGGTCGGCGACGAACTTGACCGGGCGCTTGAGCAGTTTGGCGATGGCAACCGTCGCCATTTCGTCGGCATAGGTATGGACCTTGATGCCGAACGAGCCGCCGACATCTTTGGTGACGACGCGGACCTGCTGTTCCTGCAAATCGAGATGCTTGGCGAACAGGTGCTGCATCATGTGCGGCGCCTGGGTGCCGTGATAGACGGTGAGCTTTTGGTCGCCGGGATTCCAATCGGCGACGATGGCGCGCGGTTCGTTGCAGACGCCGGTGTGGCGGCCGAACACGTAAGTCGCTTCGACCACCTCGTCAGCGTCCTTCAGGCCCTGCTCGGGGTCGCCGGCGGAATGCACGCGCTCGAAGGTGAGATTGTCGCCGAGGCTCTTGTGCATCACCGGCGTCTTCGGATCGAGCGCGGTGGCGGTGTCGGTCAGCGGCTGCAGTTCCTCATAGGTGACCTCGACCAGTTCGAGCGCGTCCTCGGCTTGCGCGCGGGTTTTGGCGACGACGGCGCAGACGGCCTCGCCCTGCCAGCAGGCGCGCTCCGGCGCGATCGGATATTGCGGCGCCGACTTGATGCCTTTCAGATGGGTCAGCACACCGACCCACGGCGTCATGACGGGTTCGAGATCCTTGCCGGTCACGACGGCTACGACGCCGGGCGCTTTCTTCGCCGCCGCGGTATCGATTCTGACGATTTTCGCGTGGGCATGCGGCGAGCGCACGAAGGCGACATGCGCCATGCGTGGCAGCACGGTGTCGCTGACATAGTCAGCGCGGCCCTCGGTGAGGCGCTTGAGGTTGGGGCGCGGTACCGAGCGGCCGATATAGGAATTCGGCCGGTCGAGCACGGTCAGGACAGGAGGGGAGTCTTCGACGATCTTCATTTGTTGCCTCCCGCGCGTGTTTGCGCAGTTGCCTCGACCGCATCGACGATGGCCTGATAACCGGTGCAGCGGCAGTAGTTCCCGGACAGATGCTCGCGGATGTCGTCGCGGCTCGGCACGCCGCCCTGTTTCAGAAGTTCTTGCGCGGTGAGCAGCATGCCCGGCGTGCAGTAGCCACACTGAAGCGCGTTGCGATTGCGGAAGTTCTCCTGCAGGTCGGCGATCTCGCCGGAGTCCGAAACGCCTTCGATGGTCTCGATCTTTGCGCCCTCGCACTGCACGGCGAGCATCAGGCAGCCGCGCACGATTTGGCCATCGACGCGCACCGTGCAGGTGCCGCAGACGCCGTGCTCGCAGCCGGTGCGGGTACCGGAGAGGCCGAGCCCGTCACGCAGGAAGTCGGCAAGCGTGGTGCGGGCGTCGACGGTTTCGTTGACCGCATCGCCATTGACGGTGCAGGAGAGCTCGAGTGTGCGTTCGCCGCTCATGAGCGCGCCTCCGCCAGTTGCGCCGCGACGCGCTTGATGAGAACGCCCGCGAGATGCCGTTTGGCCGCGCCGCTCGCCTGAATGTCGTCGGGGGGATCGAGGTCCGCCGCGACGGCCTTCGCTGCGCCGTCGATGTCGCCGGCGGCGAGCGCGGCTTCCGCCTTGGTGGCGCGCACCGGCGTCGCGCCGACGCCGAAGAAGACGAGGCGGAGCTTGTCGTAGCCCTTGCCCTTGGCTTCGCCGGCGGCGGCAAGGCCGACGATGGCGTAGTCGCCGTGGCGGCGGACCAGCTCGGCAAAGCCGGTCCGCGTCGCGCCGCCCGCGGCGGGGAGGCTGACGCCGGTCAGGATATCCTGGGCTCCAAGCGCCGTCTCGAACAGGCCCTTGAAGAAGTCGGCGGCCTTCACGCTGCGCTCGCCCTTCGGCCCCTTGATCGTCAGGTCGGCGTCGAGCGCGACCATGCAGGCCGGCAGCTCGGCGGCCGGATCGGCGAAGGCGACCGAGCCGCCGATGGTGCCGCGGTTGCGGATCGCCGGGTGGGCGATGTGCGGCATTGCCTTGGCGATCAGCGGCGCGTGTTTCGCGATGTCGGAAGACGTTTCGGCGTCGACGTGACGGGTCATTGCGCCGATCGAAACGCGGTTCTTTGCGACCGAAATCCCGGAAAGCCCGCCAATGCCGTTGATGTCGATCAGCAGCGAGGGATGCGACAGCCGCATGTTGAGCGACGCCATGAGGCTCTGCCCACCTGCGAGAAGACGGGCCTCGCCATCGGCGGTCCCGAGCAGGTCGATTGCCTGATCGACCGATTTCGCCTTCGCGTAGGCGAATGGTGCCGGTTTCACAGCTCCTCCCCGTATGGTTATGTTTCTTGCCGGCCATTGTGGCTGAGAACCGCAGGGCGTCAATGCGGATGCGAATTGGAACATTGAAAACGACAGCAGGGGAGGCATTCGGTGGCCAGGGAATTTGACGGAAAGGTCGTCGTTGTGACCGGCGGCAGCCGCGGCATCGGCCGCGCCATCGGCAAGGCATTCGGGCGGGAAGGGGCGCAAACCGTTCTGCTGGCGTCCAGCGCCGCCAATCTCGCCGCAGCGGCGAAGGAAGTGGTGGCAGCCGGCGGGCCGGAGCCGATGACGATCGCGGGCGACCTGCGTACGATTGAAGGCTGTCAGGCGGCCTTCAAGCAGATCAGTGATCGCTTCAAGCGCTGCGACATTCTGGTCAACAACGCCGGTGCGACCAAGGCGGGCAAGTTTCTCGAATTGCCCGACGAGGCGTGGACCGACGGCTTCGCGTTGAAATATTTCGGCGCGGTGCGGCTGACGCGGCTGTTCTGGCCGATGCTGAAGGACGCGCACGGCAGCGTCGTCAACATCATCGGCGGCGCGGCGCGCACGCCGGGACCGGAATTCCTGATCGGCGGTTCGGTCAATTCGGCGTTTGCCAATTTCTCAAAAGGCCTCGCGACGCTCGGTAATCGCGACGACGTCAACGTCAACGTGATCCACCCCGGCATGGTCGAAACCGATCGCGTGCTGACGCTGTTCGATTCGCTCGCCAAGGCTCAGAACAAGACGCCGGAAGAGGTTCGCAAGGACAATATCAGCAAGGCTGGCATTCGCCGCATCGGTCTGCCGGAGGATGTTGCCGAGCTCGCGGTCTATCTGTGCCGGCCGCAGGCGCGCCACATCCAGGGCACCGCGATCGCGGTCGACGGCGGCGCGACCTCGGGCCTGTTCTAGCGGACGATCGTCTTCACGATGTCGATGGCGCGGCGCAAGAGCGTCATCGAGGCTTCCAGCGTGCGGAACGCCGCGTGCGCGGTGATGGTGACATTATCCATCGCCGCGAACGGGTGATCGGCTTTCAGCGGCTCGTTCTGGAACACATCGAGACCAGCGTGGCGGATTTGGCCACTCTTGAGCGCGTCGATCAGCGCGGCCTCGTCGGTCAATGCGCCGCGCGCGGTATTGACGAACAGCGACCCCGGCTTCATCCGCGCGATACGTTTGGCACCGAGGAACCCGCGCGTCTCGTCGTTGAGCGAGAGATTCATCGAGACGACGTCCGACGTCGCAAGCAGCGTGTCGATGTCGACATGCGGCAGGCCTATCTGTGGCCGCGGCGTGCGGTTCCAGGCGATGACATTCATGCCGATGCCTCTGGCGATACGCGCGACTTCGCTGCCGATGCCGCCGAGGCCGATGATGCCGAGCGTCTTGCCGTGAAGTTGCATGCCTTCGAGCGGCGACCAGTGGCCCGCGCGCACGGAGCGGTCCATGCGCGCGACGCCACGCGCGGCGGCGAACATCAGCGCGATAGTGTGTTCGGCGACGGCGGTGTCGCCATAACCCTTGATGGTATGGACGGTGACGCCGCGGCCCTTCAGTTCTTCGACATTCATGTAGCTGGCGGCACCGGTGCCGAGAAAAACAATGTGCTTCAGCTTCGGGCACTGCGCGACGAGCTCGGTCGGCATGTAGGAGTGGTCGTCGAGGACGATCTCATTGTCGGCGACAACTTTCGGCAGATCTTCGCGTTTGAACGGGGTCGTATTGACGGCAATCGGCGGGTCGTCCGCGGTATAGACTTTGGTCCAAACCTGGTCGAGTTGATCGTTGCAGTCGATAAAAATTGACTTCATTCGCGGAACCCTCTTGAACGTCCCTGCATTGCCGACCTGGAGCCTGTCGCCGCGTGATGGCCGAAAAACCCCTTGCAGCCTGCGTGATCGGATGGCCGATCGGCCATTCGCGCTCGCCGCTCATTCACAATTACTGGATCAGGCAGCACTGGCTCAATGCCGAATATCGGCGGGAGGCGGTGGAGCCGGGCCAGTTCGCCGCCTTTATCGAAAGCCTGCGCGAGCGTGGCTATGTCGGCGCCAATGTCACTGTCCCGCATAAGGAAGAAGCGCTGGCACTGTGCAAGCCGGACGAGCGGGCCAAGGCGGTCGGCGCCGTCAATACACTATGGTTCGAGAAGGACGTGTTGACGGGAACCAACACGGACGTCGAGGGCTTTCTCAATAATCTCGACGATACGACGCCCGGCTGGGACAAGGGATTGTCGACGGCCGTGGTGCTCGGTTCCGGCGGCGCGGCACGCGGGGTGATCTACGGGCTGCTGACGCGCGAGGTCGAGCGTATTTACCTCGTCAACCGGACCGCCTCGCGCGCGGAAGCCGTGAAGGCGCAATTCGGCGACCGGATTCGCCTTGCGACCTGGCAGGAGATGACGGGCCTGCTCGGCGGCGCGGGGCTGCTGGTCAATACGACAACGCTCGGCATGACCGGCGAACCGCCGCTCGACGTCAATCTGCGCTGTCCGCCGTCGATGGTGGTCAACGATCTCGTCTACGACCCGCTGGAGACCGGCCTCTTGAAGAACGCGCGGGAACGCGGCCTTCGCACCGCCGACGGGCTCGGGATGCTGCTGCATCAGGCGGTCGGCGGCTTTGAGCGCTGGTTTGGTGTTCGGCCCGAAGTGACCGACGAATTGCGGGCATTGGTCGAGGCTGACCTGAAGACCGGGCACGACGACAAGCCGAAGCCAAAAGCCAGACAAAAGACCAAAGAAAAGTCCAAAGAAAAATCGAAGCAAAAGAAGTAACGGGGTAGCGCCGCCCGGAATGGCGCGACCGGTGCGGTGTTTCCTCCTCGAGTGCCGGCGGTTTTCCGGCCATGCCTCGGGGGAGGAACATATGCGTCACGTCATATATGGAATGCTCGGCGTCGCGCTGCTGGTGTTCGGCGCGGTCGACGCGCTTTCGCAGCAGGGTGGCCGAATTCGCGGCCAGATCGAGAAGGCCGACGGTGGCATCATCGTCATCAAGACGCGCGAGGGCGCGACGCTCAACGCGAAGCTCGACGAGAAGGCGCGCGTCGGCGCGCTGGTGAAGGCCTCGCTCGCCGACATCAAGAACGACAGCTTCATCGGCATCGCCGGCCTGCCGCGCCCGGATGGCAGCATCGTCGCATTCTCGGTGCACATCTTCCTGCCGGCGCAGCGCGGCGTCGTGCCGGACCGCCACGGACCGTGGGACGCGCGGCCGAACAGCACGATGACCAATGCTTATGTCGGCGCCGCCTCGAAAAGCGCGGACGGCGAGGTGCTCTCGGTCAAATACAAGGACGGCGAGAAGAAAGTGATTGTCACGCCGGATACGGTGATCGCGGCGGCGGCGCCCGGCAGCGCGGACGAACTCAAGGCGGGCGCCAATATCATCATCTTCGGCTACGACAGGCAGGCCGACGGCTCGGTGCTGATCAAGTCGATGTATGTCGGCCGCGACGTCGTGCCGGCGATGTGACCATCAGCTCGCGTCCTGCAGCCGGGTGCGAATGCTGATTTCCGACTCGAGCGTCCGGTGGACCGGGCACTTGTCGGCGATTTCGAGCAGCCGCTGACGCTGATCGGCGTCGAGCGCGCCTTCGACCGTGATGGTGCGCTCGATGCGGTCGACCTTGCCTTCCTTGGTCTCGCAGTCCTCGCAGTCGGCGGCATGGATCTTGTTGTGGGTGAGCCGCACGGTGACGCGGTCGAGCGGCAGCTTCTTGTGCTCGGCATAAAGCCGCAGCGTCATCGACGTGCAGGCGCCGAGCCCGGCGAGCAGGAAGTCATAAGGGTTGGGGCCTGAATCCATGCCGCCGACTTTCGCCGGTTCGTCGGCGATCATGCGGTGCCTGCCGACGATAACCTCCTGCTGGAACTTGCCGGCACGTGTCTCGCGCACCACCACAGCCCCGACCTCGTCCATCGGTGCCGGTGTCGCGGCGGGCTTGTCGAGATAGCGCTCAGCCCATGCGGCGATGACGCTTGCCACATACTGCGCGTCGCTGTGCTTGGTCAGCAGATGGTCGGCGTCGTCGAGCGACACGAAGCTCTTGGGGTGTTTGGCGGCCGCAAAGATATGCCCGGCATTCTCGATGCCGACGGTCTGGTCGGTCGGCGCGTGGAAGATCAAGAGCGCCTTGCGCAGACTGGCGAGGCATTCCTGTAACTTGCGTTCGGCGACGTCGTCGAGGAATTCGCGCTTGATCCTGAACGGCCGCCCGGCGAGCGACACCTCCACCTCGCCCTGTGTCTTGATGGCCTCGATCTGGTCCTTAAACAGGCCGAGGACGTGGCCCGGATCGCAGGGCGCGTTGATCGTCACCACCGCGCGGGCGTCCGGTACTTTGTGCGCGGCGGCGAACACCGCGGCGCCGCCGAGGCTGTGGCCGATCAGGATGGCCGGCGCCATATAGGTTTCGCGCAGGTGATCGGCTGCCGCAACGAGATCGGCGACATTCGAGGAGAAATGCGTATTGGCGAACTCGCCCTCGCTGCCGCCGAGCCCGGTGAAATCGAACCGCAGCACGGCGATGCCGGCGTCGGTCAGCCGTTCGGCAATGCGTTTGGCGGCGAGGTTGTCCTTGCCGCAGGTGAAGCAATGCGCGAACAGCGCGAAGGCTGCCGGCTCGCTGTCTGGCAGGTTGAGCAGCGCCGCCAGCCTGTCGCCGCGCGCGTTGGGAAACTCGAAACGTTCGGTCCGCATCGCTATCCTTTGAATGTCGGTTGGCGTGGGTGGACCGCATCCTTGAAGGCGTCGAAGCCTTTCCAGGCCGGCTCCGGCGGCTCGCAACGCGGCTGCGGCGTGTAGACCGACGGGGCGACAAGCTGCATGTCGGGAATGTAGCGCGGGCAATTCGGGAAGATCGCGCGCGCGGCGACGCGGACGATGATCTGCGCGCCGACGGTTTCGCCGAGCAACGGATCGTCGCGGTGAACCTGCGCGGTCCCGTTCACCCGCAGCCGCTTCGGCTTGCCGTGCATGGCGATGAACAACAGGCCGACATTGTCATTGACGAGCAGGTTGCCGAGGCTCTTGAACATGCCGTTGCCGTCATAGTCGGGAAACGCCAGTTCGGATGGCCCCGTGACCCGCACAAAGCCGGGCGGGCCGCCCTTGAACGAGCTGTCGGGCCGGCCCTTGTCATCTGCTGTCGCGATAAAGAAGTAAGGCAGGCTTTCGATGAAGGCCTTGTCATCGTCGGTGAACGCCGTGCGGGTCAGCTTGTCTTCAAGTCTGTCGGCAATCCGTCTGCTGTCGAACTGGTCCTGCAATTGACGATTGCCGTCGTGATACATGATCGTCATGGGCATCCCCCAGTTTGTCGTTCAGTTCTTTCTTATTTGTCCTTTGCGATGTGCCTGCGACGAATGCGGCGTACCAGCCACCAGATCACCAGCACGGCAACCGGCACGAACAGGGCGGTGGCGAACGTGACATCGATCGGCAGCCCCTTGTCATGAGCGCCCTTGGCGAGATAGCCGAACAGGCCGACGACGTAATAGCTGACCGCGGCGACCGATAGTCCCTCGACCGTGGTTTGCAGCCGTAATTGCAGGCGGGTGCGCTCGTTCATCGATTTGAGAAGGTCGCGGTTCTGCTGCTCGAGCTCGACATCGACGCGGGTGCGCAACAGGTTGGCGGCGCGGGCGAGCTTTTCCGACAGGCTGGCCTGCCGGTCCGCGGTCGCGGTGCAGGTCTTCATCGCGGGCGCCATACGCCGGGCGAGAAAGGACGTCCAGGTCGGCAGACTCCCGATTTTGCGCTCGCCGACGGTGGTCAGGCGCAACTGCACGATGTCGTAATAAGCGCGGCTCGCACCGAAACGGAACAGGCTCGCGGCGGCCCCCGCTTCAAGCTCGGCGGCGAGCCCGGTAAGTTCGTCGAGCAGCCGGTGATTGTCGACCAACTGGCCGGGCTGCTTCATTTCCTCGGTGACTTCGGCGAGCCGTTGTTCGATGCGGCCGATCGACGGGGACAGCCGTTGCGCCTCCGGCAGGCCGAGCAGCGCCAGCGTCCGGTAGGTCTCGATCTCGATGATCCGCTGCACCAGCGCCCCGGCGCGGTCATCGTCGAGATCGCGGTTGAGTACGAGAACGCGTACGAAGCCCGCCGGGTCCGGCTGGAAGTCGGTGGCAAACACCGCCGTGCCGTCGGAATTCTCCGCGGCCGCGAGGCTTGCACGGTCGAACAGACGCTCGAAGTTGATCGTCTTGCGCTTCTGGTCGATCAGATGAAGGTCGAGCGCGACAAGCAGCGGTCCCGATTGCGGCAGGCCACCCATCGGACCGGCGAGCGTCGCCGCGGCGGGATGGAACGGCGTCGCGCTTTTCGACGGCAGTTCCCAGGTGTAGGTGGTGAATTCGGAATGCTGTTCCCAGCGCAGCATGGCGCCGCCGAGCGCGACACGATGATGTTTGGCGTCCGGCTTGAGCGGGGCCAGCTCGCGCCGCGCGCAGAAATCGGCCAGCGCCGCGCGATCGGTCTTGCCGCGGCCCTCCGAGGTGTCGAAGGCAAAGTGCAGAACGCGGGCAGGCGAGGCGAGCGGCGTGAAGGGGCGCGCGTGGACTTCGTTGAGGATCGCCGCGCGCAAATCGTGCGGTATCAGGCGCCCGCCACCCTCGATGGTCACCTCGGCCGTCATGCGAATTTCGTCGCATGCGGGCGCGGCTTTGACAAGTCAATGCGGTTAGCGGCCAGTCAGACCCGTGCTTCCGCCGATGCCTTGCGGTCGTAGTGGATGCCGAGCGCCTTGATGCGGGAGGCGAGCGTCGTCGGTTTGATGTCGAGCAGTTCCGCTGCGCCGCCACGCCCGAACACTTTGCCGCCGCAGGCTTCGAGCGCGGCGAGGATATTGTCGCGGTCGCGCTCGCGGCGGTCGTCTTCGGTCAGCACAGCAGGTTGCGCCGCAGAAGCGACCGGCTTGCGGCCGGGAGGCGCGGCAATGCCGGCCTCCGGCAGATCGATGCGGACGCGGCCGTTGCGGGCAAGAATGGCGGCGCGTTCGATCACGTTCTGCATCTCGCGCACATTGCCCGGCCACGGATACTGCGCGAGCCGGCGGGCGTCCGCCTCGGAGAGCCGCAGATCGCCGGTGCGCAGCTTGCGGCTGGCCTCGCGCAGGATATGCATGGCGAGCAGCGGGATGTCATCGGCGCGCTCGCGCAGCGGCACCAGATCGATCGGAAAGACGTTGAGGCGGAAATAAAGGTCTTCGCGAAAACGGCCCTGCCGCACCAGCGTCTTGAGGTCGCGGTTGGTGGCGGCGATGACGCGGACGTCGACGCGGCGGGTGCGCTCCTCGCCGACGCGTTCGAACTGGCCCTCCTGCAGCACGCGCAACAGCTTGCCCTGCAGTTCGATCGGGATTTCGCCGACTTCGTCGAGAAACAAAGTGCCGCCGTTGGCGAGTTCGAACCGGCCGATGCGGTCGCGCAGCGCGCCAGTGAAGGCGCCGCGCGCGTGGCCGAAGAATTCGCTCTCGAACAGGTCGGCCGGGATCGCCGCGCAATTGACCCGGATCAGCGTGCGGTTCGAGCGCCGGCTCGTCTCGTGGATGGCGCGGGCGACCAGTTCCTTGCCGGTGCCGGACTCGCCGGCAATCAGCACGGTGGCGTCGGTCGGCGCGACGAGTTCGATCTGCTGCAGGGTCTTCTGGATCGCGGCGCTGCGGCCGACAATGCCGCGATGATTGCCGTCGAGCCGAATCTGCTCCTGAAGATAGGCGTTTTCCAGTTCCAGCCGCTCGCGCAGGCTGATGACTTCCTTGTGCGCGGCGCGCAGTTTTTCTTCCGCCTCGCGGCGCTGGCTGACGTCGCGAAATACGATCACGGCGCCGATCAGGTCGCCGCGGTCGCGGATCGGCGTCGAGGTGTATTCGACCCAGAACGAGGTGCCGTCCTTGCGCCAGAACTTCTCGTGCTCGACATTGTGGACGATGCCGTCCCGGAACGCCGCATAAATCGGGCAGTCGTGCTCGTGATAGGCGGAGCCATCGGGATGCGTGTGATGCACCATCGAGTGCATGTCGCGGCCGACCAGTTCCTCCGCCGTCCAGCCCAGCATGCGCTCGGCGGCCGGATTGACGAAGGTGGTCTTGCCCTCGGCGTTGACGCCGTAGATGCCTTCGCCGGCGGCGCGCAGGATGAGCTGGTTGCCGTGCTCGATATCGCGGAAGAAGCGCTCGACGCGCTGCCACTGCGCAATGCCGCCGCGCATGGCGAGGTCGGCTTCGGTATCGATGGCGCGGCGGCGGCGCTCGGTGAGGTCGGTCATGATGAGAAGCACGCGCGGTGCCTCGTCGCCGGAATGCGGGATGACGCTTGCCTCATATTCGAGCGTCAACTCGTGGCCGGCGGCGTGACGGGCCGACAGGCTGTGGCTCCAGAACGTTCCCTTCGCGAGCACAGCCTGGGTGAACACGATCAGCGCCGGCAGTTGCCCCGGATGCAGGGCCGTGAAATCGAGGCTGCGCAGGAGGTCGCGGTCGTAGCCGAGCAGGCGGCAGGCCGCCCGGTTGGCATCGACAATGCGATTGGTGTGCGGCTCGAAAATAAGCATCGGCTGCGGCGAGCAATCGAAGATGCCGAGATTTTCGGCAGCGCCGTCGAATTCTGCTTGATCTGAAGGCAGCGGCATTGGCGGCGGGTCTCCGGCCGATTGCAGGCGCGTGTCGCGTTATTACGAAAAATCGTATTTCACGAAAAATCGTAATTCAAGAAGCCCTGTCCTGCAAGGACTTCTTGCGTTGCACACAGGCTTTTTCCGCACAGTGTGAGGGTTGGCATCGAAGTTGCTCCTTCTCCCTCAAGACCGCCTGTCCTGATTGGAGAGAAGCCCATGTCCATGTTCGACAATCCCTTCGATGCCAAGCGCGAGCTCATCAGCAGCGGCTGTTCCTGCGGCCGTCATACGAACCAGGCCGAACACGAGCGCGACGCGCAATTACAATGCGTCGAGACCCAGAGCGAAGAGAAGCGCTACGAGAATGTCGTCGCCTCCGCGGTGATGCGGGCGATGTTCCCGCAGGACATCGCGCGGCGCACTTTCCTGCAATCGGTCGGCGCCTCGACGGCGCTCGCCGCGATTTCGCAGTTCTTCCCGATCGGCACCGCGACCGACGTGTTCGCGCAAGGCGGGCCGGTCGAAAAGAAGGATCTCAAGGTCGGCTTTATCCCGATCACCTGCGCGACGCCGATCATCATGGCGAAGCCAATGGGCTTCTACGAGAAGCACGGCCTCAACGTCGACGTCATCAAGACCGCCGGCTGGGCGGTGGTGCGCGACAAGACCATCAACAAGGAATATGACGCCGCGCACATGTTGTCGCCGATGCCGATCGCGATCTCGATGGGCGCCGGCTCGCGGCCGATCCCCTACACGATGCCGGCGGTGGAAAACATCAACGGCCAGGCGATCACGCTGGCGATGAAGCACAAGGACAAGCGCGATCCGAAGTCGTGGAAGGGCTTCAAATTCGCGGTGCCGTTCGATTACTCAATGCACAACTATCTCCTGCGCTATTACGTCGCCGAGCACGGCATCGATCCAGACCAGGACATCCAGATCCGCGCGGTGCCGCCGCCGGAAATGGTCGCCAATCTGCGCGCCGACAATATCGACGGCTTCCTCGCGCCCGATCCGGTGAACCAGCGCGCAGTCTATGACGGCGTTGGCTTCATCCACATCCTGTCGAAGGATATCTGGGACCGGCATCCCTGCTGCGCCTTCGCGGCGTCCAAGGAATTCGTCACCCAGACGCCGAAGACCTACGCGGCGCTCTTGAAGGCAATCATCGACGCGACTGCCTTCGCGACCAAAAACGAGAACCGCAAGCAGATCGCCGAGGCGATCGCGCCGGCGAACTATCTCAACCAGCCGGTGACCGTGGTTGAGCAGGTGTTGACTGGCACCTTCGCCGATGGCCTCGGCAACGTGAAGAA
Organism: Pseudolabrys sp.; assembly: GCA_050184975.1. GTDB lineage: Bacteria > Pseudomonadota > Alphaproteobacteria > Rhizobiales > Xanthobacteraceae > Pseudolabrys. The sequence goes on along the minus strand of JBFWZV010000002.1, from coordinate 20,650 downwards.
GGTGCCGGACCGAATCGACTTCGATCCGTTCCCCTGGCACTCCTTCGCCGTGTGGATCATGACCCAGATGAAGCGCTGGGGTCAGGTGCAGGGCGACATCGATTACAACAAGGTGGCGCAGGAGGTTTATCTCGCCACCGATACCGCCAAGCTCATGAAGGAAGTCGGCCTGACGCCGCCGACCGCGACGTCGAAGACCTTCGTGGTCATGGGCAAAACCTTCGATCCGTCGAAGCCCGAGGACTACCTCAAGAGCTTCAAGATCAAGAAGGCGGCATGACATGGGGACGGCATCGCTGACCGGGCGCGCAGCCGTCGTATCGATCGCGTTGTTCGTGGCTTTCGTCCTCGCGTGGTATCTCGCCACGCGAGGCACGGGCCCCGCCCAAAACCTCGATCCTGAATACGCCAAGCTCTTGGGCGCGACCGCGACCCAGGGCAAGTCGGCCATGCCTGGCCCGTTCGAGGTCGGCGCCAAGTTGTGGTCGCACATTAGCGATCCGTTTTACGACAACGGGCCAAACGACAAAGGCGTCGGCATCCAGCTTGCCTATTCGATCGCGCGCGTGGCGATCGGCTATCTGCTCGCCGTTCTCGTTGCGGTGCCGATCGGCTTTCTGATCGGCATGTCGCCGTTGATGAGCAAGGCGCTCGATCCGTTCATCCAGGTGCTGAAACCGATCTCTCCGCTCGCCTGGATGCCGCTTGCGCTCTACACGATCAAGGATTCGAGCCTGTCGTCGATCTTCGTGATCTTCATCTGCTCGCTGTGGCCGACGATGATCAACACCGCATTCGGCGTCGCCTCGGTGCGCAAAGAGTGGTTGAACGTTGCCAAGACTCTCGAGGTCGGTACGTTCCGCCGCGCCTTCACGATCATACTTCCCGCCGCCGCGCCGACGATCCTGACCGGAATGCGAATTTCGATTGGCATCGCCTGGCTCGTCATCGTCGCCGCCGAAATGCTCGTCGGCGGAACCGGCATCGGTTACTTCGTCTGGAACGAATGGAATAATTTATCGATTGTGAATGTGATTACGGCGATCGTGGCGATCGGCGTGATCGGGATGCTGCTCGACCAGATCCTGGCGCGGGCGGCGCGGCTCGTGACGTTTCCGGAGTAAGCCGTCATGACCGACAAATTCATCTCCATCGAAGGCATCGCGCGGCGCTTTCCCGCTTCCGGCGGCGGCGAGACCGCGGTGTTCGAGAACCTGTGGCTGTCGATGAGCCGCGGCGAGTTCGTCTGCATCATCGGCCATTCCGGCTGCGGCAAGACGACGGTGCTCAATATCCTCGCCGGCCTCGACAAGCCGAGCGAGGGCGCCGTCATCGTCGACGAGCAGGCGATCGAAGGGCCGAGCCTCGACCGCGCGGTCATCTTCCAGAGCCACGCGCTGCTGCCGTGGCGCTCGGTGATGGGCAACGTCGCCTATGCCACCGCCGCGCGCCACCGCGACTGGAGCAAGGCCCAGGTCGAGGAACACGCGCAGAAGTTCATCGACCTCGTCGGCCTGACCGGCGCCGAGGCCAAGCGCCCGGCGGAACTGTCCGGCGGCATGAAGCAGCGCGTCGGCATCGCCCGGGCGCTCTCGATCGAGCCGAAGATCATGCTGATGGACGAGCCGTTCTCGGCGCTCGACGCGCTGACCCGCGGCACGCTGCAGGACGAGGTGCGCCGCATCTGTCTGGAGACCGGGCAGACCGTGTTCATGATCACCCACGACGTCGACGAGGCGATCTATCTCGCCGACAAGATCGTGCTGATGACCAACGGCCCCGGCGCGGTGCTGGCCGAGGTGGTGGAGAACCCGCTGCCGAAGGACCGCGCCCGCAACGACTTCCACAAGCATCCGCTCTATTACGCCACGCGCAACCACATCATCGACTTCCTGGTCAGCCGCTCGCGCTCGTTCCGCGAGGAGGAGGGCGCAAGCCACGACCCGCGCCACGTTCCGGTGGTGCGGCCGGGCAGCCCCGCGCGCGCGGCCTCGACCACCCTTCACCCGGCATCGCCCCAGGGGTCCACCCTGCAGGGCCGCGCCGCCAACGGCTGAACGCATCACCACGCATCATCAGGAGACAAGACCATGACCCGGGCAGGCCTTACCGAGAAACTTCTCGACATCAAGCGCGAGAAGGGCTGGACGTGGAAATACATCTGCGAGCAGATCGGCGGCATGTCGCCGATCCTCGTCACCGGCGCGATCCTCGGCCAGCACAAGCTGACCAAGCCGCAGGCCGCCAACGCGGCCAGGCTGTTCGGCCTCTCCAAGGCGGAAGAGATCCTCATCAACGAGGTGCCGATGCGCGGCACCGCGACGCCGATGCCGCCGACCGACCCGCTGATCTACCGCCTGTACGAGCTGGTGCTGGTCAACGGCCCGGCGATCAAGGTGCTCATCGAAGAAGAGTTCGGCGACGGCATCATGTCGGCGATCGACTTCGACATGGACATCACGCGCAAAGCCGACCCCAAGGGCGACCGCGTGGCGCTCGGCATGACCGGCAAGTTCCTGCCGTTCAAGTATTACGGCGCGACGGGGAACCAGCTGGCGTATGGGTTGAAGGAGGAGTAGGGGGCGCTTCAAATCAGTCGTCATCGCCGGACTTGTTCCGGCGATCCCGATCCCCTGAACGCCGTGCCTGCCTAAGCGGGATGGCCGGGACTTCAGCGCGAAGACGCGTTTCGCGCTTTCGCCCGGCCATGACGTTTTTGTTTGCCACTGCCTTTGCGCTCTTGCCTTGACGTATCTTTTTTGATACATACATTTCCCGATGCCCGAGAGCCCGACGCCGATCCCGCTCGTGTTCTGGAGATCGGCTGCCGGCCGGGAGCCGGTGCGCATGTGGCTGACCGCGCTCGCGCGCGGGGACAAGCGGACGATCGGCCGCGACATTGCCAAGGTGCAGTTCGGCTGGCCGATCGGGATGCCGCTGTGCCGCGCGCTGTCCGGCGGGTTGTGGGAGGTCCGCTCCTCGCTGCCGAGCAAGCGGGAAGCGCGGGTGCTGATCGGCTTTCACGACGGAATGCTGGTCGCGCTGCACGCCTTCATCAAGAAAGGCCGCAAGGCCCCGGCGGACGACCTCAGGCTGGCGCGCGAACGACTGAAGGAACTGGAAACATGGCCAAGAAAAACCCGCACCTAGGATCGCGCTTCGAACGCTGGCTCGACGCGGAAGGCATCCGCGAGGAAGTCACCGCCGCCGCCATCAAGGCGGTGGTGGCGCGCCAGCTCGCGGCCGAGATGAAGAAGAAGAAGATCACCAAGAAGCGCATGGCCGACCTGATGAAAACCAGCCGCGCGCAGGTCGACCGCCTGCTCGATCCCGACAACGGCAGCGCCACGCTCGAAAGCCTGCAGCGCGCCGCGCGCATTGTCGGACGGGATTTGCGGCTGGAGTTGGTGTGAGGGGGCATCCCTCGTTGTCATGCCCGCGCTTGTCCCGGACATCCACGACTTCCTTTTCGACGTCTCAGCAAGAAAGACGTGGATGACCGGGACAAGCCCGGCCATGACGTGGCTGACCACGCTGTCCCCGTAATTCACAGGTAACAGAAAGGGCCGAAAAATCGGGCGTCTTGACTTTGGAGAGTCATGAACTCGCGGGTTTTTCTGAAGGAAGGAATTTTCTAATAGCCAAATCAGAGAGCGTCTCCCACACTTCTTGCACAGGCGAAATGATTCGTATTGCAAGGGTGGTATTTGGCCAAACGCTCGAAAGACCAAGAAGACGCAGACAAGTTTCGCGCGTCCGTGGAACGATTGCGGTTGCTCGGCGAGATTTTCAGAGATTGGGAAGCGGACTGGCTCGATTCTGAAGCGCGGCGACCGGCGGGCTACGTTTTCTCTGAAAAAGAACGAGTTATTCTCAATCAAATCAAAGCCGTTGCACATACGTTTGAAGGCTACTCCGGGTATTCCGTCACCGAACTGATCAATATGGTCTATCGGTATCGGGCTGACCTTGATCACGAAGGGGAAAAATTCGTTGAGCGACTCAAGAACGAAGGCGCTCGCACGCTGCCGGTTCGACAGCTCGTCTACCTTGTTACTCTGGCTCGCGTAAGCGAATCTATCCCAAAGGATGAATTGGTAGAAGAAGCGTTGGCGGAGACGTACACGCGAGATGCCGAGCTTTTTGAGCCCCCCGACTTCATTCCTTACCAGCGAGTATCTTAGAGCTTTCGCTTAGCATGTCGGATGGCTGTGTGTTTCGCATTTTTAAATACGCGACACCGCTACGCTTAGCGCATAACAAATTGAGATTACACCGGGAGCATCGCAGCGCTGAACGGGTTAAATATCCAAAATAGAATGCAAGCCGCCGCCATCGCGAAACAAAGGACGCCCTCGATCACACACGATGAAAGTTTGGGTTCAGGGGCAGGAAATTCAGTTCCCGCAGTCATCTTTGCGAGTTCAGCGCGATAGCCCCACCATGCGCGACAATTATCGTACTCGATGTAAATGCAAACCAAAGTGAGGAGTACGACTAGGCCGTTCGACAAGTATTCGTAAGACGGAGGTACCACCACGCCCTTTAGTTGAAGCCGGAGCCAAATCGAACCGGCGAGTATGGCGGAATACAGAGGTATAAACAATTTCACCCCTGCTTCCGTGTCGTTTGAGGTTTGATTGACTCGCGATGCAATGAACTCGAAATGCTTGTCAGCGCTAATCATTAGCGTCTCCCAGTGCAAATTGATTTGGGTCATCCCACCAAACGCCAAGTTCTGAGCATACGGCAGGCCGTAGCACTGGTTAATCCTGCCGCTACATCAAATACTCAAGATTTCTCTAGCTTCCCCTCCGCCTGAACGCCCTGTTCTCCTCCGCCGGCATGCGGGCATCGACGATCAGAGATAAAGCCTCGCCGGGCAGGTGGGCGGTGTCGACGCCGCAGTTGTCGAGTTCGGCCAGCGCCTTGCGCGCGACCTCTCGATAGGTCGCGTCCGAGATCAGGCTGTCCGAGGTGACGAGGCGGCGCCGGCCGCGGCGGCCGATCGCTTCGAGCTTCGCCGCCTGCACCAGCGCCAGCGCGGCCAGCAGCGCCGCGGTGGTCGTTCCGGGCGCGGCTTCCAGCGCGCTTATGTGGCGCTCGCAGAGTGCGCGCAGGCGTTCGGCAAGGAGACGCAGCTTGAGCCTTTGGCCGGCCCGCGCGCGCGGCACGGTGTCGGTCGCGCGCGGCGCAAAGGGCGGGCGCTTCCACGCGCCATCCCGCGTCCAGCGGCAGATCGAGGCGCGGCCGACGCCGGTCCTCGCGGCGATCTCGCCATAGGTCAGCGTGGTCTCGACGACGAGGCGGCGCACCCGCGCCACGGTGGCGTCTGAGTGCGGGCGACGCGACGCCTGGACTTTTCCGGATTGGCCTTGCGGGCCGCGCGGGCGCGGTCCGGTCTGTGCGAACGGCTCGTCCGCGTCGGGCGTGACGCGGAGGCGGGTGACCGAGTCGGAGGTGAAGAGGCGCGGGGGCATCACAGGAATATAGTCCTCTTAACCGGAAGCGCAACTTGCCCGCTTTCTCTCCGACGTCACCCGCGGGCTTGTCCCGCGGGTCCCGCTTAGGAAGGCACTGCGTCCCTAAGCGGGATGGCCGGAACATCAGGGCGTTCACGCCCGTCTTCGACGGGCTATGTCCGGCCATGACACATGACATATGTGTATGTGGGTCTATGCCCGCGCGTTGGTTTTCTTGCGCGCGTACACCACATAGGGTTTGCTGCCCGCCGCACATCAAACATCCCCGGACAAATGAAAAAAATCGGCTTTCTCTCCTTCGGCCACTGGACCCCGTCGCCGCAGTCGGGCACGCGCTCCGGCGCCGATGCGCTCACGCAGTCGATCGAGCTCGCCGTCGCGGCGGAGGAACTCGGCGCTGACGGCGCTTACTTTCGCGTCCACCATTTCGCGCGGCAGCTCGCCTCGCCGTTTCCACTGCTCGCGGCCTGCGGCGCGCGGACGAAACGCATCGAGCTCGGCACCGCCGTCATCGACATGCGCTACGAGAACCCGCTCTACATGGCGGAGGACGCAGGCAGCGCCGACCTGATCGCCGGTGGGCGGCTGCAGCTCGGCATCTCGCGCGGCTCGCCGGAACAGGTGATCGACGGCTTCCGCTATTTCGGCTACGCGCCGCCGGAGGGCATGAGCGACGCCGACATGGCGCGCCGCCACGCCGAGGTGTTTCTCGAAGTCATCGAGGGCAAGGGCTTCGCCAAGCCGAACCCGAGCCCGATGTTTCCGAACCCGCCGGGGCTGTTGCGGCTCGAGCCCTATTCGGAGGGCCTGCGCGAGCGCATCTGGTGGGGGGCGGCGACCAATGCGACGTCGGAATGGGCGGCCAAGCTCGGCATGAACCTGCAAAGCTCGACGCTGAAATTCGACGAGGGCGGCGCGCCGTTCCACGTCCAGCAGGCCGAGCAGATCCGCGCCTATCGCAAGGCGTGGAAAGAGGCGGGGCATGCGCGCGAGCCGCGGGTGAGCGTGTCGCGCTCGATCTTCGCGCTCGTCAGCGACATGGACCGCATGTATTTCGGCCGCGGGGCTAAGGAGGACGACCAGATCGGCTTCCTCGGCGACAACACGCGGGCGATTTTCGGCAAGAGCTATGCGGCGGAACCGGACGAACTGGTGAAGCAACTGAAGGAAGACACCGCGATTGCCGAGGCCGACACGCTATTGCTCACGGTGCCGAACCAATTAGGCGTCGATTACAACGCGCATGTCATTGAGTCGATTTTAAAGCACGTCGCGCCGGCCTTGGGCTGGCGCTAGCGCTCAGGACTTCTTGCGCGGGCGTTTCGGCGCTGCCGGCTTTTTCGCGGGCGCAGGCTGCCCGTCGTCGATGACGCGGCGGTCGATTGCCGTGACGCGGCCGACGCCGGTGAGCGCCATGGTGACGCTGAGTTCCTTCTGCAGAATGTCGATCGCCTTCGCGACGCCGGCCTGGCCATAGGCGCCGAGCCCGTAGACATAGGCGCGGCCGACCAGGCAGGCGCGGGCGCCGAGCGCCAGCGCGCGCATCAGGTCGGCGCCGGTGCGCACGCCGCCGTCGAACAGGATCTCGGTGTCGGTGCCGACCGCGTCGGCGACGCGCGGCAGCATCGAGATCGAGGAGCCGGCCCCGTCGAGCTGGCGGCCGCCGTGGTTCGACACCACGATGGCGTCGGCGCCCATCTTCACGGCGGTCTGCGCGTCCTCGACGTCGAGGATGCCCTTGATGACGAGCTTGCCCGGCCAGTAGTTCTTGATCCACTCGACGTCGCGCCAGTTCAGCGCCGGGTCGAACTGGTCCTGCGTCCATTTGGCGAGCGAGTTGACGCCTTCCATGCCGGGCACATGGCCGGAAATGTTGCCGAAGGTCTTCGACTTGCCCTTCAGGATGTTCCAGGCCCAGCGCGGCTTGGTGGCGATGTCGATGACGTTGGCGATGCGGAATTCCGGCGGCACCGTCATGCCGTTCTTGATGTCCTTGTGGCGCTGGCCGAGCACCTGCAGGTCGACGGTCAGCACCAGCGTGTCGACCTTGGCGGCGACGGCGCGGTCCATCAGCGCGCGCGAGAAGCCCTTGTCCTTGATGACGTAGAGCTGGAACCAGAACGGCTTTTGCGTCGCCTCGGCGACATGCTCGATCGAGCAGACCGACATGGTCGACAGCGTCCACGGGATGCCGGCCTCGTTGGCGGCGCGGGCGGCGAGGATTTCGCCGTCGCCGTGCTGCATGCCCAGGAGCCCGATCGGCGCCAGGATCATCGGCGCGGCGAGCTTGCGGCCGAGCACGGTGGTGGTCAGGTCGCGCTCGGAAACGTCGACCAGCACGCGCTGGCGCAGCCTGATCGCCTCGAGGTCGGCGCGGTTCGCGCGCAGCGTCTGCTCGCTGTAGGAGCCCGAGTCGGCGTAGTCGAAAAACGCACGGGGAACGCGGCGGCGGGCCACCTCGCGCAGGTCGGCAATACACGTGATCGTCTTCATGGGATCGGCACCAGGATTGAGCCTTCAGGTAGCACGGCGGCGCGGCGGCCCGAAAGGGCGCATGGTTAACAGTTGCAGGAACGCGCGGTTTTGCGGCATATCAAATGGTTAGCGGCCGTCAGCAATGTTTGCTTACAATTCTTGAAGCAATCACGGGTACACTACCCATTATATTGCGGCCAACCGGCCGGCGCGGCGTGTCGCGGCCAGCCGAGCATCAATAAAAAGCGGGGCGTGGGGGCTGTCGATGGTTCGCAAGTATTTTGGCACGGACGGCGTGCGTGGCCGTGCCAACAAGGTGATTACGCCGGAACTGGCGATGAAGGTCGGCCAGGCCGCCGGCATCGTGTTCCGCAACGGCGATCATCGCCATCGCGTGCTGATCGGCAAGGACACCCGCCTGTCCGGCTACATGATCGAGACCGCGCTGGTCGCGGGCTTTACCTCCGTCGGCATGGACGTGCTGCTGACCGGCCCGATCCCGACGCCGGCGGTCGGCGTGCTGTCGCGTTCGATGCGCGCCGACATCGGCGTGATGATCTCGGCCTCGCACAATCCGTACGACGACAACGGCATCAAGATTTTCGGCCCTGACGGCTACAAGCTGTCCGACGCGGTCGAGGCGCAGATCGAGGCGCTCATCGATTCGGATATGTCCGGCAAGCTGGCGAAAAGCGCCGACCTCGGCCGCGCCAAGCGCATCGACGGCGTGCAGGACCGCTACATCGAATTCGCCAAGCACACCCTGCCGAAGTCGCTGAGCTTCGACGGCTTGCGCGTCGTGATCGACTGCGCCAACGGCGCCGCCTACCGCGTCGCGCCCGGCACGCTGTGGGAACTCGGCGCCGACGTGGTGCCGATCGGCGTCGAGCCGGACGGCTTCAACATCAACAAGGACTGCGGCTCGACCGACCTCGCCGCGATCTCCAAAAAAGTGCGCGAGATGCGCGCCGACATCGGCATCGCGCTCGACGGCGACGCCGACCGCGTCATGATCGTCGACGAGCGCGGCCAGGTGGTCGACGGCGACCAGGTGCTCGCCATCATCGCCGAAAGCTGGAAGGCCGACGGCCGGCTGGCGAAGCCCGGCGTGGTCGCCACCGTGATGTCGAACCTCGGCCTCGAGCGGCATCTGATGGGCCTCGGCATCGAACTGATCCGCACGCCGGTCGGCGACCGCTATGTGCTCGAAAAGATGCGCGAGGGCGGCTTCAATGTCGGCGGCGAACCGTCCGGCCACATCATCCTGTCCGACTATGCGACCACCGGCGACGGCTTCGTCGCGGCGCTGCAGATCCTCGCGGAGGTCGTGCGGCAGGACAAGCCGGTGTCGGAGTTCTGCCACCGCTTCGAGCCGCTGCCGCAGGTGTTGAAGAACGTGCGCTACAGGAACGGCAAGCCGCTGGAAAACGCGCGCGTGATCTCGGCGATCAACAATGCGGAAGTGCGGCTCGGCACCCGCGGCCGGCTCATCATCCGCCCGTCCGGAACGGAACCCGTGATCCGCGTGATGGGCGAGGGCGACGACAAGGTGCTGGTGGAGTCCGTCGTCGACGACATCTGCGAGGCGCTGACCGGCGCGGCGGCGTAGAAGTTACAGTCTCAAGCGGGTCGGGCGCCCGGCCTCGCCTGCGTAATGGCGACGCCGGAGATCGCGAGCAGTCCGCCGACGATCAGTTTCTGGGTCACAGGCTCGCCGAGAAACAAGACGCTCGACATCACGGCAAACACCGGAAGTAGCAGGCCGAATGGCGCGACGCGGCTCATCGAGCAGCGGCCGATCAGCCAGAACCAGAGGCCGAACCCGAGGATTCCCCCGATAAAGATCGTGTAGGCGAGCGCCAGCCAGCCACGCCAGTCCGCCGCGACAAGGCTTGTCAGTTGTCCATGTTCGAGCAGCAGCGACATCGCCGCGACCTGCGGCACCGTGAGCAGCGACGACCACCCCATCAGCATCAACGGGTCGAAAGGACCATAGCGTTTCGTCAGGACGTTGGACGTCGCGAAGGCCAAGGCGGCCCCGACGACAAGCATGAGCGGCAGCGCGTTCGCCGTCAGGCCGGGCCCCGCCGCCAGCACGACCACGCCGACGAATGCGATCACCACGCCGGCGGACGTGGTCAGAGACGGCCGCTCCGCGAGCAGCGGCCACGCCAGCAGGATGGTGAAGGGCGTGGCGAGCTGATACGCGATCGCCGACATGCTTCCCGAGCCGAGCCCGAGGCCGACATAGAAAAGCCCGAAGTTCAGTCCGCCCAGAAAGACCGAGATCGCCGCGACGGGACCGAACTGCTGCCGCGTCGGCCTTTTGACGAAGGGAATGAGCAGGACCGCGATGACGAGAAAGCGCAGGGCGAGGAAAAAGAGCGGCGGGAACTGCAGCACGCCCACCTTGATGACGACGAACTGGTAACCCCAGAGCAACGGGACGGTTACCGCGAAAAAGACCTGGATGGCGGACATGGCGTCTTTCTTTCAAGACCAATCGGTCTAGATATCGGCGCGCTCCGAGCGCCGGTGTTTGCGGGATCGTCTATCTGATGAAACGGTCGAGCACGGCGTCGGCGGTGGCTTGCGACGAGCTTCGCGTGCGCCCGGTTTTTCCCGTCACGCGAAGTCCTTCGACAAAACAGACCAGAATGTGGGCGGCGCTCGACGGGTCGACGCCTTGGGCCAGCTTGCCCGCCGCCTTCGCGCGGGCAAGAGCATCGGCCAGCCTGCCTTCCATCGCCTTGAAAAAACGGCCGATGCGCAGGTCGACGTCCGCATCGCGGCCGGCCAGTTCCATCGCTGTCGCCACCAGCAGACATCCGCGCCGGCCCTTGGTGCCGCTGGTGCGCTCGACATAGCCGGCGAGATAGGCGCGCAGTCCCGCGACGGGCTCTTTGTCCGGGGCGAGTTCGCTGTCCATGCGCGCCAGGGCATCGGCGATGTAGCGATCGAGCGCGCGCAGGAAGAGCGAGTGCTTGTCGCCGAAAGCGGCGTAGAGGCTGCCGCGCGAGAGTTTCGTCGCGCGAAGAAGATCCGGCAGCGCCGTCGCGTGATAGCCGTGCGACCAGAACACCGCCATCGCGCGTTCGACGGCGGCGTCGGTGTCGAAACCTCTGGGGCGGCCCCGCGGCAACCGCGGTCGAATGTGAGCACGGCTCATGGACGATATATAGACCAATCGGTCATGAAATCATATGGGGCAGCAGCTTGATCATGAATTGCGGCAGGTTCCGCGGGACGGCGCTTTTTTCCGTCGCCCCCACCGCACCGCGAGATTGGAATTCTTTTAAACTGTTGTTTTGCTTTGACTTAACGCAACACGCCCGGTAGCGAATTGGGTCAGTGATGCGTGCCCAGACGGGCTGCCGGTCTGCTCATGATTGTTTGCTCATGTAACGTCCTCAGCGACAAAGACGTGCGCGCCGCGGTGACGTCGTCGTCGCCGCGCACCGCGGGGCAGGTCTATGGCTGTCTCGGCTGCAGCGCGCAGTGCGGCCGCTGCGCACGCACCATCCGCAAAATCATCGAAGAAGCGGTCGGCCAGAAGGCGCTGACTTGTCCACTCGGCTGTAGCTGCGCCTTGCACGCGCACACGTCCTGAGCGATGCTCTCTGGAACTGTTCCAGGGAGCTAAGCGATGAAGGGTGATGCGAAGGTCGTCGAATACCTCAACAAGGCGCTGCGCCACGAGTTGACGGCCATCAACCAGTACTGGCTGCATTACCGGATGCTGGCGAACTGGGGCTACAACGATCTCGCCAAGCAGTGGCGCAAGGAATCCATCGAGGAGATGGAACACGCCGACAAGCTGGTCGACCGTATTCTTTTTCTTGACGGCTTCCCGAACATGCAGGTGCTCGACCCGCTGCACATCGGGCAGAGCGTCAAAGAAGTGCTGGACTGCGACCTCGCCGCCGAGATCTCGGCGCGGGCGCTCTACCAGGAAGCCGCTACGCACTGCCATTCGGTGAAGGACTACGTCACCCGCGACCTGTTCGAGAAGCTGATGTCGGACGAGGAACACCACATCGACTTCCTCGAGACGCAGCTCGATCTCGTGTCCAAGATCGGTATCGAGCTCTACTCGCAGCGCCACATGGGCAAGCTGGAAGAGGGCGGGGAAGACTGAGGCCGATGTTTTTTTGCCGCACCGCGCGGTGCGGCGTTCACAGTTGTTAATCGTTTCTTACCGCGGCGCTTCTTCGCTTGCGCGCGATTTTGTCCGAAAACCGGCTTCCACTTTTCAGAATCGCGCGTTGGCGCCGCTCCAGCCGTGCGGCTTTCGCGCGCCGCGCGCGTTTACGAATTATCAGGGTTAAAAAACACGGTTAAGCGCCACTTAACGTTTTGCTGCCATCGTCCGCCTCGAATGCGTCGCCGCGCGGTCATGCCGCGTGGTCATTCGAACAGAGGACTTCAGCGATGGCGGGTCAGTGTTTCAGAATTCCGGCGCTGCTGGCGGGATTGGCCGTGGGCCTATCGAGCGGCGGTGCATGGGCAGCCGACTATTCGCCGCCGCCGCCACCGGTCTTCATTCCGCCGCCGCCGGTCGTCGAGGTCGTGTCGGGCTGGTACCTGCGCGGCGATATCGGCATCACCAACCAGCAGATCGACAATCTCACCAACATCCTCGACGTCAATAACAGCGTGCGCAACGTCGGCCTTGGCTTCGATTCGTCCGGCCTGGTCGGGCTCGGCTTCGGCTACCACTGGAACGACTGGCTGCGCATCGATTTCACCGGTGAATACCGCTCGCGCGCCAACTTCCACGGCTCGCAGATCATCACCAGCGGCGGCAACACCTATACGAACGAATACTCGGCCAGCAAGTCGGAATGGCTGTTCCTCGCCAACGCCTATTTCGACCTCGGCACCTGGCACGGCTTCACGCCGTTCATCGGCGCCGGCATCGGCGGCGCGCGTATCACCATTCACAGTTTCGAGGACATCAATACGCCGAACCTCGGCGTCGCCTTTGCCGACGACGCATCGAAGTGGAATTTCGCCTGGGCGCTGCACGCGGGCATCGGCTACAAGGTCACCAAGAACGTCGTGATCGAACTGGCCTATCGCTACGTCAATCTCGGCGACGCCGAGTCGGGCGACATCTACACCTATCTCGGCACGAACAACGTCTACAATCCGATGCAGTTCGAAAAGCTGACGTCGCACGACATCAAGCTCGGCGTGCGCTTCAATCTGCATGACGACTTCGATTTCTGGTCGCGGCCGAAGCCGACCTATATCGCGCCCGCGCCGGTCTATACGCAGCCCGCGCCGGTCTACGCGCCGCCGCCCGCGCCGGTCTACCACCAGCCGGCGCCGGTCTATCAGCCGCCGGTCTATCCGCAATATCCGATCCGCAGCAGGGGATGATACGGCCCACCCGCACGAGGCCGGCCGAGGAGCAGACGTGATGTGTAGCGTTCGATCGTTGTTGATGAGTTCGGCCGTCGTCATCTTCGCCGTCGCCGGCGCGCAGGCCGCCGACATGCCCGGCGATCACCCGCTGCCGCTGCCCGCCGAACATTCGCGCATGCCGGTCTTCAAGGCGCTGCACGGCTGGTATCTGCGCGGCGACATCGGCTACAGGTTCAGTTCGGTCGACGCGGAGTCCTCGCTCGGCCCCGCCAGCAATCCGACCGACAACAAGCTCGACGGCACCGCCAGCTTCACCCTCGGCGGCGGCCTCAAGGTGGACTGGTTCCGCACCGACCTGACCGTCGACTACGCGGGGCCGGCCAAATATCACGGCATGTCGGTGACGGCGAACGACACCACCGCCAAGGTGCAGTCGATGACGCTGCTTGCCAACGGCTATTTCGATCTCGGCTCGTGGTACGGCTTCACGCCCTATGTCGGCGCCGGCGTCGGCTCGAGCTTCATCCGCGTCAACAACTATGTGAGCCCGCTGCCGCCGACGACCGAGACCGGCGCGCGTGGCTGGAGCTTCAGTTATGCCGGCATGGCCGGCGTCGCCTTCGCGGTGTCGCGCAACATCATGCTCGACATCGGCTACCGCTACCTCAATCTCGGCGACGCGCCGGCGGTGCATGACGCGACCGGGTCGTTCGATCTCAAGGATCTGCAGGCCCACGAAATCCGCGTCGGCCTGCGCTGGTACTTCGACGACATCGACGGCTGGCGCTGAGCGCCGCGACGACGGCCTGATTTCACAACGCTGAAATCTCCTTGACCGCCGCAAGGCGGAAGCGTATCTCCGCCAGTGGGACACCCCTCCCCAACGAGGGGCGCCTATCTGGAAGGATAGATACAACATGACGACTGCAAAGCCCGGCGTGCGGCCGGCGGTTCCGCACTTCTCGTCCGGCCCCTGCGCCAAGCGCCCCGGCTGGACCCTCCAGGCCCTCAAAGACGCAGCGCTCGGACGCTCCCATCGCGCCAAGATCGGCAAGGCGAAGCTCAAGCGCGCCATCGATCTCACCCGCGAGGTGTTGGACGTGCCGGCGGATTACCGCATCGGCATCGTGCCGGCTTCCGACACCGGCGCCGTCGAAATGGCGCTGTGGTCGCTCTTGGGCGCGCGGCCCGTCACGATGCTCGCCTGGGAATCGTTCGGCGAGGGCTGGGTCACCGACGTCGAGAAGCAGTTGAAGCTGAAAGACGTCACGGTGCTCAAGGCGCCGTATGGCGAGCTGCCGGACCTCAAGACCGTGAACTTCGATACCGACGTGGTGTTCACCTGGAACGGCACCACCTCCGGCGTGAAAGTGCCGAACGGCGACTGGATCGCCGCCGACCGCAAGGGCCTCACCATCTGCGACGCGACCTCGGCGGCCTTCGCGCAGAAACTCGATTTCCCGAAGCTCGATGTCGTGACCTTCTCCTGGCAGAAGGCGCTGGGCGGGGAGGCCGCGCACGGCATGCTGATTCTCTCCCCGCGCGCGGTCGAGCGGCTCGAGACCTACAAGCCGGCCTGGCCGCTGCCAAAAATCTTCCGCATGACCAAGGGCGGCAAGCTCAATGAGGGCATCTTCATCGGCGAGACCATCAACACGCCGTCGATGCTGTGCGTCGAGGACTATCTCGATGCGCTCGACTGGGCGAAGTCGGTCGGCGGCGCGCATGCCTTGAAGGCCCGCGCCGACGCCAACGCCAAGGTGCTCGCCGACTGGGTGGCGAAGACGCCGTGGATCACCAATCTCGCCAGCGACCCGGCGACCGCCTCGAACACGTCGGTGTGCCTGAAGCTGGTGGACGCCGACGTCGCCCGGCTGCCGGCCGACAAGCAGATCGCCTTCGTCAAGACGATGGAGGCGCTGGTCGACAAGGAAGGCGCGGCGTTCGAGATCGCCAATCACCGCGACGCGCCGGCGTCCTTGCGCATCTGGTGCGGCTGCACGGTGGAGACGCGCGACGTCGAAGCGCTGACACCGTGGCTCGACTGGGCCTTCGCCGAGGCGAAGGCTTCGCTCGCCAAAGCCGCCTGATTTTAAAGCGCTCCGCGCGGAGCGCCTGTTCCTCACAACCGAACGACTTGACCGGACCGACTCCAATGGCACCCAAGGTTCTTATTTCCGACGCGCTTTCGCCCGCCGCCGTGCAGATCTTCAAGGATCGCGGCATCGAGGTCGATTTTCAGCCCAATCTCGGCAAGGACAAGGACAAGCTCGCCGAGATTATCGGCGGCTATGATGGCCTCGCGATCCGCTCGGCGACCAAGGTGACGCCGAAAATCCTCGAGAAGGCGGCGAAGCTCCGGGTGATCGGACGCGCCGGCATCGGCGTCGACAATGTCGACGTGCCGGCGGCGACCGCGCGCGGCATCATCGTGATGAACACGCCGTTTGGAAATTCGATCACTACCGCCGAGCACGCCATTACGCTGATGCTGGCGCTGGCGCGGCAGATCCCGCAGGCCGACACCTCGACCCAGGCCGGCAAATGGGAAAAGAACCGCTTCATGGGCGTCGAAATCACCGGCAAGACGCTCGGCCTGATCGGTTGCGGCAATATCGGCTCCATCGTCGCCGACCGCGCGCAGGGCCTGCGCATGAAGGTGATCGCCTACGACCCGTTCCTGTCGCCGGAGCGCGCCATCGATCTCGGTGTCGAGAAAGTGACGCTCGACGAACTGATCCAGCGCGCCGATTTCATTACGCTGCATACGCCGCTGACCGACCAGACCCGCAACATCATCGACGCGGCGGCGCTCGAGAAGATGAAGAAGGGCGTGCGTATCGTGAACTGCGCGCGCGGCGGGCTGATCGACGAGCCGGCGCTGCGCGCCGCACTCGACTCAGGTCAGGTGGCGGGCGCGGCCCTCGACGTGTTCTCGACCGAGCCCGCAACGGAGAACGTGCTGTTCAATCACCCCAACGTCGTCTGCACGCCGCATCTCGGCGCCTCGACCAGCGAGGCGCAGGAAAACGTCGCGCTGCAGGTCGCCGAGCAGATGTCGGAATATCTGCTGCGCGGCGCGATCTCGAACGCGATCAACTTCCCCTCGATCACCGCCGAGGAAGCGCCAAAGCTCAAGCCCTTCGTCGCGCTGGCCGAGAAGCTCGGCTCGTTCGCCGGGCAACTGACCGAGACCGGCATCCAGAAAATCCAGATCGCCTATGAGGGCGAAGTGGCGCAGATGAACACCCGCGCGCTGACCTCGGCGGCGCTGGCCGGCCTGCTGCGGCCGATGCTGCAGGACATCAACGTGGTGTCGGCGCCGGTGGTGGCGAAGGACCGCGGCATCGTGGTCGACGAGACGACACGGGCCGGCGACTGCGACTACGAGAGCCTCATCACGATCACGGTGACGACCGAGCGGCAGAGCCGGTTCGTGTCCGGCACGGTGTTCGCCGACGGCCGCCCGCGTATCGTCAACATCAAGGGCATCCGCATGGACGCCGAGTTCGGCCCCTCGATGGTCTACATCACCAATTACGACAAGCCGGGCTTCATCGGAAAATTCTCCGGCACCATGGGCGACGCCGGCATCAACATCGCGACCTTCCATGTCGGCCGCGACAAGCCGGGCGGCGACGCCATCGCGCTGATCGAGATCGACGGCGAACTGCCGGACGAGGTGCTGGCCAAGGTGCGGGCGCTGCCGCAGGTGCAACAGGCCAAGCCGTTGCGGTTCTAGTCAGCGGAACTGGAACGGCACCGCGTAGCTACGCTGCTGCGGCGTCATGCCGGCGGGCGGCGAGGGGAAGCGCGTTCGCGCGATGGCGTCGGCTACGGCGCGGTCGAGCGCGCGTGCGCCGCTTGACGCTGCGATGCGAATGCCGGACGGCTTGCCATCGTTCTCGATTGAAAAGGCGACGGTGACGCTGCCCTTGCGGCGTATCCCGTTCGGCTTGTTCCGCGCGAGCGCGGCGCGCACCTGCAAGGCGTAACGGTCGATCTCGCCCGGGCTGGCGCCGGCCGGGGCGCTGGTCGGGGCGGCTTCGACGATGGTGCGCGTGGTGGCACCGCCTACCGGCGCGCTCTGCGGCGCGATCTTCGGCCTGGTCGGGGCGGGCAACGGCTCGTCGCTCGCTACCATTGCCGGCGCGGGCGGCGTCAGCGTCTCAACATCGCTCGGCTGCGGCTCCGGTGGTTTGCTTTCCTGCGGTTTGTCGATGTCGCCCTCGGTCGGACTCACCTCCGCACGGGTGCCGCCGGTGTTTTCCGACGGTTTCGTCGTTCTCGACTCCAGCACGCTCGACGGCACCAGGCTGACTTCGACGGCTTCGAGATGGCGGCCTTCGCCGCCGGCCGGCGGTATGGCGGCGAACGGGTAGACCGCAGCCAGCGCGCCAAGATGCGCCGCGACTGCGGCGATTGCCGCCCAGTGAAAATAGCCTCGCCGCGGCCTGCCGCGGCCCGCGACGTCGATCGGTATGACATCGATCTCGGGAGCATGGCCGCTCGACGCGCGCGCCCGGCGCGCGTCGTCGAGCGACACAATGACCGGCTCGGATTTCTCCACAAACGCTGACATTGACAAGCCACGCCAAAAAGTAATGTTATAACATAATGTAATACTGTTACATCGAAAAGGGGCGTGGCATGGTTCGTCGTGGCGTGGCTTGGCGCGGGCGGGTTCTGGCTTTTGGCGCGGTCATCGTGACCGGAGTTGCCGCCGAAGGACAGGCGCAGGTTGTGTTGCCGGAAATCGTGGTCAGCACCACGCCGAGTCCGATCGTGCCCCGCCGCCCGGCGTCCACAACGGGCGTCGGAACGCAGACGACGGCGCCGGCCGATCTCCAGGGCACGCTGCTCATCGACACCAGGAATTTCGCGCCTGTCACCATCGTCGCGGAGCCGGAAATCCGCCGCAACGGCGCGGCGACGCTCGGCGATCTCCTCAACGACAAGCCCGGCATTACCGGTTCGAGCTTCGCGCCCGGCGGGGCGAGCCGGCCGATCATCCGCGGCCTCGACGTCAACCGCGTCCGCATGCAGGAAAACGGCCTCGGCTCCGAGGGTGCATCCGATCTTGGCGAGGATCACTACGTGCCGGTCGATCCGCTGATCGCCGAGCGCGTCGAGGTCATTCGCGGCCCGGCGACGCTGCGGTTCGGCACCCAGGCGATCGGCGGTGTGGTCGATGTCTCCAACAACCGCATTCCGACCATGGTTCCGACGCGCGGCATCTCGGCGGAGGTGCGCGGCGGTACGAGCAGCGTCGACCGCGGCGTCGACGGCGCCTTCCTGTTCGACGGCGGCGCCGGCAATTTCGCCATGCATGCCGATATTTTCGGCCGCAGCTCGGGCAATTACCGCGTGCCGCATTACCCCTATCTGATGACGCCAGATCCCGCCGAGTTCAACAACGTGCCGCAGCCCGGCACTTTCGACGGCAAGCAGCCGAATTCGAAAGTGCGGTCGAACGGCGGCTCAGTTGGGGGCTCGTATGTCTTTAACGACGGCTTCTTCGGCGTCGCTGTCGTTCAGAATAACGCGCTCTATCACATCCCGACCGCCGAGGGTGCCAACGTCAACAGCCGCATCGACGCGGAGCAGACCAAGGTGATGTCGAAAGGCGAATGGCGGGCGCCGTCGAGCGCGATCGACGCCGTGCGCTACTGGTTCGGCGCCACCGACTACAGGCACAGTGAAAAAGGTCTTGAAGACTCGACCGATCCGGCCAGCGACACCACCCATATTACGTTCACCAACAAGGAGCAGGAGGGCCGCGTCGAGGTGCAACTCGCGCCGTTCGATCTGCGCTTTGCCGCGTTGACGACGGCAATCGGCGTCAGCGGCGCGCACCAGAAATTGAACGCGCAGAGCCCGGAAGGGCCGGGGCTGTTCGATCCGAACACCAACACGCGCATCGCCGGCTACATCTTCAATGAGTTCAGGTTCAGCGAAATGACCAAACTGCAGGTCGCCGGGCGCATCGAGCATGTCGACCTCTCGGGCATCGGCCGCATGGTCGCCGACGACGGCACCATCGCCTCGACGCCGACCGATCTGAAGTTTACGCCGGTCAGCGGCAGCGTCGGCGTGATCCAGATGCTGCCGTGGAACCTGGTGGCGAGTCTGACCGGACAATATGTCGAACGCGCGCCGAAGCCCGCCGAGATCTACTCCGGCGGCGTGCATGAGGCGACGGCCAGCTTCGACAAGGGGTCGACCAGCCTCGGCATCGAGTCGGCAGTGTCCGTCGAGGCCGGCCTGCGCCGCGCCGTCGGGCCGTTCCGTTTCGAGTTGACCGCCTATCACACGCGGTTCAACGGCTTTATCTACCGGCGGCTGACCGGCCGGATGTGCGAAGAGTCCGGTGTGTGCGGCGCCGGCGGTCCGGACGAGGAGCTGAACGAAGCCGTGTTCTCGCAGGCCGACGCGAAGTTCCGCGGCGTCGAGTTCCAGAGCCAGTTCGATCTGCTGCCGGTCGGCGGCGGCATGTTCGGCATCGAGTCGCAGTTCGACGTGGTGCGCGCCACCTTCGCCGACGGCACCAATGTGCCGCGCATCCCGCCGATGCGGCTTGGCGGCGGCGTCTATTGGCGCGACGCCAACTGGCTGGCGCGCGTCAACCTGCTGCACGCCTTCAAGCAGAACGATATCGCGACGGCCGGCGAGACGGCGACGGCGGGCTACAACAACCTGCGCGCGGAACTCAGCTACATCATGAAGCGCGCCAAGCCCGCCTTCAACGATCTGAGCGAGGTGTCGTTTGGCATCGTCGGCACCAATCTCCTGAACGACGACATTCGCAACCATGCCTCGTTCTCGAAGGACGAAGTGCTGATGCCGGGCGCGAGCGTGCGGGTGTTTGCGAAGGCGAAGTACTGAGACGTCACTAAAAGGCGTTACATATCAATAGATTAAGTGGCGCCGGCGCGGGGGAAACCCGCGCCCGCTTGCCTTGCTTCCGCGGGGTTCATCCTTTATCCGGGGGCGGTCCCGCCGGGCGTATCATGCGCGCGGCGGCATCGTTGTGGGGCGCCAGCGCGCAAGGATCCTGAATGGCGAATGTGGTTGTTGTCGGTTCCCAGTGGGGCGACGAGGGCAAGGGCAAGATCGTCGACTGGCTGTCGGAACAGGCCGACGTCATCGTTCGCTTTCAGGGCGGACACAATGCCGGCCACACGCTCGTCATCGATGGCGTCACGTACAAATTGTCGCTGCTGCCCTCCGGCGAGGTGCGGCCCGGCAAGCTGTCGGTGATCGGCAACGGCGTGGTGCTCGACCCGCGCGCATTGCTTGGTGACATCGTCAAGCTCGGCGGG
>JBFWZV010000001.1:0-139506 GCA_050184975.1 Pseudolabrys sp. | reverse complement strand
CGAGCAGGGCCGCGATCTGATCGACGCCTTCTTCTGGTTCAAGCGAGCAGACGCAATAGATCAGCGTGCCGCCGGGCTTCGTCAGTTCGACCGCGCGGTCGAGCAGCCGGCTATGCGCGGGCAGCAGCGCCGCGATGTCGGCTTCACTCTTGAGCCAGGGCACGTCCGGATGACGGCGGATCGTGCCGGTCGAGGAGCACGGCGCGTCAAGCAACACGGCGTCGAACGGTCCGGCCGACCATTCGGCGATGTCGGCCACCGCGGTTTCGGCCGGGAGCGAGAGCCGCTTCAGGTTGTCACGCAGCCGCGCGATGCGTGCCGGCGAGCGGTCGACCGCGGTGACATTCGCGCCCATTGTCGCGAGCTGCGCGGTCTTGCCGCCCGGCGCGGCGCAAAGATCCGCGATCGATTTGCCGCCGAGATCGCCGAATAACCGCGCCGGTAATGCGGCGGCCGCGTCCTGCACCCACCAGGCGCCTTCGTGAAAACCGGGGAGCAGCGTGACATCGCCTTGCGCCAGCGTGCGTACAGAACCTGTCGGCAAGACGCGGCCGTGCAGACGTTCGGCCCACTGCGCGGCGTCGGATTTGACCGTGATGTCGAGTGACGGCTCGCGGCCGTTGGCGCGGGCGATGTCGCGCGCGGTCACCGCGCCATAGCTGCGCGTCCAACGCTCCATCAGCCAGTCGGGTGTATCGCGCTCGTTCTCGGCTTCGACCGTGTCATGGCTGCGCGTGATGCGGCGAAGCACGGCATTGACGAGTCCGGCATAGCGACCTGCACGGCGGTCGGCCTGCGCGAGCCGGACCGAGAGATCGACCGCGGCATGATCGGGAACGTCGAGCCACAGAATTTGCGCGGCGCCGATCAGCAGGATGAACTCGACGCGCGGCGCGTCAGCCGGAAAGCCGCGCTCGAGAAATCCGCCGACGAGGTGGCGCAGCGTACCGAGCCGCCGCAGCGCGGTTGTCACAAGCCGGCGCATCAGCGCGCGGTCGCGATCGGCGAGCCCTTGCAATCCCGCATGTGCGCTCTTGCCCGACAACTGCTCGTCGAGCGCAATCCGGCGCCGCAGCACGCCGTCGAGAATGTCGACGGCGATGCGGCGGGCGGCGAGACCGGGAACCTCGGGTTGCGGCAAGCGATTCGGGCGGGCCATGATGGTGCGACTTATACGGCGAATGTTGCCGTCAAATACGGCGGCAAGAGAGCAGACCCGTCATGCAGGCGCGTGACGGCAGGAGCGCTTGTCCGGCGCCGCGCCCGATTCAATCGGGGATTGCGCTTGCGCGAATCTTGTATTTAGTCCTATATGTGAGGACTATGTTCCTCACGCCGAAATTGACCGCCGGCACGCCACGCCATGGCGCAATCGCGCTGATCGTTGCGGCATTTCTGACCGGTCTTTCGCTCGGAGCGTTGGCGGCGTCACGGCTGCCGGCGCGTGAGGTCGCCGCCGCGCCGGCGCCATCTCCGGTTGTCGTGCCGTCGATGCTCCGCGCGGGCCATCCGGCCAGAGTTCTGCGGGTGATCGACGGCGACACCTTCGAGGCGCGGATCAATGTCTGGCCAGGCATGGAGATCACCACAAAAGTACGGCTGCGCGGTATTGACGCGCCGGAGATCAATGCGCGCTGCGCGGACGAATACCGCCGTGCGGTCATCGCGCGCGACGCGCTGACGAAAATGCTTGCGGAAGGCGATGTCGGCATCTGGCGGGTCGGGCAGGACAAATATGGCGGCCGCGTCGATGCGGAGGTGTCAACGCGCGGCACCAGGGATGTGTCGACGCAACTTCTCGCGGCGGGCGCGGTGCGGCGCTACGACGGCGGCAGGCGGCAGAGCTGGTGCGAGTGAACGCGTACGGTTACGGCAGAACGTAGACGCGGGTGCCGATGCCGACGCGGTTGTAGAGGTCGCGGATGTCGCGGTTATACATCCGGATGCATCCGTGCGAGACGAAATGGCCGACCGAGCGCGGATTGTTGGTACCGTGGATCGCATAATTCCCGCGGTTCAGGCCCAGCACAGCCTCGCCCATCGGATTGGCCGGAGAGCCGCCGGGAATGACGCGCGGCAGATGCGGCTCGGAACGGCGAATATCCGGCGGCGGAGTCCAGGCCGGCTGGATCAACATGGTGTCGATGATGGCCTGGCCCTGCCACGCCATGCCGGCGCGGCCGACGCCGACTGGATAGCGAATCGCCTGGCCGTTACCGAGCACATACAGCAGCGTTCGCTGATTGGTCAGCACCACGATCGAGCCGCCAGGATAGCCGCCCCGAAAAGGCACGACGTCGCGCGCCAGGCTCGTTGAGGGCGCTGCGGCGATCAGGGCGAGCGCCAGTACGGCAAGGGCGAAGATGCGACGCATGAGGTCGTTCACCGTTCGACGATCACCGGCGTTCCGACATCGACTAACCGGTACAGCGTCTTGATGTCGCGATTGTGCATGCGGATGCAGCCATAGGATACGAAGCCGCCGATCGAGTTTGGATCGTTGGTGCCATGAATCGCGTATTCACCGCCACGCAGCGTCAGTGCTGCCGCGCCCATCGGATTGCGCGGCGATCCGCCGGGAATGATCTTGGGAAGACCGGGATTGTCGCGCCGGATCACGTCCGGCGGCTCCCAGTCCGGCTCGACATATTTGCCCTCGACCTTGGCGCGGCCGGTCCAGCGATGGCCTTCGCGGCCTACGCCGACAGGAAATCGCAGTGCGCGTCCGCGTTCGTACACAAAAAGCAGCCGCCGCTCGCCGGTCTTCACCACGATGGTGCCCGGCTCGTAGCCGGAGACGGCGACGACATCTCGCGTCGCTGGATGCGCCGCGAGGGCGGCCAGCATCGTGCCAGCCGCGATCAGAACCACAAAGAGAAACGCCCGCGTCAACACACGCGACATGAAGGTGACCCGTCCCTGACGATTTCAGGGACAATGATAGAGGCCTTCGCGGCGGATCGAGGCGGAAGCTCGCGGTAACCTAAATGTCGGAGAGCTGCGCGCCGTTTACCATGCGCGTTAACGCGCGAGAACGTCAGCGCCGATGACAACGTCCTGCTTGCCGCCGCCGCGCAGCGGCACGGCGACGACGAAGCCGCCCGCGGCCTTGCGAACCGCAAATTTGCCGCCGGCTTCGCCGTCGAGCCGATACGATGCGACTTCGCGCGGCGAGGGGAGCGCTGCGACGATCCGCAACGTCTGCCGGTCGAGGCTCGGAATTGCAAGCAGGTCGCCGCGTGGCGCCGGCCGCGGCAGGACGGCAGAAAGATTCAAGGTCTTGGTGCCGATTCGATGGTTGCTGGTGCCGCCGAACGAGCCGCGCAGCGTCAGCATCTTGCCGTCGAACGCCCAGAATTCGAGTCGGCCGACCACATGTGGCATCCGCACCATCGCGATCTGCTTTTTGCCGTTGCCGAGAAAGTCGCCGATCGAGGACGGGTTGAGCCAACGGTTCGCAGCACCGTTCGGTGGGCTTTCGGCGAGGATCGCCAGCTTGCCATCGCGCAGGCCAAGCACCGCAAGCGCGGAACCGGTCGTCAGCCGCGAGCGAATGGTGACGACCTCATTGCGGCCGTCACCGTCGAGATCGGCGATGCGCGGTTCCCGGTCCTCGAACACCGAATCCTGCGGCAGCATCAGTACGAGCGTCTTGCCGTCGGCGGTCTTCACCCGAAGGCCTGCGGCCTCGTGGTCGCTACCGAGAACGAAATGCCGATAGCGCGTGGTCTTGCCGATCAGCACGGCTTCGACGATGTCGCCGGACGACGCGCGCGCAATCACACCGTCGGGGATCGGCGCCTGATCGAGCGCATGGGAGTAAGATGCCAGCAAGAGCGGGGCGGCGGTCAACGCCGACAAGACAAGACGCAGCACGAGTTCGGCCCTTTCCCGAAAGCGGCAAGGCTGCGCCTTTCTGCGCCAAACCGGCGGTCGGGTCCAAATCACATTGGCGAGATGAATAGAAAACGGCCCGCCGCGATGGCGGGCCGCCTTTGTCTTTCGAACGGTCGGCTCAGGCGCTGGCGCGCTTGTTCTGCCGGTTATTGACGAGGTCGTCGACGACAGCCGGGTCGGCCAGCGTCGAGGTGTCGCCGAGCGCGCCGAAATCGTCCTCGGCGATCTTGCGCAAAATCCGGCGCATGATCTTGCCGGAGCGCGTCTTCGGCAGGCCGGGCGCGAACTGGATCTTGTCAGGCTGGGCGATGGCGCCGATCTCTTTGCGCACCCACTGGACGAGTTCCTTGCGCAGGTCGTCGGTCGCCTTCTCGCCTGCCATCAGCGTGACATAGGCATAGATGCCCTGTCCCTTGATGTCGTGCGGATAGCCGACCACCGCGGCCTCCGACACTTTCGGGTGTGCGACCAGCGCGCTCTCGACTTCCGCGGTGCCCATGCGATGACCGGAGACGTTGATGACGTCGTCGACGCGGCCGGTGATCCAGTAATAGCCGTCCTCGTCGCGGCGGCAGCCGTCGCCGGTGAAATACTTGCCCGGATAGGTCTTGAAGTAAGTGTCGACGAAGCGCTGGTGGTCGCCATAGACCGTGCGCATCTGGCCCGGCCAGCTGTCGGCGATGCACAGATTGCCGGTGCAGGCGCCGTCGAGCACCTTGCCTTCGGCGTCGACGATCTCCGGCTTGACGCCGAAGAACGGCCGCGTCGCCGAGCCTGCTTTGAGGTCGGTCGCGCCCGGCAGCGGCGTGATGAGAATGCCGCCGGTCTCGGTCTGCCACCAGGTGTCGACGATCGGACAGCGGCTGTCGCCGACGACGCGGTAGTACCACTCCCAGGCTTCCGGATTGATCGGCTCGCCGACCGAGCCGAGCAAGCGCAGCGACTTGCGCGAGGTCTTCTTCACCGGGTCGTCGCCGGCCTGCATCAGCGCGCGGATCGCGGTCGGCGCGGTGTAGAAGGTGTTGACCTTATGCTTGTCGCAGACGTCCCAGAACCGCGACATGGTCGGATAGTTCGGCACGCCCTCGAACATCAGCGTGGTCGCGCCGTTCGCCAGCGGGCCGTAGACGATATAGCTGTGGCCGGTGACCCAGCCGACGTCGGCGGTACACCAGTAGATGTCGCCGTCGTGATAATCGAAGACGTACTTGTGCGTCATCGCGGCGTAGAGCTGATAGCCACCGGTGGTGTGCATCACGCCCTTGGGCTTGCCGGTCGAGCCCGAGGTGTAGAGGATGAACAGCGGATCTTCCGCGTTCATTTCCTCGCAGGGACAATCGGCGGTCACCTGCTTGGCGGCTTCGTGATACCAGACGTCGCGAACCGGATCCCAGTCGACCTTGCCGCCGGTGCGCTTGACGACGACGACGTGATCAACCTTGACGCCGGCCTTCTCGGCTTTGGCGATGGCGGCATCGGTATTGGCTTTCAGCGGAATCTTGCGGCCGCCGCGCACGCCTTCATCCGAAGTGATGACGACGTTCGACTTGCAGTCCTCGATGCGGCCGGCAAGCGAGTCGGGTGAAAAGCCGCCGAATACGACGGAGTGAATGGCGCCGATCCGGGCACAGGCGAGCATCGCGTAAGCCGCCTCCGGGATCATCGGCATGTAAATGGTGACGCGGTCGCCCTTCTTGACGTTGCGCAGCCGCAGGATATTGGCCATGCGGCAGACTTCGTCGTGAAGTTCCTGATAGGTGATCTTCTTGTCGTCGGATGGCTCGTCGCCTTCCCAGATGATCGCGATTTGGCTGGCGCGGCTCTTCAGGTGGCGGTCGATGCAGTTCCAGGCGACGTTGAGCGTGCCGTCCTCGACCCAATTGATCGAGACGTTGTCCGGCGCATAGGAGGTGTTCTTGATCTTGGTAGGCGCCTTGATCCAGTCGATCTGCTTGGCCTGCTCGGCCCAGAAGGCGTTGGGATCCTTGGTCGAGGCCGCGTACATCGCCTTGTATTTGGCGTCGTCGACATAAGCGCGCTTTTTCCAGTCAGCCGGGACCGGATGGATGTTCGCGTCAGGCATTTACGTGTCCCTCCCGCCCGGACGCCGAAAACCCCGCGCCGGGCCACCGTTTCTTGTGACTTTGGAACACATTATGCGACGGCGGCCGCATCAGCGACAAGGCCGCGCGGCTGCGACTTTCGTTGTGTTTTCAGCGTGTTCCGGCAGTGGCGGGTCAGGGCCCGAACCAGCCGACGATCGCGCCAATGATGACAAGCCCGCCAAGCCAGTGGCCGGCGTCGATCACCGTCAGCTTCGCCGAGCGGCCGGCGAAAGCGTTGTTGACGACGAGGGTGGTCAGCACGAACCCAAACCAGCACAGCACGCCGGAGATCATGCCGCCGCGTACGGAAAACGCATTGAGGTGAGCCAGGAGACCGTACAGCACCCAGCCGATGATGAGCGTAGCGATGAAGGCAAGAATGAACGGGGCAAATTTCGAAACGCCGCGTTTGGCGTCGAACTCGGCCTTGCATTGCTCCTTTGTCTTTCCCTGCGCGGCCATCCAGGCGGTGCCAAGCGCATTGTAGTAGACGGCCCCGAACAGCCAGCCCGCAATCGCGGCGCACAGAATGCCGAGCCAGTTCACGGTGAGGAAAGCCATCGGTCGCTCCCTATTTGATGCCGCCCATCTTGCTGATGAGCTTCCATTCCTCGGCGGTCACCGGCTGCACGGACAGGCGCGACTGCTTCAACAGCGCCATCTCTTTTAGCTTCGGTTCTTTCTTGATGGCTTCGAGCGTGATCGCTGCAGGCAGCGGTACGACGGCCTTGAAGTCGACGACCACCCACGGCTCGCCGGCCTTGGCGGTCGGGTCGGGATAGTGCTCGCGCGCGACCTCGACGATGCCGACGATCTCCTTGCCGATGTTGGAGTGATAGAAGAAGGCGCGGTCGCCCTTCTTCATTTTCATCAGGTTGAGCTTGGCGGTGTGATTGCGCACGCCCGTCCACGGCTCGCCTTTCGCGCCGGCTTTCGTCTGCTGCTCGAACGACCAGACATCGGGTTCGGACTTGACCAGCCAGTAAGCCATCGCGCGTCACTCCTCTCCGACCGGACGAGCCAGCAGTGTCTTGATCGCGGTGTCGACGGTGAGCTTACCGGCAATGACATCGGCAATGGCAGAAGCAATCGGCATTTCAACGGATTTCGCACGCGCCATGTCGAGCAGCACCGGCGCGGTGAAGGCGCCTTCGCACAGCTTGCCGCCGCCTGCTTCCTTCGGGCTCTTGCCCTGCGCGAGATCGATGCCGAAAGAATAATTGCGCGACTGCGGACTCGAGCAGGTCAGCACCAGATCGCCGAGACCGGAGAGACCCGTGAGTGTCTCGGGCTTGGCGCCATAAGCCTTGCCAAAGCGCATGAGTTCGGCAAAGCCGCGGGTGATGAGCGCTGCTGCGGCACTGGCGCCGAGCTTCCTGCCGGCGACAACGCCAGCGGCGATAGCGAGCACGTTCTTCGCCGCGCCGCCGATCTCGACGCCGCGCACGTCGGTCGAGTGATAGGGCCGGAAGGTCGGCGTGCCGATTGCGTGGCCGAGCGCCGCGGCCAGATCGTGATCGTCGGCGGCAAGCGTCACCGCCGTCGGCAGATGGCGCGCAACGTCGATGGCGAAGCTCGGGCCCGAGAGGATCGCAGGCGTCGCGTTCGGCGCGCATTCGGCGACGATCTCGGTCATGAACTTGCCGGTGCCGCGCTCGATGCCTTTGGCCGCGACGACGATCGGCAGCCCCTTGGCAATCAGTTTCGCGAGATTGGTGGCCACCGGCCGGACGACTTGCGCCGGCACGACCAGGAGGATCGCATGCGCTTGCGCGGCGTCGGCGAGCGTATTGGTGACCTTGATCGTGTCGTCGATGCGGATGCCGGGGAGGAATTTGCTTTCGCGCCGCTTCGACAGATGATCGGCATGGCCCGCATCGAATTCCCACAGCGTCACCTCGCGCCCGGCGCGCGCGCAAGCCTCGGCCAGCGCGGTTCCCCACGCGCCGCCGCCGAGCACTGCGATGCGATCGATGGTCATTTATAAGCCGCTGTTCTCTGCTGCGCGCCTTTTGCCGCGGCGACCTCGTCGAGCGGCCAGCGCGCGCGCGGTGCGACATCGAGCGTATCGGTGCGCCCGAGTACCAGTCGCTCGGCGCCGGCCCAGGCGATCATCGCGCCGTTGTCGGTGCAGAGTTCGGCAGGCGGCAGCACCAGGACCGTGCCGAATTCAAAAGCGAGCCGATGCAGCACTTTGCGGATCGCCTGATTGGCGGCGACGCCGCCGGCGGCGACCAATGCGTTCGGTGCGCCGAACCGTTCGCGAAAGATGCGCAGGCCCGCACGCAGCCGGTCGACGACGACCTCGGCGACGGCGTGCTGAAACGATGCGCAGAGATCGGCGATGTCTTTGTCGGCAAGCGGCGCGATGGCTTCGGCTTCGAGCCGCAGCGCGGTTTTCAGGCCGGAGAACGAGAAGTCCGCGTCCTGCCGGCCATGCATCGGCCGCGGCAGCGCAAAGCGCTCCGGATCGCCGAATTGCGCGATGTGTTCGACGCGCGGCCCGCCGGGATAGCCGAGCCCCAGCAGCTTGGCGGTCTTGTCGAAGGCCTCGCCGATCGCGTCGTCGACGGTCGTGCCGAGGCGGAGATAGTCGCCGACGCCGCGAACCGCGAGAATCTGGGTATGCCCGCCGGAAGCGAGGAACAGGCAATATGGAAACGGCGTCGCGTCGGTCAGCCGCGAGGTGAGGGCATGGGCTTCGAGATGGTTGACCGCGATGAGCGGCTTGCCGTGTGCGAGCGCGATCGCCTTGGCGGTGGTGAGGCCGACGATGACGCCGCCGATCAGGCCCGGCCCCGCCGCAGCCGCAATACCGTCGAGTTCGCCGAAATTCTTGCCGGCGTCTTTCATCGCCTGCGCGATGACATGGTCGACGGCCTCGACGTGAGCGCGGGCCGCGATTTCCGGAACCACGCCGCCGAACGCGGCATGCTGATCGATCTGCGACAGCACGATATTTGAAAGAATGGCGCCGCGGCCGTCCTCCGTGCGCTCGACCACGGCGGCGGCGGTTTCGTCGCAGGTCGTCTCGATGCCGAGCACGAGCATCCGGCCCTCGCATGTCACGCCTGCCGGTTTTGCCTTTTGCCCGGAGGGTGAATTAGAAGTGGGGTAGCATTGAGAGGTTCCGCTTTGCAATCGGCGGCGAAGTCCAAGGCCTGATCCATGTCGCAATCGAATGGAAAACCTGTGCGCATCGGCACGCGTGGCAGCCCGCTGGCGCTGGTGCAGGCGCGCACCGTGCAGGCCCGGCTGGCGGCCGCGCTCGGCGTCGCGCCCGACGCCGTCGAGATCAAGGTGATCCGCACCTCGGGTGACCGCATTCAGGACCGGCCATTGTCGGAAGTCGGAGGCAAGGGCCTGTTCACCAAGGAAATCGAAGAAGCGCTGATCGCCGGCGAAATCGACGTCGCGGTGCATTCGGCAAAAGACATGCCGACGGTGCTGCCGGGCGGTCTGATGCTGGCGGCTTGCCTCGAGCGCGAGGATCCGCGCGATGCGTTCATTTCCAACACAGCGAAGTCGGTGGCCGAACTGCCGCAAGGCGCGGTGGTCGGCAGCGCCTCTCTGCGCCGCCAAGCCATTCTGAAAGCGATGCGACCGGATTTTCAGGTGATGTCGTTGCGCGGCAATGTCGAGACGCGGCTGCGCAAGCTCGACGATGGCGAAGTCGACGCGACCATCCTCGCGATGGCAGGGCTGAAGCGGCTTGGCCTCGGCGCGCGCGTCACGCAGGCGATGCCGGTCGAAACGTTTCTGCCGGCGGTTGCGCAGGGCGCGATTGGCCTCGAAACGCGTGAGAACGATGAGTCGACGCGGGCGTTGCTGGCACGCGTCAATCACGGCGATACTTTTACAGCCGTTGCCTGCGAGCGCGCCTTTCTTGCGGAGCTGGACGGCTCGTGCAAGACGCCGATCGGTGGCCACGCGGTCGTTGCCGGCGATGCGTTGAGCTTTCGCGGCCTGATCGCGAAACCGGATGGCAGCGCCGCGCACGATGTCCAGCTCAGCGGCACGCGGGGCGATGCCGTGACGATCGGCGCCGAAGCAGGCCGGGCGCTGAAGAGCCGGGCCGGGCCGGGATTCTTCTGAGGAGGGGTGCTTGCGTTTTGCGGTGACACGACCGCTGCCCGACGGCGAGCGCACCGCCGCAGCGCTGCGCGCACGCGGGCATGAGGTGCTGCTGACGCCGTTGTTGCGCACCGAGCCGGTCGCGGCCGACCTGTCGGGAGACTGGGCGGGCGTCATCGTCACCAGCGCCAATGCGCTGCGCGCCGTGACAGGACAACTCGCGCCGCTCACCGCGCTGCCGCTCTATGCGGTCGGCGTGCGAACGGCGCAGATCGCGCGCGAGGCGAGCTTCAAGACTGTTTCGTCCGCCGAAGGCGGCGCAGCCGCGCTCGCGGAACTGATCGGGACGAAGGCTGCCATGGTCGCCGGTCCGCTTCTTTATCTTGCCGCCGAGCAGCGTAGCGCGGATCTCGAGCAACTCTTGAAGCCGCATGGCGTCACGGTCGCGACAAAAATCGTTTACCGCACCGTCGCGCTGCCGTTGCCGCAGCCGCTGATCGATGCACTGACGGGCAGGCGTCTCGATGGCGTATTGCATTATTCGCGGCGCAGCGCCGAGGCCTTGCTTGCCGGCGCGGCGGTGACTGGCCTGCTGGCACCGACGCTCGCCCTGAGGCATGTCTGCCTGTCGGATCAAATCGCCGCGCCGCTCGCCGAAGCAGGCGCTAAAACCATCGCGGTGGCCGCAACGCCGGACGAAAATGCCATGATTTCGCGCGCCGGAGATGCATAACGGAAGTTGACATTGCCGCCGTCGCGGCAGTTGCGTTATGCGGGATGGGCGGCGGCCGAATCGTCAAGGAGACCGGAATGGCGGACGACAAGCGCAAAGCGCCGGGCACGGCCGATGCCGCGCGTCATCGCCAGCCGCCGACGATCGACCTGACTGCGAAAGACGTCACGGACGAACCGCCGGCGTCCGCGCCGGCCGATGCGCCGGGCGGAGCCAAAGCCGAGGCAAGCGAGCGGCGCGCCCCGCCGAAAACCGAACCGAAGCCGGAGGCAAAAAGTGCGGGTGCGCCCGGACGTCAATCCGTGGCAGTTCCGGCGCTGTTGGCGGGTCTTGGCGGCGGGGCTCTGGTTGCCGCCGCCGCGGCGGTCCTGTGGCTCTCCGGCGCATTGACGCCATCGCCGCCGCGGATTGCTGACGACAGTGCATTGCGTGCGCGGCTCGACGCACTCGACAAGAAGCTCGGCGATCTCGCCGCCCGCCCACAGCCGGTCGCGGACAATGCGGCCAGCAACCGGGCGATTGCCGATATCGCGGCCCGGCTCGGCAAAATTGAGCAGACGATCGAGCGGTCGGCTTCGACGTCGCCCGTGATCGCGTCGGCAGATCTGGAAAAACTCACAGCCATCGACACAAACCTGAAGGCACTCGGCGTCGCGGTTGCCGGGCTCAATCGCCGCGTCGACGAGATCGCCGCCAATGCACTCGCCGCCCGCGAAGAATCGGGCACCACGGCGAAGTCGCTTGGCGAACTGCGCAAGACGCTTGAGCAGGCGCCGTCGCCGGCCGGCCGCGCCGATGTCGAGGCGCTGGCAAAACGGCTCGATGGGATCGAAGCAGCCGCCAAGTCCGCAAACCAGAGCACCGCACAGGCGACGTCGATTGGCGCCGCGGTGCGGCTTGCGCTCACGGCGTCGGCGTTGCGCGAGGCGGTCGGCAGTGGCGGCGCCTATGTTGCGGAACTCGCGGCGGTGAAAGCGGCCGGCGGCGAAGCAGCGGCCATTACCGCTCTGGAGCCACTCGCCACCAAGGGTGTGCCGAGCGATGCCGCGCTGGCGAAAGAACTGCTGGGTCTGATCGCGCCGATCGCGAAGGCCGCCGGCGTCGACAAGCAGACTTCGGGCGGCTTTCTCGAAAAGCTCCAGGCCAATGCGGAGAAGCTGGTCCGTGTGCGGCCGCTCGACGAGCCGGCGGGGGCCGATACTGCGGCAATCATTGCGCGGATCGAGGCGCGCGCCGCCCGCAATGACGTGGCGGGCGCCCGCTCCGAAGTCGAGAAGCTGCCGCGGGCAGCGAAACAAGTTGCCGGCTCCTGGCTGAAAACGTTCGCCGCACGCGACGCGGCCCGTGCGGCGGCACGGACGCTTGTCGCCGACGCGACACGCGCGCTGGCGCAGCCATGATTAAAACCACGACGGCAGTTGCGCCATGATCCGCATCGTCCTCTTTCTCCTTTCGCTTGCGGTCATTGCGTTCGGCTTTGCGTGGATGGCCGACCGGCCGGGCGAAGTCGTGGTGACGTGGCTGGGCTATCGCGTCGAGGCATCGCTGCTGGTTGCGTCGCTCGCCATCGCTGTCTTGATTCTCGCAGCCATCGCCGTGTGGTCGATTGTTCGCGCGATCCTTCGCTCGCCGGAGCAAGTGTCGCTGTTCTTCCGCCATCGCCGCGCGGTGAAGGGTTATCTCGCCATCACGCGCGGTCTGCTTGCGGTCGGTTCCGGTGACATGACGATGGCGCGCCGCTCGGCGGCCGAAGCGGCGCGGCTGTCGCCCGGCGACCCCCTTGCGCTGCTGCTCGAGGCGCAATCCGCACAGCTCGCCGGCGACCGTGAGAGTGCCGACAAGGCGTTCCGGGCCATGCTGGAAAAGAACGAGACAAAGCTGCTGGGGCTGCGCGGTCTTTATATCGAGGCGCAGCGCCGCAACGACATGGGTGCCGCGCGCGCTTTTGCCGAGGAAGCCGCGAAGTCCGGCGGCGCGGCGCCATGGGCGGGGCAGGCTGTGCTCGACTATCGCTGCGCCTCGTCCGACTGGGCCGGAGCGCTGACAGCGCTCGAAGCGACGAAGTCGTCGCTCGACAAGGCCGACTATCGCCGCAAGCGTGCGGTGCTTCTGACGGCGCGTGCGCTCGCCGCGCAGGACAGCGACCGTGACGCGGCGCTCACTTACATTCTCGACGCCGTCAAGCTCGCGCCCGATCTCGTTCCCGCCGCGGCCTTCGCCGGACGGCGGCTCGCCGAGGCGGACAACGCTCGCAAGGCACGAAAGATTCTGGAGGCGGCGTGGAGCGCCAATCCTCATCCCGACATTGCGAATGCCTATGCCGACGTGCGACCCGGAGACAGCGCCCGCGAGCGCATGAACCGCATCAAGAAACTCATCGAGAAAAATCCTGCCGGGGCCGAGGGCGCTCTGGCCTTGTCTCGTGCCGCACTCGACGCCAGGGACTTCAAGGCGGCGCGCGCGGCTCTGACCCCGTATCTGCAAGTGCCGACACAGCGCGTCGCCGCGCTGATGGCGGAGATCGAACAGGCTGAATTTGGCGACGTCGGCCGCGCCCGCGAATGGATGATGCGGGCAGTGCGCGCGGCACCCGATCCGGCATGGACCGCGGACGGCGTTGTCAGCGACCGCTGGCTGCCGGTGTCGCCGGCAACGGGCGCGCTCGACGCCTTTCGCTGGAAGGTGCCGGTCGCCGAGATCGGCATCGAGCGTCCTGTCGTCGATGTGATCGAAATGTCGCCGCCGTCGCCCGCCGCGAAGGAAACAGCAAGGGACAAGGAGCCGCTCAAATCGGAAGTGCCGGCAGCCGCGCTGCCACCGAAACCGGCAGAGTCGGCGGTTTCAACGCCGCGTGCGAAAACACCCCTCGCCGCCGAAAAGCGCGAGGCCGAGCCGGTCATTCCGCTGGTCCATGCGCCGGACGATCCGGGGATCGATGCGCCGTTCGATGGGGACACTTTGGGCGATCCCGTGCCGGAAGCGCCGCCGCCGCGTCCGGACGCCTGGCAGCGGTTGCGTCAATTATTCCGCTGAAACAGCGGCCTGCAGCCAACCGGGATTTTAGGCTCCGTTTAATCTGTCGCTGCTAGGTTCGCATATGTCGGTTGTGTGCCCGCTTGCTTGCCAAGCCCGGCATCTGCCGATAACAGAAGCCCGTTCACGGGTGTCTCCATAAAGAGGCCCATTCACGGTCAGCCGGCGTAGCTCAGCGGTAGAGCATCCGCTTCGTAAGCGGGTGGTCGGGGGTTCAAATCCCTCCGCCGGCACCACTTTCCAGCATCACGCCGATCATCCGTCGAGGCGGTAGCCGGTCTCGGAAAACTGAAACCGCGCTTGTGCGGCTTTCACGCGCGCGCTCGGTCCCGGAGTCAAACCCCAGTGATCGAGCCGCCCCGGCGGCCAGATCCAGTCCTCTGGCTTTCGGCTCGGCACGAAATCCTCGCCGACCTGCTGCATCTCGCTCGTGTATTCGAGCGGCAACTCTTCCGGCCCGCAGAAATAAGCGAACACATTATTGCCCGGCCCATGACGGCCCGGTCCCCATTCGACCGCATGGCCGCGATCGCGCATGCGGCCGATCCCGCGCATGACGGCCTCGAGATCCGGCATTTCGAACGCAATGTGATTGAGATTAGCGTTGTCGTCGAAGCCGAGCACCAAACTATGATGATCGGCGTTGCAGCGGATGAAGCGGAACTTGCGGGTCTGATCGGAGAGACTGAAGCCGAGCGTCCCCGTCATCAGAGCGAACGAGGCGTCGTTGTCGCGGCAGTTGAGGTTCACGTGCGACAGCTTGGTCGGCATGTCCGGCGCATTTCGTATGGGCGTGTGGAGCGCCGCGCCGCTCACCACCGCAAAATTGCGGCCTTCCACGTCCTTGAAACCGAAGCCGTAACCACCGCCCGGCGTTCGCAAATCGCGCGGTATCCCATCGGTCGGCAGACCGGTGTCGCTGATTTTTTGGTAAATCGCGTCGACGGCGGTTTGGCTGCCGGCGTCGAGGACGATGCGGATCAGCCCTGAATGCTGCCGGTCCGCGGCGCGCAGGCTGAGGGCGTAAAAATCCGGCCCTGCGGCACGGAAGTAATGAACGCCCTTTGCGACCGCAGCTTCGCGCAGGTTCCAGACATTGGCGAAGAAGTCGAGCGCCGCCGGCAAATCGGCGACGGCAAGGTCGCAAGCGCGCACCGCTTGGACGGCCGCCAGGTTCATTCGCTGTCCGCTCCTTAACGTCAATTCGATGCATCTAACTTGGCGCCCCGCAAAACGTCAAAGGGCCTGACGGGGCACAACACCCTGAAATTACGACGGAATAATTAGACCCGTGGGCCGGCGCAAATGCCGCCGCGGCCGGACGCCGCTGTGAATTGGATAGTCATCGTTATTCTGTCACGGCAAGGTCGTAGTAGACTGCCTTCGCTCGCAGGCTATCGTGGGCTTGCGGGATTGATGTTGGGTGAACCGATGGCCAAACCGGCAGTGATCATGGTTGGCGCCGACAAGGGCGGCGTCGGTAAGACGACCGTCGCGCGCACGTTGCTCGACTATTTCTCGGCACACCAGGTGCCGATCCGCGCCTTCGATACCGAGTCGCCACGCGGCACGCTCAAGCGCTTCCATCCGTCCGTCACGGAAGTCGTCGATATGACGCAGGTGTCGGACCAGATGAAAATCTTCGACACGCTCGGTGGCAACGAGCAGAAGGTGACGGTGATCGATGTCCGCGCCGGCCTGCTGTCGCCGACGCTGAAAGCGCTCACCGACATTGGCTTCGTCGATGCCGCCAAGAAGGGCCAGATCACCTTCGCGGTGTTTCACATTCTCGGGCCTTCGATTGCCTCGCTCGACGAGATCGCCGCCACCGCGAGCGTCGTCGGCGAAGCGCAGTATTTCCTGGTCAAGAACTTCATCAACAACACGACGTTCTTCGACTGGGATCCGGAGACCTACAATTCCTACTTCCGCCGCATCAAGGGCGCGAAGGATCTTACGATCCCGAAGCTGAGCGAGCTTGCCTGCGAGCAGGTCGAGCTTGCGAGCGTGCCCTTCGTGTCGTTCATCGCCAACAAGAACATGGCCGGCGATGCGGCGAACTATTCATTCGTGTTGCGCGGCTATGTGCGGCACTGGCTCGGCACCGTGTGGAACGAATACGACCGCGTGAAGCTGATGAATCTGGTTTCGCCGCGCGCCGAAGACCAGACCCAGGCGGCAGCCGGCTGATCGCGGTGGTCGCGGCATCGGTCTGCCACAATCGCGGTTTCTGACATCATGTCGGTCCGCAACATCGTCTATATCGTCGCTTCACCCCGGCCTCGGGTCGGCAAGACGCTGGTTGCCCGGCTGATCACCGACTATCAGGCGCACAATGGCCGCGCCGTCGAGGCGTTCGACCTTAACGCGCCGGACCCGGCCTTGTCCGAATATCTGCCCGAGCGGACTCGCGTCGTCAGCATCGCCGACGTCAAGGGCCAGATGGCGCTGTTCGACCGTCTGGTCGCCGAAGACGACACGACGCGGGTCGTCGATCTCGGCCATGAGGCGTTCGAGGCCTTCTTTCGGATCGCCGCCGATATCGGCTTTGCCGAAGAGACAGGACGGCGCGGCATCGCACCGGTGATCCTCTATATCGGCACGCCGGACCGCACCTCGGTCGAGGCCTATGCGGCGCTGCGGCCGATGTTCCGTCACGGCGGGTTGGTGCCGGTTCACAACGAAATCCTCGGCAACGCGCAGTATCGCGCGAAGTTTCCGGCATCGGGCATGGCCACTGGCGCCGTGCAAATTCCGTTGTTGTCGCCGGCGCTGCGTCGGGTCGTCGAGGCGCGGCCGTTCTCGTTTTTCGAGACGCCCGCGGACGCGACCGCGCGTATGTCGGTCGACGAGCAGCTCGAGCTGCAACAGTATCTCCGGCGGGTGTTTCTGGAGTTCCGCGAGATGGAACTTGGCGTGCTGCTGGCCGATCTGCGGTCGGCGCTTCAGGCCTAGCGGGCGCATCCCGACATGGCCGGCCCCCTCATGCTGTCGCGGCGGTTCGCGCCGCTGTTCTGGTGTCAATTCTTCGCGGCCTTCGACGACAACTTCCTGAAGACCTCGCTGGTGTTCCTCATCCTGTTCAGCGGGCTGAGCGAGGCGGACAGTGCCGCGCTGGTGACGGCTGCAAGCGCGGTCTTTATCGCGCCGTTTTTCTTTTTGTCTGCGCTCGGCGGTGAAGTCGCCGACCGTTACGACAAGGCGCTGGTGGCGCAGCGGCTGAAGTTCATCGAGATTTTCGTCGCCGGCATCGCAGTCACGGGCTTCATGTTGAAGTCGATTCCGGTGCTGTTCGTCGCGCTGGCCGGCTTCGGCGTCATCGCCTCGCTGTTCGGTCCGATCAAATACGGCATCCTGCCGGATCATCTGTCGAAGCCGGAACTTCCGGGCGGCAACGCGCTGATCGAGGGTGCGACCTTCATCGCGATTCTTGCCGGCACCATCGTCGGCGGCCTTGCCGCGAAGGATGGCGGTCATGCGCTGGTCTTTTCCGCCCTGGTGATGGGTTTCGCCGTGCTGTGCTGGCTGTCGGCGCTGGCGATCCCGCCGACCGGGCAGGGTGCGCCGGACCTTGCCATCACGCGGAATATCGCGGCCTCGACCTTGCGCTTGCTGCGCCACCTGCGTGCCGACCGGCGGCTGTTCTGGGGCGCGATGGTGACGAGCTGGTTCTGGCTGACCGGCATCGTCGTGCTGTCGCTGCTGCCGACGCTGGTGAAGGGATTGATCGGCGGTAACGAGGAGACCGTCACCGCCTATCTCGTGATCTTCTCGCTCGCGGTTGGCGTCGGCTCGGCGCTGGCGGCGACGATCGCGCGCGGTCGCATCGTGCTCACCACGACGATTGCCGGCGCGGTGTTGCTCGGCCTGTTCGCGCTCGATCTCGGCTGGACGTTTCATGGCGTAGAGCGCGCCACGATGCTGGCAGGGCCTGCGCAGGTATTCGCGTCGGGTCTCGGCCTGCGCGCGGCGATCGATCTCGGCGGCATGGCGGTTGCCGGCGGGCTGTTTATCGTGCCGGCCTTCGCCGCGGTGCAGGCGTGGTCGGACGTCGCCTATCGCGCGCGCACTATCGCGGCGGTCAACATTCTCAACGCCGCCTTCATGACCGGCGCGACGGTGGCGGTGGCGATCCTGCAGAAGCTCGGTGTCGGCGTGCCGGCGCTGTTCATGGGCGTTGGTGCCGCAACCTTGCTGGTCGCACTGGCGATCTGGCGGACGATGCCGGTGTCGCAATGAGAGCTTGACATCAGCGGCTGTGGAATATATTCCTATCAATGCCCGTCCCGCTGAAGGGACATGAACCGGTTGCTCCGTTTCATTGGGATGGGCGCGGTGCCCGCGCGCGTGGTGAGCAAGCCATGCCCCCGGGCGGCCGCCGGAACCGCTCCCCGGGCACTAGGACCCGGGCGCGAGGAGCTCGCTGACGGACGTGCAGACATCATGCTGCACGACGAAAAGCGCGGCCGGCCGCCGGCAAGACACCGCAACGGCGCGCCATGAGGCGCGGCATGTCCTGCGAAGGACATGCATACAAACGGACTGGCAGCGCATCCTGGCGCGCCGTTCCCTTGCGCGCTTGGGGCCTGCCCCGTTCGCGCAAGCCAAAAGTCATCACACCTCGGACGTCACCCGCGCCGCGAGAAGGAGAAGCTGTGCCTCCGTTGGATGGTGCGGTCCGTCGAAGATTATTTCTTCCGCCCCGCCAGCACGCGGTCGACCATCTCGCCGGCGACGCCGAGATAGTTGGCGGGATCAAGCATCGCTTCCAGCTCCTTGCGGCTGGCGTGCTTCTTGATCTCGGCGTTCTCTGCGAGCAGATCGGGCAGCGGGCGGCCGGTCTTCACCGCCTCGCGGCAGACGTCGTAGACGACGTCGTGGGCGCGGTTGCGGCCCATTTTCGGACCGAGCCCCATCATCACCGCTTCGGACATGATCAGGCCCTTGGTGATGCCGAGGTTCTCGCGCATCTTCTTTTCGTTGATCTGCAAGCCGCCGACCAGGAAGCGTGTCTGCGCCAGCGCGCCGGCCGAGGCGAGGAAAATTTCCGGCAGCGCGATCCACTCGATTTCCCACGGGCCGGTGGAGCGCTCGTGATCCTCCACCTGCGCCTCGAGCAGCGCCGAAACATAGTGCTTCACCATCGCGGTCTGCGCGGTGATGTAGACCGACGAAATCGGATTGCGCTTCTGCGGCATCGTGCTCGACGAGCCGCGGCCTTCATGGAACGGCTCGTAGGCTTCTTCCACCTCGGTCTGCATCATCAGCTTCACGTCGAAGGCGATCTTTCCGCAGGTACCGGTGACGAGGCCGAGAAAGCAGCCGGTTTCGGCGATGCGGTCGCGGATCGTGTGCCAGGAAATATCGGGCTGGTTGAGCTTCAGTTCCTTCATCAGCCCGGCCTGCACTTTGAGGCCGTCCTTGCCGAGCGAGGACAGCGTCCCTGCCGCGCCGCCGAATTCACCGGTCAGCACGCGCGGCTTGAGCTGGGCAAGGCGCTCCTTGTGGCGCTCGAAGGCGCCGAGCATGGTCGCCATCTTGTAGCCGAAGGTGATCGGCACGGCCTGCTGAAGATTGCTGCGGCCGACCATCGGCGTGTCGCGGTATTTCTTGGCAAGATCGGCGAGCGAGTCCGCAATTGCATTGATCTCTCTTTCGAGCAGCTCAAGGCCCTCGCGGATCTGGAGGATGGTCGCGGTGTCGGTGATGTCCTGCGTGGTGGCGCCCCAGTGGCACCATTCGCCGAGGCCGTCCTTGCAGAGCCCGACCAGCTGCTGGACGACGGGCAACACGGGATAGCCGATCTTTTCGGTCTGCGCCTTCAACTTCGCCATGTCGATCTTGCTCGCGTCGCAATGGCGGACGATTTCTTCGGTCGCTTCCTTCGGGATAATGCCGAGCGCGCCCTGCGCCTTCGCCAGCGCCGCCTCGATGTCGAGATATTTCTGGACGCGGTTCTCGTCGGACCACACCTGCCGCATGGCGGCGGTGGTGAAGACGTCCTGGAAAACGGCGGAATCGAAAATGGTCGCGGGCATCGGCGTGTCTCCTCGGCGCCTGTCTTAGCGCACGGGCCTTTGTCTTGTCATGTCGGGTCGCCCGCCGAGGCCGCGTTCCGGCGATCAGCGCAACTGATCCGCCATCCAGTCGGCGCTTTGCGAGCGCCAGCGATAGGCGCGGTTGTTGGCGATGTGGTTGCCGTCCTCGATCATCATCAGCTCGACCGGGCCCTTGACTTCGCGCGCCAGTCGCTCGGCGTCGGCCGCCGGTACTACGCGATCGAGCCGGCCGTTGACGATGAAGATCGGCACGGTGATCTTCTCCGCGATGCCGGCGAGCGACAGCGTTTGCGCGTTTTTCTTGCCCTGTTCCTGCGTCTTGCAGTGGCTGCGCACGGTGAAGGCCTCGCGGGTCAGTTCCGGCAGTGTGTCCCATGCCGCGCCCCAGTCGAACGGGCCGCCGAGCGCGACGCAGGCCTTGATGCGCTTCTCGAAGGCGGTCGCGCGCGGCGCGTAATAGCCGCCGAGGCTGACGCCCCACATGCCGATGCGGCTGGTGTCGAGATCTTTCCGTGTCTCGACATAGTCCATCACCGACGCGACCGGGACTTCGTAGTCGCCGCGAATCGGCAGGTCGTACTGCGCCTCGCCCTGGCCTGGACCTTCGAAGATCAGCGTCGCCATGCCGCGCGCGAGGAAAGAGGTTTCGTAGGCGTCGCCTTCCTCCTTGGTCGAATCGAGGCCGACCGCCATCACGACCACAGGGGGCTTGTCGATGCCTTCGGGCTTGCGCAGCACGCCGGCGAATGTGTGCTTGCCGAACGGGATTTCGACGCGCTCGCCGGCCGGGCGCAAATACGGCAGCGCTTTCTGCCGGCAGTCGATCGCCTTGCGGTGCGCCGCCTGCATCTGCGGGATGTCGTGGACGAACAGGAAATTGGCGAAGTGATAATAGACACCGGCGCGCTGGAAACATTCGCCCGCGGTCAGATACTTCTTCTTGTCCATCGCCTCTTGCGCGATGCGCTCATGCAGCGCGGCGCGCTCCGACCATGCGCGGCACCAGTCGTCGTAGGAGTTGAGCGAGCGGGTGACGTCCTCGAAATCGGTCAGCGCCACGCCGTTGGCGACAAAGCGTGCGCCCCAATGTGAGATAGCGGCCTTGACCCGCGGATCGAATGTCATGATCGAGTCCTGAGTTCGTTTAGGTTTTTTGTTTGAGCATGATCTTGTCCGAAAACCGGCACCCACTTTTCGGGATCATGCTCTAGTTCGTCTTCTCGTCGCGCCGGTACCACGGCATGTAGCGCCGGATAACCCACGCGATCAGGATTTCGAAGCCGACGCCGAAGGCGGCGAGCAGCAGCACGCCGACGAAGGCCTCGTCGTGGCGGAAGGCGCGCGAGTTGAAAAGGATGAAGTAGCCGACGCCGCCGATCGAAACAAAGAACTCCGCGACCACCGCGCCGATCAGCGCGCGGCCGGCGGCGAGCCGGAACCCGGCAAGCAGATAGGGCAGCGACGACGGCAGGATGATCTCCGGCAGCATGCGCCAGCGCGTGGAACGGAACGAGCGCGCGACTTCCAGGTATTCGCGCGGCACCGAGCGTGCACCGTCGGCGGCGTTGATGATGATGGCAAAGATCGCGGCGAACACGATGGTCGCGAGCCGCGTATAGCCCGAGTAGCCGAACCACAGCGAGAACAGCGGCAGCACGATAATCATCGGGACCGCGTAAAAGCCGTTCACGTAATGGCGCACCGAGCGGTCGACGATCTGACTGCGGCCCATGAACATGCCGATCAGCGTGCCGGCCACCATGGCGATGGCCAGCCCTTGCGCGACCGCGAGCAGCGTCGCGCCGGTGGCGGACCAGAATGAGGAATCGACCATGACGCGAGGGATTGCGAGCAGCACGGTCGAGGGCTTCGCCACATAAGGCGGCGCCAGCAGGCGAACGATGACTTCCCAGCCGGCGAGAATGACGAAGCCGGTCAGCAGGCGCGGCATCAGCGCGCCGGGCGCCCGTGTCGCGCCGCCGGTTGCGGTGGCCTGCCTGGCGGGCAGGGTTGCAGCGGTATCGGCCATTTACTGCCTCCACCGTGCGAAGTGCTGCTCGATCATCAGGCCGAGTCGCATGAGGCCGACGCCGATCACGCCGATCAGCAGGATCGAGGCGAACACGCCGCCGGTATCGAAGTTCTGCGAGGCGGCCATGATGAGCTGGCCGAGCCCGGTGGAACTCAAAAAGAACTCGGCGGCCACCATGCCGACCAGAGCGCGGCCGATCGCCTGCCGTACGCCGGTCATGGTGTAGGGCAGCGTATAGGGCAGCATGACGTCGCGCCACAGCGCCCACTCGCTCGAGCGATACGAGCGCGCGACCTCGATCAGTTCCGGCTTGATCGAGCGGGCGCCTTCGACGGTGTTGTAGAGCACCGGAAACACCGCGAACAGAAATACGACGAGCACCTTGGGCGCGAAGCCGAAGCCCATGATTGAAAGAATGAACGGGATCAGCGCCACCATCGGCGTGGCGTAGAGGATCATGATGTAGGGCTCGATGCCGATGCGCAGCGTCCGCACTCGGGCGAGCAGCAGGCCGAACGGCATGCCGATCACGAGCGCCAGTACGAAGCCGGTAGCGAACAGCGCCGCCGACTCGCGCAACTGGGTCCAGAAATTGGCGGTGCCGGCAAGCTGCCAGAGCTGACGGACGGTCTCGCTGAACGGCACCATGAAGGCCGCGCTGGTGCTGCGGCCGGCGATCTCCCATAGCAGGATGCCGGCCAAGAGGCTCAACACCAGCGGCGCGCGCCGTCCCAACACGTTTGTCTTCATGCCGTTCTAGCGCCCTGTAAAAAGCCGGGCGGAGCGGGCCCGCCCGGCGCGTAGCGACTGGTGATTGGTCACTTCAGCATCGCATTGGCGTCTTTCCAGACGCTCTGGTCGACAAGCTCGGTGTATTTGACCGGCTGCTTGTCTTCCTTGATGGCGCCGATCTTCTTCATCAGTGCGGCGACCGCCTCGATCTTCTTCTGCGGCAGGCCGTCGTCCTTGGTCGCCCAAAAGTCCATTGCCAGGAACTTCTTCAGCGCGAGCTTCGAGATGTCCGGGCTGTGGCCGGTCACCTTTGCCGCTTCGGCGACGGCATCGGCGTTCTTCGGGTCCTGGACGAACTTCGCGGCGTCGACGAGGCCGGCGACCGCGCGCACCACGGCGTCGCGCTTGGCGGCGAGCTTGTCCTTGCGCACCACGAGCAGCAGATAGTGGCTGGTCGGATTGGTCTTCGTCATCTCCAGCAGGATCGAGGCCTTCTTGCCCTGCGTCTCAATGACCGAGAGATCGTCGAGATGCAGCGCGCCGTAATGCAGCCGGCCCGCCACCATCGCCGCTGAGACGTTGGAGCCGAGCGCGACCTGCTGGACGTCCTCGATCTTGAGGCCGGGGCAGCCGACCAGCATCGAGCGCAACGCGACCGAGCGCGCGCCGCCGATCGAGTCGACGCCCACCGCCTGGCCTTTCATGTCCTGGCAGGTCTTGCCGGACTCGGTGGTGACCAGCACCCAGTCGGGGTTCGGCATGCCGTAGACCGCCATCAGCGGCACGCCGGCATTGGAAACCTGATTGATGACAGGCGGCGTCGGCGACCACGCAAGATCGATGTCGCCGGCCACGACGGCTCGCGCCGCTGCGGTACCGTTGTCGAACGGACGCAGCTCGACATTGACGCCGTACTTCTTGAAGAGGCCCTGTTTTTCCGCGACGTTGGCGATGATGACCGTGAAAATCTGCGGCACGCCGGGCAGCGCCATCGTCAGCTTTTCCTGGGCCGCGGCCGGCGAACTGCCGCCCGCCGCCAACGCAGCGGTCAGTCCAAACGCCGCGAGCAGCATCCTTGACTTGCGAAACATCTCATCCTCCCTGAGTAGACCTGTGCCGTTACGGTATTACTTCTTGGTTTGGTCGGTCGGTTCGTTCAGCGTTCCAGATGGAACTCCGCCTCGCGAGCTTCGCGCATCAGCGTGCCCCAGACGCGCTCGCGAAGCTCGGCAAAACGCGGCTCGCGCAACGTTGCCCGCGACCGCGGATGCGGCAGGTCGATCTCGATGATCTCGTGAATGCCGGACGGACGACCCTTGAGCACGATGACGCGATGGCCGAGTAGCACCGCTTCCTCGATCGAGTGGGTGACGAAGATCATCGCGGTCGGACGTTCTTCCCAGATGCGCAACAGCTCAAACTGGAGAATTTCGCGGGTCTGCGCGTCGACCGCGGCGAACGGCTCGTCCATCA
Source organism: Pseudolabrys sp. (assembly GCA_050184975.1). Classification (GTDB taxonomy): domain Bacteria; phylum Pseudomonadota; class Alphaproteobacteria; order Rhizobiales; family Xanthobacteraceae; genus Pseudolabrys. The sequence continues at coordinate 115,368 of JBFWZV010000001.1, read as the reverse complement.
GCAGCACGCTGGGCTCCACCGCAAGCGCGCGCGCCAGTCCGCAGCGCTGCTGCATGCCGCCGGACATCTGATAGGGAAACGCGCGTTCGAAGCCGGAGAGGCCGACGAGCTTGATGAATTCGGGCACGCGGCGTTCGATCTCGGCCTTCGGAACGCCGTCCATGCGCAGGCCGTAAGCGACGTTGTCGAACACGGTCTTCCACGGAAACAGGCCGAAATGCTGGAACACCATCGCCATGCCGGGAATCGGTCCGTCGACACGTTTGTCGTCGACCCAGATCTCTCCGGCATCATGGCTGATGAGGCCGTCGACGCAACGGAGCAGGGTAGTCTTGCCGCAACCCGACGGGCCGACGATGGCGACGATCTCGCGGGTGCCGACGTCGAAGTCGATATTGCGGAACACCTCGAGCGCGCCATAACGTTTGCCGAGGCTGCGCACCCGAATTCGAGGCTCACCGGCCGCCGGAGCGCCGCTTGCTTTGGTGGTGACGGTGTTGGTCGACGCTGTTGCCACGCGATGTCCTGCCGCTTTTTACCGGGCGCTAACGCCCTCGGTTAAGTTTAATGTTGTCCTGCCGCGCCTGTCGTTATCGCCGCCCTTATGGCGGCAATTCCTCCTTCGACTTCGCTCCCCTTGATTATTCTTGATCGTCGTCGTGAACGCGGCAGGCAATGCCAAGACATGTTGCCGCAACTCATGACACCCGGCAACGCCGTCGATCATAACGAAGGCCGCATGGCATCATAAAACCTCCGGAAAGCGGCGGTTTTGTCATCCTGAAAGCAGAACTTGCTCCCAACGGCCTTGCAATCCTCGCGCAGGCCGAATGCGCCGTCGCCCACATTCAGGTTTCGGCAACCTTGACGATCAGTTTCGGTCACATGCCGGATTTTGATCGAAGCGCATCCGAATTTGACGGAACCCCGACAGGCGACTTTCAGCATAGGCACAGAACGCCCCGCCGCTTCACCAATTCGATAACTCGCGCATCCGTATGGTTTCCCTGCACGCGCGGAAAACGCGCAATGGAATTCATATGCGTCGAACGGGGATCAATCAGTGCGCGCCAGTACTTTCGTGATGATCGGATTTGCCGTTGTGTTCGGCCTGCTTGCGGTTTTCATCGCGCGCATCTGGCTCGACGGCCAGGCTAACCTGCGCGCTCAGCACGATGTCGCGCCGAAGAGGGTGGCCACGCAAACTATCGTCGTTGCCGCGCAACCGCTGCGCTTTGGCTCGGAAGTCAAAGCTGAAATGTTGAAGGAGATCGAATGGCCGGCGACGACGTTGCCGGCCGGTGCATTTGCGAAGGTCTCCGATCTGCTCGGCAATGGCCGCCGCCTCGTGCTGTCGCCGGTCGAGCCGAACGAGCCGGTGCTCGCGGTCAAGGTCACCGGGCCCGGCGAGCGCGCGACTCTTTCGGCGCTGGTGCGGCCAGGCATGAAGGCGGTGACAGTCCGGGTCAACGACGTCGAAGGCGTCGGCGGCTTCGTGCTGCCAGGCGACCATGTCGACGTCGTGTTGACGCGACAGATCGAAAAGGGCTCCGCGACCGCCGAGGTCGTGTTGCAGAACGCACGCGTCCTGGCGGTCGACCAGATCGCCGATCAGCGCGCCGCCAAGGCGACCGTCGCGAAATCCGTGACGCTCGAGGTCGACACCCTCGATGCGCAAAAAATCTGGCTCGCCTCGTCGGTCGGCAGCCTCTCTCTGTTGCTGCGTAAGGCCGGCGAGACTGCGGAGAACAAAACCCGCAAGATCACGCTGAAGGATCTGAGTTCAGAAATTCTCGGCGGCAGCAAGGGCAATACGACGACCATCACGGTGACCCGCGCGGCGAACAAACAGGATTACACCGTACCGGTCGAGGGCGTGCCGGCGGATGACGCCAAGGCGGCTCGGGCGCAGGCCGAACGATAACGGGAGCAAGCTGAGATGAGCTACAACGACTGCATTGCCGGCTTCGACCTGCGGAGCGGCGGGCAAGGCGGCAGCGACGGCCACTGGCTGCGTGACGCGGCGATCGCGCTCGTGATTGCTGTGGCTGCGACGCTGATGTGCCTCGTCGGCGAGGCGGGAGCGCAACAGAAGCTGGTCGAGATCAGCGGCGCAAGCCGCACGGCTTCGGTGCTGGTCACGATCGGCAAATCGCTCGACGTGCGCACCGACGCGAGCTTCGTCGAGGTCACGGTTGGCGATCCGGAAGTCGCCGACGTCAATCCGCTGACAGATCACACGCTGTCGATTCTCGGCAAGAAGATCGGCACCACGCGGGTGCAGGTCTATGGCGCCGACAAGAAACTGGTCGGCATTTTCGACGTCGAGGTCTCTTATGACATCACGCGGCTGACCAATGAGCTCGCGCGGCGATTTCCCGGTTCGCGCATCAAGGCCTCATCGGTCAACGGACGCATCATGCTGTCCGGCGACGCAGTCGACGCCGCACAGCTCGACCAGGCGGTTATCATCGCGCGGCAATTCGGACCCGAGATCATCAATTCCGTGTCGGTGATGCAGCCGCAGCAGGTCATGCTGGAGGTGCGGTTCATCGAGATTTCCCGCACCGCGGGCCGCGATCTCGGCGTGCAATGGAATCGCGTCGGCAATCAGAGCATCGTCAATGTCGGCAATCGCGTGCCGCGTGCGGGATTGCCGGTGACCGACGTGGTCGCAGCGGGTGTGTTGTCCGGCGGCAATCCGTTCGGCTTCGCGGTCGGGCGGATGGTTGCCAACGGCGTTCCGGTCGATGTCATGATCAACGCGCTCGAGCAGAAAGGTATCGCCCGCAGCCTGGCCGAACCGAATCTTGTCGCGCTGTCCGGCGACACCGCGAGCTTTCTAGCCGGCGGCGAATACCCGATCCCGGTTGCCGGCACGTTCAATCAGATTACGGTCGAATACAAGAAATACGGCGTCGGTCTTGCTTTCACGCCAACGGTGCTGAGCCGCGGCCTGATCAATCTGAAGATCGAGCCCGAAGTCAGTCAGATCGATCCCAATAATTCGGTCGCGCTGCCGAACGGCATCGCAATCCCCGCGCTGATCGTGCGCCGTGCGGCAACCACGGTTGAGCTTCGCGACGGCCAGAGCTTCGCGATCGGCGGCCTGCTGCAGTCGAACGGGCAGAACCAGATCGAGCAGTTGCCCTGGATCGGCAGCGTTCCGGTGCTGGGCACGCTGTTCTCGTCGAAGTCCTATCAGAAACGGGAAACCGACCTCGTCATCATTGTCACGCCGCGCCTCGTGAAGCCGGCGCGTCCCGGCGACGTCATCAAGACGCCGGCCGATACCAGCGTGCCTGCCAACGACGTCGATTTCTTCTTGCTCGGCAAAATGGATACCAGCCGCGCCGCCGCCAAGGCGATGACACCGCAGGCCGCGCGCATTCTTGCGTCCAGCGCCACGGCCCCCAATACCGGCCACATGCTCGATCTTCACAGGGAAAACGCTCATGCAGCGGTCCAGTAATTTCATGCGTGCGGCGGCGCTTCCGATCGCGGCCGCTGTTCTGCTGTCGGCCTGTACGCCGGACTACATGGTCCGCCGCGAAACCATTTCGCTGAACGGCGGCGATGCCATCGCGACCAACAGGGCGACGCAGATGGTCGACCCGTGGTCGCGGGCGAGCGCCGAGAAGGACATCGCCTTCAACGGGCAGAAGATGCAGTCGGCGGTGGAGCGCTACCGCACCAACAAGGTGATTCCGCCGCGTGGCATCAGCACCTCCGGCAGTTATACGCCGCAAGGGCCCGACCCGGCGGCGGCCCAGCCGCCGGCTCCAGTGGGTCCGACCCCGGCCGCGGCGCCAGTGAAGTAACAGCCCTGAAACAACACGAGAGTCGAATCCGAGCATGGGACTTGTCAGTACGCCCGGCGCCGCCGCGACCCGGATCGTCGTCGTCAGCGACGACGCCGCGTTCGGCCGCGAGACGGAAGCCACCTTCGGCGCCAGCCGCCAGATCGAATTCAAACTGATCGACGGCCGGCTGTCGGATCAACTCGACATGTCGGCGCTGGCCGGCGCGACTGTGATCGTCGCGGATATCGGCGCGGCCGGCGAGGACGACATCCGTCAGCTCGCACGGCTGATGACCCGGCTTGGCGATGCCGCGCCGGTGATCGCAGTGACCCAGAGCTTCGACGCCGAAGTGGCGCGCAGACTGTTGCAGATGCGGGTCGGCGACTTTCTGGTGAAGCCGGTCGCGCCGATCGATCTGGTACGGGCCTGCGGGCGCGTTGCGAACGCGGCCAGCGGCCATAGTCCGAATGAATCGCAGATCTATACGTTTCTGCCATCGGTCGGCGGCGCCGGCGTCACCACGCTTGCGGTGCAGACCGCGATGCTTCTCCTCGGCGCCGGCGGCTCGCGCGGCAAACCGTCGGTCTGCCTGGTCGATCTTGACCTTCAGCACGGCGCGGTCGCCGACCATCTCGACCTCGAACCGCGGCTCAATCTGGACGAGGTCGAGCCGCGGCCTGAGCGGCTCGACCGGCAGTTGCTCGAAGTGATGCTGTCGCATCATGCTTCGGGCCTCGCGGTCGTCGCCGCGCCGAACCGTCCGGCCGACATGCGCTCGTTCGATCCCGACGTGGTGACTCGGCTACTCGACCTCGTCTCGGCGAACTTCGACTATGTCGTGATCGACATGCCGCGCACCTGGTTCTCCTGGACCGACAGCGTGCTGCTCGGCTCCAATCGCCTCTTCATCGTCAGCGAGACGACGGTGCCGGCCCTGCGCCACGCCAAGCAACTGGTCGCGGCGGTCCGCGAGCGTCTGGCCGACGGACCCAAGCCCGAAGTGCTGGTGAACCGCTTCGAGCAGCGCCTGTTCACGGCAGGCCTGAAACGCAATCACGTCGAGCAGGCGCTCGGCGGGGCCTTCGCGGGCTCGATCCCCAACGACTATGCGTTGGTGCGCGAAGCGATCGACCGTGGCGTGCCGCTCGACGAGGTCAAGCCGGGCAACAAGGTTACGCAGGCGTTGAAGAAAATCGTCATGCCGCAGGCAGCCGAGAAGGCCGGCGCGAAATCGACCGCGCTGGGCAAGTTCAAGCTCGCCTTCGCGCGGTGAGGCAAGGCGGGATTACGAAAGCATGAGTGGCAGATTCACCACCCGGCGCGTAACGGCGCCAAGCCTTGTCCCGGCGGAGCCTGCGCCAGTGGCTGCCGATGCGCCAGTCGCCGTGAAGATCCCTGCGCTGGCGGAAATCTCGCCGCCGCCCGCTGCGGCGGCAGCTGCGAGTACGTTGATGAGCGAGAAGCTGCTCGACGCCAAGGTACGGCTGCATCGTCGGCTGATCGAAGAGATCAATCTTGCCGCGATGGAAAAGGTGCCGGAAGAGCAGGTCCGCAGCCATGTGCAGGGGTTGGTCTCTCAATATGTGCTGTCGGAGCGGATCGCGCTCAACGCCGGCGAGCTGAACGACTTCGTTTCCGAGATTCTCGACGAGATGACCGGCCTTGGGCCGCTTGAGCCGCTGCTGAAAGACCCGACCATCAGCGACATCCTGATCAACGGGCATGAATGCGTCTATGTCGAGCGTCGGGGCATTCTCGAGCCGTTGCCGGTGCGGTTCAAGGACGAGCAGCATCTGTTGCGCATCATCAACAAGATCGTCGCCGCGGTCGGCCGGCGGGTCGATGAATCGCATCCGCTTTGCGACGCGCGGCTTCATGATGGGTCGCGTGTCAACGTGGCGGTGCGGCCGATCGGTGTCGACGGTCCGCTGGTCTCCATTCGCAAATTCTCCAAGAAGCCGCTCAGCCTCGACCGGCTGGTCGAGGTCGGCGCGCTCAAGCCGGTGATGGCGGAGGTGCTTGCCGCGGCGGTACGGGCGCGCATCACCACGATCATTTCCGGCGGCACCGGCTCGGGCAAGACCACGATGCTCAATGCGCTGTCGGCCTTTATTTCCGAGAAGGAGCGTCTCATCACCATCGAAGACGCCGCCGAACTTCAGCTCCAGCAGCCGCATGTCGGGCGCATGGAGACGCGCCCGCCGAACCTCGAAGGCAAGGGCGAAATTCGTCAGCGCGAACTCGTCAAGAATGCGCTGCGTATGCGGCCCGACCGCATCATCCTCGGCGAGTGCCGCGGCGAGGAGGCCTTCGACATGCTGCAGGCGATGAACACCGGCCACGAGGGCTCAATGGCGACCATTCACGCCAATACGCCGCGCGACGCGATCACGCGTCTCGAACAGATGATCGGCATGGCCGGCCTGCCGATGACGGTTGCCTCGATCCGCGGTCAGATCGCCAACGCCGTGCAGCTCATCGTGCAGCTCTCGCGCCAGTCCGACGGCAAACGAAAGGTGACGAGCATCGCCGAGGTTACCGGTCTCGAAGGCGACATCATCCAGATGCAGGAAATCTACAAGTTCGTGCGCACCGGCACCGGCGCCGACGGCACGGTGGAAGGCCACTTCGCGGCGACCGGCGTGCGGCCGCGCTTCCTCACCGAACTGGTCAATCTCGGCATCAAGATTCCCGGCAGTCACTTCGACCCGTCGAAGTCATTGTAACGGGCGGCTGTGACGATGTCCGCGTTCACCCAGGAACATCTGATCTACATCCTGGTCGGCGTCTCCGCGGCGCTGCTCGCCGAAGGCGTCTATCTGCTGTTCTTCAATCGGGCGTCCTATCGCAAGAACGTCAATCGTCGCCTGCAACTGATGGGCAGCAGCGGCGGTCAGGAAGAAGTGCTGGTGCAGCTCCGGCGCGAGCGCGGCCTGACCGGGGAGGGCGACTATCGCTTGCCGCTGGTCAGCCTCAACAAGCTGGTGCTGCAATCCGGCCTGACCTTCAGTTTTCTTCGCATGGCGGTCGTGATCTTTTTCTCCGGGGCAATGGCCTTCGCCGGCGGCGTGATCGGTGGCCTGCCGCTCGCCCGCGCGGCAACGATCGCTGTCCCGGCCGCGTTCATCCTGCCTTATCTGATCCTGCTGTTCATGCGAATGCGTCGTCAGCGCCGCTTCGCCGCCCAGTTTCCGGACGCCATCGACATCATCGTGCGGTCGCTGCGCGCCGGTCATCCGACGCCGATTGCGATCACGATGGTGGCGAAAGAGCTTCCCGATCCGGTCGGTTCGGAGTTCGGCATGATCGCCGACGAAATCACCTATGGCGCCGATCTCGAAACCGCGATCCGCAATCTCTATTACCGGGTCGGCACTGATGACCTGCCGCTCTTTGTCACCGCGGTCGCAATCCAGACCTCGACCGGCGGCAATCTCGGCGAAATCCTGGAAAATCTGTCGGGCGTGATCCGCCAGCGCTTCAAGATGCGCCGCAAGATCCGCGCGCTCGCGGCGGAAGGCCGCGCCGCGGCGATGATCCTGTCGTCGCTGCCGATCGGCATGTTCGCGGTGATCCAGTTTGTCACGCCGGACTTCTACGCAAGCGTGTGGCCCTACGCGATCACCAAGATGGCGCTTGCGGCGGCCGGTGCTTGGATGGGCGTCGGCAATTTCATCATGTACCGCATGGTCAATTTCCGGATCTGACCGATGGATCGTGTGCTCGACCTCATCACCGATCTGTTCGCCGGCCGCCCCGAGCTGCTGCTCGGCATGCTGGTGTTTCTGGCTGCCGGTACGCTCGCCTTTACGGTGATGGTGATGGTCCGCGCCAAGGGGGCGGTAAAACGGCGTGCGACGCGGATACTCGACGATGCGGATCGGCCCGGCCGCGCCGGTGGCTCGCTGCGCGGGTCGAGCCTGAAAGCCGTGCAACAGTTGCTCGAATACACGACCAAGCATTACGCCTCGGCCAACGGCGAGAGCATGAAGGTCTTGCGGCAGCGGCTGATCCAGGCCGGCATTTTCGATCCGCGTGCCGTGGGCTACTTCTTTGTCATACGCACGGCGCTGGCGATCGGGCTCGCCATCGGGCTGTTCTTGCTGCTGCCGTCGATTAATCCGAACAAAAGCCCGTTCTTCTGGCTGATGATCGTCGCCGGCGGCATCGCCGGCTATGTCGGCCCGAGCATGTATCTCGACAAACGCATCTCGAAGCGCAAGCAGGAATACCGCGCCGGCTTTCCGGATTTCATGGACCTGCTGGTGGTCTGCGCCGACTCAGGTCTGTCGATGGAGGCGGCGCTCGACCGGGTCTGCCGCGAGATGGGCGACACTTATCCGGCGCTCACGACCAACATTCATATGACCAATCTGGAAATCCGCGCCGGCCGCACGCTCGACGATGCGCTCGAACGCTTCGCAGCCCGCATCGGACTGGAAGAGGCGCGCTCGTTCACGACGCTGATCGTCCAGTCGCTCGAGCTCGGTTCGAGCATCACCGACGCCTTGCGCGTTTACTCCGATGATATGCGACACAAGCGGCTGTCGCGGGCGGAAGAGAAGGCCTACGCGCTACCGGCCAAACTCTCGGTACCGATGATGATCTGCATTTTTCCGGTGCTGTTCGTCGTGATCCTGCTGCCGGTCGTCGTGAAGCTGAAACTCGGAATTTACTGACTCGAAAATGCCCGCCGTCTCGCGTGAATTTGTTTGGGGTAAATTCTTAACCTCGCTCACATAGACTTCCCTTCGTCCTCCCCGGGACGGGCGGATTTCGACAAGGCGTTGTAATGCGTACTGGACTTGCCCGTGCCGCGCTGCTTCTCGCCGCAGCGCTATCTCTTTCGGCCTGCGGCTCGACCGGCGGCTTCCTCGGCCTGTCGTCGGAGTCGGGCCTCGATGCGCAGGCCTCGGCCGAAGATGGCCAATTCGGCGCTGAAGCCAAGGCCAGGGACGGTCTGCTTGGCAGCGATCCCAACGACGATCTCAGCCTCGGCAAGCGGCACTTCCGTGCCGGTAGCTTCGGTCTCGCCGAGCAGCATTTCCGCAAGGCAGTCGAACTGCATCCACGTGACGCAGAAGCCTGGCTCGGGCTTGCTGCGTCCTACGACCGGCTGCGCCGGTTCGACCTTGCTGACCGCGCTTACGAGCAGGCCATCAAGATTGCCGGGCCGACCGCCGAGATCCTGAACAACCAGGGCTACTCTTATATGCTGCGCGGCGACTACAAGCGTGCGCGGGCCAAGCTCGCGGAAGCGCAACGCAAGGCGCCGGACAATCCTTTCGTCAAGAATAATCTGCGGCTGCTGGCCGAGAGCGCGCGGTCCGGCAAAGCGATCGAATAGTCGCTGGCGCGGCACGAGCATCGTTGCGCCGCTTGCATCCGATCCATTGTAATCGAAACCGCGTCTGCGGATTGCATTTCGTGGCCCTGTTGGCGATAACGGGTCACGGAACGATATCGCGATGTTCGAAACCTTGAAGAATGTCCTGGCTGAAATCGGCAGCGGCGGCGACGAGCCGGCGCGCTTCGACGACAATGATTATCGGCTGGTCGCGACCGCGCTGCTCATTCACGCCGCGGCCGTCGACGGGCAGATCAGCGATACCGAGTCGGCGCGTATTCGCGCGATCGTCAAGGACAGGTTCAAACTCGACGATACCGGGGCAGATGCGCTGATTGCCCTGGCGACGAAAGCCGAGCAGGAGGCGATCGATCTCTATCGTTTCACCTCGACGCTGAACCGCACGCTCGACGGGCAGGGCCGCGCCAAGGTCATCGAAATGATGTGGCAGATCATCTTCGCCGACGGCAAGGCCTCGGAATTCGAGGACAATCTGGTCTGGCGGGCCGCCGATCTCCTGCATATCTCGCGCGACGAGCGGATCGCGCTGCGGCAGCGCGTGCAAGCCCGGCGAGGTTCCTGAGATTTCGCAGGGCAGAGCCGCGCCGCACAGCCTTTGCAAATCGTGCTCGAGCCGGTAGAAATCGAAACGGCGTCGAGGCGCGCCGCCACACCATGATGCAGCCTGTCCTTCTCATCCTTCATCAGGAACATTCCTCGCCGGGCCGGGTCGGCCAGCGGCTGGCCGCGCTTGGCTATCCGCTCGATGTCCGTCGGCCACGTTTCGGCGATCCGCTGCCGGAGACGATGGATGAGCATGCCGGCGCCGTGATTTTCGGCGGGCCGCAAAGCGCCAACGACGAGGACGAATTCGTCAGGATCGAGACCGACTGGATCGGGGTGCCGCTACGCGACAACAAGCCTTATCTCGGCATCTGCCTCGGCGCGCAGATGATGGCGCGCCATCTCGGCGCCCGCGTGTTCCCGCATCCGGAGGGCCATGCCGAGGTCGGCTACTATCCGATCCGTCCGACTGTCGCGGGTCTGAAGGTTTGCACGGACTGGCCGGACCATGTCTATCAGTGGCATCGCGAAGGCTTCGATCTGCCGGCGGGCAGCGAACTGCTGGCGGAGGGCGACGCCTTTTCGGTGCAGGCATTTCGCCACGGTTCCGGCTACGCCGTGCAGTTCCACCCCGAAGTCACCCACGCGATGATGTATCGCTGGCTGGTGCGTGGCGCCCATCGCATGGAACTGCCGGGGACCAAGCAACGCCAGGAGCACATCGCCGACCGCGCGGTGCATGATCGCTTCGTCATGAGCTGGTTGAACAGCTTTCTCGACCACTGGCTCGGGCGTGCGGCGGACGTCGACGCGGCGAAAGTCTAGACGCTGGAATTTGGCAGGTTCCGGACACCGGAAAGGCTGGTGGAGCTGAGGGGATTTGAACCCCTGACCTCCTCATTGCGAACGAGGCGCTCTCCCAACTGAGCTACAGCCCCAGCCGAAACGCGGCCGGCGAACTTGTCGCGGGCCGATAGCAATCGCTAAGTGGGCGCCATTTAGGGCCGGGGTATGGCGGTGTCAAGGATTGCCGGCCGCCCGGCTTGTTCGACCCTGATCGACCGGGTAGTTTGCGCTGGCTCAGGAACAGGCGGCCCCATGCGCGCGATTCTCGATATTGTTCTGCTGGTTCTGCAAATCTACATCTGGCTTCTGATCGCGTCGGCCATTCTGTCGTGGCTGGTGGCGTTCAACGTCGTTAACACCCGCAACCAGGTCGTCGCCATGATCGGCGATTTCCTGTTCCGCATCACCGAGCCGGTGCTGCGGCCGATCCGCGGCATGCTGCCGAACCTCGGCGGCATCGACGTGTCGCCGGTGGTGCTGATCCTGATCATTCTGCTGATCCAGAACGTCATCATCCGCTACATTTATCCCAACGTATTCTGATGCCGTCAGCCGGGGTTCGGGCCCGGCCGTGGGCGCCGTCGGCGGGCGGCCTCTCGCTTGCCGTGCGTCTGACGCCGAAGGGTGGGCGTGACGCCATCGATGGCCTTGAAACGCTCGCCGATGGCCGTAGCGTTCTGAAGGCGCGGGTGCGTGCCGCGCCCACAGATGGCGAAGCCAATGATGCGTTGTGCAGCTTGCTGGCCAAGATGCTGGGCGTGCCGCGCAGCACGGTGACGGTCGCCGCCGGGGCCACCGCCCGCATCAAGCGCATCGAAATTGCCGGCGAGCCGGAAAAAATCACCGCGGCTCTGGAGCGGCTGGCATCCGCGCGCTAAGACCCTGCCGGAAAGCTCGGGAGCGGACATGACAGCGACGACCATCGACGGCAAGGCGATCGCGGCGAAGCTGCGTCAGAACATCGCGGCGGAAGTCGCCAGGCTCAACAAGGCGCATGGCCTCAAGCCGGGGCTCGCGGTGGTGCTGGTCGGACAAAATCCGGCGAGCGAAGTCTATGTCCGTTCCAAGTCGAAGGCGGTGGTCGAGGCCGGCATGAACCCGATCGACCACAAGCTGCCGGAAACGACCAGCGAGGCCGATCTGCTTGCGCTGGTCGGAAAGCTCAACGCCGATCCGGCGGTGAACGGCATTCTGGTGCAACTGCCGCTGCCGGCTCAGATCGACTCACAGAAAGTGATCGCAGCCATCGATCCCGCCAAGGACGTCGATGGCTTCCACCCGGTCAATGTCGGCCGTCTGTCGAGCGGTTTGCCGTCGCTGGTGCCATGCACGCCGTTTGGCTGCGTGCTGCTGGCGAAGACGGTGCATGCCTCGCTCGCCGGCATGGATGCGGTGGTGATCGGCCGCTCCAACATCGTTGGAAAACCAGTTGCGCAATTGCTGCTCGCGGAGAATGCGACCGTCACCATCGCGCATTCCAGGACGCGCGATCTCGCGGATGTGTGCCGCCGCGCCGACATTCTGGTCGCCGCGATCGGCCGGCCGGAATTCGTCAAGTCCGACTGGATCAAGCCGGGCGCCACCGTGATCGACGTCGGGATCAATCGCGTCGCTGGCGATGCCGGAAAATCGAAGATCGTCGGCGATGTCGCGGTGGATGCGGTCAACACCGCCGGTGCAGTGACGCCGGTGCCCGGCGGCGTCGGACCGATGACGATCGCCTGTCTCATTCTCAATACGCTGAAAGCGGCTTGCGCGCAGCGCGGCCTTCCGGAGCCGGACGTGCGGCCATGAGGCGAAGCCGGATCGCCGCCGCGTTGGCCGTTGCCGCGACGTTCGTGGCGAGGCCAGTCGCCGCCGAGGCGATCCGCAGCGTCTATACGGCGCTCGACCTTGACAAATGCCGCCACCGCGCCGGCAAGGCGGAGGAGGACTACGGCACGTGGACCTGCCGCGGCTACGCCGGTATCCGCGTTCATGTCGCTGCGGGAGACCAGCGGACCTACATCAGCTTCGGCAGGAATGCCGAAAAAGAACCGGCAGCCGAACAAACGCTCGCGGCCTTCAACAGCGAGGGCAAGGTCATCGAATGGCGGCTGGCGGGTGAGGGTGAAAACGCAAAACCCTTCGCGACGATCATTCGCTGGAGCACCACGGTCGGCGATCAGGATCCACCGGTGAGAGGCCAGGTGCTGGTGATCACGCGGCTCGGGCCGGGTGGTGTCTGCCACGTCGGTTATGTCGACGCGCGCGTCAATCCGGACGCAAATGCGCTGGCGCAAAAACTGGCGGACGAGCGCGCACGCGCGTTCCGCTGCGGAACCGACAAGGCCATGGTGGAAGGCAAGATCGGGCCGGGATTCAGCAAGCCGTCCGGCGACTAGATTTTTTAGACGGATTACGCCGGCCAGGCGTAGGCGACTTTGTCGAGCGTCTTCGGACCGAACTTTTCCGAGGAGCGCGCAACGGCGCGGCCGCCGAGCGCACGATAGAACTCGACCGATGGCTCGTTGTCCGACAGCGCCCACACGACCAGAGACTTCAGGCCGCTCTGCTGCATGTCTTTGCGCGCCGCGTTGAACAGGCGGCGGCCAAAGCCCAGCCCCTGGTATTCGGGGCGCAGATAAATTTCATAAACTTCGCCGTCATAGAACAGGCTCTTGGCCCGGTTGCGGCCATAATTGGCGTAACCGGCGACGATGTCCCCGAATTGCAGGACGGTGATGCGGCTGCCTTTGCGGATGGCGCTGTCCCACCAGGTCGGACCGCGGCGGGTGATCAGCTTGTCGAGTTCGGCGCCCGGGATGATGCCCTGATAGGCGGCCCGCCACGACTCGTCATGGGCGGCGGCGATCGCCTCGGCGTCCGCGCTCTTGGCGCGGCGAATCTCGATAAGGGTGATACTCATGGGCCGAATTCAATCAACGAACTCGGCGGCCTTCAAGAGTTGTGTTTAATGATAGGTTAACGGTGTGGATTACCGGCCACATCCGAACCGTCGGTGCCCGGTGGCAGGGCACTGTTTAGGACGAATATAAACCTTGACGGATGGTTAGCGGTACGACAGTCGGCTAGACTTGTGCCTTGGCGACCCTGTGGGAGCAGGCATGGCCAAGAAATATCGAACTGCAGTCCTTTGCGTGCATGGGATCGGCAGTCAGCGGCCGCTTGAAACGGTCCGCGGCGTGGTCGACGCGGTTTGGCGCGACCGAAGTGAAAACAAGGCCTGGTTTCATCCCGAGCCGACGGGTACCGACATCGACCTGACCGTCATCACGACGACGGACATTCCCGGTTCCAAGCCGCGCAAGCGGGCCGATTTCCACGAACTCTATTGGGCGCATCTGATGAGCGAGACCCGCGCCGTCGCGGTGTTGCTCTGGCTGTTCGAGCTTGCCCGCATGGGGCCGCTGCTCAATCACCGTCTGCGCTATGTCTGGCTGGGCGGAGCCGTATTTCTCGCCCTTCTGATCCTGTCAGTCAGCTTTCTGGTGCTGCAGACGATCGAGAAACTTTCCAATGTCGCTCTTGAACGTCAAGCTCTGTTGCTGGCGCCGCTGTTGATGGTCGTCATCGTGCTGGGCTTCGCGCTGATCGTGTCGTGGTGCGTCCGCACGCCACTTTTTACCGGTGTAGTACTCAGGCTATTGGGAGCGATTGCGGTCGGTGCCGCCATTGTTGCGATAATTGCAGCCGCAATCCTGTTCGTCTTCAACGGTCTCGGCTGCTATCCGCAGGACGTTGCTCTGATAGGCGGCTTGAAGGCCGTGTCCATGTACTTGCTTCCGCTCGGCGTCGCCTTTGTCGCTTGCCGTATTCTGATGGGACGAAACGGCGCAAAGCCTTTGAGTTTAGTTTATGTCGGCTCGATCGTGTTCTTTTTGATCTATGTCGGATTTCTCTGGTCGAGAGGTGGCAGCATCGCAGATGCTATCTGCCGCGGCTGGGTGCCGTGGAGTCTGGCGTCAGAATGGACGGCCGTGGTCGCTTGGGTCGTCATCGCCATATACGTGATCGCTAATGCTGCTTTCTTGACGCCCTATCTCGGCGACGCGGCGCGTTATTTCCGTAATTCACCGGCCAATGTCGAAGGTCGAAGGACGATCCGCAAGCAGGCGGTCGACATGCTCGCCTACCTGCATGAGTGCGACAGGTACGACCGCATCGTCGTGGTGGCGCACAGCCTCGGCACCGTGGTCGCCTATGACATGTTGCGCGCCTATTACAGCCGCATCCATCACAGCCTTCCCGATCCCGCCGCGCTGCAGCCGGCGCTCGGCGAGGTCGACGGCGGCAAGCTCACATGCGAACAGGCCCGCGCGAAGGGGCGCGCAATCATCAAGGCGATGATCGGCGCGGCAAAAGCAAAGACTGGCACCAAAACCTGGCTCGTGACCGATTTCGTGACTTTAGGCAGTCCGCTCGCACATGCCGAATATCTCATGTGCCGCGGTACCAGCCGGGAGGAGCTGGCCGATGATCTGGCGCGGCGCAAGAAGGAGCGCGAGTTTCCAACCTGTCCGCCGGAGGAGCAGGACGACGACGGCTGGCTGACATTCGATCGTCCCGGAGTCGGCCGGCGCTTTCATCATGCCGGCTTGTTCGGCATGACCCGCTGGACCAATCTCCATTTCCCAATGGCTCAGTTGCTGTGGGGCGATGCGATCGGCGGACCTGTCGCGCCAGTGTTTGGCAGGTATGTCGTCGAGCGCGAGGTACATACGCGCAGCGCGGACCAGCCGGACTTTTTTGCGCACACGACTTATTGGGATGTCGCCCTGCGTCAGCCGGACAAGCCGCTACCGCCGCATATCGCCGCGTTGCAGGAAGCAATCAATCTGGCGGACAAGTAGGTCAGAGCGTTATTCGCTCCCGACGGTTATGCCGGGAGCATGTGACGCGCGCAGCGCAGGCTCTCAGACCGGCTCCGCTTCCTTGGCGCGCTGCTCTTTCTTGCGGTCGTTTTCGTCGAGCAGCTTCTTGCGCAGCCGGATCGATTTCGGCGTCACCTCGACCAGTTCGTCGTCCTCGATATAAGCAAGTGCCTTCTCGAGCGTCATCCGGATCGGCGGCGTGAGGCGGACCGCCTCATCCTTCGATGTGGTGCGAATGTTGGTGAGCTGCTTGCCCTTGAGCACGTTGACGACGAGGTCGTTGTCGCGAGTGTGCTCGCCGACGATCATGCCGGTATAAACCTTCCAGCCCGGCTCGATCATCATCGGGCCGCGCTCCTCGAGGTTCCACAGCGCATAGGCGACCGCTTCACCCTTGTCGTTGGAAATCAGAACGCCATTGCGGCGGCCCTGGATCGCGCCCTTGTAAGGCGCATAGTCGTGGAACAGCCGGTTCATGATCGCGGTGCCGCGCGTGTCGGTCAGCAGTTCACCCTGATAGCCGATCAGTCCGCGGGTCGGCGCATGGAACACCAGCCGCACCCGGCCGCCGCCTGACGGCTTCAACTCCGTCATCTCGCCTTTGCGCTCGGACATCTTCTGCACGACGACGCCGGAGTGCTCCTCGTCGACGTCGATGACGACTTCCTCGATCGGCTCTTCCATCTCGCCGGCGTCGTTCTTGCGCAGCAGAACTTTCGGACGTGACACCGACAGTTCGAAACCCTCGCGGCGCATGGTTTCGATCAGGATACCGAGTTGTAATTCGCCGCGTCCGGCGACTTCCATGGCGTCCTTGTCGTCGGACTCGCGCACCCGCAGCGCGACATTGCCCTCGGCTTCGCGCAGCAGACGGTCGCGGATCATGCGGCCGGTGACCTTGCTGCCTTCGGTGCCGGCGAGCGGCGAGTCGTTGACGCGGAACGTCATGGCGAGCGTCGGTGGGTCGATCGGCTGCGCCGGCAGCGGCATTTCCACCGCCGGATCGCAGATCGTGTGCGCGACCGTCACATTGGGAAGGCCGGCAATGGCGACGATGTCGCCGGCCTCGGCCTCCTCGACCGGTTGGCGTTCAAGGCCGCGGAAGGCGAGCACCTTGGTGATGCGGCCGTTTTCGATCAGCTTGCCGTCGCGGTCGAGTACCTTGACGGCCTGGTTCGGCTTTACGCTGCCCGAGGTGATGCGGCCGGTGATGATGCGGCCGAGATAATTGTTGGCTTCGAGAATGGTGCCGAGCAGACGGAATTGTCCTTGTTCGACCTGCGGCGGTGCGACATGGCGCAGGATCAGATCGAACAGCGGCTTCATGCCGAGCTTCTGCTTTTCGTCCTGATCGCCTTCGAGCACGTCGGACATCCAGCCCTGCTTGGCCGAGCCGTAGAGGATCGGAAAGTCGAGCTGCTCATCGGTGGCGTCGAGCGCCGCGAACAGATCGAACACCTCGTTGACGACTTGGGTCGGACGGGCGTCGGAACGGTCGACCTTGTTGATGACGACGATGGGCTTCAGACCCATCTTCAGCGCCTTCGACACGACGAACTTGGTTTGCGGCAGCGGGCCCTCGGCGGCGTCGACCAGCACCAGCGCGCCGTCCACCATGTTGAGGATGCGCTCGACCTCGCCGCCGAAATCGGCGTGACCCGGCGTGTCGACGATGTTGATGCGGGTGCCCTGCCACTCGACCGAGGTGGCCTTGGCCAGAATGGTGATGCCGCGCTCGCGCTCGAGATCGTTGGAGTCCATCGCGCGCTCGACCTGGCGCTGGTTCTCACGATAGACGCCGGACTGCTGGAGCAGCCGGTCGACCAATGTGGTCTTGCCGTGGTCGACGTGAGCGATGATGGCGACGTTGCGCAAATTCATGGGACGGCCGGGTTGTTCTGAAAAAACGGCGCGGGCCCTTTGGCCCGCGACTCTATTGCGGCGCAATATAGTCAGCGCGAGCCCGGACGCAACTGGCAGAAACGCCGGACGGTTAAACGTTAAACGCCCGCTGGGCGGCGCCAAGGTCCGCCGATGGGGCCAATTTTCGCGCCTTTCGGCAGGGCGTTCTGGACCATCATGATCTCGCCGACGGTTTCCGCGGTAATGAGACCGGCCAGCTTGCCAAAGGCGTCGGTGACGCCGACGGCCGGCGACTGCTTCTCCTGAAGCAGCTTGAAGGCCTCGTCGAGGCACTGGCGGTGGCCGACCGTCGGCAGCGGCGAGGTCATGGCGTCGGCCACCCGCGCGTCGGGACCAAGCTCCTTGAGCGCGCGGATGAGGTCTGCCCGGGTCAGCACGCCGACCGGCTTTTCCGCGCCGTCGACGACGGGGAACTCGCCCTGGCTGGTCTTCAGGAGCGTCTGCACCGCCTCATCGACATGGGCTTGCGGCGTCAGCGTCGCGAACTGTGTCATCATGCCGAACGACACCGGCACGCCGCGCGACACTGCGCGCAACGCGACCATATGCGCCTCCGACGAAGCGGCGAGATAGACGAAGATCGCGATGAAGATCAGGATCGGATTGTAGAGCAGGCCGAGGAAGCCGAGCGCGAAGGCGACCGCCTGGCCGATCCAGGCGGCGATTTCCGTCGCGCGGACGAATCCAAGTCGGGTCGCAAGTGCCGCGCGCAGGATGCGCCCGCCATCCATCGGGAAGGCCGGGATCATGTTGAACACGGCGATGAACAGGTTGACCGCCGCGAGCCGGTCGACCATCGGAACCCGCATGTTTTCGACCGCAGCCGTTGCGCCGGAGTTGAGGCTGGCGCCGGCAAAGGCGATCAGCAGGACCGCGATCGCGACGTTGACCAGCGGCCCTGCGATCGCGATCAGGAATTCCTGCCACGGCTCTTCCGGAATGCGCTCGAGTTGCGCCACCCCGCCAATCGGCAGCAGCGTCACATAGGGTGTCGTGACGCCGAAGGCGCGCGCGACGAAGATGTGGCCGAATTCATGCAGCAGGACGCACAGAAACAACAGCAGCAGGAAGATCGTGCTGTCCCACGCCGCCGCGGCGCCGCCCGCCGCGTAACCGGCCGCGAAAATCCAGGCGAGGAACAGCAGAAAAGTCAGATGAATGCGGACGACGGTCCCGGCGACCGTCCCGATATTGATGGACCACGACATCTACCGCCTCGCTTCGATGCTCTGTTTGGCCGACCCTGTCAGGAAAGGTAATATGTCGCAGCGGCATTTCGAGGGCTTTTTGGCCCTTATGGAGGCCAGACATGCGCGAAAAACTGACCGGAGCGGCTCGTGGGGCGGCGCTCGCGAAGCTCGGCGGCTGGTCGGAAGTCTCCGGCCGCGACGCAATTACCAAGACATTCACATTCAAGAACTTCAACGAAGCCTTCGGATTCATGACGCGCGCGGCGCTGATCGCCGAAAAGATGGACCACCACCCGGAGTGGTTCAACGTCTACAAGACGGTCGAGGTAACGCTCGCCACGCACGATGCTGGCGGCGTGACCGAACTTGACGTCAAGCTCGCCGAGGCGATGGACAGGATCGCCGGTTGAAGCGGGGCGACCGCTTCTTCAGGCATTGTGAAGGTACCCGGCTGCACCGCGCGCAACGCGCGGCTGCCATACCTTCCGCATTGGTTAACGTCCCTTAAACCTGTTTTCCCTCAAATAACCCAGGATAGCGACCCAAGCGGAAACCGCGGACCCCGATGTTTCGTGTTCTGACCTGTCTCGGCACCGAGCACGACCTACGCTTTGTAGTCGTCGCCGGCGTCATCTGTTTTCTCGCAAGCCTGACCGCGGTCAGCCTGTTCGATCGTGCTCGCGCCGCGTCGGGGCGCAGCGGAATTCCGTGGATTGCGGGCGCCGGCTTCGCGGCGGGCTGCGGCATCTGGGCGACGCACTTTATTGCGATGCTCGCCTACGATCCCGGCATGCCGATTGGCTACGATATCGGCTTGACCGCCGCGTCGCTGGTCGTGGCGATCGTCGTCACCGCCGTTGGACTCTCTGTGGCGGTCTACAGTCCTGTGAACTGGGCCGCGCCGGTCGGCGGCTGCATCGTCGGCGCCGGCGTCGTCGCGATGCATTATCTCGGCATGTCAGCAGTCGAAATCCAGGGGCGGGTCACTTGGCAGCTTGATCTGGTCGCCGCCTCGATCGTGCTTGCGCTCGGCCTCGGCGCCGCAGCACTGTTTATGGCCGCGCGTGACTTTACGATGCGCACAAGTCTGATCGCAGCCGGGCTGCTCACCCTGGCAATTGTGTCGCTGCATTTTACTGCCATGGGCGCGGTCATGATCGTGCCCGATCCGACCCGCGCGATGGCCGAGCTGGCGCTGTCGCCAACGTCGCTCACCGTCTCGGTCGCAAGTGCCGCCTTCGCCATTCTCGGCATGAGCCTGATCGCCGGATTCGCCGGTCACCTGGTCAATGACAAGAGCCTGCTGCTCGGCACCGCACTGAACAACATGACGCAAGGCGTCGTCATGTTCGACAACTATGAGCGACTCGTCATTTGCAACGACCGGTACATTGAGATGTACCGACTGCCGCGAGACGTGGTGAAGCCTGGTTGCACTTTGCGTGAGGTGATCGAATGCCGCATTGCGGCCGGCACTCTCGATCGGAGTGCGGACGAATACCGCACTGAAATTTTGAATGCGATGTCCTCCGGCGACACGATCGCCACCGTCGTCGAAGGCGTCGATGGCCGCACGATCGCCGTGACCAACAGACCGATCGATGGCGGTCAGTATTGGGTCGGCACACATGACGACATAACCGAGCGCCGGCAGGCCGAGCGCACCAACCTGTCGCTAGCCGAGGAAGAACGGCGCCGTGCGATTGTCGATTCCGCCATCAGTTCGTTCCGTGAAAGTATGGATTCTGTTCTGCGTTCGGTGACCGACAGTGCGAATCTCATGAACAAGACGGCATCCGACCTCACCAAGTCCTTCGACGAAACGACCGAGCGTGCGGCGGGCGCGGCGCTTGCCTCAAGCAATGCCTCGAGCGGCGTCGAGACCGCGTCGCAGGCTGCCGACGAGATGGCGAAGTCGATCACGGAAATCGACCATCGGCTGATCGAAGCAACGCACGTCGTCAGCGACGCCGTCTCCGAGGCGGAAAGGACAAGCAGCGAGATGACGGCGCTCGCCGACAGCGCGGCGAAGATCGGTGACGTCGTCAAACTCATTCAGGACATCGCGGCGCAGACCAACCTGCTTGCGCTCAATGCCACCATCGAGGCGGCCCGCGCCGGCCAGGCTGGCCGCGGCTTCTCGGTGGTTGCGGCGGAGGTCAAGTCGCTTTCGGTGCAGACGGCGAAGGCGACCGAGGACATCGCGAACCAGATCACGACGGTGCAGGAATCGACCCGAAGCGCGGTTGCCGCGATCCATCGGATTACCGGCCAGATGCAGGAGATCGACAAGCACACGCATTCGATCGCTGCGTCGATCGGCCAACAGAACAATGCGACCCGGGAGATTTCCACCAGTGTGGCTTCGGCCGCGAACGGCGCGCGTTCGGCGGCGCAGATTCTCGATCAGGTCAGGCAGTCGGTCGGCAAGGTATCCGGCGCGGCGGAGACCGTGTTCGCGACGTCGCGAACCGTCGAGGATGCGGCCAAGCATCTGCGCATCAAGGTCGACGAGTTCCTGCAAAAGGTCGCGGTCTAGCCGGCTCCTGTCAGGGGCGCAGGATCACCTTGCCCATCACCTTGCGCGCGGCAATGTCGTTGAGCGCGGTCGCGCCTTCCGCCAGCGGATAGACCTTGTGGACATGCGACGACAGCTTGCCCTCGGCGCACCACTTGAGGATCTGTTCGGTATTGGCGCGATGGCCGGCGGCGTCGCGCTCGGTCCATGCGCCCCAGAAGACGCCGACCACATCGCAGCTCTTGAGCAGCACAAGATTGAGCGGCAGTTTGGGGATGGCGCCGGCGGCAAAGCCGATCACCAGAAAGCGCCCCTCCCACGCGATCGAGCGCAGCGCCGCTTCCGCGTAGTCGCCGCCGACCGGATCATAGATCACGTCGGCGCCCTTGCCGTCGGTCTCGCGGCGCAGCGCTTCCTTGAGGTCGTCGGTGGCGTAATTGATGGCCGCGTCCGCGCCGTGCTTGCGTGCGAATTCAAGTTTGTCGTCGGAGGAGGCGCAGGCGATCACCCGCGCGCCCATCAGCTTGCCGAGTTCGATCGCAGCAAGCCCGACGCCGCCGGAGGCGCCGAGCACGGCAAGCGTTTCGCCCTGCTTGAGCTTGCCGCGGTCCTTCAGCGCATAAAGCGTGGTGCCGTAGGTGATGCAAAGGCCGGCGGCACGGTCGAAGTCGAGTGCTGCGGGAATTTTGACGACCCGGTCGGCCGCGATGGCGATCTGCTCGCGCGCGGCGCCGTAGGTGGTGTAGCCCGCGACGCGGTCGCCGGGCGCGAAACCTGTGACGCCGGCGCCGACGCCCGTCACCGTGCCGGCGAATTCCGCGGCGGGCGAGAACGGCATCTCCGGCTTGTATTGGTACTTGCCGGCGATGATGAGGGTATCGAAGAAGTTCAGCGCGGCTGCGGCAATCTTGACCACCACCTCGCCAGGCCCGGCTGAGGGCTCAGGAACATCGGCATATTCGAGATCGTCGGGAGCGCCGTAACGGGTGCAGAGCAGGGCTTTCATGGGTCCGATCTGGGGTGGCGCCGGGCCGACTGTCGATGATTGGTTAACGGATGAACGCTACCGTCTAGCACGGCTGCGGCAAGAGGCGTCGGATCGACGCCTTTTCATTGCCAGTTTTTCCCGCTAGTGGGCTAAACTTCTGCGATTCATTTGGATAAGCCGGGTGGGGCACAAATGAGGACATCTCTCTTGCGACGGGGCATCTTTCCCATTCTCGTAGCCGCAATGATTGCGCCGGCGGCGCTGGCCCAGACGGGCGGCGGCGATCAGCCGGCGCTGCTCGGCCAATTCGGCGATTGGGGCGCCTACAAGGCGACGCCCGGCGGAAAGCCGGTGTGCTTTGCGATCTCGAAGCCGACCACAGCGGTGACCGATCCGCCAGGCCGCAGCCGCGACGCCGCTTACCTGTTCGTGTCGACGCGGCCGGCGGAAAAAGTGCGCAACGAAGTGTCGACCGTGGTCGGTTATCCGCAAAAACCGAGCGCCAATACCACCGCGACGATCGGCTCGCAGAACTACGCGATGTACCCGCAGAACGACGGGGCCTGGATCCGCAACGCGGCGGAAGAAGCCAAGATGATCGACGCCATGCGCAAGGGCTCGGATCTCGTCATTCGCAGCGAGTCGACCCGAGGCACCAAGACCACCGACACCTACTCGCTCAAGGGCATTTCCGAGGCGCTCGACAAGGTCGCCGAGGAGTGCAAGTAGGGCTCAGGTAGGCCGGTCGGCCGGGCTGCACGCGAGCGCCGGCTGCCCTATATAGGGGCCTTGTGGAGCGATCCCGCCGGGTGTGTCCGGCAGGTCCTGGGTGCCGATGACATCGATTTTTGAAACCGTGCCGGAAGGCCCGGCGGGCTTCGTCGAGAAGTCCCCGCTGGAACGCTATGTGCCGCCGGCGAAGCCTTCGCTGGTCGGCTTCACGCGCGCCCAACTCGCCGACGCGCTCGGGACTCTCGGCGTGCCGGAAAATGCACGGAAGATGCGCGTCCAGCAGCTCTGGCACTGGATCTATGTGCGCGGCGTAACCGGCTTCGATGCAATGTCGAGCGTGTCGAAAGACCTGCGCGCTGCGCTCGATGCGCATTACACGCTGGCGCGGCCCGAAGTGGTCGCCGAGCAGATTTCGGTCGACGGCACCCGAAAGTGGCTGCTGCGGCTGCCGGGTGAAGTCGAGGGCGAGCGGCCGCACGAGGTCGAATGCGTCTATATTCCGGACACCGACCGCGCCACGCTCTGCGTGTCGAGCCAGGTCGGCTGCACGCTGAATTGTACGTTCTGCCATACCGGCACGCAGCGGCTGGTGCGCAACCTGACGTCCGGCGAGATTGTCGGCCAGGTGATGGTGGCGCGCGACCGGCTCGGCGACTGGCTCGACAAGCAACCTGAAAATCCCGACGGCACGGCGCGGCGTCTTGTCACCAACATCGTGATGATGGGCATGGGCGAGCCGCTCTATAATTTCGAGAACGTCCGCGACGCGATTGGCGTGATCGCCGACGGCGACGGCATTTCGCTGTCGAAGCGCCGCATCACGCTGTCGACCTCGGGCGTGGTGCCGGAAATTGCGCGCGCCGGCGACGAAATCGGCTGCATGCTGGCGATATCGCTGCATGCGGTGACGGACGAATTGCGCAACGAACTGGTGCCGCTCAACCGGAAATATCCGATCGCCGAGCTATTGAAGGCGTGCCGCAACTATCCGGGCGCGTCGAATGCGCGGCGGATCACGTTCGAATATGTGATGCTCAAAGACGTCAACGACTCGCTCGCCGACGCCAAGGCACTGGTGCGCCTCCTGAAGGGCATACCGGCCAAGATCAACCTGATCCCGTTCAATCCCTGGCCGGGCAGCCAATACGAGTGCTCGGACTGGGAGCAGATCGAGAAGTTCTCCGAGATCGTGTTCAATGCAGGCTATGCCTCGCCGGTGCGCACCCCGCGGGGCCGCGACATCCTCGCCGCCTGCGGCCAACTCAAGAGCGCCACGGAAAAGCTGTCGGCGCGCGAGCGCATGGCGCTGCGCGCGATGGCGATTACGGAGTAAGGCCATTGGCATTCATCGGCCGTTTCTTTGTCGTCGGCTTCGCATTGATGCTCGCAAGCCTCGCGGCCGGTGCCGTGGTGTCGCTGGGCCTGCTCGGTCCCGAATGGCGCACCCTGTCGGGCGATCCGTTCGAGCGCGCCACTTTCTGGACAGTCACGCTGTTTGCCTCCGGCATCGCCTGGTTCACGGGCTTCCTGCCGATGGTGATCGCCGTCGTGCTCGCGGAGGCTTTCAAGATCAGATCGCTGCTGGTCTATGCAACTGCTAGCTCTGCGTTGTTTGTGCTCGGCGCGCTCGGCGGCGGCTTCGTCAATGCGTATGAAGAGTCGATCGACCGCGCGCCTGCGCTGGTGCCGCCGGGCCTGCAACTCGCGGCCGCAGCCGGCATCGCATTCGGCCTCATCTACTGGCTGATCGCCGGTCGCCGCGCCGGCGCCTGGTGCGAACAGCGCGCACCAACCCCGTCGGCATAAACGCAATCGCCGGCCCGAGGGCCGGCGATGCGATCGATAGCGACAGAACGTCGAGCGGATGCGCGAGGCTTACTCGCCGGCGCGGGCCTTGGCGCGCGGATTACCGGTGCGGTCGAGCTTCTCGGCGAACAGCGCGATGGTCTTGGCGTAGACTTCCGCCTTGTTCCACTGCTTGATCACTTCGAAGTTCGGCTGGCCCGGGCTCCAGCCCTTGCCGCGCTGCCAGCCGTGACCTTTCAGATAGTTCGCGGTCGAGGCGAGCACGTCGGCGGTGCTGTGGATCAGGTCGGCGTGGCCGTTGCCGTCGAAGTCGACGGCGTATTTGACGTAGGACGACGGCAGGAATTGCGTCTGGCCGATTTCACCGGCCCAGTCGCCCTTCATGTCTTCCGAGGCCAGATCGCCGCGGTCGATGATGCGCATCGCGTCGAGGAGTTCGCCCTGGAAGCGCTCGGTGCGGCGGCAATCGAAGGCGAGCGTGGCGACCGAACGGACCACCGACTTCTTGCCCTGGTTGACGCCGTAGTCGGTTTCAAGGCCCCAGATCGCGACGACGACGGCGCCCGGAACGCCGAAGCGCTGCTCGATGCGGTTCAGCATGCTGGCGTGGCGCAGCATCTGGAACGAGCCTTTTTTCAGGCGGCTCTGGGAAATCAGCTTCGCCGAGAATTCCTCGAAGCTCAGCTTGAAGATGTGCTGGCGGCGATCGGCCGCGAGCACTTTCTCGTCGACGGTCAGACCGTCGAGCGCGGCAAGGCCCTTGCGCGAAATGCCTTTGGTGGTGGCCTCTTTCCTGATCTCGTTGAGGAAGGCGGGGAAGCCGCCCGGATGGTTGCACTTGGCGGCCCAGGCGGGCGACGCCGAGGCGATCATCGCGGCGCCGGCGACGGCGACGGCGACGCAGACGATGGCTGACGCGTTAACTTTTGACATGTGTGCTCTCGCTATCGATGAACCGGCCTTGATTGCGATTTATCGCAGCGTGCCCGGTGCGAGTAGCGTGATCGGATGACGAGGTTAATGGCGCGGCCGCGCGTTTAGTGCTATTGCGCCAAAAACCCCGCGCCCTATAGTCCGCGCGGAATTTGTGCGACGATCTGTCCGGCTCCGGAAATTCTTAATGGCAAACGTAAACGCGAAAAAGCAGGTCAAAAAGGTCGTGCTTGCCTACTCCGGCGGCCTCGACACCTCGATCATTCTCAAATGGCTGCAGCAGACTTACGGCGCGGAGGTGGTGACGTTTACTGCCGACCTCGGCCAGGGCGAAGAACTCGAGCCGGCGCGCAAGAAAGCTCAGCTTCTGGGCATCAAGGACGAGAATATTTTTATCGAGGACCTGCGCGAAGAATTCGTCCGCGACTACGTGTTTCCGATGTTCCGCTCCAACGCGGTCTATGAGGGCCAGTATCTGCTCGGTACCTCGATCGCGCGTCCGCTGATCGGCAAGAAGCAGATCGAGATCGCCGAGAAGGTCGGCGCCGACGCGGTGGCGCATGGCGCGACCGGCAAAGGCAACGACCAGGTCCGCTTCGAGCTGACCTATTATGCACTCAAGCCCGATGTCACCGTGATCGCGCCGTGGCGCGAATGGAACCTGACCTCCCGCACCAGACTGATCGAGTTTGCCGAGCAGCACCAGATTCCGATCGCAAAGGACAAGCGCGGTGACGCGCCGTTCTCGGTCGACGCCAACCTGCTGCATTCCTCGTCCGAGGGTAAGGTGCTGGAAGATCCGGCGCAGGACGTGCCGGACTATGTGTTCTCGCGCACCGACGATCCGCTGACATCGCCCGACAAGCCGACTGTGATCACAGTCGATTTCGAGCGCGGCGATCCGGTCGCGATCGACGGCAAGAAACTGTCGCCGGCGGCGCTCCTGAAGGCGCTCAACGACGTCGGCAAGGCCAACGGTGTCGGCCGGCTCGACCTCGTCGAGAACCGCTTCGTCGGCATGAAATCGCGCGGCATGTACGAGACGCCCGGCGGCACCATTCTGCTTGCGGCCCATCGCGGCATCGAGTCGATTACGCTCGACCGCGGCGCCGCGCATCTCAAAGACGAGCTGATGCCGAAATACGCCGAGCTGATTTACAACGGCTTCTGGTTCTCGCCGGAACGCGAGATGCTGCAGGCGGCGATCGACCAGAGCCAGCAATACGTCACCGGCCGTGTCACGCTGCGGCTCTACAAGGGCAATGTTGCGGTGATTGGCCGCGAGAGCAAATATTCGCTCTACGATCAGGATCTCGTCACTTTCGAGGAAGGCGCGGTGGCCTACGATCACCGCGACGCCGAAGGGTTCATCAAGCTCAACGCGCTGCGGCTGCGGACGCTGGCGCAGCGGAAGAAAAAGCTCAATCTCGACAAATAGCGCTGGGGACGGGAGAAGCGGAGTAGCGTCATGCGTCGGTTGGCATTGATCGCATTCACGGTGCTCGCAGGTTGTTCGAGCGTGCCGAGCCTCGATCTCGGCAGCTGGACCAGCAGCAAAACGGCGGAGAACATCGATCCGACGGTATTCCCGACGAACTACAAGAACGACATTCTCCAGTCGCTGCCGCAGCTGATTCACGAACTCAACGGATACAAGGACGCAGGCGTCACCGACCCGGTGCAGGGCGATGTCGGCACTGGCCGGGTCTACTATGTCTGCGTCCGCGGCAATCCGCGTACATCGACGTCCGGCTTTCTGGGGGACAAATTCCTGATCGCCTATTTCCTCGGCGGCCGGATCAATCAGCTCGTGCCGACCGACGAAGAGCGCTGCACCAGGGCAGCCTACAAGCCGTTTCCCGAGCTTGAGAGCTATTGCCGCGGCGCCACCTGCGTCGGCCGCCGGTAACGAATCGACTGGTTCGATCAGTGCGACTCGCCCTTGAGGCGGCCGATCAGCCCGTGGATATCGCCGAGCACCCAGAGATCGCGCACCTTGCCGTTTTCGAAGGTGAAGATCGGTGCGCCGTACCACCAGACGCGTCTCCCGCTCGGTGGCACGCCGAACAATGGCTGGCGATGAATGCCGTGGAAGCGCAGCTTGCCGCTAACACGGTTGTCTTCTTCGACCATCGCGAGAATGTCGGAGGTGTAGCTGCCGAGCGCGCCGGTGACATAGTCGACATAGTCGGCGAACTGATCGTGCCCGACCAGCATCGGACCGAGCGAGCCGCGAAACGTAAAGTCCTCGTGGAAAATTTTCGGGATCAGGCTCTTGTCGGCGTGATCCCACAGATCCTTGTAGAAGGCGCGAACGACTTCCTTTTGCGGCGACAGCGTCACGCCGTCGAATGACAGGGCCGGCTCGTCCATGCCGGCAAGCCTAGCCCGCGTTCTGCGCGCAATCTACCCGGCTGCTCAGAGCTGGCGATCGACCATCTTCTTCTTGATCTCGGCGATCGACTTCGCCGGATTGAGGCCCTTCGGGCAGGCCTTCGTGCAATTCATGATGGTGTGGCAGCGATAGAGCCGGAACGGATCCTCGAGATTATCGAGGCGGGCGCCGGTCGATTCATCGCGGCTGTCGTTGATCCAGCGGTTCGCCTGCAACAGCGCGGCGGGGCCGAGATAGCGGTCGGAATTCCACCAGTAACTCGGGCAGGAGGTCGAGCAGCAGGCGCACAGGATGCACTCGTAATGGCTGTCGAGCTTGGCGCGGTCCTCGTGGGTCTGCTTCCACTCTTTCTCCGGCGTCGGGCTGACCGTCTGGAGCCAGGGCTGGATCGAGGCGTATTGCGCGTAGAAATTGGTGAGGTCCGGCACCAGGTCTTTCACTACCGGCTGGTGCGGCAACGGGTAGATCTTCACCGTGCCTTTCACCTCGTCGGTCGCCTTGGTGCAGGCGAGCGTATTGGTGCCGTCGATGTTCATGGCGCAGGAGCCGCACACGCCTTCGCGGCAGGAGCGGCGGAAGGTCAGCGTCGGGTCGACGGTATTCTTGATCCAGATCAGGGCGTCGAGCACCATCGGCCCGCAATCGTCGCGGTCGACCTGATAGGTGTCCACGCGCGGATTGGCGCCGTCATCGGGGTTCCAGCGATAGATGCGGAACTCGGTCACATTGGCGGCTTTGTCCGGCTTCGGCCAAGTCTTGCCTTCGGTGACCCTGGAGTTTCGCGGCAGCGTGAATTCAACCATGCGAGATCCTGTCTGTCCTGCTTGGGCGGCTCAGGCGGCCGCGACCTGTTCCTCAGTCATTATTGCCCGCGTGCGCATTGCGCCGGCGCGTTCGACATGAACATTCCGGCCTGCGTCAGCTCGGCGACCGTCATTTTTTCCCGCAGGCCACCGCTGCGCGCCGTGTCCTTAGTGACGATTCCGGCGACGAAGGCCTGCTGGTTATCGTTCATTTTGGCGGCCCGCTCGGCCATGCAGTCGCAGACCTTTGCTGGCAGTCTCAATTGATTGCCGCATTCGCGACGCACGGTTTCGACGTCCTGCGGACTCGCAGTCGCAGCGACCGGCGCCGCAGCAACCATCAAAATCGCAATTGCCATGGCTCGCTTCATGATGGGCGCTCCGCTCTCAGGTTCCGAAGCCGGGTCAATACACCCGCGCTTTCGGTTCGATATAGGAGACGTCGTTGGTCAGCGTGTAGGTATGCACCGGGCGGTAGTCGAGCTTGACCTTGCCCTTGTCGTCCAGCCACGCCAGCGTGTGCTTCATCCACTTCTTGTCATCGCGGTCGGGGAAATCTTCGCGGGCGTGCGCGCCGCGGCTTTCCTGACGGTTCTTCGCTGAATCCATCGTCACGACCGCCTGCGCGATCAGGTTGTCGAGTTCCAGCGTCTCGATCAGGTCGGAGTTCCAGACCAGCGAACGATCCGCGACACCGACATCGCTCATCCCACCGAAGGTTTCGTGGATCAGCTTGGAGCCTTCTTCGAGAATCTCCGCGGTGCGGAACACCGCGCAATTGTTCTGCATCACCCGCTG
This sequence comes from Pseudolabrys sp., assembly GCA_050184975.1. GTDB lineage: Bacteria > Pseudomonadota > Alphaproteobacteria > Rhizobiales > Xanthobacteraceae > Pseudolabrys. The sequence continues at coordinate 85,848 of JBFWZV010000001.1, read as the reverse complement.
CATCTTCAGGCGCAGCTTTGCGGTCGGCGTGCCGCCGGAGGCGTTGCGGAATTTATCGAGCCGGGTCAGCGCGAGATCGGCGGAGTCTTTCGGTAGTTCCGGCTGCTTGGCGTTCGGTTCGAGCACATCGGCGCAGCGTTGCGCGGCGGCGCGGCCGAACACCACGAGGTCGATCAGCGAATTGGAGCCGAGCCGATTGGCGCCATGCACCGAGACGCAGGCCGCTTCGCCGAGCGCCATCAGGCCGGGAATGACGGTGTCGTCATTGCCGTTCTTCTTGGTGAAGACCTCGCCGTGATAATTACAGGCGATGCCGCCCATGTTGTAGTGGACCGTCGGCAGCACCGGGATCGGCGCTCTCGTCACATCGACACCGGCGAAAATGCGCGCCGTCTCGCTGATGCCGGGCAGCCGCTCGGCGAGTACCGCCGGGTCGAGATGGTCGAGGTGCAGGAAGATGTGGTCCTTTTCCTTGCCGACGCCGCGGCCCTCGCGGATTTCCATGGTCATGGCGCGGGAGACGACGTCGCGTGAGGCGAGATCCTTGGCCGACGGCGCGTAGCGCTCCATGAAGCGCTCGCCCTCCGAGTTCGTCAGATAACCGCCTTCGCCGCGCGAACCCTCGGTGATGAGGCAGCCGGCCGGATAGATGCCGGTCGGATGGAACTGCACGAACTCCATGTCCTGCAGCGGCAGGCCGGCGCGCAGCGCCATCGCGTTGCCGTCGCCGGTGCAGATATGCGCCGAGGTGCAGGAGAAATAGGCGCGGCCATAGCCGCCGGTCGCGAGAATCGTCATCTGCGCGCGGAAGCGGTGGATGGTGCCGTCGTCGAGCTTCAGCGCGACCACACCGCAGCAGCGGCCCTCGTCGTCCATGATGAGGTCGATGGCGAAGTATTCGATGAAGAACTCGGCCGAGTGCTTCAGCGACTGGCCATACATGGTGTGCAGCATCGCGTGGCCGGTGCGGTCGGCCGCTGCGCAGGTGCGCTGCGCGGTGCCCTTGCCGTAATGCGTGGTCATGCCGCCGAACGGGCGCTGGTAGATCTTGCCGTCCTCCTCGCGGCGGGAGAACGGCAGGCCCCAGTGCTCCAGTTCATAGACGGCTTCCGGCGCGTTGCGGCAGAGATATTCGATGGCATCCTGGTCGCCGAGCCAGTCGGCGCCCTTGACGGTGTCGTACATGTGCCAGCGCCAGTCATCCTCGCCCATGTTGCCGAGCGCGGCGGCGATGCCGCCCTGCGCGGCGACGGTGTGCGAGCGGGTCGGAAACACCTTGCTGATGCAGGCGGTGCGCAGGCCCGCTTCCGAGCAGCCGACCACGGCGCGCAGGCCGGAGCCGCCGGCGCCGACCACGACGACGTCGAAGGTGTGGTCTTCGATCGGATAGGCGCGACCGTTGGTAGCCGGCGCGGAAGAACCGTTGCCGTTTGCAGCCATGCCTAAACTCCGAACGACAGTTTGAGAATTGCAAAGACGCTGGCGACGCCGGCGACGAAGCAGAAGAACGTATTGAGGATCAGCGTCATCAGTTTGAGCTTCTCGTCGTGGATGTAGTCGATCACGATCTCCTGCATCCCAAGCCACATGTGATAGACGCCGGTGCCGACGAACAGCAGCATGATGATGGCGACGAGCGGCGAGCCGAGAATCTGCACCACCGCGGCGTGATTGCGGCCGAGCAGGTTCAGCAGGATCACGATGAAGATGACGGTCAGCAGGATCATCGCCACCGACGTGACGCGCTGGTGCCAGAAGTGCCAGGTGCCGGAGCCGGCGGCGCCGAAGCCGCGCACGCGGCCGATCGGTGTGCGGATGTTATTGGGAGCGCTCATCGCGGGCCTCCCATCGCCAGATAGCCGATTGCCCAGAGCACCAGCGTCAGGCCGATCGATCCGATCAGCGAAGCCACCGCGAGATATTCGCGCTCGGCCGGCTCGAAGCCGTGGCCGAGATCCCAGATCAGGTGGCGGATGCCGCCCAGCATGTGGTGGATCAGCGCCCAGGTGTAGCCGAACAGGATCAGCCGGCCGAGAATGCTGCCGATGAAGGCTTCGAAGCTGCCATAGGACGACGGCCCCATCGCTGCCGCGATCAGCCACCACACCAACAGGGCGGTCCCGAAATAAAGCGCCGCGCCGGTGATGCGATGCACGATCGACATCATCATGGTCAGCATCGGTCGGTAGACCTGGAGATGGGGTGAGAGCGGCCGCTGTTTCAGCCGCGTGGCGCTCGTGTCGGCCATGATGTCCTCGGCTTTCGCTGCCGGTTGGAATTCGATCCGTCGTAGTCAAAACCACCCGTCGCCGCAACGCGAAGGCCGTAATTCCGGGTGCAAAAGACGGCCTTTGGCAGGGCCTCGCATGTCCTGGCGACAGCCGGGTGACTTCGCAGAGCGCGAAACATCTGTTAAAAAACCACAGATTACAATGTGTTAAACAGAGAGAAAGCCTTCGTATTTCGCGAAGGATAGGTCGAACCCGAGCCTGGACGACGATGCGCTACGACCTCACAGATTTAAGTTTGTTCCGCCACATCGTCGAGGCCGGCAGCATCACCCACGGCGCCCAGCGCGCCAATCTGGCGCTTGCGGCGGCGAGCGCCCGCGTCCGCAACATGGAACTGACGATCGGCACATCGCTGCTGGAGCGCAGCCGGCATGGCGTGACGCCGACCCAGGCGGGACGCACCCTGCTGCAACATGCGCGCTCGATCCTCGAACAGTCCGAACGGCTGCGTGAGGATCTCGGCGTCTATGCCGGCGGCCATGCCGGGCAGGTGCGGGTGCTCTCGAACACCAATTCGCTGACGGAGTTTTTGCCCGAGGCGCTGGGCAGTTTTCTCGTCGCGCATCCGAACGTCAGCGTCGACATCGAGGAGCGTCTGTCCGACGAGATCGTCGGTCTGATTGCGGAGGGGGTTGGCGATATCGGCATCGTTGCCGGCACCGTCGATGCCGGTGCGCTCGCCACCTTCCCGTTCCGCAGCGATCGTTTCGTGCTCGTGGTGGCGCGCGGCCATGAGCTGGCCTCGCGCAAGCGCATCAGCTTTGCCGAGACGCTGGACTACAACTTTGTCGGCATCGACCGCGCCAGCGCCATCCAGCGCTTCCTGTCGAAAAAGGCGAGCGGCGCCGGCCGGCCGCTCAGACTTCGCGTTCAACTACGCAGTTTCGACGCGGTGTGCCGGATGGTCGAGAACAATGTCGGCGTCGGCGTTGTGCCGCTGACGACCGCGCGCTGGGCCGCAAAGACCATGGATATCCATGTCGTCGAACTGACCGACCCCTGGGCCGTGCGCAATCTCACCATCTGCGTGCGCGACTACAAGGCGCTGCCGCATTACGCGCGGCAGCTCGTCGATCATCTGCGCGAAGAGCGGCGGGAGAGCACGTGACTTGTTTGCGCATGATCTTGTCCGAAAACCGGTTCGCACTTTTCGGGATCATGCGTGCTACTTGGGCATCAGCGCCCAATAATCGAGTTCGAGGATAACGGCGGGATCGAACTCGTCGCCCTGTTTGTGCGGGAAGTCGTTGCAGGGGCGGTCCTTGGTGGCGACGGTGCGCAGCCGCAGCGCGCCGACATCCTTGCGCCCCGCGATTTCCGCGGTTTCCAGCACCTCGCTCCAGGCAAAGACGGTGCAGCCGGCAAACAGCGGCGCGACGTGGCGGCCGCCGTTGATCGCTGCGACGTGGAACGCGTTGCCGAGACCGTTGAACGATAATGCGCGCGCCAGCGAGATCACGTGGCCGCCGTAGATCAGCCGTTTGCCGAAACGGTCCTTGCTCATGGCGAACAGGTTGAAGTGAACGCGCGCGGTGTTCTGGTAAAGCCGCGTCGCGATCTGATGCTCGGCCTCCTCGACCGCCATGCCGTCGACGTGATCGATCTTTTCGCCGGCCTTGTAGTCGCCGAAGCGATGCGGACTGCCGGCGAGCGCGTTGTCATAGCCCGTCGTATTGATCGCCGGGCAGGCCGCGCCGAGCGCGCCGGCGGGAACTTCGACCGGCAATTTCGGCAGATGCTCGGCGGGCGACGCCGCGTTCTCGTCGCGCTTGCGGACCATGACCCAGCGGACATATTCGAGCACCGGCTCGCGGTTCTGGTTGAAGCCGCGCGTGCGCACATAGACGATGCCGGTCTTCCGGTTGGAATTCTCCTTGAGCCCGATAACGTCGGACTCCGCCGACAGCGTATCGCTGGGATAGACGGGTTTCAGGAACCGGCAGTCGGCATAGCCAAGATTGGCGACGGCGTTGAGCGAGATGTCGGGTACCGTCTTGCCGAACACGACGTGGAAGACGAGCAGATCGTCGACCGGCGATCGTGGGTATCCGATTGCCGCCGCAAATGTGTCCGCCGACTGCACTGCGAAACGCGCGCCGAATAGTCCATTATAAATCGCGACGTCGCCGGCGGTGATGGTGCGCGGCGTGGCGTGCCGGATCGTCTGTCCGATCCGTAAATCCTCGAAAAAATTGCCAGCATTGGTCTTGATGGCGGGGGACGCAGTCACCGCAGGAACTCCTCTGGGACACTTTGTCCCGGCATTTCATTCTCACAAAACCGTGAGGCAAACGCCAGTTTTCGACACGCACACCTGATGAGGCGGTAGCGGAATGCCCTGATATCTGAGTAGTCGCGGCGAAATCAATTGCCGCTCCTCAGGAGGAACCAACATGAAGAAAAGCATTCTGCTTTCGAGCCTCGTCGCGGCTTCGGTCGGTCTGGGCATGGCGTTCGCGCCGGTCGCCTACGGTGCAAGCCATGAGCAGGGCAAGATGGAGAAGTCCGACGGGAAGAAGAAGGACGCGAAGAAGAAGGATTCGATGAAGAAAGATTCGATGAAAAAAGACGACAACATGAAGAAGTGCTCGTCGAGGCCGCCGGACCGGGGATCCAACGGCCCGGCGGCCACGTATCTGTCCTGTTACGATTGATCCGCTAATCTGGCCACGGAGCAGCCTCATGGCCTCCCAGACCGCCGCAGGAACTGCCGAGATGAGCCGGCCATCCATTCATCCCGGCTGGGTTCGCGTGACACACTGGATCAACGCCATCGCCATGCTGGTGATGATCGGTTCCGGCTGGCAGATCTTTAATGCTGCGCCGCTGTTCGACTTTGTCTTTCCCAAATCGATCACGCTCGGCGGCTGGCTTGCCGGCGCGCTGCTATGGCATTTCGCGGCGATGTGGGTGCTGGCCGTCAACGGCCTCGTTTATCTCGCGCTCGGCTTTATCACCGGTCGCTTTCGCCGCAAGCTGCTGCCGATCACGCCCGCTGCCGTGCTGGCCGACGCCAAGGCGGCGCTCGCCTTCAGGCTCTCCCACGACGATATCTCGGTCTACAACGCGGTGCAGAAGCTGCTTTATGCCGGCGTCATCGTCTGCGGCGTGCTCGTCGTGCTGTCCGGTCTTGCGATCTGGAAGCCGGTGCAGTTCCAGGAACTGACCTGGCTGTTCGGCGGCTACGATTTCGCGCGCTGGGTGCATTTCGCGATGATGGTCGCGATTGTCGGATTTCTCGTCGTCCATGTATTGCTCGCGCTGCTCGTGCCGAAGAGCCTGCGCGCCATGGTCGCCGGCCGCTGAGGAGGCGCCGTCATGTTCCGCAGGACGAAGATCATTCCCGGTGTCGATCGCAAGCTCCTCATCAAGGACGCGCTGAAGATCATGCCGGAGCCGACCCGGCGCATGTTTCTGCGGGGCGGTGCGAGCCTCGGCGCGTTGACCATGCTCACCGGCTGCAACCTCGGCAGCGAAGGCGGCGCTGTCGAGGCCGTGCTTCGCAAGATCTCGGAATTCAACGACGGCGTGCAGGCGGCGCTGCTTAATCCGAACAGGCTCGCGCCGGAGTATCCCGAGAGCGCGATCGCCAAGTCGTTTCCGTTCAACGCCTATTACGATCTCGACGAGGCACCGACGGTCGATCCGGCAAGTTACAAGCTCGAAGTCGCGGGCCTCGTCGACAACAAGAAGCCGTGGACGCTCGACGAACTCTATGCGCTGCCGCAGTTCTCGCAGATCACCCGTCACGTTTGCGTCGAGGGCTGGAGCGCGATCGGTTCCTGGCAGGGCGCGCGGCTGTCGGAGTTCTTGAAACGCATCGGCGCCGACACCCGCGCCAGATATGTTTGGTTCAAGTGCGCCGAGGGCTATACCAACACCATCGACATGGCGACGGCGCTGCACCCGCAGACCCAGATGACGTTCAAATACGCCAACGAGACGCTGCCGCGTGCCTATGGATTTCCGATGAAAATCCGGATGCCGACCAAGCTCGGCTTCAAGCAGCCCAAATACGTGGTGGCGATGGAAGTCACCAATACCGACAAGGGCGGCTATTGGGAAAACCAGGGCTATAATTGGTTTTCGGGGCTTTAGCGGCGACGCGGAACTGTTGTTGTCATCCTGCCTTGCCAACGTGAATGCCGCGCATTAGCACTTTGCCCGCATTCCCGCGTTTCTGTTGGTGAGGCGTATTTCCTATGACGACCCATAAACTCCTGCTGCTTCCCGGCGACGGCATCGGCCCCGAAGTGATGGGCCAAGTGAAGCGGCTGATCGAATTCTTCAATCAAAAAGGCCCGGACAAGTTCACGACCGAAGAGGCGCTGGTCGGCGGCTGCTGCTACGACGCCCACGGCGTCGCCATCACCGACGCGACCATGGAAAAGGCGCACGCCGCCGACGCCTGCATCTTCGGCGCGGTCGGCGGGCCGAAATGGGACAAGGTGCCCTACGAGGTGCGGCCCGAGGCCGGTCTGCTGCGGCTGCGCAAGGATCTCGTGCTCTACGCGAACTTACGTCCCGCCGTGACTTATCCGGCGCTGGCCGATGCCTCCTCGCTCAAGCGCGAGCTGGTCGAAGGCCTCGACATCATGATCCTGCGCGAGCTTACAGGCGGCGTCTATTTCGGCGAGCCCAAGACGATCACCGATCTCGGCAACGGTCAGAAGCGTGCCATCGATACCCAGGTGTATGACACCTACGAGATCGAGCGCATCGGACGTGTTGCGTTTGAGCTGGCGCGCAAGCGCAACAATAAAGTCACCTCGATGGACAAGCGCAACGTCATGAAATCCGGCGTCTTGTGGAGCGAGGTGATGGAGCAGGTCCACGCCCGCGAGTTCAAGGACGTCAAATATGAGCACATGCTCGCCGACGCCGGCGGCATGCAGCTTGTCCGCAATCCGAAGCAGTTCGACGTCATCGTCTGCGACAACCTGTTCGGCGACATGCTGTCCGACGTTGCCGCGATGCTGACCGGCTCGCTCGGCATGCTCGCCTCTGCCTCGCTCGGCGAGGCCGACGCCAAGACCAAGAAGCGCAAGGCGCTCTATGAGCCGGTCCATGGTTCGGCACCGGACATCGCCGGCAAGGGCGTCGCCAACCCGATCGCGATGATCGCTTCGTTCGGCATGGCGCTGCGCTACTCGTTCAACATGGGCAAGCAGGCCGACATGATCGACGCCGCAATCGCGGCCGCTCTCGCCAAGGGCCTGCGCACCGGCGACATCGCGGGGCCGGGCACCAAGACGGTCGGCACCAAGGAAATGGGCGACGCCATTCTCGCCGAACTCGAGGCGGCGGCCTGATCCTGTATCGAACGCCAAATGAAAAACCCGGCCTCTCAGGCCGGGTTTTTGATTTCTGACGTATCGCCGCTCAGGGCTGCATCGGGTTGCTGTTGAACGGCAGCGTGAACGGGCCCGGCAGCGGGCTGCGGTGCGAGCGCGCATTGTCGTCGATCACGCGGTAGGGCATCCAGCTAAAGGGGCCCTCGACATAGTCGCGGTACTTGCGCTCGCCCGGCGCGACCTCCGTGCCGCCATCGAGATAAGAGCGCTTTTGCACGACGACGCGCGTGCGGGTGCGGCCGGTTTCGTCGCGGCTGATGATGACGGTATGGCCGTCGCGTGAGGTGTAACGCTTGCGCGACTGTGCATCGGCGGGGGTTGTCAGCAAGGCCGATGCGGCAAGACCGGTCAAGGCGGCGGCGGCAACGAACAGTCGCATGGATTTCCTCGATTCGATCCCGGAGCGGATTCAGCGGCACTCTACGCAGGATTTCCCTTATTTCACAAGGCATAATACCCCGGAGCCGTTGCCAGAGTGTCACTTTCGGCGGATGATTTGCTGGTTCTACGCTCCGTCGGGAAAAGCCGTGGCCGCCGATCCGCATTCCGCGCTCAAGAGCCTGCTGCCGCGCCTCACGGCGTTTGCGCGAACCTTGCTCGGCCAGCGCGATCTCGCCCGCGATCTCGTCCAGGAAGCAGTGGCACGGGCTCTTGCCGCACGCCGCGTTCCCGACGAGCCAGCGGCCTATCGTGCCTGGATTTTCCGTATCCTCCGCAATGCCGCGATCGACGAACTTCGCCGTCGCCGGACGCAGGTTGTCGACGATGTGCCGCCAGTCGATCTGTGGCGGTTCGACGAGGCGCGCATCGCCAAGATCACGATCGAGCAGGGACTCGCGGAGATCGCGCCAGCTCATCGTGAAATTATCGGCTTGATCGACATTGCCGGTTTCAGCTACTCGGAAGCCGCGGAGTTTCTCGGCGTTCCGGTTGGCACCGTGATGAGCCGCGTGACGCGCGCGCGTAGCGCGCTCGTTGCCGCAATCGATGCAAGTCAGGTTCGCCCGTTACGGGCGGGCCGCACCGCGAAACGATCGTGAGCATGGACACCGAGCGCGAACATCGAGATCTGATCCGGCTGAACGCTTTCGTCGATGGCGAAGCCGGTCCGGACGAGCGCGCGGACATCGCGGCGCGGATCGCGTCCGACCGCGCCTTCGCGCGCAGCCATGCGGTTCTGGTCCGGCTGAAAGCCGGCATCGCCGACTACGCCGCCGATGAATCGTCGTCGGAGATCCCGGCCATGTTGGCGCCGCCGCGCCGCTTTCCGCGCTGGGCCGCGCTTGGCGCAGGAATCGCCGCAGCCATCCTGGTGACCGCGGGCCTCTATATCGGCACGCGGGACTTCCGCGGGCCAGCGCTTGCCGTCGACCGGACCGCCATCGAGCGGTTGATCGTGCAGGTGGCGCTGCCCTCGGCGCCGGTCGTTCCGGAGCTGGCCGCGGGCGGCATGACGCTGTCCGGTGTCGAGGTGCGCGATACCGCCGATCGCCCGATGCTGGTCGCGACCTATGCCGGCCCGCGCGGTTGCCGTCTCGAACTGCGCATCCGCGACGGCGCCGCCGCCTCGGCGACGTCCGACGGCACCAGCCGGTACGGCTGGACGGTCGGACGCCTGAGTTATCAGCTGGTTGCCTTCGGCATGCCGGACATCCGCTTCGCCATCATCGCGGGTGCGGCGGAGCGCCAGAGCCGCCTTGCCGCCGATCCCACGGGCGATGTCCGGCTGCAGCAGGCCCGCGCCGCGGCGCCGCCCTGTGTCGGCTAGCGCGCTCTCAAGCGAAGTGGGTACCGGTTCGCGTTCAGAAAACGCGACAAACGATTTGGAATAAATCCAGCGCCTCGTTCGTTTCTTCCTCTCAGTCCGCGACGTGGGTCGCGGCTGTCTGCGGCTGCCGCGAGCAGCCTGGGGAGGAAACAATGACAGAACGGATCGAGCGATCCATCGAAGAGCTTTATCGGGACGATCCCGAGCGGGCGGATTCTCTGGTGTTCGGGCGCGAAACCGGGCCAAGCCGACGCGGTTTTCTGGGTGGCGCCGGCCTCGCCGCGATGAGCGCGGCGGTCGGTGGGGCGATCCCATTCGCCGAATTCATGCCGGGTGGCCTCATTCCCGCAGCGCACGCACAGGGTGCGGCGTCCGGCACGGCGCCCGCGGCGCCGGCCAAGAAGGGGCCGATCTATCTCAACTATCCGGGCAAGAACGACAAGCTCGTCGTTATCGGCGAACGCCCGCTCGTCGCTGAAACGCCCGAGCACCTGCTCGACGACGACACCACGCCGATCTCGAAATTCTATATCCGCAACACCGGGCAGATTCCGGAACCGGCCAAGGAGCCCGACAAGTGGAAAATCGCGATTGACGGCGAGGTCAACAAGCCGCTCGAAATCACGCTTGGCGAGCTGAAGTCCAAATTCAAGGCGCAGACCCGTCGCATGGTTCTCGAATGCGGCGGCAACGGCCGTTCGTTCTTTTCGCCGCCGGCGCGCGGCAATCAATGGACCAATGGCGGCGCCGGCTGTGCCGAGTGGACCGGCGTGCGGCTTGCCGACGTCTTGAAGATGGCGGGCGTGAAGCCGGCGGGCATCTACACGGCGCACTATTCGTCCGACCTGCATTTGTCGGGCGACGCCAGCAAGCCGACCATCTCGCGCGGCGTGCGCATCGCCAAGGCGATGGATCCGGATTCGATGATCGTCTGGGCGATGAACGGCGAGCCGCTGCCGAACATTCACGGCGGACCAGTCCGCCTGATCTATCCCGGTTGGGCCGGCTCGGCGTCGCAGAAGTGGCTGACCAAGATCACGATCCGCGACAAAGAGCACGACGGGCCCGGCATGACCGGTACGTCATATCGCACCACCATCAATCCGATGGTGCCGGGCGACAAGGCCGACCCGAAGAATTTCAAGATTCTCGAGTCGATGCCGGTCCGCTCCATCATCACCAGTCCCGGCAACGGGACCAAGCTGCCGGCCGGCACCCGCGAGGTGAAGCTGCGCGGTGCGTCGTGGGCCGGCGACTTCACGGTGCGCCGCGTCGATATATCGATCGACTACGGCATGACCTGGCAGCCGGCCAAGCTGGAGAAGGCAAAAAACAAATACGACTGGCAGCGCTGGACCGGGGCGGTGAAATTGCCGCGCAACGGCTATTACGAAATCTGGGCGCGGGCGATGGATTCCCGGGGGCTGATGCAGCCGCATACGCCGCCATTCTGGAATCCGAGCGGCTATGGCGGAAACACCATGCATCGCATCGCGGTTCTGATCGGCTGACCATGCGCCAATCGACATTTGCCGCCGCGCGTCTGGCGCGGCGGCTCGTTTTCGCCGCGGGTCTGATGCTGGTTGCTCCGGCGATGGCGCAGCAGCAGGGGTTCGTGCCGCGCGACGAAACTCCGGAAGAGTTTCCGGCCGGAGCCGGCCGTGACGATACTTTTTATGCCTGCACCGCCTGCCACAACTTCAAGCTGGTGGCGCAACAGGGCATGAACCGCCGCCAGTGGGATGAGTCGCTCACCTGGATGACGGAAAAGCACAACATGCCGAAGCTCGAAGGCAAGGACCGCGAAACGGTTCTGAACTACCTGGAGTCCGCCTTTCCGCAGCGGGCGCAGGAGAACCGCGGCGGCTGGCAGAATCCGTTTCTCAATCGCTAGGAATGGCGCGTCAGCGCGCCTGCGTTCCGGCACGCTGCTCGAGCGCGGTCCACAGCGCCTTGTGCTTCGGCGTCGGTGTCAGCAGCGGGCTGCGCTGGCCGCAGAAACTGCGCTTGAGCTCGGCATGCGCGAACAGTTCGCCGACCTTCGGCTCGCTGCCGGCCGACAGCAGCGTGAAACGGTCGAGCGCGCAGGCCAGCGTCTCGGGCGTCACGAAGGTATCGCCGCTCTGGCAGAACCAGCCGGTAATCTGAAGCATCGGGTCGTAGAAGCCGCGCGAGAAGCCGATGCAGCTCTTGCGCTGGCCCGCGCCGGTGCGGAAGGCCGCGACCGAGATCGGCCCGAATTTGGTTTCGATCGCTTCGCGCAGCGCCGTCAGCTCGGACGGGACGAGGTGGCCGGCGCGCGCCAGCATCTCGCTCGCTGCCTCACCGAAGCGGAACGTTTCATTGCCCGGCCGGTAGACCTCGACCTGCAGGAACGGCGCATCGGCGTCGGGCGTTCCGAGCGTCAGGATATCGATGCGCCCGCCGCCCGCGGCGTGCCGGCGGATCGCGTAGTTGAAGGGCGCGTCGGTGGCTTCCGGGATCGACAATGCGAAGGCCGGGAACGGCTTTGCAATCTCGATCCAGTCCGGCCGCGGCTTCGGTGCGGTGGTGGCGACGATGGCCGGCGACTGGAACACGCGCCCGGCAATGAAGGACAGCACGAACAGGCCGCAAAGCACCGCCAGTCCGCGCACAAACGCAGACGGCAGATCTTCACGCCACGAACGCAGCCCCTGATCCAACGTCGGCCCCCCTGCCGTTGTTGCCGTTGTCTTTGGCCGCATTCTCCCGTAGAAGCCCTTCCATCGCGGTTGGGCTAAATGGTTGCCGCCGCGTTAATTATTCCGGAGCGTTAACAATGGGTTACAAGGTCGCCGTGGTCGGGGCTACCGGGAATGTCGGGCGCGAAATGCTCGCCATCCTGGCCGAGCGCGAATTCCCGGCCGATGAAGTCGTCGCACTCGCCTCGCGCAAGAGCCAGGGCGTGGAATGCAGCTATGGCGACAAGACCCTGAAAGTGAAAGCGCTCGACCACTACGACTTCTCCGACGTCGACATCTGCCTGATGTCGGCCGGCGGTTCGGTGTCGAAGGAATGGTCGCCAAAGATCGCCGCGCAGGGCGCCGTCGTGATCGACAATTCATCGGCGTGGCGGATGGACCCGGACGTGCCGCTGGTCGTGCCGGAGGTGAATGCCGATGCGCTCAATGGCTTCGCGAAGAAGAACATCATCGCCAATCCGAACTGTTCGACGGCGCAGCTCGTCGTCGCGCTGAAGCCGCTGCATGACGCAGCGACCATCAAGCGCGTCGTCGTCGCCACCTATCAGTCGGTGTCGGGCGCGGGCAAGGATGCGATGGACGAACTGTTTTCGCAGACCAAGGCGGTGTTCACCGTCGACGAGGTCGAGGCGAAGAAGTTCCCGAAGCGGATAGCCTTCAATCTCATTCCGCACATCGATGTCTTCATGGAAGACGGCTACACCAAGGAAGAGTGGAAGATGGTGGTCGAGACCAAGAAGATTCTCGATCCCAAGATCAAGCTGACCGCGACCTGCGTGCGCGTGCCGGTCTTCGTCGGCCACTCGGAAGCCGTCGACATCGAGTTCGAGAAGCCGATCTCGGCCGACGAGGCGCGTGAGATTCTGCGCAAGGCACCGGGCTGCCTCGTCATCGACAAGCGCGAGGCGGGCGGCTACGTCACGCCCTACGAATGTGTCGGCGAGGACGCGACCTATATCAGCCGAATCCGCGAGGACGGCACGGTCGAAAACGGCCTGCAGATGTGGGTCGTCTCCGATAACCTGCGCAAGGGCGCGGCGCTCAACGCGGTGCAGATCGCGGAAGCGATGATCAACCGCAAGCTGATCCAGGCGAAGAAGAAAGCGGCCTAAAACCGCGGCTGTGTAAACAGCCGCGCGTGATCCTCGGCAGCGACGGGCATGAATTTGCCCGTCGTTTTGTCATGCACGGACAGTTGCCCGGTGGCGACGCCGAAATAGGCGGCGTGAAGCTCCAGCCTGCCGCGCTCGACCAGGATCTTCACGCACGGGAAAGTCATCAGATTGTCGATGGTGGTCAGCATCGCCTGATGCTCGAGCGCCGTCAGGTAGTCGCTGAAATTCCGAAAACTCTCCGGCGCGGCGAGTTTTTTCGCCGCCGGCGCGATCAGTTCCATCCAGCTGCCGATGAAGTCGCCGGGCGACAGCGGCTTGCCCTGTTCGGCAAAGGCACGGATGCCGCCACACTGGGCGTGGCCGAGCACGACGATGTGTTTGACCTTGAGTGCCTGCACGGCGAACTCCAGCGCCGCCGACACCGCGCGGGCGGCGCCGTCGGGCGTGTAGGGCGGCACGAGATTCGCGACGTTGCGCGCGACGAACAACTCGCCCGGCCGCGCGTCGAAGATGACTTCGGGCGACACGCGCGAGTCGGCGCAGCCGATCACCATGACTTCGGGCGACTGGCCGGTTTGCGCGAGATCGCGATAGCGGTCCTGCTCGAGCCGTAGCCGCGCGTAGAGGAAGGCGCGGTAGCCGTCGGTCAGTTTGTCGGGAAAGGTCATGGGTTGTGTCGCCTCTGCGGAAACATCAATCACGCCCAGATCGCCATAGGCAAGCCAAAAGCGTCGCGCGGCGGCGAGCTGGGGAAGGGTGTGGCCTCGCCGCGACAAAGCCGCCGTGCGATCGCGGCGCAGGCGAGCGCGTCAATCAGATCGTCTTCGGCTGCGCCTTTCGGCGGTGTGCCGTGGACAAGTATTGCTGGCAGGCCGGCGGCTTCGAGCGACCGCCGGCGTAGCGCGAGGCCGGGCGGGTAGGGTCGGCCTTTGACTTTCTTGGGCTCGTCGAGCGCGCGACCGCCGTCGAGCCTCCAGAACGCCACCTCCGGATGCACCTCGAAGGTGCGGGCGGCAAGCGCGGCGTCTGCGCGCAACACTTCATCGACCTCGCGGATTTTCGGCGCGATGTTGAAGAGCTGCTTCGACACCTTGCGCGGCGGGTCGGAGGTTTCGAGCGCCACCCGGCACGCTTCGCGATAATCGGCGGCGGCGATCGCCGCGCGCGACGGCACCGAGAACACCGAGGACTGCCTCGCACCGAGTAACGGGCGTACGGCGTTCTCGGCCTCACGTCCGCCCGGACCGGCGCGCTCCGGCAGGCCGATCGGCATGTCGACAGCGATGATCGCAGGTGTTCTGGGATCGGCGGCGATGTCGGCAAAGCGCGGGCAAACAAGGACTGTGCCATCGTCGCCTTCCGGCCGCACGAACACCGCAAGCCAGCCGGCACGGCAGCCGTCGATGCCGGCGAGCCAGCAGTTGTCCGTGCGTGCATTCATCCTTTGAATGATAGGCATGGCGCCGCGCGAAGCGGTAGTGTGAAATTGTTCGACCGGCGTTGTCGTCGGAGTTGCCACCGGAGTTGCTTATGACCATTCGACCACGACGCAGCATTCTTTATATGCCGGGCTCCAACGCCCGCGCGCTGGAGAAAGCAAAGACGCTGCCCGCCGACGGCGTCATCCTCGATCTCGAGGACTCGGTCGCTCCCGACGCCAAGGCCGCGGCGCGCGATCAGGTCGCCGCCGTGGTGAAGGCCGGCGGCTTCGGTCCGCGCGAAGTTTTCATCCGCGTCAACGCCATCGAGACGGAATGGCACGCCGAAGACCTCCATGCCGCCGCGCATGCGGGGCCGGACGCGATCCTGGTGCCGAAGATTTCCGATCCCGCCCAGCTCGAACAGATCGGGCGTCGCCTGCTCGACATGGGTACCGCGCACAAGACGCGGGTGTGGGCGATGATCGAATCCCCGCTCGCGATCTTCAATGTGCTTGCGATCGCTGCGGCGGCGCGGGACTCCGAAACGCGGCTTGCCGGTTTCGTGCTCGGCACCAACGATCTCGCCAAGGACACCCGCGCGCGGCTGGTGCCGGGACGCTTTCCGATGATCGGCTGGCTGATGCAGTGCGTCGCCGCCGCGCGGATTTACGGCATCGAAGTGATCGACGGCGTTTACAACGACATCGGTAACGCGCAAGGATTTGTCGCGGAATGCGAGCAGGCCCGCGACATGGGCCTCGACGGCAAATCTTTGATCCATCCGAACCAGATCGAGCCGTGCAACGCGGTGTTCACGCCGAGCGCCGAGGAGGTTGCAATGGCGCGCAAGATGATCGCGGCTTTCGACTTGCCCGAGAACAAGAACAAGGGCGTGGTGTCGATCGACGGCCGTATGGTCGAACGGCTGCATGCCGAGATGGCGCGACGGGTCGTTGCCGTAGCCGAAGCGATCAGGGAAAATTCTGCTGCATCGCAGTAAGGTTTTGGAATTCCGCGCCTCTCGCCGCTGCGCTATCCTTGGCACAGCAAATTGTTTTCGGGAGGCAGACGTGACCGATATCGACCGCAGAAAAATCCTGACAGCGCTTGCCGCCGGCGGCGCGGCGATGGCCGGCACTGCCGCGCAGGCCGCGCCAAAGGAACTCAAGCTCTCGGATATGAAGAAAGAGGCGGACGTGTCCTGCCTCTACCATTGCGACTACGGCGACGACCGCCGCTACAGCGCGATGCTGCGCAACATCAACAATCATCTGTCGGTCTACGACTTCGATCCGTTCAAGACCAAGATCGTGATGGTCGCGCATTCGGCCGGCATCAAATATCACCTGAAGTCGCTTGCCGGCACGCCGTGGGAAGGCAAGGACATCGACCCCGACCTCGCCAAGCGCATGGATGCGCTCGCCAAATACGGCGTCGAGGTCTATCTGTGCCGCATCACGTTCGAGCGACAGAAGCTCGATCTCGCGCTGGCGAAAGACCTGCCATACATCAAGATCGTGCCGTCCGGCGTCGCCACGGTCGCGGCGCTGCAAGGCAAGGGCTTCGCCTATCTGAAGGTCGGCTGATCGACAGTTGATCCAAAGCCAAGAAGATTTGCGCCGGCTCGGGGAGTGATCCCGGGGCCGGCGCTGTCGTTTGTTCGATTGATTAAAAGCCTTGGGCCCAGCGTTGCGCCACCAAGGCCGGCAAGTGCCGCTTGTGGCGCGTGGTAACGCTGCCATTAACGTTAACGCCCGATTAACGAGTTGGAGGCGTTAGGAGTTTGTTAACTTAGATCTTCAGGCGCGCGCCGCAAGTTCAAGCGACCGACCGTGTCGGGATTGCACGGTCCGGTGCCCTGCCTTTTGCGCCTTCCCTCAGGGCAGGTTGCGGCTTTGTGCCGGCGTCGTGAGGAGCATGTTTTGTGAGCGCGGGAACCTTGGCCATCGAATTGCGCGGCGACGCGCTCGACATGTCCGCGGCCGGCTCCTGGACGGCCGAGCACGCCCACGCGATCGAATTGCAGATCATCGCCGCTTCCCGCGCGAACCGTGAAATCCGCCGCGTTGCAATCAATCTCGCGCACGTCGAACGTCTCGATACGCACGGCGCCTGGCTGGTCGAGCGGGCGTTACGCAACTTCAGCAAGCGGGGCGCCGACGCGGAAGTCGTCGGCCTGCCCGAGGCCTACCGAAAATTATTCGATCGCGTGCGCGCCAGCACGCATGAAATGACCAAGCGTCCGCGCCAGACCGGCTCGGTTGTCGCGACGCTCGAAGCGACCGGCCGCACCATGGCGGCGGTCGCCGCCGACATCGTGCTCATTCTTCAGATGGCTGGCGCGATGGTCGTCGCTTTTGGGCGCGTGCTGCTGCATCCGTCGCGCTTCCGGCTGACCTCGTGCATCAACCACCTCGAACGCGTCGGCTGGCGCGCCGTACCGATCATTTTGCTTATCACCGTCCTGATCGGCGCCATCCTCGCGCAGCAAGGCATATTTCATTTCAGCAAGTTCGGAGCTGACATCTATGTCGTCGACATGGTCGGCGTGCTGGTGCTCCGCGAGGTCGGCGTTCTGATCGTCTGCATCATGGTCGCCGGCCGGTCCGGCAGCGCCTACACCGCCGAACTCGGCTCGATGAAGATGCGCGAGGAGATCGACGCGCTCCGCACCATGGGCTTCGATCCCGTCGAGGTGCTGGTGCTGCCCCGCATCCTTGCACTGGTTGTGGCGGTGCCGATCCTCACTTTTCTCGGATCGATGTCGGCGCTCTACGGCGGCGGGCTGGTCGCCTGGCTTTACGGCGGCATCGAGCCTCCGATATTCCTCTCGCGCCTGCACGAAGCGATCTCGGTCGAGACCTTTGCGGTCGGGATGATCAAGGCGCCATTCATGGCGATCATTGTCGGGCTGGTCGCCTGCGTCGAAGGGCTTCAGGTCCGCGGCAGCGCGGAATCGCTGGGCGCAAAAACGACGGACTCGGTCGTCAAATCCATCTTTCTCGTCATCGTGCTCGATGGCGCCTTTGCCATCTTCTTTGCTTCGGTTGGCATCTGACGATGCAGTACGACCTCACCGAAGCGGTCATCAAGGTGCGCGACGTCGTCGTCGACGTAATCTCGCATCGCGTTCTGGACGGCGTGAATCTCAATCTGCATCGCAGCGAGATTCTGGGGTTTGTCGGCGCATCCGGTGCCGGCAAGTCCGTGCTCACGCGCACGATCATCGGCCTGATGCCGAAGCGCCAGGGCAGCATCGAAGTGTTCGGGCAGGATCTCGACAAGGCGAGCGACGAGGAAAAGCGCGCGATCGACCGGCGCTGGGGCATCTTGTTCCAGCAAGGAGCGCTGTTCTCCTCGCTGACCGCCGGCAAGAACGTCGAATTTCCAATTCGTGAGTATCTTGGCCTGTCGAAAAAGCTCACCACGGAGCTTGCGATCACCAAGCTCGAGATGGTCGGCCTCAAGCCGGATGTCTATCGGGACTATCCCTCGGAACTCTCGGGCGGCATGGTCAAGCGCGTCGCCTTGGCGCGAGCGCTCGCGCTCGATCCGGAAATCCTTTTCCTCGACGAGCCGACTTCGGGCCTCGATCCCATCAGTGCCGGCGAATTCGACGAGTTGATCCTGACGCTGCAGGAAACGCTGGGCATTTCGGTGTTTATGGTCACTCACGATCTCGACAGTTTGCACCGCACGTGCGACCGCATCGCAGTCCTCGGCGACGGCAAGATCATCGCGGACGGAGCGATGGACAAGATGTTGGCTTCAGAACACCCGTGGCTGAAGGCGTATTTCCACGGAGTGCGTGCGCATTCGGATTTTCAGGTGGCGGTGAAGGGGTAGGAGTCGGTTCGATGGAGGACAAGGCAAAATATGCTTTGATCGGTCTGTTCACGTTCGCTGTGATCGCGGGTGTGTTCGGCTTCGTTTATTGGCTTCATCAGTCGGCGGGTTCCCGGGAAAGCGTAGCCTACCGCGTCATCTTCTCCGGAGCGGTGACCGGGCTGCGCGTCGGCGCTCCTGTGCTGTTCAACGGAATTCGCGTCGGCGAAGTCTCCGGGCTGGGGCTGACCGACAATCCGGCGGAAGTGGCCGCGACCATCGCGATCAATCCGACGACGCCGGTACGTTCCGACACGCGCGTCACACTTGAATACGCGGGTCTGACCGGCATTGCTTCGGTGTCGCTGAAAGGAGTCAAGCAGGCCTCGCCGCCTCTGGACCGGAAGAGCGGCGTGCCGCCAACCATGCGCGCCGACCCGAACGCCGGACAAGACATGTCGCAGGCGGTTCGAGAAACGCTCACTCGCGCCGATGCGATATTGCTCGAGAATCAGGAATCTTTGCGAAACGCCATCAAAAACCTTGAAAACTTCACTGGCGTTCTAGCGCGCAATGGCGACAAACTCGACTCTCTGGTGACCAATAGCAGCGACGCGATGTCATCGGTCCGCACGCTCGCCGATAATCTCGACAAGCGGAGCGATGATGTCGTCGACGGTATCAACAAGCTGACCGGCTCGACGAAGGATCAGGTGGAAACCGTTGGCAAGAATCTCAACCGCGCGATCGGTCGCATCGAGGCCGCGGTGATCGACCTGACGAAGAATCCGCACCGCTTCATATTCGGCGGCAGCAATAGCGACCGCTGAACGGGCGGATCATCCGCCAAATTCGCACGCGGATATCAGGCCCAGGGTCGCGCCTCGGCCACCTTCTTTTCGTAGCCGGCGATCTTGGTCTGCTTCTGCTTAGTCAGGCCGATGTCGTCGAGACCGTTGAGCAGACAGTGCTTGCGGAACGGATCGATATCGAACTTGATCACGCCGCCGTCGGGACCGCGGATTTCCTGCTTCTCAAGGTCGATCGTCAGCGTCGCGTTGGCGCCGCGGTCGGCGTCGTCGAACAGCTTTTCGAGATCTTCGGGCGACACGCGGATCGGCAGAATGCCGTTCTTGAAGCAGTTGTTGTAGAAAATGTCGCCGAACGCCGTCGAGATCACGCAGCGGATGCCGAAGTCCTGCAGCGCCCACGGCGCATGCTCGCGCGAAGAACCGCAGCCGAAGTTGTCGCCGGCGACGAGGATTTTCGATTTGCGGTAGGCCGGCTTGTTGAGAACGAAGTCCGGGTTCTCGCTGCCATCGTCGTTGTAGCGCTGTTCCGAGAACAGTCCCTTGCCGAGGCCGGTGCGCTTGATCGTCTTCAGATACTGCTTCGGGATGATGAAGTCGGTATCGACGTTGATCTGCCGCAACGGCGCCGCGACGCCTTCGAGGGTGGTGAATTTTTCCATGGCCGCTCTCTCGGAACTGTCTCTCGTCAGATTTTGGATGACTGTCTATCGCGGTTCCCGGCGCCGCGATAGGCCCTGCCGTGCAGGTCAGCTTTGTTTCATGGCTTTCGGGACGCCGGCGAGGTCGGTGACCCAGCTTTGCGCCGAGCGATACCAGATCTGCTGTTTGGGAATGAGCTGCTCGCGCTGATGCAGGATGCCGGCACGGACCATGTAGGCCTTCTGCTGGCCTTCGCCGGGGGTGGTCGAATGGATCGCCGTGCCGCAGCGCGGACAGAAGGCTTGAGCGCGCGGATTGCCGCTTTCCGCCGTTGTCTTGACGTAGATGCTTGGCGTACCGGTCATCCGGAACGTCTCGCCCGAGATCGGCACATTGAAACGAAATGCCGAGCCCGAACCGGTCTGGCAATCGGTGCAGTGGCAGAGCCGGACATTGTCGGGGTTGATCTCCCCTTCGATTCTGATGTCGCCGCAGGCGCAAGCGCCAGTGACTTTCATGGCTTTCCTCCCTCGCTTTGCTCCGCCGCGCGTTCGATCGCGTGGATGTCGTCGTCGGACAGTCCGAAATGATGACCGATTTCGTGGACCAGCACATGGGTCACGATGGCGCCGAGCGTGTCGTCATGCTCGGCCCAGTAGTCGAGGATCGGCCGGCGATAGAGCCAGATCATATTCGGCATCTGCCCGGTCGCCTGATCGGAATTGAAGGGCAGGCCGACGCCCTGGAACAGTCCGAGCAGGTCGAACTCGCTTTCGAGCCGCATGCTGTCGAGCACGTCGTCGGTGGGAAAGTCTTCGACCCGGATCACGAGATCGGCGCACAGGTCGAGGAAGCGGCGGGGCAGGCGGCGGTAGGCCTCGGCTGCCATGGCCTCGAAATCTTCGAGCGAGGGGGCCGCACGGCCCCGCCAATCCGGCAAATTCGCGGTTTTCCCGGTCATTTCAGGGTTTTAGGGGAGCCGGAGGGCCCGGCCAAGTGGTTGACGACCCCGCCGGAATGCGCGAACGTCGCCTCGAAATATGGTTAACGGGGCGTAACATGTTCGGATTGCGTAACTTTCTGGCTTTGGCGCTGGCCTTCGGGGTCGTCGCCGCAACCGCCGCGCCGGCGGACGCCGGCAGCCCCTGCAAGCAGGGTCCACCTGCATGGTGGAATGCTCCGCGCGTGTCCTACACGTACAGCGGCGGATCGAGCTACGGGTCGAACCGTCACTATCAGGCACCGCGCCGCTATTCCCAACAGTCGTACTCGCCGCGGCGCACTTATCGCTCGCACAGCTATTCCAGCTACGGGACTTCAACCCGCGGCACTTCGCGGTCATACTCGCAACAGTATTACGCGCATCGGCGCGGTTACAGCGATTGGCGCTGAACCGGCGGAGTGTGGGGGCTCACGTGAACAGCCTGAAAGGTCTCGGCATCGCTGTCGCGGCATGCGCACTGACGCTGGCCGTTGCCGTTCCGGCCTCCGCGCAGACGAACGACGAGACGGCTGTCGCGAAGCGTTCGCGCGCTCAGGTCGCGCAGAGCCGCACCAGCATCACGGTTTTTCCGCGTAGCGGCCAGCGGCTGCACCCGAACGCCAAGCGCCATTGCGAAGCCTGGCTGCGCGAGGAACATCGCCCCAGCGGGACGGTGGTGACGCCGCAAATGCGGTGCTGGTGGCAGTAGCTCCGCCCGGATAACGGCCCGCGACGGCGCGGACTGCGACAAATTGAACAGACTTCGTTTTGTAGCCGTCGCGCGGCGACAGATCGCCGTAAGATGTGTTCGCCATGATGACGCTGGCATTCACACTGATCGCGGTGAGTTCGTATTTCCTCTGGCGCCGGCGCGCGGGCTGGGGCTGGGCTGCCGTGTTGGCGGCGCTGGTGCTCGGTATCGTCATCTTCATGGGCGACGTCGATTTCGGCGCGAAGCTCGGGGTGCAGCTATGAAGGCTGACGTGCTGTCGCCGGAACTTGCCCGCGCTCTCAACTTCGCGGGCCTGATGGCGATGATCGGCGTCATTCTCGGCGCCTATGTCTATCAGTTCGCCTATCGGGAATTGCCCTGCACGCTGTGCCTGCTCCAGCGCCTCGCGATGTTCGCCGTCGCGTTCGGCGCGGCGATGAACCTGATGCTGGGGCCACATCCACGTCACTACGGCGTCTGTCTCGTATCGGCCGTGTTCGGCATTTCGATTTCGATCCGGCAGACGCTGCTGCACATCAACCCTTATTTCGACACCGCCGCCGGCAAGCCGACCTTGTCGGCGACGGCGAATCCGCCGTTCGGTCAGGCGGTGTTCGGCCTCGATCTCTATGCCTGGGGCGTGATCCTGTTCGGCACCGTGATCCTGGCGGTCGGGATCGTTCAGTTGTTCCCGAGCCAGTTCCGCAAGGCCGATCCCGAGCCGCAATGGCTGACAAAACTCGCCACCATCGGCGTCGGGATTTTCTTTGTCGTTGCCGCACTCGAAACGCTGACGACGTTTCTCGAATGCGGCTTCAGCGATTGCCCGAACGACGGCAAGTGGAACTGGAAGCTGTTGGGATGACGCGGGCGGGATGTCGGCCATCCCGCCCTTGATTCAGCGCACTACTTCCATTCGCGCACGTCGACGAAATGGCCGGCGATCGCCGCCGCCGCCGCCATTGCCGGCGACACCAGATGCGTGCGGCCCTTGTGACCCTGGCGGCCCTCGAAGTTGCGGTTCGAGGTCGAGGCGCAGCGCTCGCCGGGCGCGAGCTTGTCCGGGTTCATCGCGAGACACATCGAACAGCCCGGCTCGCGCCAGTCGAAGCCCGCGGCCTTGAAGATCTTGTCGAGGCCCTCGGCCTCGGCCTGTTCCTTCACGAGGCCGGAGCCCGGCACGATCATCGCATTGACGTTGGCGTTGACGGTCTTGCCCTGCGCAACGCGCGCGACTTCGCGCAGGTCTTCGATGCGGCCGTTGGTGCAGGAGCCGATGAAAACCCGGTCGATCTTGATGTCGGTAATCTTCTCGCCGCCTGACAGGCCCATATAGGCGAGCGAGCGCTCGGCGGCGTGGCGCTTGTTCTCGTCGCGGATGTCGGCCGCCACCGGCACGCGGCCGGTGATCGAGGCGATCTGCTCGGGGCTGGTGCCCCAGGTGACGAGCGGCGGCAACTCGTTGGCGTGCAGCCTGATCTCGTGGTCGAAATGCGCGCCATCGTCGGAGCGCAGCGTCTCCCAGTAACGCATGGCGTCGTCCCACAGCTTGCCCTTCGGCGCCATGGGCCGGCCTTTGAGATAATCGAACACCTTCTGGTCGGGCGCGATGAAGCCGGCCTTGGCGCCGCCTTCGACCGACATGTTGCAGATCGTCATGCGGCCCTCGATCGAGATGTCGTCGATCGCCTCGCCGGCATATTCCAGCGCGTAGCCGGTGCCGCCGGCGGTGCCGATCTCGCCGATGATGGCGAGGATGATGTCCTTGGCGGTGACGCCGGGCGGCAGCTTGCCGTCGACGCGGGCGCGCATGTTCTTCGACTTGCGCTGGATCAGCGTCTGCGTCGCCAGCACATGCTCGACTTCCGACGTGCCGATGCCGTAGGCGAGCGCGCCGAACGCGCCATGCGTCGCGGTGTGGCTGTCGCCGCAGACGATGGTGGTGCCGGGCAGGGTGAAGCCCTGCTCCGGGCCGATGATGTGGACGATGCCCTGGCGCTTGTCGAACTCGTTGAAATACTCGATGCCGAAATCCTTGGCGTTCTTCGCCAGCGCGGCGATCTGTTCGGCGCTTTCGGGGTCCGGGTTCGGCTTCGAACGGTCGGAGGTTGGCACGTTGTGATCGACGACGGCGAGCGTCTTGGCAGGCGCATGGACCTTGCGATTGGAGACGCGCAGGCCCTCGAAGGCCTGCGGGCTCGTCACTTCGTGGACGAGATGACGGTCGATATAGAGCAGGCAGGTGCCGTCCGGCTGTTCGTCGACCAGATGGTCGTCCCAGATTTTGTCGTAGAGGGTGCGCGGTTTCATCGTTGAATCTCGGTTGATGATGTTGAAAAGGGCGAATGCGATCGGCGCAGCGCTAGGGCGCGTGCCGCATTCAAAGCCCGGCCAGCGCGACGGCAAACCGGCCGAAGAACCGGCCCGGCAGGCGCTGGCGATCCGCAAGAATGATCCGGCGATCGGTCATCATGGTCGATATATAGCCAATCGCTTGCCCAGCAAAAAGGGGCCGTCGAGCGGCCCCTTCATGCATGCGCGAGCGGTTTGCGGCCCGATTACTCGGATGCTGCCGCGGCCTCTTCGCCGCCGCCGTGGCCGGTGCCCTCGGTGATGCGGGCCTTCTTGCCGCGCAGACCGCGCAGGTAATAGAGCTTGGCGCGGCGGACCTTGCCGCGGCGCACCAGCTTGATCGAGTCGATCATCGGCGAGTAGAGCGGGAACACACGCTCGACGCCTTCGCCGTAGGAAATCTTGCGCACGGTGAAGTTCTGGCTGAGCCCGCCGCCCGAGCGCGCGATGCATACGCCTTCATAGGCCTGAATGCGGGTGCGCTCGCCTTCGGTCACCTTGACGTTGACCAGCACGGTGTCGCCCGGCTCGAAATCCGGAATCTCCTTGTTCGCAGACAGCTTCGCAATCTGCTCTTTTTCGAGTTCCTGGATGATGTTCATGGGCACGTCTCCGTCGGCAGCGCCAGCATCCGGCGCGCGGTCCTGGTCCAGTCCTGAATGGGTCGGGCAGGCTTCTATTACAAAGCCAAAGCCTTGTCACCCCTCCACTTATGGTCCCTTTTTCGATGGTTTCCGGGCCGCATAGGCGGCCCAAAGGTCGGGCCGGCGCTCCCGGGTGAGCCGTTCGGCCTCGGCCCGGCGCCAGGCCTCGACCTTGGCGTGGTCGCCGGAGGTCAGGATTTCGGGGATGGCGAGGCCCTCGAAAACCGGGGGCCGGGTGTATTGCGGATATTCCAGAAGGCCCTGGCTAAAGCTCTCCTCGGCGGCGGAGGCTTCCTTGCCCATGACGCCGGGGATCAGCCGGACGCAGGCGTCGAGCAAAGCGAGCGCGGCCACTTCGCCGCCGGAGAGGACGAAATCGCCCAGCGAGACCTCCTCGAGCCTGCGGGCCTCGATCAGCCGCTCGTCGACACCTTCGAACCGCCCGCACAGGATAACCGCGCCGGGGCCTTGGGCGAGCTCGGCGACGCGCCTTTGCGTCAACGGCGTGCCGCGCGGGCTCATCAGCAGGCGAGGGCGCGTGTCGTGGGGGACGGCATCGAGCGCGTGCGCAAGCACGTCCGCTTTCATCACCATGCCAGGGCCGCCGCCGGCCGGCGTATCGTCGACGGTGCGATGCCTGTCGGTCGCGTGGGCGCGAATGTCGATCGCTTCCAGTGACCAGACTTTCGCGGCCAGCGCCTTGCCGGCGAGGCTCGCGCCCAGCGGGCCGGGGAACATCTCCGGAAAAATCGTGAGCACGCTCGCGCGCCACATCAGTCGTCCTCCCGCGCTTCGATTTCCGCCGGCGGCACGACGACGACGCGCCGCGCGTCGAGATCGACTTCGGGCACGACCGCGTCGGTGAAGGGGAGCATCACGGAGTCGCCGCCGTCGAGCGGACCGATCTCGATGACGTCGCCGGCGCCGAAGTTGTGAATGGCGAGAACGGTGCCGAGCGTCGCGCCATCCTTCGTCTCGGCGGGAAGGCCGATCAGGTCGTGGTGGTAGTAAGTGCCGTCCTCGACCGGCGGCAGCCGGTCGCGCGGCACGAAGAGTTCGAGATTGGTCAGCGCCTGCACGGCGTCGCGATTCTCGACGCCTGCAATCCGCGCAATGACATGATCCTTGGCGGCGCGCACGATCTCGACATTGAACGTGCGCGCGCCGTCTTCCGTTTCAAGCGGATTGTAGTCCGCGAGCGCCAGCGGATCTTCCGTGAAGGGCCACAGCTTCACCTCGCCGCGAATGCCGTGCGCGGCGCCGATGCGTGCGACGCAGACGCGATCCGCCATGGCGCCAATCTTGGCGAGAGGCGAGCGTTAGCTCGCCGCCGGGGCGGGCGCTGCGGCCGGGGCCGCGCCACCAGCCGGAGCTGCGCCGGCCGCGGCCTTCGCGGCCTCTTCCTGCGCCTTGCGCTCTTTGCGCGGGATCGCCTTCTGCGGATTGTTGCGCTTCTCGCGTTTGGCAACGCCGGCGGCGTCGAGCAGGCGCATCACGCGGTCGGACGGCTGCGCGCCCTTCTTGATCCAGGCCTGCACCTTTTCGAGATTCCAGACGAGCCGATCGGTCTTGTCCTTCGGCAGCAGCGGATTGAAGTGGCCGAGCCGCTCGATGAAGCGGCCGTCGCGCGGCGAGCGCTTGTCGGCGACGACGATGTGATAGACCGGCCGCTTCTTGGTGCCGGCGCGGGCCATGCGGATAACGAGTGCCATAGTGTCAGTTCCTTTCGCTTAGCTCTTTGATGTTCGAACAGAGTTCATTTCTTTTTTCCGAGGCCGGGCGGCAGACCGCCGGGCAATCCGGGAAACTTTCCGCCAAGTCCCGGTAATTGACCGGGCAGGCCGGGAAAATTGGACGGCAGGCCTTTCGACAGGTCGGGCATGTTCGGCGGCAACTGCCCGCCGCCCGCTTTCACCTGCTCGGCGAGCTTTTGCATTTCTTCCGGCGAGGGCATGCCGCCGCCGAAGCCGAGCGCCTGCGCGAGGCCGGCCATCGGGCCACGCTTTGTGCCTTTGGCGCCGCCCATGGCCTTCATCATGTCGGCCATGCCGCGGTGCATCTTCAGCAGCTTGTTGATCGCCTCCGCCGTGGTGCCGGAACCCGCGGCGATACGCTTCTTGCGGCTGTTCTTCAGAAGGTCGGGGTTGCGCCGCTCCTGCGGCGTCATCGAGTCGATGATCGCGATCTGGCGCTTGAGCACGTTTTCGTCGAGCCCGGCATTGGCGATCTGGTTCTTCATCTTGGCGATGCCGGGCATCATGCCCATCAGGCCGCCGATGCCGCCCATGTTCTGCATCTGCGCGAGTTGTTCGCGCATGTCGGCCAGGTCGAACTGACCTTTGCGCATCTTCTCGGCAGCGCGCATCGCCTTTTCGGCGTCGATATTGGCGGCGGCTTTCTCGACCAGTGCGACGATGTCGCCCATGCCGAGGATGCGGCCGGCGATCCGAGCGG
The DNA here is from genome assembly GCA_050184975.1 of Pseudolabrys sp. Lineage (GTDB taxonomy): Bacteria > Pseudomonadota > Alphaproteobacteria > Rhizobiales > Xanthobacteraceae > Pseudolabrys. The sequence continues at coordinate 58,756 of JBFWZV010000001.1, read as the reverse complement.
GGTCGAAATCCTCCAGCGCATCGAGCTTTTCGCCGGTGCCGATCAGCTTGATCGGCTTGCCGGTGACCGCGCGCATCGACAGCGCGGCGCCGCCGCGGCCATCGCCGTCGGTGCGGGTCAGGACAATGCCGGTGAGGCCGACGCGCTCGTTGAAGGAACGGGCGAGATTGACGGCGTCCTGGCCGGTCAGCGCGTCGGCGACCAGCAACACTTCGTGCGGGTTTGCGGTCGTCTTGATCTCGGCCGCCTCGCGCATCATCTCGTCGTCGAGCGTGGTGCGGCCGGCGGTGTCGAGCAGCACGACGTCGTAACCGCCGAGCCGGCCGGCTTCGAGGGCGCGCTTGGCGATCTGCGGCGGCGTCTGCCCTGCGACGATCGGCAGCGTCTCGATCTGTGCGTCGCGGCCGAGCACGGCCAGTTGCTCCATCGCGGCCGGGCGGCGCACGTCGAGCGAGGCCATCAGCACTTTTTTCTTCTGGCGGTCGGTGAGACGGCGCGCGAGTTTCGCGGTGGTCGTGGTTTTGCCGGAACCCTGGAGGCCGACCATCATGATGGCGACCGGCGGCGGCGCATTGAGGTCGACCGGTTCTGCCGTTGCGCCGAGCGTGGCGACGAGCTGATCATGCACGATCTTGACGACCATCTGCCCCGGCGTGACCGACTTGATGACGTCAACGCCGACCGCCTGCTTTTTCACCTGCTCGGTGAAGGCGCGCACGACGTCCAGCGCGACGTCGGCTTCGAGCAGCGCGCGGCGAACCTCGCGCAGCGCCGCGTCGACATCGGCCTCGCGCAGCGCGCCGCGGCGCGTCAGCCCGTCGAGAATTCCGCCGAGTTTCTCCGACAGCGTCTCAAACATGCCGTAACAAACACCTTTGCGCCCGAGGGCGCACAGCGCTGTCGGGCGGTTGCCTCCGGCCTCATGGACCGGTCGGCGGGATCAGGAAAACGTCGTCTCTTGCGAGATGGCCGGGAAACTAGGGGCGGGGGCACCCCAAGTCAAGCTGCGTGCAGAGCCGCAAATCGTCGTTAACTCAAGGTATTAGCGCGAACGTTACCGTCACGGAGACCCGCAGGGTTTCCTCGCCGGCCGCGATCGGCACCGCCATCTCGCGAACCGCCATCGCGGCTTTCGGATAGGGGCGCGGTCCGCCGATGCCTTCGTTGATGGCGAGCGCCCGGCCGAGCTTGCCGCCGCCGGCGGTGGCGTAGATTTCCGCCTTGCGCCGGGCGTCCTCGACGGCAGCGGTGCGAACCTTGTCGAGCGCCTTGCCCGGCTCGGTGACGACGAAGTCGATGCCGTTGATGTTGTTGGCGCCGGCGTCAATGACCTTGTCGAGCAGTGCCGGCAGTTTCGTCGTGTCTCGCACGAGCACCGTCACCTGATTGGTGGTCTGGAAGCCGGTGATCGGCGCATCCATGCCGCGTCCCGGCGCGCGCATCGGATTGATCGAGAGGCGCGAGGTCTGGATGTCGCGCTCGGCAACGCCATCTTTCCTGAGCGCGGCGAGCAGGGCGTTCATCTGCTTGCTGTTGGCATCGGTCGCCTCGCGCGCGGTCTTGCCCTGCGTCACGACGCCGGCATGAATGCGAACGGCGTCCGGCACGACGGCGATCTCGGCTTCGCCGGTGACGGTGACGACGTTATCGAGGGCGCGCGCGGGGCCGGCCAGCGCCAGTCCCCACAGCGCAAGCGCGGTGGCCGCGGTCAGGATTTTGATCATGGGAAGAAGCCTGTTCTAGCGAAGCGGCACAATTATGGTCACGACGAGCTGGTCTTCGGCGTTCTTCATGGCGTCGCCGGCATATTCCTCGATGAACATGTCCCGGGCTTCCAGCCGCTTGCCGTCGAGATGGTTGGTGATCGCCTCGTAGGTCATGTCCAGCGCGTCGAACGAGCCGCGATGGGTGAATTTCATGGCCTTGCCCGCCGGCGCAGGGCCGGCGGCGATGTCGCCTTTCGGGAGATCCTTCGGCGGCTCGGCGACCGGCAGCGCGGCCTGGAAGTCGAAACCCTTGTCGTCGGTCCGGGTGTAGATCGTCATTGCCTTGCCGGTTGGCTTGATGCCCTGGCTGTCGACATACTGGTTGAGCGCCTTGAAGGCGGCGGCGAGGGTGTCGAACGCATTGACCCAGATGCCGGACCCTTTGAAAAAGACGATGGTGCGCTCCGGCAGGGTGATCTCTTCGCCGAACGGGTCGCCCGGCTGCAGCGGCGTCGGCGTATGAAGGGTTCCACCGGGTGGCGGTGCAGGCGGGTTCTGCGCCAGCGCAGGGCAGGCAAATGTCGCAAGGACGACGACTGAGGCCAGCAGCAGCCGCGGCATCGGAAATCTCTCCGGAACGGGGCGCCGGCGTCGCGCGATTCGCCGCGCCAATAGCCTATTCTAGCACGCGACTCGCCATTCCTTGCGAAATCGCCATATAACCCGCCTTGAGAGGCCGGATTGCGATGAGCGCGCAATTTTTATGAGCAACCTTGCCAACCATAAGTTCGTGAAGATGAACGGCATCGGCAACGAGATCGTCGTTGTCGACATGCGCGATACGGGTGAGCCGATCAGCCCCGAGGAGGCGCGGGCGGTGGCGGCGCCCGAGGGCGCCCCCTACGATCAGTTGATGGCGCTTTATGCGCCGCGCACGCCGGGCACCGACGGCTTCATTCGCATCTACAACAATGACGGCTCGGAAGCCGGCGCCTGCGGCAATGGCATGCGCTGCGTCGCGACGCTGTTTTCGGATGCGACGGGCAAGGGCGCTCTCACCTTCGAAACCAAGTCCGGCATTCTCAACTGCGTGAAGAACGCAGACGGCACGTTCACGGTCGACATGGGTGCGCCACGTTTCAAGTGGAACGAGATTCCGTTGTCGGAGGAATTTCGCGACACTCGCGCGATCGAATTGCAGATCGGGCCGATCGACAAGCCGATGCTGCATTCGCCGTCGGTCGTCAACATGGGCAACCCGCACGCGATCTTCTGGGTCGATGACGTCGATGCCTACGATCTGGAAAAGTTCGGGCCGCTGTTGGAAAATCACCCGATGTTTCCGGAGTGCGCCAACATCACGCTCGCGCATATTGTCTCGCGCGACCACATCGTGATGCGGACCTGGGAGCGCGGCGCCGGCCTGACGCGCGCCTGCGGCTCGGCGGCCTGCGCGACCGCGGTCGCGGCTGCGCGGCTCAAGCGTACCAATCGCACGGTGCGCATGACGTTGCCGGGCGGCGAGCTGACGATCGAGTGGCGCGAGCGCGACGATCATGTGTTGATGACAGGACCGGCCGAGTTTGAGTTCGAGGGCGTGTTTTCTCCGGCGCTGTTCGACAAGGCGGGTGCGGCATGAGCGTCGACGTTGTCACTTTCGGCTGCCGGCTCAACATTTATGAGTCCGAAGTGATCCGCCGCGAGGCGGAGGGTGCGGGCCTTGCCGACACCATCATCGTCAACAGTTGCGCCGTGACTGGCGAAGCGGTGCGGCAGGCGCGGCAGACGATTCGACGGCTGCGCCGCGAGCGGCCAGGCACACGCATCGTTGTGACCGGCTGCGCGGCGCAGACCGAGGCCGCCACCTTCGCCGCGATGCCGGAGGTCGACCGCGTTGTCGGCAATGATGAGAAATTCGACGCGCGCCAGTTGGGTGACGGCGCGCGCATCGCGGTCGGTGACATCATGGCTTCGCGCGCGATTGCGCGACCTGTCATCGACGGCCAGGAAGGCCGCACCCGCGCCTTCGTTCAGGTGCAGAACGGCTGCGATCACCGCTGCACCTTCTGCATTATCCCGTTTGGCCGCGGCAATTCGCGCTCGCTCGTGCCGGACGATGTCGTGGCACAGGTGCGTCGCCTTGCGGAAAACGGCTATCGTGAAGTGGTGCTGACCGGCGTCGACATCACCAGCTATGGCAACGATCTATCCGGAAGCCCGAAGCTCGGCGTGCTGGTGAAGCGGATTTTGCGCGAGGTGCCGGAATTGCCGCGGTTGCGGCTGTCGTCGATCGACTCCGTCGAGGCCGACCGCGATCTGATCGATGCGCTGGCGAACGAGCCGCGCCTGATGCCGCACCTCCATCTGTCGTTGCAGGCCGGCGACGACATGATCCTCAAGCGCATGAAACGCCGGCATTCGCGGGCCGACGCCATGGCCTTCTGCGACGAGATCCGCCGGTTGCGGCCGGACATCGCCTTCGGGGCCGACATCATTGCCGGCTTCCCGACCGAGAGCGACGAGATGTTCACCCGCTCGCTCGATCTGGTCGACGACTGCGGACTGACGCAGCTCCATGTCTTTCCATTCTCGCCGCGCCCCGGCACGCCGGCGGCCCGGATGCCGCAGCTTGCCCGCGAGGTCGTGAAGGACCGGGCCCGGCGTCTGCGCGAGAAGGGTGAGGCGGCGCTCGCTGCGCATCTCGCTCGCGACGTCGGCGCGAGGCGAAGCGTGCTGACCGAAACGCGCAGTTCAGGCCGCACCGCGCAGTTCATGCCGGTCCGGTTGGCCGCGCCGGTCGAGCCCGGTATCATCCTCGACCTGACGATCGCAGGACACGACGGCCGCCAGTTGCTGGCGGCGTGAGGAAGGACACATCATGCTCGACAAGACCAAGATCGACGAAGCCCATCTGGTCACCAGCGTGGAACAGCTCGAAAAGCTCTATGGCGAGCGGATGCCGACCTCGATCCTGAAAGAAATCGATCACATCGACGACAACTACCGCAAGCTGATCGAGGCCTCGCCGTTCGTCGCCATCGCGACCGGCGGACCCGAGGGGCTCGACTGCTCGCCCAAGGGCGACGCGCCCGGCTTCGTCCGCGTTGCCGACGAAAAGACGTTGATGATCCCGGACCGGCCGGGCAACAACCGCACCGACGGCTTCCATAACATCGTGCGCGATCCGCGTATCGGCCTGATGTTCCTCATACCCGGCGTCGGCGAAACCATGCGCGTCAACGGCACCGCGAAACTCTCGGTGGATCCGGCGCTGTGCGAGAGCTTTGCGGTCAACGGCAAGCCGGCCCGCGCGGTGTTGATCGTCACGGTGGAAAGCGCCTATTTCCACTGCGCCAAGGCGATCATGCGCTCGAAGCTGTGGGACCCGGCCTCGCAGATCGACCGCAAGAGCCTGCCCTCGACCGGGACGATCATTGCGGAGTTGAGCGAAGGAAAATACGGCGGCGACAGTTATGACCGCGAGCTGCCCGAGCGCCACAAAAAGCAGCTTTACTGAGCATCGCGCCAGCCGCAGGCGGCAAGCCGCTCGCGCATGTGCTCCGGCACCGGCGCTGTCACCTTGATCGCATCCCTGTTCTTGTAGAGCGGTACTACGATCTCGCGCGATAGCAGATGCAGGATCGGTCCGCCGTCGCGCGCGGCGCGCCCGTAGATATTGTCGCCGACGATCGGCCAGCCCTTCTCGGCGCAATGGACGCGGAGCTGATGGGTGCGGCCGGTCACCGGCTCGAGCGCGAGCCAGGCGATGCCATCGCCGCGGCCCATTACTTTCCACGTCGTCAGCGATGGCTGGCCTTTCGCGTCAGCCTTCATCCACCAGCCGCGACTGTCGTCGCGCTTCGACAGCGGAATATCGATCGAGCCTTCGTCCTCGGAGGGACCGCCTTCGACGATGGCCCAGTAGGTCTTGCCGACCTTGCCTTGCTTGAACAGCTTGCCGAGCGCGGCCAAAGCCTTGCGGTGGCGTCCGAGCACGAGGCAGCCGGAGGTGTCGCGGTCGAGCCGGTGCGCCAGTGCGGGCCGGCGCGGCAGGCCGAACTTGAGCGCGTCGAAATGGTCCTCGAAGGCATTGTTGCCTTTCGGCCCGCGATGCACGGGAATGCCCGGCGGCTTGTCGACCACCAGCATCAGCCCGTCGCGGTAAAGCAGGCGGGCCAGCATCTCTTCCGATGTCATGCCGAAACCGCTATCACGGGCGCCTGATGACCGACAGTGCCCCGAAAAGCTGGTGGAAGCGCCTGAGCGGCGGCCTGCAACGCACGGCATCCTCGCTCGGCTCATCGATTTCCGACCTTGTCACCAAGCGCAAGCTCGACGCCGCCGCGATTGAAGACCTCGAAAATGAGCTGATCCGCGCCGACCTCGGCGTCGATACCGCCGTGAAGATCGCCGCCGTGCTGGGCGAGGGCCGCTTCGAGAAGGCCGTTTCGCCGGAGGAGGTGAAGGCGGTGCTGGCGGGCGAAATCGAGAAGACGCTGGCGGGCGTCGCGAAGCCGCTTGACGTGAATACCAAGCCCTTCGTCATACTGGTCATCGGCGTCAACGGTTCCGGCAAGACCACCACCATCGGCAAGCTCGCGACCAAATTCCGCGCTGAAGGCAAGAGCGTGCTGATGGCGGCAGGCGATACTTTTCGCGCCGCCGCGATCGACCAGCTCAAGATCTGGGCCGGCCGCTCGGGCGCGACGGTGCTCGCGCGCGAGCCGGGCGCGGACGCCGCGGGCCTGGCATTCGACGCGGTGGCGGAAGCGAAAAACGAAGGCATCGATGTTGTGCTGGTCGATACCGCCGGACGCCTCCAGAACCGCACCGAGCTGATGGACGAATTACAAAAGATCGTCCGCGTCATCAAGAAGGTCGATGCGGCGGCGCCGCATGCGGTCCTCTTGGTGCTCGATGCCACCGTTGGGCAGAACGCGCTGTCGCAGGTCGAGACCTTCGGCAAAACTGCCGGCGTCACCGGCCTCGTGATGACCAAGCTCGACGGCACCGCGCGCGGCGGCATTCTGGTGGCAATCGCCGCCAAATTCGGCTTGCCGGTTCACTATATCGGCGTCGGCGAGGGCATCGACGACCTGAGCGATTTCTCGGCGCGCGATTTCGCCCGCGCCATTGTCGGACTGGAGAACTGAGCCGGTGAAAATGGATAACAAGCAACTCAATCCATGGCTCAAGCTCGCGCTCGATCTCGGGCCGCTGGTGCTGTTCTTCTGGTCCAATTCCCGCTACGGCATTTTCACCGCCACGGCGGCCTTCATGGTCGCGGTGCTGCTGGCGCTCGCGGTCACCTATGCGCTGACACGGCATCTCGCGATCATGCCGCTGGTGACGGCGATTGTCGTCCTGGTGTTCGGCGGGCTGACGCTCATCCTTCAGGACGAGACCTTCATCAAGATGAAGCCGACCATCATCTACGCCCTGTTCGGCGCGATCCTGCTCGGCGGGCTGTGGTTCGGCAAACCGCTGCTCGGCTATGTCTTCGACTCGGTGTTCGAGCTGACCGAGCAGGGATGGGCCAAGCTCACCATGCGCTGGGCGCTGTTCTTTTTCTTTATGGCGGTGCTGAACGAGATCGTCTGGCGGACGCAGACGACCGATTTTTGGGTCAGTTTCAAGCTGTTCGGTGCGGTGCCGCTGACGCTGCTGTTCGGAGCCTTGCAGTATCCGTTGTTGCAGAAATACCGGCCGCCGGAGAGCAAGTCTTAGAGCCAGTCCTAGGCCGCGAATTTCACCGCGAGCTGTTCGCGCAAATAAGGCTTGCGGAAGGCGAGGAAGCGCTTTTCGAAGAATTCATAAGACAGCGCCGCCACCGGCAGGAAGGCGATGAAGGCGAGCGTCGCCGCGAGCCACGCGACATAGAAATCGTCGGCGCTTCCCTCGCGGCCCCAGAAATAGTGCCGCAGCGCGATGATCGGGAAGAAGTGCAGCAGATAGATCGAGTACGACCACTCGCCGGCCTTGGTCAGCGCGCGGTCGAGCCATGCTGGAAGTCTGATGTGTGAGCCGTCATACCACGCAATCAGCGCACCGAAGGTGACGGCCTCGATGGTCGGAATGACGATCCAGAGCGGGCTCTGTGACGGCGCGCCGGTACGGTTGTAGAAGCCGCCCATCGCGTCGAACTGCGTCCACACGATCAGGAACGAGATGAGCGAGATGACGGCGATGACGCTGAGCGTCGTGCGCCGCAGGCTGCCGTCCATCGTCGCAAAGGCGAACACCATGCCGAACAGGAACTGGTCGATGCGGCCGAAGATGGTCCAGTAGGCGAGGTGCTGCACTTCACCGACCGACAGCCACCAGTTGACGCGCAGGAAGATCGCGGCAGCGACAACGAACAGCAGCGCGCCGATACCGTAACGCCGCGCCATGAACAGGAGCAGCGGGAAGACGAGATAGAAATGCAGCTCGATGGCGATCGACCAGGCGCCGCGTGGCCAGGTTGGTAGGATAAACCCATAAACGAGATCGCTGACCGGAATCGGTTCGGCGGTCAGGCGCCCGATCACGAACCACGCGGCGAGAACGACGATGAGTAGGGGTCCAAGCCGCATCGCGCGGTTCCACAGGAAATTCGGGAAGTCGATGTGCTGCGGTCCGACGAGCTTCGCAAACAGATAACCGGACAGCGTCATGAACAGCGCGACGCCGGTGTGGCCTTCGTCGAACAGCGCAAGCGGAAATGCCGGGCCGGAGGCGTAAGGCACCGGATACACCGGCGTCATGTGCAGGAAGTGCCAGACGAACACGAGATAGGCGGCGAACGCCCGCACATGATCGAGCCGGGAAAAATGATGGCCGCTGGTCGAGCGCAAAGCAGGATGTCCTTTCGGCCTGCCGATTGGCAGCCAAGGACTACAGCGGCGGCTCTAACGTTTGGTTACGGGCGGGGCGGCGCAGGAAACCGCTACTGCTTCAACGCTTTTTCGATAGCCGGCTTCAGCGCGGCTTCGAGATTGGCGGCGGTGATCGGTCCGATCAGCTTGTAGGCGATGCGGCCATCGCGCCCGACGATGAAGGTTTCCGGCACGCCATAGACGCCCCAGTCGATCGAAGTGCGCCCCTTGTCGTCCACACCGGTCGCGACGAAGGGATTGCCGTAGCGATTGAGGAAGCGCCGCGCGTTCTCCGGCTGGTCCTTGTAGTTGATGCCGGCAAGCTGAAAGCGCCCGTCCTTGCCGAGCTGTTCGAGAAACGGCGCCTCATCGCGGCAGGGCACGCACCACGAGGCCCAGACGTTCACCAACGTCACTTTATCTTTGAAGATCGCGTCGGTGAGACCGGGCACGGCTTGTCCATTGCGCTCAAGGCCTTCGAGCGGCGGCAGATTGGTCTTCGGCGCCAGCGTGCCGATCAACGCGGAGGGAATGCGCGAATGATCGCCGCCGATGCGCATCAGGAACATCGCCGCAAGCGCGAGAAACACGGCGAGCGGCAACAGCATCAGTGCCGTGCGGCCGATGCCGGACTTGCGTTCGCTGCCGGTGGACGAGGTCATGAGCGGGTGGGCGCGCCTTGCGAGCGCCGCGTGATGCCTTGTTTTTCGAGGTCGCCGAGCTGCCGTTTCTGCGCGGCGTAGTCGAGGACCACCCAGGCGATCAGTCCGGCGACGATGGCAATCGCGACCGAATAGGCAGCAACGATAAAGGCAGCATGCTGGCCGAGGCTGGCGATCATGCGCGCGCTCCGGCGAGCGTCTGCGCCTGCGTCATCATCATCGCCCGGACGCGGCGGCGTAGAATCTCGTTGCGCATGGCGGCGAGGTGCAAAGTCAAAAACAAGAGGATAAAGGCGACCGCCATGACGAGCAGCGGCCGCAGGATGGTTGGATCGATCGCCGAACCGCTGAGCCGCATCACCGACGCCGGCTGATGCAGCGTGTTCCACCAGTCGACCGAGAACTTGATGACCGGCAGGTTGACGGCGCCGACCAGCGTGAGCACCGCGGCGGTGCGCGCGCCGCGGCCGGGGTCTTCGGCCGTCCAGTAGACGGCGATGACGCCGAGATAGAGCAGGAACAGCACGAGGACGGACGTGAGCCGCGCATCCCACACCCAGTAGGTACCCCACATCGGCCGGCCCCACAGCATGCCGGTGATGAGGCAGAGCGCGGTGAGCGCGGCGCCGATCGGCGCGGCCGCCTTGGCGGCGACATCGGCGAGAGGGTGCCGCCACACCAGCGTGCCGAGCGCCGCGACACTCATGACCGACCACGTCATCATCGCGAGCCACGCCGCCGGCACATGGATGAACATGATCTTGGCGGTCGCGCCTTGCTGGTAATCGTCGGGCGCGTTTACGGCCATCACGATGCCAATCGCGAAGGCGATGGCGGTCGCCGCCGCGAGCCACGGCAGTAGGCGCTGCACCAGCGCCAGAAAGCGCGTCGGATTGGCAAGGTCGATTACGGGCATGTCAGGCCTTCTAGGCGCACAGGAGCCGGCAGGCAATCCACTCTGGAATGAATACACTTTGTGGCGGTTTTCATTCCATCACCTTGTTGTCACGTCGCTATTCGAGGCCATGGCGCAGCGCTGCTGCTGCCGCGACCGGCCCGATCACGAGGCTTGCGAGGGACAGCGCGCAGAGAATGGTGAAAGGCGGCCCGAACGGCGCGGGGCCGACGATCGCCGCATTGGCGGCGGCGACGCCGAAGATCAGCACAGGAATGGTCAATGGCAGCACCAGCACCGCCAGCAAGAGCCCGCCACGCCGCAGCGCGACCGACAAGGCCGCGCCGATGAGGCCGATGAAGGTCAGGGCCGGCGTGCCGGCAAGCAGCGTCAGCGACACAGCGCCGGCCGCGGCCATGTCGATATTGAGCATCAGTCCGAGCAGCGGGGCGATGACAACGAGCGGCAGGCCGGTGGTGAGCCAGTGCGCCAGCGCCTTGGTGGCGACCACGAGTTCGAGCGGCATCCGCCCGCTCATCAGAAGATCGAGCGAGCCGTCCTCATAGTCGGTCGTAAACAGGCGGTCGAGCGCGAGCAGGCTTGCGAGCAGTGCGCCGAGCCAGAGGATCGCCGGCCCGATGCGCGACAGCAGCGCGAGGTCGGGGCCGATCGCGAACGGCATCAGCGTGACGACGATCAGGAAGAAGAACGCGCCCATCGGCGCGCCGCCGCCGGCGCGGGTGGCGAGCCGCATGTCGCGAACCAGAAGCGCGCCCAGGCCATTCATGCGCTACCCAGTCTGAGTTCGCGCGCGCCGGCGAGACCGATGTCTCCATGCGTCGCCGCGACGATGATGCCGCCGCCGGCGAGGTGTCCGCGCATCAGCGTGACGAGCCGCGTCTGCGCCTGCGCATCGAGCGCGGTCGTCGGTTCATCGAGCAGCCAGAGCGGGCGCTGCGCGGCAACGAGACGGGCGAGCGCGAGACGTCGTCGCTGTCCCGCCGACAGGTAGGCAGCCGGCAACGCGGCGAGGGCGGACAGGTCGACCGCATCGAGCGCGGCCGCTTCATTGCCGCCGCCAAGATAGGCAGTCCAGAACCGCAGATTTTCCGTGACCGAAAGGCCGGGTTTTATGGCATCCAGATGACCGAGATAATGCGACTGTTCTCCGATCGTGAGTTCGCCGTCGCCGCCATGCAGGCCAAGACGCCCGGCGGCGAGGCGCACCAGGCCGGCGATGGCGCGCAACAGCGAGGACTTGCCCGCTCCATTGTGTCCCGTGACGATCAGCGCTTCGCCCGACGCGACCGAAAAGCTCAAACCGCCAAAGACTTCGCGGCCACCCCGGACGCAGGACAAATTTTCCGCCTGAAGCTCCATGCGTGCCGCCAATGTCGCCCCGGCCCATTGTCGATATGGCGCGATGGCGCAAAAAACCTTATAAGCCGCAGACGCGGAAGACACCGCACCGGATTCCGCACGCAGCCGCCGCCAGCGTCAAAGCCGCCTGATTCATAGCGGTTTAACGGGCGGTTGCGCAAATCACCCGGCCGTCAATGGGACCACCACAATGACGTCACTCGACAGTTTTCGTTGCTGCACCACCCTCAAAGTCGGCGGCAAGACCTACGCCTATTACAGCCTGCCGCTTGCCGAGAAGAACGGCCTCAAGGGCATTTCGCGCCTGCCATTCTCGATGAAGGTGCTGCTGGAAAATCTGCTGCGCAACGAAGACGGCCGCACGGTCAAGAAGGAAGACATCCAGGCGATCGCCGGATGGCTCAAGACCAGAAGCTCCCCGCATGAGATCGCGTTCCGCCCCGCGCGCGTGCTGATGCAGGACTTCACCGGCGTGCCGGCGGTGGTCGATCTCGCCGCGATGCGCGACGCAATGGAAATGCTCGGCGGCGATCCAAAGAAAATCAACCCGCTGGTGCCGGTCGACCTCGTCGTCGACCACTCGGTCAACGTGATGTTTTCCGGCACCGCGACCGCATTCAGGAAGAACGTCGAAGAGGAATACCGGCAGAATCAGGAGCGCTACAAGTTCCTGAAATGGGCGCAGAGCTCATTCGACAATTTCAGCGTAGTGCCGCCCGGCACCGGCATCTGCCATCAGGTCAATCTCGAATATCTGTCGCGCACGGTGTGGAGCAAGAAGGACAAGGTCGTCCTCGCGCCGAAGGGCAAGTCCAAGACGCCGGGCAAGGCGGCCGCAATGGTGGTTGCCTATCCGGATACGCTGGTCGGTACCGACTCGCATACCACCATGGTCAATGGCCTCTCGGTGCTCGGCTGGGGCGTCGGCGGCATCGAGGCGGAAGCCGCGATGCTCGGCCAGCCGATGTCGATGCTGCTGCCGGAAGTGATCGGCTTCAAGCTGACCGGAAAACTGAAGGAAGGCATCACCGCCACCGACCTCGTGCTGACCGTCACCGAAATGCTGCGCAAGCGCGGCGTGGTCGGCAAGTTCGTCGAGTTCTTCGGTCCGGGTCTCGTTGCGCTGACGATCGCCGACCGCGCCACCATCGGCAACATGGCGCCCGAATATGGCGCGACATGCGGGTTCTCGCCGATCGATGACGATACGCTGCGCTTCCTGAAGGACACCGGCCGTCCGACCGACCTCATCAAGCTGGTCGGCGCCTATGCCAAGGCGCAGGGCATGTTCCGCACCAAGTCGACGCCGGATCCCAAATTCACCGATGTGCTGACGCTCGATCTCGGCAAGGTCGAGCCGTCGCTGTCGGGCCCGAAGCGTCCGCAGGATCGTATCGCGCTGAAGGACGTCAAATCCGGCTTCGTCAATTCGATGGACAAGGAATTCAAGAAGGCCGGCGAAATCGCCAAGCGCGTCAAGGTCGACGGCCGCAAGCACGACCTCGGCAACGGCGATGTGGTGATTGCCGCGATCACCTCCTGCACCAACACGTCCAATCCGAGCGTGATGGTCGGCGCCGGCATTCTGGCGAAGAAAGCCGCCGCGCGCGGGCTGACCGCGAAGCCGTGGGTCAAGACCTCGCTCGCGCCCGGCTCGCAGGTGGTCGCGGAGTATCTCGCCAAGTCCGGTCTCCAGAAGGATCTCGACAAGCTCGGCTTCAATCTGGTCGGGTTCGGCTGCACCACCTGCATCGGCAATTCGGGCCCGCTGGCGGAGGAAATCTCCGAGGCGATCAACAAGAACGATCTGGTCGCCGCCGCGGTGCTGTCGGGCAATCGTAATTTCGAAGGCCGCGTCAATCCGGATGTCCGCGCCAACTATCTGGCGTCGCCGCCGCTGGTCGTCGCCTATGCGATCGCCGGCACGATGCAGCTCGATCTGACCAAGGAACCGCTCGGCGTCGACAAGAAGGGCAAGCCTGTATTCCTCAAGGATATCTGGCCGACCAACCGGGAGATCGCGGCCGTGATCCGCAAGGCGGTCACGCGGCAGATGTTCCTGAAGAAGTACGGCAACGTGTTCAAGGGCGACGCCAACTGGCGCAAGATCGCGGTTTCCGGCGGTCTCACTTTCAAATGGGATGACCGTTCGACCTACGTGCAGAACCCGCCATACTTCGAGGGTATGCAGAAGAAGGAGCGCCCGATCGAGGATATCGTCGGCGCACGCGTACTCGGCCTGTTCCTCGACTCGATTACGACCGATCACATCTCGCCCGCCGGTTCGATCAAGGAAGCGAGTCCGGCCGGCGAATATCTGCGCGACCATCAGGTGCGGCCGATCGACTTCAATCAGTACGGCACGCGGCGCGGCAATCATCAGGTGATGATGCGCGGCACCTTCGCCAACATCCGGATCAAGAACCAGATGGTGCCGGGTGTCGAAGGTGGCTTCACCGTCCATTATCCCGACGGGCAGCGCATGACGATGTACGATGCGGCCATGAAATATAAGGCCGAAGGCGTGCCGCTCGTCATCTTCGCCGGCAAGGAATACGGCACCGGCTCGTCGCGCGACTGGGCCGCCAAGGGTACCGTGCTGCTCGGCGCGCGCGCCGTCATCACCCAGTCGTTCGAACGCATTCACCGTTCCAATCTCGTCGGCATGGGTGTGATGCCGCTGGTGTTCGAGGAAGGCACGTCGTGGCAGTCGCTCGGGCTCAAGGGCGATGAGAAGGTCACGATCCGTGGCCTTGAAAGCGGGCTGCGGCCCCAACAGCGCCTCACCGCCGAAATCGCGATGGGTGACGGTTCCGTGAAGCGCGTGCCGCTGATTTGCCGCATCGATACCGAGGACGAGCTCGAATACTTCAAGAACGGCGGCATTCTGCAATACGTGTTGCGGCATCTCGCGGCCTGAGCGCGCAAGGACAGGCATCGCGTTACCGCTCACTGCGAAGTGAGTGGCAGGTGATTGATCTTGCGCCTATTGGAATCGTGCGTAGCGCAGGACAATCATGGGATTGCAACGATGACCCGCCGCTCCGATGTTTGCCGACTCGGAATTAGCAAGCTGATATCGCCGATCGCCATTGCGGTCTCCGCGACGCTGACGGCGTCGACCTTGACCTTGTCGCCGGCTGCGGGCGCCGAGCCGCGCGCGGTCATCGAGCTGTTCACCAGCCAGGGCTGCTCGTCCTGCCCGTCGGCCGACCGTGTGCTCGGCGAGCTCGCACGCGATCCGTCGCTGGTGACGCTGAGCCTCAATGTCGATTACTGGGACTACATCGGCTGGAAGGATACGCTGGCGCTGCACGGCCACACCACGCGTCAGCAGGCCTATGCGCGCACGCGCGGCGACCGCGAGGTCTATACGCCGCAGGCGGTCGTCAACGGCGTCGTCCATGTGCTGGGCAGCGACAAGGCGGCGATCGAACGCGCCATTCGGCTAACCCGCGAGAAGGTGCAACCGCTCACGGTGCCGGTGACCCTCAAGATCGCCGACGGCAAGGCGACCGTAACGCTGCCGGCGAACGCCAATGCAAAGCGCGGCGAAGTCTGGCTCTGCCCGGTCACCAGCCAGATCTCTGTTGCGGTTGGCCGCGGTGAAAATCGTGGTCGCGAGTTGACCTATCACAACGTCGTGCGCGGCTGGACCAAGCTCGGCGATTACACCGGCAAGGCCGAAACCTTCAGCGTTCCGTTGTCGTCGTTCGCCGGCAAGGATATCGATCGGCTCGCGGTGGTGGTGCAGAACGGCGAGCCCTCGCGTCCGAGCGTGATGGTCGGCGCGGCGGTCGCATCGATCCGCTGACCGGGTTCTTCGACAAATCCCCGAAAAGAAAAAGGCCGGCAGAAATGCCGGCCTTAAAAGTTTTGGGGATTGAACCGTACGCTGAACTTGAACTCTGGAACCTACCGGCCCGAACCGCCATGCCCGGGGGGCTGGGGGGCTGAGGAATCCGGACACCGACGGTCCGGGCCTTGAGGCAACGATGCTCTTTTCCCAAAGCAGGGTGACCGCCGCTTGACCGAAATTGGGCGGCATTATGATTTTTCTAACGCTTGCGTGAGCGCAAAATCGGCTGTTCTCGGCGTAAAAAACCCGGAATTCAGCATCGTGTGCCGCAAGAGAATGCTTGCCGCCGGGCGCACGCGGCGCGATCATGAAGTTGATGTGACATTGGACAAGCAGGAGGCGCCGCATGTCGTTCGGTTCCGGCGATGTCGATCCCAGCCAGTCCCTGGGAGGCGCGGCCGCCTATCGTGGTTCGCCCGCCTCCCTGAACCAGGTGACTTTCAGCCGCCGCGAGCTCAACCGCATTCTCGGCCTTTATGGCCGCATGGTCGCCGCCGGTGAATGGCGCGATTACGCGATCGATTTTCTGAAAGATCGTGCGGTTTTTTCCGTATTTCGCCGCAGCTCCGAGGTTCCGATCTACCGCATCGAGAAGGATCCGCAGCTCGCGCGCAAGCAGGGCGCCTACAGCGTCATTTCCGCGACGGGCCACATCATGCGCCGCGGCCACGATCTCGACCGCGTGCTTCTCGTGCTCGACAAGCAGCTCTCGGTCGTGAACTAGCGCGCCGGCCTCTCGACGGGCGGTTTCGTCGCGCCGTCGCCCAGCGCGCGCTGCATATAGACGCTGTCGAGCCACTCCCCAAACTTGTAGCCGACCGCCGGCAGGATGCCGATGTGGGTGAATCCCGCCGCTTCGTGCAGGCGGATCGAGGGAGCCTGGCGGGTCGAGTCGCCGATCACCGCGATCATTTGCCGGAAACCGAGCGCGGTGCAGTCGGCGACGAGCCTGTCGAGTAGCGCGCGGCCGATGCCCCGGCCTTGGCAATCCGGCGCGATATAGATCGAATCCTCGATCGTGAAGCGGTAGGCCGGTCGCGTCCGGTACAGCGCGGCATAGGCGTAGCCGGCGAGCCTGCCGTCGAGGTCGGCGGCGAGATAGGGAAATCCTCCGCCGACAATCGCCGTCATGCGCCGCGCCATCTCTGCCGCGTCGGGCGGATCGAGTTCGAACGACGCGGTGCCGTGTTTGACGGCGTGGCCGTAGATACGGGTGATGGCGGGGATATCGTCGGCGGTGGCGGGGCGGATCGCGGGCGTCATGTGGCCCGGACTCTAGCAAAAACAAAAGCGCCCCGGCAGATGACCGGGGCGCTTGAGAGCAATGCGGTTTCCGCCTAGCGGCGGTCGCCGAAGAGCTGCAGCAGCATGATGAACAGATTGAGGAAGTCGAGATAGAGGCGCAGCGCGCCCATCACAGCCTTGCGGCCTTCGACCGTGCCGTCGTCGTTGACGTCGTACATTTCCTTGATCTGCTGGGTGTCGTAGGCGGTCAGGCCGACGAAGACCAGCACGCCGACGACGGAAATGACGAACTGCAACATCGAGCTCGCGAGGAACCAGTTCACCAGGCTTGCGATGATGATGCCGATCAGGCCCATGAACAGGAACGAGCCGAAGGCGGACAGATCGCGCTGGGTCGTGTAGCCGTAGAGGCTCATCGCGCCGAAGGTCGCCGCGGTGATGAAGAACACGCGGGCGATCGACGTGCCGGTGTAGGCGACGAAGATCGAACCGAGCGCGAGACCCATCAGCGCCGAGTAGATCGCGAACAGCGTAAAGGCCGTGGTCGGCTGCAGGGTCTGGATGCGGAAGCTGAGGAAGAATACCAGCCCCAGCGTCGCGAGCATCAGCACGATCGGCGTGTAGCCGGTGAACAGCATCTGCCCGATCGGCGTCAGGGCGAGCCTGCCGCCCGCGCCGGTGGTGGTGCCGACGTTGAAAGCGAGCCACGCGACGATGCCGGTGAAGGCAACGCCACCCGCCATCAGGTTGTAGACGCGGATCATGTAGGCGCGCAGGCCCGCGTCGATAGCGACAGCCCGGTCGGCGCCAAAGCCGCCGCGGGCAGCTATGTTCCGGTCGAAGTCCGACATCGAAGTTCCCTCTCTGAAACCCGGCTTCCTGGCCGGGCCTTCCGTTGCGCGGCGGCGCGATGCCGCCGACAGTTGGTCTGAATTTAGTGAGACTTTAGGTTCTGCGCTAGATGTGGCGCGGCTGTGACGGCATCACCATTGCCAATCGTTAATGTTTGGAACTGACGGATTTCGCTCAGGAATCCGTTTCAGCGGTCCGCCCGCCGCCGTCCTAAAGGTTGCGCAGCACCGGCGCCGGCTTCTGGCCGAGCGCCGCATAGGTGCCGGCGAGCCCGAGCAGCACTGTGACGGCAATGGCGCCGAGCGCGGCGGCGAACGCCGGTACGGGTTGCCAGATGAAGCTCAGGTTCATCAGGTCGGTGATGATGACCCAGGCCGACAGCGTCCCGGCAAGCACACCGAAGATCGCGGTTGCCGTGCCGAGCAGCAAATATTCGATCACATAGGCGCCAAGCAGGCGGCGGCGGGTGGCGCCGAGCGTCTTCAGGATCACGGCGTCGTAGACGCGGTGACGGTGGCCGGCGGCGAGCGCGCCGCCAAGCACCAGCGCGGCAGAAATCAGCGTGACCGCGCTCGCGGCGCGGATGCCGAGTACGAGATTGCCGACCAGCCCGGCAACGGCGTCGAGCGCGTCCTTGACGCGCACGGTCGTCACCATCGGAAAACGGTCGGCGACCTCGCGGATCACCGCGCCTTCCTGCGCGGCGGTCGCGCCACCCGGCCAGGTCAGCGTCGCCATGCGGGTGTGCGGAGCGCCGCGGAAGGTGTTCGGCGAGAACACCATGACAAAATTGATGCCGAGGCTCTGCCAGTCGACCTCGCGCAGATTGGCGATGCGTGCCGTGATGTTGCGGCCGAGCACGTTCACCGTCACCGGATCGCCGACCTTGAGCCCGAGTCCGTCAGCGATGCGCTTCTCGAACGAGATCAGCGGCGGTCCGCTGTAGTCCTTCGGCCACCATTCCCCGTCGCTGATGCGCGAACCTTCGGCCGGCGCGTCCGAATAGGTGATGCCGCGATCGCTTTGCAGCACCCAGGCGGCTTCGGGCCGTGGTTTGAGATCTTCCGCTTTGATGCCGTTCGCCGAGATGATGCGGCCGCGCAGCATCGGCACGCCCTCGAGTGCCGCCGGTGCGGTGCGTTTCCGGACGAAAGCATTGAATTCGTCGCTTTGCTCGACGGGGATGTCGAGGAAGTAGAAGGCGGGCGCCTTTTCCGGCAGCGCCGCGGTGAACTGATCGCGCAGATTGCCGTCGATCTGGATCACCGTCACCAGCAGCGCGATACCGAGGCCGAGCGACAGCACGATCGAGGGCGTCAGCGCACCGGGCCGGTGGATATTGGCAACCGCCATGCGCAGCATGGTGTTGCGCGGCCGCGGCAGCCGCCGCGCAATCCACATCAAAGCCGCGGCGACGAGCCGCAGCAGCACGAATACACCGGCGGCCGCGCCGACGTAAAAGACGGCGACGCGGCGGTCGTAGGCGAGCGTGACGGCGAGCGCGGCAAGCGTCAGCACCGCGACCGTCGTGGCGAGAACATAGACGCGCCGCGGCCAGGCCGGCTGCGGCGCGACCGCGTCGCGGAACAGCGCGCCGACCGGCACGTCATGGGCGCGGCCGAGCGGCCACAGCGCAAAGGCGAGCGCCGTCAGCACGCCATACATCAAGGCCAGCATCAGTTCGGCCGGCTGTACGTTCGGTTCGATCGGCAGCGGAATGATGGCGCCGAACAAGCCGGTGATGGCATAAGGCAGCGCCGCGCCGGCGGCGAGGCCGATCGCGCCGCCGACGGCCGCGAGCGCCACGACCTGAATGAGATAAATCGAAAAGACCCGCCCGCCCGATGCGCCAAGCGCCTTCATGGTGGCGATCACGTCGCGCTTGCGGTCGAGATGGCTTTTCACCGCGTTGCCGACGCCGACGCCGCCGACAAGCAGCGCGGTCAGGCCGACGATGGTGAGGAATTGCGTGAAGCGGGTGACGTTGCGTTCGAGTTGCGGCGAGGCATTGCTGCGGCTGCGGATGTTCCAGCCCGCTTCAGGGAACTGACTGCGCGCCGCCGCGATCACGGACTTCACGCCAGCTTCGCTCGCGGCGTTGTCACCGAGCCGCACTTTGTAGTGCCAGCGCACCAGGCTGCCGGGCTGGATCAGGCCGCTCGCCCGCAACGCCGCCTGGCTCATCATCAGGCGCGGCCCGAAACCGATGCCGAGCGAGAGCTTGTCGGGTTCGGTCAGGATCGTCGCGCGAATCTCGATGCGCGCGCCGCCGACGGTAACGACGTCGCCCGGCTTCAGGCGCAGCCGCTCGAACAATGTCGCGTCGACGGCGCCGCCGAACACGCCGTTGCGCTCGGCGAGCGCGTCAACGAGCGGCATTGCCGGTTGCAGCACGACCGAGCGGAACAGCGGATAGGCGCCATCGACCGCCTTGACTTCGACCAGCGTGGCACGGCCGTCACCGGTGCGCGCCATCGCCCGCATGTTGGCGCTTTCGGAAAGCGTACCCTGGCGGTTGAGGAAGGTGCGCTCGGCATTATCGACTTCGCGGTGGATCAAGGTGAAATCGACATCGCCGCCGAGAATGACGCGGCCCTCCCGCGCGAGACCGTCGGCGAGGCTGCCGGCCAGCGAGCCGACGCCGGCGATCGCGGTGACGCCGAGCGCGATGCAGGCAACGAAGACATAGAAGCCGCGCAAGCCGCCGCGCAGTTCACGCAACGCGAAACGGGCGGCGAGGCCGAACCGGGGCGGCGGCGATGCGCGCGTCTGGATTTCGGTCGCCGTCATGCTGCGTGTCCGTCGATCCGGCCTGAGCGCAGCCGCACGACGCGGCCGCAGCGCGCGGCCAGCGCGTTGTCGTGCGTGACCAGCACCAACGTGGTGCCGCGGCTCTCGTGGCTCGCAAACAGAAGATCGATGATCTGCTTGCCGGTGGTCTCATCGAGATTGCCGGTCGGCTCATCGGCGACGAGGATCGACGGGTCCGGCGCGAGCGCCCGCGCGATCGCAACGCGCTGCTGCTCACCGCCGGAAAGTTCAGCCGGGTAATGGTGCAGCCGTTCGGCAAGCCCGACCGCGGCAAGCTCATGTTCCGCACGGGCTTCGGCCCCCTCGACGCCGGCGAGTTCGAGCGGCACCGCGACATTTTCGAGCGCGGTCATGGTCGGGATCAGATGAAAGGACTGAAAGACGATGCCGACATTGCGGCCGCGGAAGCGCGCCAACGCGTCCTCGTCGAACCGGTCGAGATTTTCGCCGGCGACCGCGATGCTGCCGCTATCGGCGCGCTCGAGGCCGGCCATCACCATCAGCAGCGTCGATTTGCCCGACCCGGAGGGGCCGACGAGGCCGATGGTCTCGCCACGGCCAATATTGAGGCTTATGTCTTTAAGAATATGGACGCGGGCCGCGCCGTGGCCGAGCGAGAGATTGACCCCGGCCAGCGCGATCGCTGGCCCGGGCTGGGAGATATCGTTCATGCAGCGGTTCCGTTCACCCCTTGGCTCATATGGGACATTCGTGGCGAAGGTCCAGTATTTCCGGCTCGCAATCGCTTGGGCGGCGGTTTTCACGGCCCTGACATTGGGATTTGGTTGCGGTCCCGTTACGGCGCAGCAGCCCATTCAGATCGTCGCCTTGGGAGATTCGTTGACCGCCGGCTATGGCCTGCCGGCGGCGGACGCCTTCCCGGCCAGGCTTGAAGCGGCGCTGAAGGCGAAGGGGCTGGCGGCGACGGTGGCCAATGCCGGAGTGTCCGGGGATACGTCCTCGGGCGGCCTGGCGCGCGTCGACTGGTCGGTGCCGGAGGGAACCGACGCGGTCATCGTCGAACTCGGTGCCAACGACGCGCTGCGCGGCATCGACCCGGCGGTAACCGCCAAGGCGCTGGACGGCATTCTGACCCGTCTGAAGGCGCGGAGGATCGTGGTGCTCCTCTGCGGCATGCGGGCGCCGCCGAACATGGGCCCGGATTACGCCAGGACATTCGACGCGATCTTCCCGGATCTGGCCGCGAAGCACGGCGTCTTGCTTTATCCGTTCTTTCTCGATGGCGTGGCCGCCGAGGCGAAACTCAATCAGCGCGACGGTATTCACCCCACCGCCGAAGGCGTTGATGTCATTGTCATGCGAATCATGCCAAGAATTGAGGAATTGATCGCCCGCGCCCGGGCTTTGCGCGGGTCTTGAAGATCCGGAAGGCCGTTATGCCGCGTCTGTTCACCGGATTGGAGATTCCGCCGGACGTCGCCCAATCGCTGGCGATGCTGCGCGGCGGGCTTCCCGGCGCGCGCTGGATCGATCCCGAAAACTATCATCTGACATTGCGTTTCATCGGCGACGTCGACGATTACATCGCCCACGAGATCGCGTCGATGCTGGAGCGGGTCAACCGCCGCTCGTTTGAGTTGCGGCTCGACGGGCTGTCATCGTTTGGGGGCCGCAAGCCGCGCGCGATCGTGGCGACTGTGGCGCCGACCGCGACGCTGATGGAAATCCAGGCCGAGCAGGAACGTATGATGCAGCGGATCGGACTTGAGCCGGAGGGGCGCAAGTTCACGCCGCATGTGACGCTGGCGCGGCTGCGTGATGTCTCGAGCCATCAGGTCGCGGATTATCTGTCTGCGCGCGGGCATTTTCGCACGCCGCCATTCCCGGTGTCGCGCTTCGTGCTGTTTTCCTCGCGTGCCTCGGTCGGCGGCGGGCCTTATGTCGTGGAGGCGAGCTATCCGCTCGCCGCCAGTCTTACGCCGGCTTGAGCAGCCGCGACTGTGCCTCGAAAATCGCGCTGGTGACGGCATGGCCGTCGGCCATCATTTCCCGGGTCAGCGACAGCAGCGTCGAGCGCGGCGGGTCGACCTCGCCGACCACGCTGCCGAAATCGAAATGCAGGTCGGCGTCGAACTTCCGGGCGAGCTGCTGCATGCGCTCGTTATCGGAAAGACAGTGCATGCACAGTGCCTTGACGCCGCGGTTGCGTGCTGCAAGCAAGGTGCGCTCCAGCAGCACCGAACCGACACCATGGCTCTGCCACGGCTTTTCGATGCTGAAGGCGGCCTCGGCATCGCGTGCGAAGGGCGAGGAGGCGAGCCGCAATTCGCCGCAACCGCGCAACGCATCGCCGATGAAAAAGCCGTGGATCACGACGCCGAAGCCGCGCGCGGTCTCGGCATAGCTCCGAATAAATTCGTCGGACACCGCGCCGCCGAAGCGCCGCCGGCGACTGTCGGGGTCGAGCCGCAGCAGGTGGTCGCGATAGGCGTCGGTCTCGCCGACCCAAAGTTTACGGACGGCGCCGTCGTCCGGCAGGGGTTCGATCATATGGATTGGCCTCCAAAGCTCCGGCTGGGTCATCGCCGCGAATCGCCTGCCGTTGGCGCCAATGTAATTGTTGCATTGCAGCAAAAAAGCGACAGAATTCATGCAGCAGGCCTTGTGCGCAAAAAACGCATGGCTAACAGAGTGTTAACTGGGCACCCCGACGGAAAAAGCAGCAAGCTGACCGCTTATTGCGCCGCGATTTACACTGCAGTCCACAGCGCCTAGGTGTGGGGTCCGGCCGCTCCCCCTGAAATCCCAGCCGCACATCGGTCATGCCCGGCTCGATTCGCAACCGCTATCAGGCGCTCGCCGCGACCGGCGAGATCGAAGCCGACCCGGCGCAACTTGCCCTGATCGGGCGTTTCGCGGCGCTGGAAGACCGGCTCTCGCAGAAGCGGCTGGCGCGGAAGTCCTCTTCGCTCGGCTGGCTGTTTGCCGGTCGGAAGGGTGCGGCTGAACCGGTGCGCGGTCTCTACGTTCATGGGGAAGTCGGCCGCGGCAAGACCATGCTCATGGACCTGTTCTTCGAGACCACGGCAGTCGAGCGCAAACGCCGCGCCCACTTCCATGAATTCATGGCGGACGTCCATGAGCGCGTCCATGTGTTCCGTCAGGAGCCGGAGGGTAACGGCGGCAACGATCCGATCCTGCGCGCGGCCGCGGCGATCGCCGACGAGACCTGGCTGCTTTGTTTCGACGAATTTCACGTCACCGACATCGCCGATGCCATGATCCTCGGCCGGTTGTTTACCCGGCTGTTCGAGCTTGGCGTCGTGGTGGTCGCGACTTCGAACATCGCGCCGGACGGTCTCTACAAGGACGGGCTCAATCGCGCACTGTTTGTGCCCTTCATCGCGCTGCTGGAGCGGCATGTGGAAGTCGTGCGGCTTGAAGCGCGCACGGACTTCCGCCTTGAAAAGCTGACCGGCGTTGCAACCTGGCATGTCCCGAACGACGCCAAGGCAAAAGCCGCGCTGGACGAGGCCTGGCGGCGTCTCGTCGGCTCGGATCACGGCACGGCGCATGAGCTGGTGGTGAAGGGGCATGTTGTGCAAGTGCCGAAGGCGGCCATGGGTGTCGCACGGTTTTCCTTCGTGCAACTGTGCGCCGCAGCCCTTGCCGCAAGCGACTATCTGCGGATCGCGCACGAGTTCCATACGCTGATTGTCGACGATATCCCGGTGATGGATTACGACCGGCGCAACGAGGCGAAGCGCTTCATCATCCTCATCGATACGCTCTACGACCATGCGGTGAAGTTCATCGCCTCGGCGCAGGCCGAGCCGAACGCGCTGTATCGCGCGACCGATGGCTATGAGGCGCTGGAATTCAACCGCACTGCGTCGCGCTTGATCGAAATGCGCTCGCAGGACTATCTCGGCCTGCCGCACGGTCCGCGTCACGGTACCCCGGCGCCGATCGGGGACATCATCGAGACCTGATCGGCCGGTTTTTTCGATTGCCAATCGCCGCCATGCGGGCGACATCAGAACCAGGCAACGAAACGACAGGAGCCGACGATGGCCGACCATCCGTCTTCGCCCGATGCCTCCGGCAGCATTCCCTCCGATCCGCCGACCGACCAGACGGCGATCGATAATGAGACGACTGCGATCCGCGCTCGCCGGCCACGCCCGACGCGGTTTCGTTGTGTGATCTGCGGTCTCGAAAAGCCGGCGCGCGAAATCGTCCGTCTCGATGTCGTGCGCCCGATCGTGATCGACCGCATCAAGGCGGTCTATCCTGACTTGCCGAACGAAGGCTTCATCTGCATCGACGACCTCGACGAGTTCCGTGGCCGCTATGTCACCGAACTGTTGCGCAGCGAGCGGGGCGAGCTCACGCAGCTCGAGCAGGAGGTGGTGCAGAGCCTCGCCGACCACGAGACGCTCGCCGAGAACATCGAAACCGAGTTCGCCGGCCACCGGACGCTGGGGGAGAAGCTGTCCGATCATCTGGCCAGCTTCGGCGGTAGCTGGTCGTTCATTCTGATATTTCTGGGGGTGCTGGTCGTCTGGATGGCGTTCAATGTAATCGCGATCAGCCGAGATCAGTTCGATCCCTACCCCTTTATTCTGCTCAATCTGGTGCTGTCCTGCATCGCCGCGTTACAGGCGCCGATTATCATGATGAGCCAGAAGCGGCAGGAGGCGAAGGACCGCTTGCGGTCGGAAAACGACTATCGCGTCAATCTGAAAGCGGAGCTGGAAATCCGCCATCTTCATGAAAAAGTCGACCACATCCTGACCCGGCAATGGGAACGGCTGGCCGAAATCCAGCAGATCCAGCTCGAGATGATGCAGGATGCCACGACGCGAAAACGTTGATCGGCTGCACGCGGGGGCTGGACTCTTGGAGCGGGTTGAGTTGGTATAATGTATACACAAGCGCAGCGGCATCCTGCCTTTGGAACGTGCCGGTCGGTCATCTTGTGGTGCAGTGCGAGAGGGGTTACGACCGCGCAGCCGCGGTCGGCGGCGTTCACATCAGTCGAGAGACATTCCCACCATGGCGCGTAACAAAATTGCATTGATCGGCGCTGGCCAGATCGGCGGCACGCTCGCTCATCTCATCGGCCTCAAGCAGCTTGGCGATATCGTGATGTTCGACGTCGCCGAGGGTATTCCGCAGGGCAAGGCCCTCGACATTGCGCAGTCTTCTCCGGTCAACAAGTTCGACGCGAAATATCTCGGCACCAATACTTACGACGCGATCGAAGGCGCGGATGTCTGCATCGTCACTGCCGGCGTCCCGCGCAAGCCGGGCATGAGCCGCGACGATCTGCTCGGGATCAATCTGAAAGTCATGGAGCAGGTCGGCGCCGGCATCAAAAAATATGCGCCGAATGCTTTCGTCATCTGCATCACCAATCCGCTCGACGCGATGGTATGGGCGCTCCAGCAATACAGCGGCCTGCCGAAGGAAAAGGTCATCGGCATGGCCGGCGTGCTCGACTCGGCGCGCTTCCGCTATTTCCTCGCCGACGAATTCAATGTGTCGGTGGAAGACGTCACGGCGTTCGTACTCGGCGGCCACGGCGACACCATGGTGCCGCTGCCACGCTACTCGACGGTTGCCGGCATTCCGCTGCCCGACCTCGTCAAGATGGGCTGGACTACGCAGGCGCGCGTCGACGAGATCGTCAAGCGCACCGCCAATGGCGGCGCCGAGATCGTCAACCTCCTGAAAACCGGCTCGGCGTTCTACGCGCCTGCGGCGTCCGGCATCGCGATGGCGGAAAGCTATCTGCTCGACAAAAAGCGCGTATTGCCTTGCGCCGCCTGGCTCAACGGCGAATACAAGATCAAGGATCTCTATGTCGGCGTTCCGGTGGTGATCGGCGCCAAGGGCGTCGAGCGCATCGTCGAGATCGAACTCAACGGCGCCGAGCGCGACGCCTTCGAGAAGTCCGCCCAGTCGGTGCAAACGCTGGTCGAGGCCTGCAAGAAAATCGCGCCGAATCTCGGCGGTTGACGGGGCACGCGGCGGCCTAAGCCGCGGCTTTGGGGGGAAGCGATGAACGTCCACGAATATCAGGCGAAGAACGTCCTGCGCGATTTTGGCGTGCCGGTGGCGCGCGGCATCCCGGCCTTCACGGCCGAAGAAGCAGTCGAGGCGGCAAATGCGCTCGGCGGCCCGGTCTGGGTGGTGAAGGCGCAAATCCACGCCGGCGGCCGCGGCAAGGCCGGCGGCGTCAAGGTTGTCAAATCGATTGACGACGTGAAGAAAGAAGCGACCCGGCTGCTCGGCTCGACGCTCGTCACCCACCAGACCGGCCCGAAGGGCAAGGAAGTCCATCGTCTCTACATCGAGGAAGGCTCCGCGATCGAGCGCGAGTTTTACATGTCGATGCTGGTCGACCGTGAGACTTCGCGCGTCGCCATCGTGGTCTCGACCGAAGGCGGCATGGATATCGAACAGGTCGCGCACGACACGCCGGAGAAGATCGTAACGATCACGATCGACCCAGTGGCGAATATCTGCCCGCACCACGTTCGCAGCGTATCGAAGGCGCTCGGCCTCGATGCCGATCTCCAGAAGCAGATGAGCCCGCTGCTGACCAGTCTCTACAAGGCCTTTGTCGAATGCGACATGAGCATGCTGGAGATCAATCCGCTGGTCGTGACGAAGGACAACAAGCTCCTGTGCCTCGACGCCAAGGTGGATTTCGACAACAACGCGCTCTACGCGCATCCCAAGATCGCCGAACTGCGCGACGAGACCGAGGAAGATCCCAAGGAGATCGAGGCCTCGAAATTCGATCTCAACTACATCGCGCTCGATGGCACGATCGGCTGCATGGTCAACGGCGCCGGCCTCGCGATGGCGACCATGGATATCATCAAGCTCTACGGCATGGCACCGGCGAACTTCCTCGATGTCGGCGGCAGCGCGACCAAGGAGCGCGTGACCGCAGCGTTCAAGATCATTACCTCCGATCCGAACGTGAAGGGCATCCTGGTCAATATCTTCGGCGGCATCATGCGCTGCGACGTCATCGCCGAAGGCGTCGTTGCCGCGGTCAAGGATGTCGGCCTCAAGGTGCCGCTGGTGGTGCGGCTCGAAGGCACCAATGTCGATCTCGGCAAGAAGATCATCGCCGAGTCGAAGCTCAACGTGACCTCGGCCGACGACCTCGACGACGCCGCGCAGAAGATCGTCAAGGCCGTGAAGGAAGCTGCGTGATGTCAGTCCTCATCGACAAGAACACAAAAGTCATCTGCCAGGGCTTCACCGGCAAGAACGGCACCTTCCACTCCGAACAGGCGATCGCCTACGGCACAAAAATGGTCGGCGGCGTTGCGCCGGGCAAAGGCGGTCAGACACATCTGAACCTCCCGGTGTTCGATACCGTGGCGGAAGCCAAGGCCAGAACCGGCGCCGAGGCGACCGTGATCTATGTGCCGCCACCCGGCGCGGCCGACGCCATCGCCGAAGCGATCGACGCCGAGATCCCGCTGATCGTGTGCATCACCGAGGGCATCCCGGTCGCGCACATGGTGAAAGTGAAGCGTTCGCTGTGCGGATCGAAGTCGCGGCTCGTTGGCCCGAATTGCCCCGGCGTTATGACGGCCGGCGAATGCAAGATCGGCATCATGCCCGGCAACATCTTCAAGAAAGGCTCGGTCGGCATCGTGTCGCGCTCCGGCACGCTGACCTATGAAGCCGTATTTCAGACGACGCGCGAGGGTCTCGGACAGACCACTGCGGTCGGCATCGGCGGCGACCCGGTCAAGGGCATGGACTTCGTCGAGGTGCTCGAAATGCTGCTCGCCGACAAGGCGACCGAGTCGATCGTCATGATCGGCGAGATCGGCGGCTCCTCGGAAGAAGACGCCGCGCAGTTCATCAAGGACGAGGCCAAGCGTGGCCGCAAGAAGCCGATGGTCGGCTTCATCGCCGGACGCACTGCGCCGCCGGGCCGCCGCATGGGCCATGCCGGCGCGATCATCGCCGGCGGCAAGGGCGATGCCGATTCCAAGATCGCGGCGATGGAAGCCGCCGGCATCAAGATTTCGCCGTCGCCGGCCCGGCTCGGCAAAACGCTGGTCGAAGTGCTGAAGGGCTAGCGAGCGATCCGCGGCTCCCGCGGGACTTTGGCGATAAAATATTGCGGATAGCCCCGGGACATATGGCCCCGGGGCTTTTCTGTTGGCGATCACGAGAGGCCCGGCTTTACAGGCACAATAGGCTAGTAAGCCGCATCTTGAGCCTACTTCCGAGCAGGCTTAGAAATGAATCAAAATTCAGTTTTTGGTCTTTCGATGTCTTACAAGCGTCCTAAATACGTTTAAGGATTGTGATCGCCGGATCGGGGGCATTCGCCAAGCGCTCCCTCACTCGCGGGCTGCTGGCCCGCCAGGATCGGATCTGCAGGAACGCACCTTCATGTCACGCCAGGACGCCAACGCCGCCTTCGCCCACACTTCGTTTTTGTACGGCGCGAACGCCGCCTATATCGAAGACCTCTACGCCCGCTACCAGAACAATCCCGGCTCGGTCGACGCCGACTGGCAGGCCTTCTTCCAGGGCCTGAAGGATGATCCGGGCGCCATCGCCAAGAGCGCACAGGGCGCATCGTGGCGGCGGCCGAACTGGCCGGTGCGCGCCAACGGCGATCTGGTCGCTGCGCTCGACGGCCAATGGGCCGAGGTCGAGAAAGGTCTCGGCGACAAGATCAAGGCGAAGGCGCAGGCAAAGGGCGTCGACATTTCCGCAAGCGACGTCCAGCAGGCGACGCGCGACTCGATCCATGCGCTGATGCTGATCCGCGCCTATCGCGCGCGCGGTCACTTTCACGCCAAGCTCGATCCGCTCGGCCTTGAACCGGAGAAGAACGAGCACGAGCTTGACCCGGCATCCTACGGCTTCAGTGAGACCGATCTCGACCGCAAGATCTTTCTCGACAAGGTGCTCGGTCTCGACTTCGCGTCGATGCGCGAGATCGTCGCGATCCTGCGCCGAACCTATTGCGAGACGGTCGGCGTCGAGTTCATGCACATCTCCAATCCGGCACAGAAGTCCTGGATCCAGGAGCGTATCGAGGGCAAGGACAAAGAGATCACGTTCACCCGCGAGGGCAAGCGCGCGATCCTTAATAAGCTGGTCGAGGCAGAAGGCTTCGAGAAATTTCTCGACGTCAAGTTCACCGGTACCAAGCGGTTCGGCCTCGATGGCGGCGAGGCGCTGATTCCGGCGCTCGAGCAGATCATCAAGCGCGGCGGCAATCTCGGCGTGAAGGAAATCGTGTTCGGCATGCCGCATCGCGGCCGGCTCAACGTGCTGACGCAGGTGATGGGCAAGCCGCACCGCGTGCTGTTCCATGAATTCAAGGGTGGCTCGGCGACGCCGGACGAAATCGAAGGCTCCGGCGACGTGAAATATCACCTCGGCGCCTCGTCCGACCGTGAGTTCGACGGTAACAAGGTGCATCTATCGCTGACGCCGAACCCGTCGCATCTGGAAATCGTTGACCCCGTCACGCTCGGCAAGGTGCGTGCCAAGCAGGACCAGCACGGCGCGACGCCCGAGCATCGCGAGATGGTGATGCCGTTGCTCATTCACGGCGATGCGGCTTTCGCCGGCCAGGGCGTCGTCGCCGAGTGCTTTGGCCTGTCGGGCCTCAAGGGCTACCGCACCGGCGGCTCGCTGCATTTCATCGTCAATAATCAGATCGGGTTCACGACATACCCGCGCTACTCGCGCTCGTCGCCGTACCCGTCCGACGTCGCCAAGATGATCGAGGCGCTGATTTTTCATGTGAACGGCGACGATCCGGAGGCGGTGGTGTTCGCCGCCAAGGTCGCAACCGAGTATCGGCAGAAATTCCAGCAGCCCGTCGTCATCGACATGTTCTGCTACCGGCGGTTCGGCCACAACGAGGGCGACGAGCCATCGTTCACCCAGCCGCTGATGTACAAGAAGATCCGCTCGCATCCTTCGACGCTGGAAATCTACTCCAGGAAGCTGATCGCCGAGGGCGTCGTCACCGAGGGCGAAGTTGAGAAGATGAAGGCCGACTGGCGCTCGCGGCTCGAGGCCGAATTCGAGGCGGGCCAGGGCTACAAGGCCAACAAGGCCGACTGGCTCGACGGCCGCTGGTCCGGCCTCAAGGTCGCCGGCGATGCCGACGATCCGCGCCGCGGCAATACCGGCGTTGCTCTCGAGACGCTGCGCGACATCGGCAAGAAGATCACAACGGTGCCGGAGGGCTTCAAGGTCCACCGCACCATCCAGCGCTTCCTCGATAACCGTGCCAAGGCGATCGAAAGCGGCGAGGGAATCGACTGGGCCACCGGCGAAGCGCTCGCCTTCTGTACACTCCTGAAGGAGGGCCATCGCGTGCGCCTGTCCGGTCAGGATTGCGAGCGCGGCACGTTTTCGCAACGCCACTCGGTGCTGTTCGATCAGGAAACCGAGGATCGCTACAACACGTTCAATCATCTCGGCGGCGAGCAAGGCCGCTACGAGGTGCTCAATTCGATGCTCTCCGAAGAAGCCGTGCTCGGTTACGAGTACGGCTATTCGACATCGGAGCCGAGCGCCCTGACGCTGTGGGAAGCGCAGTTCGGCGACTTCGCCAACGGTGCGCAGGTGGTGTTCGATCAGTTCATCTCGTCGGGCGAACGCAAGTGGCTGCGCATGTCGGGCCTCGTGTGCCTGTTGCCACATGGCTACGAGGGCCAAGGCCCGGAGCATTCCTCGGCACGACTCGAGCGCTTCCTCCAGATGTGTGCCGAAGACAACATGCAGGTGGCGAACTGCACGACGCCGGCGAACTACTTCCACATCCTGCGCCGACAGCTGAAGCGCGAGATCCGCAAGCCGCTGATCCTGATGACGCCAAAGAGTCTGCTGCGCCACAAGCGCGCGGTCTCGCGGCTCGACGAGATGGGCCCGGACACGTCGTTCCACCGCATCCTTTGGGACGACGCCCAGCTTCTTCCCGGCGAGAAGATCAAGCTCGTCGCGGACGACAAGATTCGTCGTGTCGTGCTGTGTTCCGGCAAGGTCTATTTCGATCTTTACGAGGAGCGCGAGCAGCGCGGAATCGACGACATCTACATCCTGCGCCTCGAACAGCTCTATCCGTTCCCGACCAAGGCGCTGGTGACGGAGCTGTCGCGCTTCAAACAGGCCGAGATCGTCTGGTGTCAGGAAGAGCCGCGCAACATGGGCTCATGGTTCTTCGTCGACACCTATCTGCAATGGGTGCTGAACCAGATCGGCGCGTCGCACAAGCGGCCGCGTTATGCCGGCCGGCCGGCCTCGGCCTCGACCGCGGTCGGGCTGATGTCGAAGCATCTCGCGCAACTCAAGCAATTCCTGGAAGAGGCGCTCGGCTGAGCGGACAAGCGTTATGACGGATATTCGCGTACCCACCCTTGGCGAGTCGGTCACCGAAGCCACGGTCGGCCGCTGGTTCAAAAAGCCGGGCGACGCAGTCGCGGTCGATGAGCCGCTGGTTGAACTCGAAACCGACAAGGTGACGCTGGAAGTGCCGGCGCCCGCCGCCGGCGTGCTTGGCGACATCGCGGCCAAGGACGGCGAGACCGTCGGGGTCGGCGCGCTGCTCGGTTCGATCAAGGACGGTGCGGGGGCGGTTGCCGCCAAGACGGCGCCGACCGGTGCGCCGACGCAGAAGACCGACACGACGAAGCCGATCGGAGCAGGACCGGAGCAGCCCGCGCCGCGCGACAGTTCCGCGCCCGCCGCGTCGACCCAGCCGCCCTCCGTGCGCAAGATGGCGGCGGAAAGCGGCGTCGATCCGGCGAAAGTCGACGGTTCCGGCAAGCACGGCCAGGTCACCAAGGGCGACATGATGGCGGCCATCGAACGCGCCGCGGCATCGCCAGCCCCGGCGGTGAGCCCGACGCAGATGCGCGCCCCGTCACCGCCCGACGATGCCGCGCGCGAAGAGCGCGTTCACATGACGCGGCTGCGCCAGACCATCGCGCGTCGCCTGAAGGACGCGCAGAACACCGCCGCGATGCTGACGACCTTCAACGAGGTCGACATGGGCGCAGTGATCTCGATGCGCAATCAATACAAGGACCTGTTCGAGAAGAAGCACGGCGTGAAACTCGGCTTCATGGGCTTCTTCGTGAAGGCCTGCGTGCAGGCGCTGAAGGAACTGCCCGGCGTCAATGCCGAGATCGACGGCGCCGACATCGTCTACAAGAACTATTACCACGTCGGTATCGCGGTCGGCACCGACAAGGGTCTCGTCGTTCCGGTGGTGCGCGACGCCGATCTGCTTGGCCTCGCCGGGATCGAAAAGACGATCTCGGATTTCGGCAGACGTGCAAGAGATGGTCAGCTCAAGATCGAGGAGATGCAGGGCGGCACCTTCACGATCACCAATGGCGGCATATACGGCTCGCTGATGTCGACGCCGATCCTGAACGCGCCGCAGTCCGGAATTCTCGGCATGCACAAGATTCAGGAGCGGCCGATGGTCGTTGCCGGCAAGATCGAGGTGCGGCCAATGATGTATCTGGCGCTGTCCTACGATCACCGCATCGTCGACGGCCGCGAGGCGGTGACGTTCCTGGTGCGCGTCAAGGAATGCCTCGAGGACCCGGCGCGGCTGGTGCTGGATTTGTAAGTCATGGCTTACGATCTCATCGTCATCGGCACCGGCCCCGGCGGCTATGTCTGCGCCGTGCGCGCTGCGCAGCTTGGCCTCAAGACCGCCGTCGTCGAGAAGAACGCGACGCTCGGCGGCACCTGCCTCAACATCGGCTGCATTCCGTCCAAGGCGCTGCTGCATGCCTCGCATCTGTTTCACGAGGCCGGCCACGGCTTCGAGACCATGGGCATCGGCGTGTCGAAGCCGAAGCTCGATCTGAAAGCCATGATGGCGTTCAAGGACCAGGGCGTCGACGGCAACGTTAAGGGCGTCGAGTTCCTGATGAAGAAGAACAAGATCGACGTTCACTTCGGCACCGGCCGCGTCGCAGCGGCGGGCAAGGTTGAAGTCAAGGCCGCAGACGGCAAGACACAGACGCTGGAGACGAAGGCGATTGTCATCGCCACGGGCTCCGACGTGGCGCGACTGAAAGGCATCGAGATCGACGAGAAGCGCGTGGTGTCGTCGACCGGCGCGCTGGCGCTCGACAAGGTGCCGGCGAGCCTGCTGGTGGTCGGCGCCGGCGTGATCGGGCTCGAACTCGGCTCGGTCTGGAGCCGGCTTGGCGCCGACGTCACGGTCGTCGAATTTCTCGACGGCGCGCTGCCGGGGATGGACGGCGAAGTACGCCGTCAGGCCCAGCGCATCTTCGAGAAACAGGGCATCAAATTCAAACTGTCGTCGAAAGTGACCGCGGTCGACAGCTCCGGCAAGCGGCTGAAAGCGACGATCGAGCCGGCGAAAGGCGGAACCGCGGAGACCATCGAAGCCGATGTCGTGCTCGTCTCGATCGGCCGCGTGCCCTACACCGAGGGCTTAGGTCTGAAAGAGGCCGGCGTGAAGCTCGACGAGCGCGGTCGCGTCGTCACCGACGCTCATTTCGCCACCAATGTGCCGGGCATCTACGCCATCGGCGATGTCATCGCCGGGCCGATGCTCGCCCACAAGGCGGAAGATGAAGGCGTTGCCGTCGCCGAAATCCTCGCCGGGCAGGCGGGGCATGTGAACTATGACGCCATTCCCAGCGTCGTTTATACGGCGCCGGAAATCGCTTCCGTGGGCAAGACCGAGGAGGAGCTGAAAAGCGCCGGCATCGCCTACACCGTCGGCAAGTTTCCGTTCACCGCCAACGGCCGCGCCAAGGTCAACCGCACCACTGACGGCTTCGTGAAAATCCTCGCCGAGGCCAAGTCCGACCGCGTGCTCGGCGTCCATATCGTCGGCGCCGAGGCCGGCACCCTGATCGGCGAGGTGACGCTGGCGATCGAGTTCGGTGCGTCGTCCGAGGACATCGCGCGCACCTGCCATGCCCACCCGACACTTTCCGAAGCGGTGAAAGAAGCGGCGCTGGCCGTCGACAAGCGCGCGATCCATATGTGACCGCACGTCTGGTTTGCGGTCGGTACGCTTGTACGCGGCGCAGCCATGACCAATGATGCTCCCGACAAACGGCCATGAAGGCCGTAAACGGGAGGCATCGCATGGCCAGGGGACATCAGGGCAAGACCGCGCTTATCACCGGCGCCGCGAACGGTATCGGACAGGCGTTTGCCAAGCGGCTCGCCGAGGATGGCGTCGACATCGCAGTGGTCGACATGGCCGATGGCGCATCGACCGTGAAAATGGTCAAGGCGGCGGGCCGCAGCGCCGTCGCCTTCACATGCGATGTGTCTTCGCCCGACGCGGTCTCGGAGATGGCCGCTCAGGTGAACAAGGCGTTTCCGCGCATCGACATCGTCATCAACTGCGCCGGCATCTTCCCGCAGAAGGCGTTTCAGGAGATGACCTTCGCGGACTGGCGCAAGGTGCTTTCGACCAATCTCGACAGCACGTTTCTGGTCACCGCGGCATTCACGCCCGGCATGATCGCACGCAAGTGGGGCCGTGTCGTCAATATGGCGTCATCGACACTCGGTTCGGTCGTCACCGGCTTTGCGCATTATGTTGCGAGCAAGGGTGGCATTGTCGGCTTCACCCGCGCGGCGGCGACTGATCTTGCGCCCTACGGCATTACGGTGAACGCGATCGCGCCGGGATTGACGCGCTCGCCCGGCACGCTGGCGCGCAACCCGCGCGCCGGTTTCGCCACTATGGAAGACGAGTTTCTCAGCGTGGCGCAGATGCAGGCGATCAAGCGTGTCGAAACGCCGGACGATCTCGTCGGCGCGGTGTCGTTTCTCACCAGCGACGACGCGGCCTTCATTACGGGGCAGATGCTGAACGTCGACGGCGGGCGGGTGCGAACTTAAGCGCGCCGCCGCGCGCGCGGGTGCGCGCTGCGGTAGGCGTCGAGCAGCTTCTCGGCGTCGACGGCGGTATAAATCTGCGTGGTCGACAGCGAGGCGTGGCCCAGCAGTTCCTGGATTGCGCGCAGGTCGCCGCCGCGCGCAAGCAGATGTGTGGCGAAGGAATGCCGCAGCGCATGCGGCGTCGCGGTGTCGGGCAGGCCGAGTGCGCCGCGCAGCCGCTCCATCGCAAGCTGCACGATGCGCGGTGACAACGGTCCACCACGCGCGCCGAGAAACAGCGGACCATCATGCGGCAGATCGTAAGGGCAGGTGTCAGCATAGTCGGCGATCGCGCTCAGTACCTGCGGCAGCACCGGCACCATGCGCTGCTTGTTGCCCTTGCCCGTGACGACGATGGTGTCGCCCCTGCCGGGCACGGGCACGTCGCGGCGTTTCAAGGAGAGCGCTTCGGAAATGCGCAGGCCCGAGCCGTACAGCAGCGCCAGCACCGCGGCGTCGCGCGCCAGCACCCACGGCTCGCGGTTCTCGCCGGCGCGCAGATCGGCGTCAGCGACGCGGATCGCCGCGGAAGCGGCGAGCGGCTTCGGCAGCGACTTCGCGATCTTCGGTGCGCGCACGGCGGCCAGCGCGCCGAGCTTGCCCTTGCCGTTGCGTTCGAGATAGCGCGCAAAGGAGCGCGCTCCGGCAAGGCCTCGCATCAGCGACCGGCTGCCGACGCCGCCGGCGCGGCGCGAGGCCATGAAGGCGCGCACGTCCTGCGGGGTCAGCGCGGCCAGTTCTGTCAGGGTCGGCGCGCCACCGAGATGTTCGGCCAGAAATCCGAGGAACTGGCAGACGTCGCGCCGATAGGCGTCGAGCGTTCGGGCCGACATTCGCTTTTCCGCGCCGAGATAGGTGAGCCAGCCGCGAACTTCTGCGGCGGCGTCGGGCGATATGGCGGAAAGCTCTGTCGTCATGAGATGAAGAGTGTCACCGCTTTCTTCACCCTTCCTTAAAGGCGCGGAATCGTCCAGATCATGGGCATGTCCAAAAGCCCGGCCAAACGCATGGTCGATGTTCTGGTGCCGGTCGCGCTCGATCAGGCCTACAGCTATCGCGTGCCGGCGGACATGACGCTTGAAGCCGGCGATTTCGTCCGCGTGCCGCTCGGGCCGCGTGTCTGCACCGGCATCGTCTGGGGCGAGGGCACCGCGCGGCCCGGCCTCGACAACCGTCTCAAGGATGTCGAGGACAAGCTCGACATCCCGCCGCTGAAATCCGAGCTGCGTGACTTCGTCGACTGGGTCTCGCGCTACACGCTCGCCGCCCGCGGCATGGTGTTGCGCATGACGATGCGCATGGGCGAGCATCTCGGTCCTGCGCGCGAGCGCGTCGGCGTGCGGCTCGCCGGGCCTGCACCGGCGAGGAAGACGCCAGCGCGAGCGCGCGTGCTGTCTTTGTTGTCGGACGGGCTGACGCGCGCGAAAGCCGACGCGGCACAGGAAGCCGGCGTCAGCGCCGGCGTGATCGACGGGTTGGTCGATGAAGGCACACTTGAAACCGTGGTATTGCCACCCGACCCCGTGGCGTCGGCGCCCGATCCCGACTTCGCCAAACCCGATTTCTCGCTGGCGCAGTTGGCCGCCGCCGACGCGCTGCGGGTGACGGTCGAGCAAGGCGGCTACACGGTCTCGCTGCTCGACGGCGTCACCGGCTCCGGCAAGACCGAGGTTTATTTCGAGGCGGTCGCGGAGAACATCCGCCGCAAGCGGCAGACATTGATTCTGATGCCGGAGATTGCGCTGACCGCGCAGTTTCTCGATCGCTTCTCGCAGCGCTTCGGGACGCGGCCGGCGGAATGGCATTCGCAGCTTTCGCCGCGCAAGCGGGCGCGCACCTGGGCTGCGGTCGCGGCGGGCGAGGTCGATGTCGTTGTCGGCGCCCGTTCGGCGTTGTTTCTGCCTTATGCCGATCTCGGCCTCATCATCGTGGATGAAGAGCACGATCCCGCCTACAAGCAGGACGATGGCGCGCACTATCATGCTCGCGACATGGCTGTGGTGCGCGGATCGCTGGCGAAAATCCCCGTGGTACTGGCCTCGGCGACGCCATCGGTCGAATCCGAGGTCAACGCGCGGCGCGGGCGTTACCGGCAAATCCATTTGCCGGAACGCTTCGGCGGCGCCAGCCTGCCCGCCATCGAGGCGATCGATCTGCGTAACGAAGGCCCGCCGCGCGGGCGCTTTATTGCGCCGCGTTTGGCCGAGGCGGTGCGCGACGTGCTGGCGCGCAAGGAACAGGCGCTGCTGTTCCTCAATCGCCGCGGCTATGCGCCGCTGACACTGTGCCGGGCCTGCGGCTTCCGCATGCAGTGCCCGAACTGCGATGCCTGGCTGGTCGATCACCGGTTCCGCAAGCGGCTCGTTTGCCATCATTGCGGGTTCGCCAAGCCGATGCCGGAAGAATGCCCGAACTGCCAGGAGACCGAGAGCTTTGTCGCCTGCGGCCCCGGCGTCGAGCGGCTGGAGCACGAAGCGGCGGAACTGTTTCCGGAGGCGCGCATCCTGGTGCTGTCGAGCGATATGGTGGAGTCCTTCGAGCGGCTGCGCTCCGAGCTGGAAGATGTCGCCGAAGGCCGCTTCGATATCGTCATCGGCACGCAGCTGGTGGCCAAGGGCCACCATTTTCCGAAACTCAATCTGGTCGGCATCGTCGACGCCGATCTTGGCCTCGGCAACGGCGATCCGCGCGCGGCGGAGCGCACCTTCCAGTTGCTGCATCAGGTGACCGGCCGCGCCGGCCGCGAGGAAGGCCGCGGCGTCGGCTTCTTGCAGACACACCAGCCGGAGCACCCGGTGATGCGGGCGCTGATCTCCGGTGACCGCGAGGCGTTCTACAAGAATGAAATCGAGCTACGTGAGCGCACGCATTATCCGCCGTTCGGCCGGCTGGCGAGCCTCGTCATCACCGCGAACGAACGTCACGAAGCGGAAGGCTATGGCCGCGCGCTGGTTGCGAGCGCACCGCGTGACGACGACGTCAAGGTGCTTGGGCCTGCCGAAGCGCCGGTCGCGGTGGTGCGCGGGCGGCATCGTTTCCGTCTGCTGGTCAAGGCGCCGCGCGCCTATGACTTGTCGGCTTACCTGCGCGACTGGCTCGGCCATGCGCCGAAGCCGCGTGGCAATGTGCGGCTCGCGGTCGATGTCGATCCGCAGAGTTTCTTCTAGACGGAATTACTCCGGCATCTCTTGGTGCTTGATGTCCGGCCGCAAGAGCACGCAGGCTGCCGCTGCGAAGATCAGCGCGAAGCCGACATAGTCGGTGACCGTCGGCCGTTCGCCGAGGATCGCGGCGGCCGCGACAATGCCGACGACCGGTACCAGTAGCGAGCCGAGCGAGGCCGTCATCGCCGGCAGGCGCTCGACGATGGCGAACCACAGCGAATAGGCGAGGCCGAAGCCGATCAGCCCATTATAGGCGAGCGCGAATATGGTCGAAGCATGCAGTCCGCCGACGCTGGGCAGGCCCTCGAACACGAACATGCCGGCCGCGATCGTCACCCAGCCGGCGAGCAACTGCCACGCCGCGAGCGACATCGGCTCGGCGTCGATCCTTGCCCATTTCATGTAGATCGTGCCGGCCGCCCATACGAGCGCGCAGCCGAGCGCGTAGAGCGCGCTGAGCGGCAGACCGTGTTGTGCGAGCGGCCAGATCAGCGTGGCGAGGCCGGCGGCACAAAGCAGGAGCGCCAGCGCGCGGATGCGGTCGAAGCGTTCGTCCAGCATGAGCCAGGCCATGAGCGACGACCAGATCGGCATCGAATAGGCGATCACCACCGCGCGCGAAGCATTGCCGGCCATCAGCGCCGCGAGATTGAAGATGTTGAACGCGGTGACGTTGAAGAAACTTGCGATGGCAACATGCAGCCAGTCGCGCCGCGCGATCCGCAGTCGCCGGCCGCCCAGCCAGACGATGACGAACAACACCAGCGTGCCGCCGCCGAGACTGATGAATCGCGAGCCCCACGGCGGCAGCTCGTTCAGCGTGATGCGCGACATCACCCAGTTCATGCCCCAGGCGAGCGACATGATCAGCACGAGGATGCGCGCCCCCCGGATCGAGGTGGCATGGTCGGTGCGGGATGATGCGGATGGCCTGGTCTTGGTCACGAGGATGCCGGCGACGAGTGAAGGGGCCGGAGCCTAACGTCGCAGGCTCTGCTTCGCGAGGCAGGAGAACCACATGGCGGCCATGCGGAAGGCTGCCCGGGCCCCGCGCAAGCACCCGGGATTCCGATGCTTTTCGACGGCCGGTTCGTGTTGCACAGCGATAGTCCGTGTGATAGCAAAACCCGCGATTTTGCGAGGTTTCCGCGCTCCCCGCGCTGGTCCTTCGCAGTCAGAATTCCCGTTTGGATTCCATAGGCTTGCGCCGCCTTCCGCGACGGTGCCGGGCCTGTGTGGGCAAAGTAGAATTAAAGAGCGTCACAGTGGCAGGCGAAGACCCGACTGTATCCGGCATGGCAGGCCGTTACGCCGCCGCGCTGTTCGAATTGGCCCTCGAGGAAAAGGCCGTCGATCAGGTCCGCAAGGATCTCGACAGCTTCGACGAGCTGGTCGCTGGCAGCGCCGATCTCGAGCGGCTGGTGCGTAGCCCGGTGTTCGGCGCCGACGAGCAGGGCAAGGCGCTCGCTGCCGTTCTCGACAAGGCGAAGCTCAAGGGCCTCGCCGCCAATTTCCTTCTGGTCATCGCGCGCAACCGCCGGCTGTTCGCGGTGCGCGACATGATCCGCGCCTATCGCGCGCTGGTCGCCAGGCATCGTGGCGAAGTCACTGCCGAAGTGACCGTCGCCGAGAAGCTGAGCGACGCCAATCTCGACGCGCTCAAGAGCGCGATCAAAAACGTCACCGGCGGCAAGGACATCGACTTCAACGTGAACGTCGATCCGGCCATCATCGGCGGCCTCATCGTCAAGGTGGGTTCGCGGATGGTCGATACCTCGCTGCGCACGAAACTCAATTCGATCAAGATTGCGATGAAAGAGGCACGCTGATGGATATCCGCGCCGCAGAAATCTCCGCCATTCTCAAAGAGCAGATCAAGAATTTCGGCCAGGAAGCCGAAGTCTCCGAAGTGGGACAGGTGCTGTCCGTCGGTGACGGCATCGCCCGCGTCTACGGCCTCGACAAGGTGCAGGCCGGCGAGATGGTCGAATTCGAGAACGGTGTGCGCGGCATGGCGCTCAATCTCGAAAACGACAATGTCGGCGTCGTCATCTTCGGCACCGACCGTGAGATTAAAGAAGGCCAGACGGTCAAGCGCACCGGCGCCATCGTCGACGTACCGGTCGGAAAAGGCCTCCTCGGCCGCGTCGTTGACGCGCTCGGCAATCCGATCGACGGCAAGGGCCCGATCAAGGCCGACAGCCGCGCCCGTGTGGACGTCAAGGCGCCCGGCATCATCCCGCGCAAGTCGGTGCATGAGCCGATGGCGACGGGCCTCAAAGCGATCGACGCGCTGATCCCGATCGGCCGTGGCCAGCGCGAGCTGATCATCGGCGACCGCCAGACCGGCAAGACCGCGGTGGCACTCGACACCATCCTGAACCAGAAGCCGCTCAACGCGCAGCCGGACGAGAAGATCAAGCTCTACTGCGTCTACGTCGCGGTCGGCCAGAAGCGTTCCACCGTCGCGCAGTTCGTGAAGGTGCTCGAGGAGCAGGGCGCGATGGAATACTCCATCGTCATCGCTGCGACCGCCTCGGACCCCGCGCCGATGCAGTTCCTGGCGCCGTTCGCCGGCTGCACCATGGGCGAATTCTTCCGCGACAACGGCATGCACGCCGTCATCATTTATGACGACCTCTCCAAGCAGGCCGTCGCCTATCGCCAGATGTCGCTGCTGCTGCGCCGCCCGCCGGGCCGCGAAGCCTATCCGGGCGACGTGTTCTATCTGCACTCGCGCCTGCTCGAGCGCGCCGCGAAGATGGGCGACGCCGCGGGCGCCGGCTCGCTGACCGCGCTGCCGGTCATCGAGACGCAGGCCAACGACGTGTCGGCCTACATTCCGACCAACGTGATTTCGATCACCGACGGGCAGATCTTCCTCGAGACCGACCTGTTCTATCAGGGCATCCGCCCGGCGGTGAACGTCGGCCTCTCGGTGTCGCGCGTCGGCTCTTCGGCACAGACCAAGGCGATGAAGAAAGTCGCCGGCAAGATCAAGGGCGAGCTCGCGCAGTATCGCGAAATGGCGGCCTTCGCGCAGTTCGGCTCGGACCTCGACGCCACCACGCAGCGCCTGCTGGCGCGCGGCGCGCGCCTGACCGAATTGCTCAAGCAGGCGCAGTTCTCGCCGCTGAAGATGGAAGAGCAGGTCGTCGTGATTTATGCCGGCGTCAACGGCTATCTCGACAAGTTCGAGGTCGCGCAGGTGCGCAAGTTCGAGAACGGGCTCCTGTCGTTGCTGCGCAACGAGAAGAGCATTCTCGAGGACATCCGCAAGACCAACGACCTGACGGCCGACACCGAGAAGAAGCTGAAGGCCGAAGTCGACAAATACGCTGCAACCTTCGCGTAAGGAAACGGCCTAGTCCGATGGCTTCACTCAAGGACATGCGGGTCCGCATCGCCGCGACCAAGGCGACGCAGAAGATCACCAAGGCCATGCAGATGGTCGCGGCGTCCAAGCTGCGCCGCGCACAGGCTGCGGCGGAAGCCGCGCGCCCCTATGCCGAACGCATGGACCGCGTGCTTGGCAATATCGCGGGCGGCATGGCGGGTTCCGATGGTGCGCCGAAATTGCTCGCC
Organism: Pseudolabrys sp.; assembly: GCA_050184975.1. Classification (GTDB taxonomy): domain Bacteria; phylum Pseudomonadota; class Alphaproteobacteria; order Rhizobiales; family Xanthobacteraceae; genus Pseudolabrys. Next base: position 16,809 of record JBFWZV010000001.1, on the reverse strand, counting down.
GGCACCGGCAGCGATCAGGTCCACCTTCTGCTGGTCGCGACCGGCGAACGTGGCCTCGCCGGCGCGTTCAACTCGGCGATCGTGCGCTTGGCGCGCGAATACGCCATGAGGCTCATCAGCGAAGGCAAAACCGTCAAAATCCTCACCGTCGGCCGCAAGGGCCACGAGCAGCTCCGCCGCCAGTACGAGAAGCAGATCGTCGACCGCATCGAGCTGCGCACGGTTCGCGTTCTCGGCTACACGAACGCCGTCGATATCGCCCAGAAGGTGATCGGCATGTTCGAGCGCGGCGAGTTCGACGTCTGCACGCTGTTTTATTCGCAGTTCAGGTCGGTGATCTCGCAGGTGCCGACCGCCCAGCAGATCATCCCGCCGAAGTTCGAGGCGCAGGCGGCGGCGGGCCCTGCCGCGGCCTATGAATACGAGCCGGAGGAAGAGGAAATCCTCCAGGAACTGCTGCCGAACTATGTGGCGACCCAGATTTTCCGCGCGCTGCTCGAGAACGCAGCGTCGTTCTATGGCGCGCAGATGTCCGCGATGGACAACGCCACCCGCAACGCGGGCGACATGATCCGCAAGCAGACTTTGACCTACAACCGAACCCGCCAGGCGATGATCACGAAGGAACTGATCGAGATCATCTCCGGCGCCGAGGCGCTGTAATCCGGCGCACGAACGAGTAACGACGAGGACGACGATGGCGAAAGCTCCGCAGGCCGCTTCCAACAAGTCCGGGCGCATCACGCAGGTGATCGGCGCCGTGGTCGACGTGCAGTTCGACGGCTATCTGCCGCCGATCCTGAACGCGCTTGAGACCACCAACGGCGGCACCCGCCTGGTGCTCGAAGTGGCGCAGCACCTCGGCGAATCGACGGTGCGCACCATCGCGATGGACACCTCGGAAGGTCTGGTGCGCGGTCAGGAAGTCAACGACACCGGCGCGCCGATCTCGGTGCCGGTCGGCGACGAAACGCTCGGCCGCATCATCAACGTGGTCGGCGATCCCGTCGACGAGGCCGGCCCGGTGCCGACCAAGGTGACCCGTGCGATCCACCAGCCGGCGCCTGAATACACCGACCAGTCGACCGAAGCGCAGATTCTCGTCACCGGCATCAAGGTCGTCGATCTGCTCGCACCCTACGCCAAGGGCGGCAAGATCGGCCTGTTCGGCGGCGCGGGCGTCGGCAAGACCGTGCTGATCATGGAACTCATCAACAACGTCGCCAAGGCGCACGGCGGTTATTCGGTGTTCGCCGGCGTCGGCGAGCGCACCCGCGAGGGCAACGACCTCTATCACGAGATGATCGAGTCGGGCGTCAACAAGGATCCGAAGAAGAACAACGGCTCGGCCGCGGGCTCCAAGTGCGCGCTGGTGTACGGTCAGATGAACGAGCCGCCGGGCGCGCGCGCCCGCGTTGGCCTGACCGGCCTGACCGTTGCGGAACACTTCCGCGATCAGGGCCAGGACGTGCTGTTCTTCGTCGACAACATCTTCCGCTTCACGCAGGCAGGCTCCGAAGTGTCGGCGCTGCTCGGCCGTATTCCTTCGGCGGTCGGCTATCAGCCGACGCTCGCGACCGACATGGGCGCGCTGCAGGAGCGCATTACGACGACGCAGAAGGGCTCGGTCACCTCGGTGCAGGCGATTTACGTGCCGGCCGACGACTTGACCGACCCGGCGCCGGCGACCTCGTTCGCTCACCTTGACGCTACCACGGTGCTGTCGCGCGACATCGCTGCGAAAGGTATCTATCCGGCGGTCGACCCGCTCGACTCCACCTCGCGCATGCTGTCGCCGATGATCGTCGGCGACGAGCATTACGACGTCGCCCGCCGCGTGCAGTCGACGCTGCAGCGCTACAAGTCGCTACAGGACATCATCGCGATTCTCGGCATGGACGAACTCTCCGAAGACGACAAGCTGACGGTCGCCCGCGCTCGCAAGATCGAGCGCTTCCTGTCGCAGCCGTTCCATGTCGCCGAAGTGTTCACCGGTTCGCCCGGCAAGCTGGTCTCGCTCGAAGACACCATCAAGGGCTTCAAGGGCCTGGTCGAGGGCAAGTACGACCATCTGCCGGAAGCGGCGTTCTACATGGTCGGCACCATCGAGGAAGCGGTCGAGAAGGGCCGCAAGCTCGCCGCCGAAGCGGCCTGACGGCTCGCCAGAGGGATCGCGTCATGGCCACGTTCCAGTTCGAGCTGGTATCGCCGGAAAAATTGCTGTTCTCCGGCGAGGTCACCCAGGTCGACGTGCCCGGCATCGAGGGCGACTTCGGCGTGCTGGCCGGCCATTCGCCGCTGGTCGCCACGCTGCGTCCCGGCATTCTGACGGTCTATGGCGACGGCGAGCCGAAGAAGATCGTCGTGCTCGGCGGCTTCGCCGAAGTGTCGGCGGCCGGCCTGACCGTGATTGCCGATACCGCCGACACGGTCGAAGCGATCGACAAGGAACTGATCGCGCGCCGCATCGGCGAGATGCAGGAGCAGGCCGCCAAGATGGAGCCGGGTTCCGCGCTCGACAAGCTCATCACGCGGCTCGATCACTTCAAGGACGTGAACCGGCATTTGACCGGCACCGCAATGCACTGACCGAGATCGATTTCGAAATGACGATGCCCGGCTTTTGCCGGGCATTTGTTTTTCAGAAGCGCCCCGCCGCTACGGCCGTGCGAACTTCATGAACTCCGCGACAATCTGTTCGTAGGCCTGCCGCTTGAACGGCACCACCAGCGCCGGCACGTTTTCGATCCGCTCCCAGCGCCAAGCGATGAATTCCGGCTCGTGGCCGCCACCGGGGTTTTCGACGTCGATCTCGTTGTCGCTGCCCGTAAATCGCAGCGCATACCACTTCTGCTTTTGCCCGCGATACCTGCCTTTCCAGGCTTGCCCGGCGATGTCGGGCGGAATGTCGTAATGCAGCCAGCCGGGTAACTCGCCGAGCTTCTCGACCGACTTGATGCTGGTCTCTTCGTAAAGCTCGCGCAGCGCTGCCTGATAGGGGTCTTCGTTCTCGTCGATGCCGCCTTGCGGCATTTGCCATGCGTGGATGTCGTCGACATGCTCCGGTCCGCCGGAGCGGCGGCCGATGAAAACGAGGCCGGAGCGGTTCAAGACCATCATGCCGGCGCAAGGGCGGTACGGGAGAGATTCGTAGTTCGACATGCCGGTTTTGTGCCGCGCCGGCGTGACGCTGGCAAGTCGGGGCCGGGCGTCAGCTCTCTTTGGCCTTGTTGGCCACCATGCTGATCGGCACCAGCAGAATGCCGCGGCTTTCCGCTTTCTTCACCCAGGCGGCGATGTGATTGACCGCCGCCGGCAGCGCCGACGCGATGCCGACAGCGCTGCCCTGCTGGCGTGCGGCGGATTCGAGACGGTTCAGCGCGGCCTCGATTTCCGCAGTGGTGGGCACCGCGTCGATCACGACATCGGCGCGCGCGAACGGCAGGTTCTGGCTTCCGGAAATCTGGCTGGCGACGCTGCGCTGCGAGGCGCCGTTGTCGACGAAGATCAGCCCGCGCTTGGCCGCCTCGCGCATGACCGGCGACAGCGCCTGATCGGAGGCGAGGAAACGCGCGCCCATGAAGCCGACGATGCCGACATAGCCCTTCATGCGGCTCATCTGCCAATGCAGCCGGTCGATGTTCTGGTCGGCGCCGAGCGAGGTCAGCAGGGTCTGCGGCCCGGGGTCGTTGTCGGGGAAATCGAACGGCTCCATCGGCACCTGGAGCAGAACCTCGTGCTGACGCGACGCCGCCTGCGCCACCAGCCGCTCGACGTCGGTACCATAGGGCGAGAACGCGAGCGTCACCGGCGCTGGCAGCCGCTCAAGCGCTTCGGCGGTGCCGGAGGCGCTGACGCCGAGACTGCCGACAATGATCGCGACCTTGGGGAAATTCTTGCGCGACGGATCGATCGTGACCGCCTTGGCAAAGGCGGTCGACGGCCGCGTGCCGTCGGCGGCGATCTTCGGAATTTGGCCGTGCCGGGTCGTTTCCAGAAATCTCGCATCGACGGTCGTGCGCGGCGCTGCGCTGCTGGCGCCTGCTGCGCCAGCGCTGCCGGCACCGCCGCCACTCGCGCCGGCCGCGCCACTGCCGTGCGGCGGCAGCAACACCTCCTGCCGCTTGCCGCTCGAGCCGTCGATGATCGTGACCGTCTTGCTGCCGGGCGGCGCCGGCTCCGCCGATGTCGCCGCCGGGACGGTCGCGCCGGTTCCGGCCGGACGCGGCAGTGGCGGAGATCCGGCCTTGATGGCGGCTGCGACCGAACGGTCTTTTTGCGTCGCCGGATCGCTCGATGAGGTCGGCACCACCGCGACCGGTTCACCGCCATAAGGATCGCTGGCAAACATGGTCCAGAGCCCGACTGCGACAACCGAGGTTGCGAGCAGGCCCGCCATCAACTGCGGCGGCGTGAACGGCAGTTTTACCCGCGTCGACGTGGTCTTCTTGCCGAGGGGGGCGTCAAATTCATCCACGGCCACGGCTCGGTGCCTCGCGAATCATGGGCGGAGTCTACCACGGCTGTATTCCCGCCCGCCGGGCGGTCTGCCGCGAGCGTCAATGAAGTAAAAACGGGAAAATGAAAACGGGGCGGCCTTTGAGCCGCCCCGTGTGGATTTCAGGTGTGCCGCGCGATCAGTTCGGGATCGCGGCGTTCGGGTTCGGCGGGAATGCCGAATTCTTCTGGGTGCCCCGCAACAGGTCATAGGCCATGTTGAGAGCCTTGTCGTTCTTGGCGTCTGGCGGGATATAGGCCTGAGAGCCGGTCTGCTCCTGACCGTCAGCCTTGAGGTGGCCGCGCAGCGATGCCTCGCCCTTGGTGTCGGAGCGGCCCTTCACTTCGTCCGGGACGTCCTGCAGCACCTCGATGTCGGGCGTGATGCCCTTGGCCTGGATCGACTTGCCCGACGGCGTGAAGTAGCGCGCCGTCGTCAGCCGCAGTGCGCCGTTGCCGGAGCCGAGCGGGATGATGGTCTGCACCGAGCCCTTGCCGAACGAACGGGTACCAAGCACGGTTGCCCGTTTGTGGTCCTGCAGGGCGCCGGCGACGATCTCGGACGCCGAGGCCGAGCCGCCGTTGATCAGGATGATGACCGGCTTGCCGCTGGTCAGATCGCCGGCGCGTGCGTTGTAGCGCTGGGTCTCCTCGAGATTGCGGCCACGGGTGGACACGATCTCGCCCTTTTGCAGAAACGCATCCGACACCGAGATGGCCTGGTCGAGCAGGCCGCCCGGATTGTTGCGCAGGTCGAGCACGTAGCCCTTCAGCTTGTCCTTGCTGATCTTGGCGTTGACGTCGCCGATCGCCTTCTTCAGCCCCTCGGTGGTCTGCTCGTTGAACTGGGTGATACGCAGATAGCCGATGTCTTCGCCTTCGACGCGCGAGCGTACCGAGCGGACATGAATGCGGGCGCGGGTGATCGAAAGTTCGAGCGGCTTGTCCATGCCCTTGCGGCGAATGGTGATCTTGATCGCGGTGCCTTCGCGGCCGCGCATCTTCTCGACCGCCTGCTGAAGGGTGAGGCCCTGAACCTGCTCTTCGTCGAGCTTGATGATGAGGTCGTTGGCGAGCACACCGGCTTTTGCCGCCGGCGTATCGTCGATCGGCGCGACGACCTTGATGAGGCCGTCTTCCATCGTCACTTCGATGCCGAGACCGCCGAATTCGCCGCGGGTCTGCACCTGCATGTCGCGGAACGCCTTCGGCTCCATGTAGCTCGAATGTGGGTCGAGCCCGGCCAGCATGCCGTTGATCGCCGTTTCGATCAGCTTTGAGTCATTCGGCTTCTCGACATAGTCGGCGCGTACGCGCTCGAACACGTCGCCGAACAAATTGAGCTGCCGGTAGGTGTCGGCCGCGGCCGCGTAGGCATTGGCGCCGAGGATCAGCTTAGGCTGACTGGCGAGCAGCGTCACCGCCGCGCCCGCGACTGCACCGAGAAGAATGAGAGATGTCTTTCGCATCATCCGCGAACCTTTTCTACTTCGCCTGCCGCCCACCATGGGCCTGGATCGAACGGTGTTCCGTCTTTACGGAATTCGACATACAAAACCGGTTGTGAGGATCCTGTCGCCAGAATGGCTGCGATATGGGAGCTATTCCCCATCGCCGCAACCGGTTCTCCGGCCAGCACGAACTGTCCGAGATCAACTGAAATCCGTTCCATTCCGGCGAGCAGGATATGATACCCGGCGCCCGCATTCAGGATCAAGAGTTGCCCGTAGGAGCGGAACTGGCCGGCGTAAACGACCCATCCATCCACGGGGGCAGTGACTTGCGCGCCGGCCCGGGTTGCGATCGAGAGGCCCTTTTCGGTGCCGCCGACAGCGTCGGGCGCGCCAAAATCGCGAATCTTGATGCCATTTACCGGTATCGGAATGTGGCCGCGTAATGATGCAAAAGATACGGCCGGCGCGAGACGGCCGGGATCACGCGACACCGCGAGCGCGGGATTGGTGCTGATTCGCGCCGCTTCGCGGGCGGCGCGGGCGGCGCTGTCGAGGTTCTTTTCGAGCTTAACGATCAGATCCTGAAGGTTGTCGGCTTCGCGCGCGAGCGCGGCGGCACGGGCGCGTTCCTCCTCGAGTGATTGTTCGCGGTCGGCCTGCTGCTTTTGCCTTTGCTCGACCAGCGCGGCGATACGCCGGCGGTCCTTGTCGAGTGACGCAACTTCTTGCTTGAGGCGGTCGCGCTCGGCGTCGATGCTCTTGCGGACCTCGACCAACGAGGCGAGGTCGCTCGCCAGCGCCTTCACTTCGTTGCGCATCTCCGGCAACACCGCGCCGAGCAGGATCGCGGTACGTACCGATTGCAGTGCATCTTCCGGCGTCGCGATCAGCGCCGGCGGCGGTCGGCGGCCCATGCGCTGGAGCGCTGCCAGCACTTCGGCGATCACGGCCTGCCGTCCGTCGAGCGACTTGCGGATGGCGGCTTCCTTGGCATCGAGTGGTTTCAGTCGCGCCTGGGTCGCGGCGATCTCGACCTCGACTTTGCGCAGACGCGCGGCCGTGTCGAGCAGATCCTGATTGAGCTTGCGGCGATCGGATCCGAGATTCTCGATCTCGCGCTTGAGCGCGGCTTCGGTTTCCTGCGCCTTGCGTTGATCGTTGCGCAGCTTTTCGATGCTCTCGTCGTGCTTCTTGAGCTGTTCGAGGGTGCCACTCTTGTCGTTTGGCTTCGCGGTCTGCGCCAGCACCGATTGCGTGCCGGCAACCGACAAGCCGAGGACGATAGATACCGCCCACCCGGCGTCGGCGAGACGGCGGAGGCGCTCCAGACGAATCAGTGATGTCTCGGACATTTCCGCGAAATTACGCCAATGGCCGCAGGCGGCAAGCATTTGGCCGACGACCTGCCGGCAGGATTGCCGCCAAATTAAGTCCAAACCGCGGTTCAACTGCGATGGTAGGGGTGCCCTGACAGGATCGTGACCGCGCGGTAGATCTGCTCCAGCAACAAGACGCGGACGAGCTGGTGCGGCCATGTGGCGGCGCCGAACGACAGCCGAAGGTCGGCCTTGTCGGTCAGGCCGGGGCTGAGCCCGTCGGCGCCGCCGATGATGAAGACCACGGCGGGGCGGTTTGCTGCCCGCCACTGCGAGAGAAGGCGGGCGAAACTCGCGCTGTCGGCATTGTCGCCGCGCTCATCGAGCAACACGACCGCGGCGCCGTCCGGGATCACATTGGCGAGCGCGATCGATTCTTCGAGCATGCGCGTCGGCGCATCCTGCGCGCGGCTTTCCCGAATTTCGACGATTTCGATGTCGCGCAGGCCGAGCGAGCGTCCGCTTTTCGCCGCGCGGTCGCGGTAGCGCTCCGCGAGCTCGGTCTCCGGCCCGCGCTTGAGCCGGCCAATCGCGGCGACGATGATCCGCATCGCGCCGCTCGGTCAGACTAGCTGGTCCGGCGCGCGCCGCGCCCGGGAGTCCACATTTTCTCGAGACCGTAGAAGGCGCGTGCTTCCGGCCGGAACACATGGACGATGACGTCGCCGGCGTCGATCAGCACCCAGTCGCATTGTGGCATGCCTTCAACGCGCACGCCGCGGATGCCGGCGGTTGCGAGTTCCTTGACGACGTTATCGGCAACCGCGCCGACATGCCGCTGCGAGCGGCCGGTCGTCACGACCATAAAGTCGCCGATCGAGGATTTTCCGGTGAGGTCGATGGTGACGCTGTCCTCGGCCTTCATGTCATCGAGGCAATCGAGAACCAGGCGGAGCGTCTCCTTCGCGCTTGGGCGCTGGGAGATCGCGGCGGGCGAACGACGGGTTGCCCGTGAGATCACATGTGTCGACAGGGGTTTCGGTCCTTTCCGTTCGTCGCACTTGCCTTTGTCTTGGCCCCGACCCGACCGGGGCTCATGACCAAGATAGAGACTATCGTCGTTTCTTGCCACTCGGCTTTGATCTTTTCGCGGCCGAAGGGCGGCGTTTCGCCCCGCTGGGCTTTTTGACATTTGTCTTGATCTTTGTGCCCGAAGGGCGGTGTTTCCTGCGCAGCGCACGGAGCGCGGTGGAGGAAAGAGGGGATTTCAGGCCGTGCAGATAGGTCCATGCCGGGGGCTTGCGGTCCGGCAGCGCACGTGCGGCGCGATCGGGGACGCGTGACCGTGCCAGTGCATGTGCTGCGGGGCTCGCCGAGGCGTAAAGACTGGGACCGAGCCGGTCGACGACCACGAGCGGAACCAGCTTCGCGATTTCGCGCCAACGTTGCCAGCGGTGAAAGCTCCGCAGATTGTCCGCGCCCATAATCCAGACGAATCGCGCGCCCGGGCAACGGCGCTTCAGCCACGCCAATGTATCGTGAGAATATCGCGTCTTGATGACAGCTTCGATGCCGCTGACGTCGATGCGCGGATGCCGGGTGAGCGCCCGCGCGGCGGCGATTCGCTGCGGCAGCGGGGCAAGTCCGCTCGTATCTTTCAGCGGGTTGCCCGGCGTGACCAGCCACCAGACCCGGTCGAGGTCGAGCCGCTTCATTGCAAGCAGCGAAGCGCCGAGATGCGCCTTGTGCGGCGGGTCGAAGGTTCCGCCGAACAGACCGATCCGCATGCCGGGCGAAAACGGCGGCAGCGACAGGCCATTGCGGACGATGACAGGGGACTTCACGGACGAATCTGACCGTTGCCGCGCACGCGATATTTGAAGGTGGTGAGTTGCTCGACACCAACAGGGCCGCGCGCGTGCAGCCGGCCGGTGGCGATGCCGATCTCGGCGCCAAAGCCGAATTCGCCGCCATCGGCGAACTGGGTCGAGGCGTTGTGCAGGACGATCGCCGAATCGACTTCACGGAGAAATTTCTCCGCTGCCTCGGCGTCCTCGGTGATGATGGCGTCGGTGTGGTGCGAGCCGTAGCGGTCGATATGAGCGATGGCGGCGTCAAGGCCATCGACCACTTTGCAGGAGATGATGGCGTCGAGATATTCCGTCGACCAGTCATCCTCGCTCGCAGGTTTCACCCGCTGGTCGGCTGCCTGGCTCGCTTTGTCGCCGCGAACCTCGCAGCCCGCTTCGATCAGCATGGCGATCAAAGGTTTCAAATGTGTTGCCGTGGCCGCGCGATCGACCAGCATCGACTCGGCCGCGCCACAGACGCCAGTCCGGCGCATCTTGGCGTTGAGAAGTACCTTGCGCGCCATCTCGGCGGACGCCGATTTGTCGATATAGACATGGCAGACACCTTCGAGGTGCGCGAAGACAGGCACCCGCGCTTCGTTCTGGACCCGGCTAACCAGGCTTTTGCCGCCGCGGGGAACGATGACATCGACATTGCCGTCGAGGCCTGAAAGCATCAGACCGACGGCGTCGCGGTCACGCACGGGAACGAGCTGGATCGCGTCCTCTGGTAGATTAGCTTCGCGCAACCCGGTGGCCAGGGCGGCGTGGATCGCGCGGCCCGACCGCAGGCTGTCCGAGCCGCCACGCAGGATCGCGGCGTTACCGGATTTCAGGCACAGCGCGCCGGCGTCGGCCGTCACGTTCGGGCGGCTCTCATAGATGATGCCGATGACGCCGAGCGGCACGCGGACGCGCTCGATGGTCATGCCGTTGGGGCGCGTCCAGCGCTCGGTCACGACGCCAACCGGATCGAGCAGCGCGGCGACGGTCTCGATGCCGTCCGCCATCGCATGGATGCGCTTCTCGTCGAGACCGAGCCGGTCGAGATAGGCCGCAGTCTGTCCGTTACCGCGCGCCTCCGCGACGTCCTCGCGATTGGCCGCGATGACGGCGGGGGCCTGCGCGCGCAACGCCGTGGCCATCGCCCGTAATGCGCGATCTTTCTGCTCGGTCGGCGCGAGCGCTAGCGTGCGCGCGGCCGCGCGGGCGCGGCGGCCGATGTCGTGCATCAGCTCGGCAAGGTCGGTGGCCGGATCGACCGATTTGAGGGGTGCCGTCATCGAACTGGCGCAGGTTTTCCGGTTATTTGGCCGATTTTCCTATCACGTCGGGCACCGGGCGGCGAGTTCACAGAATCCGGCCAATTCGGTGCAAAAAGTCCCGGAAACTGTGGATAAGCACGGGCGAAACGGCGGGGTTAGTCACATCTACACAATCGTGGGCGACGATCACGGCCACAGGAGAGCGTCATGGCGTCTCGTACAGAGCGTTTACCGAGCCGGTTCCCGGTCGGCACCAAGTTCGTCATCGAAGGCCGCAGCGGCGGTGGGCCGGTCTCGCGTTATCTCGAGTTCCCGGATGGGACGCTTGTCGCATTGCCGGCACGGCCGCCGGCCCGCAAGGCGCGGGCGCTCAAGCGCCGCGCGCATCGGGTCGTCAGCCGGCGCGCCTGAACGACGAGAATCCGATTGGTCGCGGCGCGATCTCGCCGCGTGATCGCTTCCGCGGTTTCAACCCCTTCGGCACCCAGGGCGCGTCGAGCGCGCAAAAAAAGGGGGACCCGAAGGGCCCCCTGGGGGATAGTTTCGTCGTCAAGTCTTATGTCCTAGGGCATTGCGCTCTAGGAATTCCTTTCAAGACGATATCGCTCGCGCGAACAACCCATTCAGCGGCGCCAAAACGTCGCATGGGTACAATCGGTCGCAGGTCTTCAGGCGTTTCGGGCCGTGCGCTGCGGCCATGTCACTCGCTGGCCAGCGCCAGATCGTCGCGGTGGATCATTTCGGCGCGTCCCGTGTAGCCGAGGATCAGCATGATATCGGAACTTGAGCGGCCTCGAATCTTCTCGGCGTCGGCGGCGTCATAGGCGATGAGGCCGCGCCCGACTTCTTCGCCGTCGGGTCCACGGACCACGACCGCATCGCCGCGCTCGAACTCGCCGTCGACGCGAATGACACCAGCGGGCAGCAGGCTTTTGCCCGAGCGCAACGCTCGTACCGCGCCGGCATCGATCATGATCGCGCCGTGCGGCTCGAGGGAGCCGGCAATCCACTTTTTGCGGGCGGCGACCGGATTGGCCGGCGTCAAAAACCAGGTGCAGGGCGCTCCATCGGCGATCGCGCGCAACGGATGTTCGATGCGCCCGCTCGCAATCACCATATGCGTGCCGGCACCGGTCACAATTTTGCCGGCCTCGATCTTGGTGACCATGCCGCCGCGCGAAAGCTCGGAGCCAGAGGCGCCGGCCATCGCCTCGATCTCGCGAGTGATGCGCGGCACCACCGGCACCAGTTTCTCTCCGCCTTCGCCGGGCGGCTTGTCATAGAGACCGTCGATGTCGGACAGCAGCACGAGAAGATCGGCGCTGGTCATGGTAGCGACCCGTGCGGCGAGCCGGTCGTTGTCGCCATAGCGAATCTCGTTGGTGGCGACGGTGTCGTTCTCGTTGATAACCGGAACGGATTTCCATTCGAGCAGCTTGTCGATGGTCGAGCGCGCGTTGAGATAGCGGCGGCGCTCTTCGGTATCGCCCAGCGTGACGAGGATTTGTCCCGCGGTCAGGCCGTGTGTGCCGAGCGCTTCCGACCACGAGCGCGCGAGCGCGATCTGTCCGACCGCGGCGGCGGCCTGGCTATCTTCGAGCTTCAGCGGGCCGGATGGCAGCTTCAGCACCGCGCGGCCGAGCGCGATTGCGCCCGACGACACCACCAGTACGTCGCGCCCGTCCTTGCGCAGGCCGGCGATATCGGCGGCGAGCGAGTCGAGCCAGCCGCGCTTGAGCGCGCCGGCAGTCGAGTCGACCAGCAAGGACGAGCCAACCTTGACCACGATGCGGCGGAAGGATTGCAGCGATGGCGTTTGCGACATGACAGTGAACAGATGGTGGCGGAACCCGGTTGCGAACCCTGTCCCATACCGATGAAAACTTTGCAATCCGAACGGGTTAACGCGATTGCGTGCGGTTCGGGTGTGTGCCGCGGCAGTTGCGTGCGCCCGAGAAGTCCGTAATCCTGCCGGAATCGCCGGCAACTGTCGGCCGCGCCGGACACCTGCCATGCAGATCTTCGCCCTGATTGCGGTCGTCATCGTCTCGTTCATCAGTGTGATTATCGGGCTCGACGAGGTCGTGCCGCCCAAGGCAAATTCTGCCGTCCCGTCGGCTGTTTCGACCGGTGCCGGGACGCCGGACCAGTCGTCGGCGGTCCGCCAGGCCACCCCGCAGCCGGCAGGCGCAGCACCTCTGCCGTTCCCGCCACCGGTGACCGACGGCGGCGGCACCGCGCCGATCGTGATGCCGGATCTGCCGAAAACGGCGGATTCCGGCGCGCCAAAATGCAATATCGAGGCTTGCAAGGCGGCCTATCGCAGCTTTACCGAGGCCGATTGCACCTATCAGCCGCTCGAAGGCCCGCGTCGGCTTTGCACCCGGTAGCGAGGCTCTAGTCGGCCGGCCTGCAGGCGAGCCGGTGCAGGGCTGTGTTGCTGACGCCGCTCATTTTTTGGCCTGCTTTTTGCTGACCTAATTCGTGTCTGGGACGAGGAGTCTTTGGGGGCGTCTGCGGCGACCGGACGGCCGAATGGCCGGCGGTCAACGCGACCCATGAGAATGCCCGCCGGCGGCCGGAGATCGCCCGCGGGAAACCCGAAGAGGTGCCCGATGGCACATCTGATTGAGTTCCTGCCCGTCTTGCTGTTGGCCGCGTCGATCGTCTGCATTCCGCTGCTCGCCGGAGAGATGCCGGGATCGAAGGAGCGTGCGCAACGCATCGCGCGCCGCAGAGCGCGGCTACGCGCGCCGCGCGGCACGACGGTGCCCTACATCTCGATGCGACAGCCGCACCGCGATCAGTAAACGACGACGGATCTGATCGACTTGCCTTCGTGCATGAGGTCGAAGGCGTCGTTGATCTTGTCGAGCGGCATGGTGTGGGTGATCAGATCGTCGATGTTGATCTTGCCCTCCATGTACCAGTCGACGATTTTGGGGACGTCGGTGCGGCCGCGCGCGCCGCCGAACGCCGTGCCCTTCCACACCCGCCCGGTGACGAGCTGGAACGGCCGCGTCGCGATCTCCTGACCCGAGCCGGCGACGCCGATGATGATGCTCTCGCCCCAGCCGCGGTGGCAGCATTCCAGCGCCTGCCGCATGGTGTGGACGTTGCCGATGCATTCGAACGAGAAGTCCGCGCCGCCGCCGGTCAGGTCGACGATCGCCTGCACCACCTTGTCGCGGCCGACCTCGTCCGGATTGATGAAGTGCGTCATGCCGAACTGCTCGGCCATCTTGCGCTTCGAGGGATTGAGGTCGATGCCGATGATCCTGTCAGCGCCGACCATCCGCGCGCCCTGGATCACGTTGAGGCCGATGCCGCCGAGGCCGAACACCGCGACATTGGCGCCGGGCCATACCTTGGCGGTGTAGATCACAGCGCCGATGCCGGTCGTCACGCCGCAGCCGATGTAGCAGATCTTGTCGAACGGTGCGTCCTCGCGGACCTTGGCGAGCGCGATCTCCGGCAGCACGGTGAAGTTCGAGAAGGTCGAGCAGCCCATGTAGTGAAACACCGGATCGCCGTCGCAGCGGAAGCGCGAAGTGGCATCCGGCATCAGGCCCTTGCCCTGGGTGGCGCGGATCGAGGTGCAGAGATTGGAGCGGCGAGACAGGCAGGTTTTGCATTGCCGGCATTCCGGCGTGTAGAGCGGGATCACATGATCGCCCGGCTTCAGCGTCGTCACGCCTGAGCCGACCTCGCGCACGATGCCGGCGCCTTCATGACCGAGGATCGCGGGGAATAGTCCCTCCGGATCGTCGCCCGACAGCGTGTAGGCGTCGGTGTGGCAAATCCCGGTCGCCTTGATCTCGACGAGGACTTCGCCCGCCTTCGGGCCGTCGAGGTCGATGGTTTCAATCGAGAGCGGTTCGCCGGCTTTCCAGGCGACGGCAGCGCGGGTTTTCATGAAGTTCTCCGGTCAGTTCAGGGCTGCCAGGCAGCTTCTTTTGATTGCGTCGTGTGCGGATCGTTGGCGCGGGCATCTTCGATCACTTTGACCAGCGCGCGCAACGCATCCTGGATGCCCACACCGGATTGTGACGACACGACGAGTGGGACGGACTTGCAGGCCTTCTTGAGCTTCGCGGCCTGTTCCTTGATGGCGTCGGGCGTCAGCGCGTCGACTTTGGTCAGCGCGACGATCTCCGGCTTCGATGTCAGGCCGTGGCCATAGGCCTCGAGTTCGCCGCGCACCACGCGATAGGCCTCGCCGGGATCCTCGGCGGTGCCGTCGACGAGATGCAGCAGCACGCGGCAGCGCTCGGTGTGGCCGAGAAAGCGGTCGCCGAGGCCGACCCCTTCATGCGCGCCTTCGATCAGGCCGGGCAGATCGGCCAGCACGAATTCGCGGTGGTCGATGCGCACGACGCCGAGCTGCGGATGCAGCGTGGTGAAGGGATAGTCGGCAATCTTCGGCTTCGCCGCGGTGACGGTCGCGAGGAAGGTCGACTTGCCGGCATTGGGCAGGCCGACCAGCCCGGCGTCGGCGATCAGTTTCAGGCGAAGCCGGATGGTGCGCTCCTCGCCCGGAATGCCGGGATTGGCGTGGCGCGGCGCGCGGTTGGTCGATGACTTGAAATGCGCGTTGCCGAAGCCGCCGTTGCCGCCCTTGGCGATGGTGATTTCCTGGCCGACCTCGGTGAGATCGGCGAGCAGCGTCTCGCCGTCTTCTTCGTAAATCTGGGTGCCGACCGGAACCTTGAGCACGGCGTCGTCGCCATTGGCGCCGTGGCGGTCCTTGCCCATGCCGTTGCCGCCGCGCTCGGCCTTGAAGTGTTGCTGGTAGCGGTAGTCGATCAGCGTATTGAGGCCGGTGACCGCCTTGACCACGACGTCGCCGCCACGGCCGCCGTCGCCGCCGTTCGGGCCGCCGAACTCGATAAATTTCTCGCGGCGGAACGATACGCAGCCGTTCCCGCCGTCGCCGGACTTTATGTAGACCTTGGCTTCATCGAGGAATTTCATGGCCGTGCTCTAGCATGGCGGCGCCCGGCAAAAAACCGTTCGGTTCGGGCCGGGGCTTTCGCTACAAGGACGTCACCGGGTTGTCGCCATGAAAGCCAGTTCGAGCCGGGTGTCCGCGCCGGCGTCCCACGTTCTCGCCGGCATCGCTCTGATGCTGGGCGGCATCTTCATCTTTGCCCTTAACGATGCGCTCGGAAAGTGGCTGATCGCGACCTATTCGGTCGGGCAACTGCTGCTGATCCGCAGCATCGCCGCACTGGTGTTTCTGGCGCCGCTCATCAGGCGCGAAGGCTTGGCGCCGTTCGCACAGGCGCCGCGGCCGGTGATCCAGTTCCTGCGGCCGGTCTTCGCGACCGCGGAGGTCGCCTGCTTCTACTGGGCGCTCGCCTACATGCCGCTCGCCGACGTCATGACGTTCTATCTTGCCGGGCCCATCTTCGTGACCGCGATGTCGCCCGTCCTGCTCGGCGAACATGTCGGCTGGCGGCGCTGGCTCGCTGTGCTGGCCGGTTTTGCCGGGGTGATGATTGCGCTCAATCCCGCCGGACTTGCTTTGACGCCGGCGGCGCTGGTCGCGATTGCCGGCAGCATCTCGTTTTCGATCCTGATGGTCTGCACCCGTCTCGTTCCGGGCACCTCCGACGTGGTGCTGGTGACGACGCAGACGGTCGGCGCGTTGGTCTTTGGCCTCGTCGCCGCGCCGTTTGCCTGGACGCCGCTGCGCTGGTCGGATGGCGTGCTGCTGGTGCTGCTCGGCGTCACCGCGATGGTGGCGCATATGTGCATCAACCGCTCGCTGAAAATCGCGCCGGCGACGGTGGTGGTGCCGTATCAATACACGACGATCGTATGGGCGATCCTGCTCGGCTACTTTATCTTCGCCGACATTCCGACCGTGTCGATGCTGGCGGGCGCCGCGACCATCATCGCAGCCGGGCTCTATATCTTCATTCGCGAGCGCGCGCTGGCGAAGCCGGTCGTGATGGACGATCCGCCTTAGGGATGCACAGACGAGGGAGAGCGGGGGAGCCGGCGCGGCGCGCCAGCTCCATCGCGGTCAACTCACCCGCTTGCTGCGGCCCCAGCCCTTGATCGCGGACCAGATGCCGCGCTCGAGCCGGAAGCGGTCGATCGGCGCCGAACTCGACAGCGCGCGGATGCGATAGAGGCCGACGCCGGTCCACTGGAAACCGCATTTCTCCAGTACGCGGCGCGAGGCCGGATTGGTAACGCGGGCGCCCGCCTGCAGCGCGGCGTGATCGAATTCATCAAAGGCGAAGTCAATCAACGCGTGCAGCGCTTCGGTGGCGAAGCCTTTGCCCCAATAGGAGACGCCGAGCCAGTAGCCGAGTTCGGGCGGCTGACCGTCGAGCGGAATAGCGCCGCAAGCGCCCATGATCGCACCGTCGTGACCGACGATCAGGAACACCACCTCGCCGTCGGCTTTATTGGC